>NZ_JAWOWK010000010.1:0-128133 GCF_033340375.1 Vibrio sp. 1167 | reverse complement strand
GAATTGGTAGACGCACCAGATTTAGGTTCTGGCGCCGCAAGGTGTGAGAGTTCAAGTCTCTCCTTCCGCACCATTATCGGAAAACCCAGCATGACTTTGCTGGGTTTTTTCTTTTTTTTGGTTCTGGACTCGGGAAATCATTAGATTTGCCGAATTAAAAAAGCGAGCTCATGGCTCGCTTTTTTTCTATCTGTGATTTGAGTAGCTTACTACATACCTAACGCGTATTTCAGTACTTGAGCCTTAATTGGCCCTGAGTTTTCAGCAAGCTTCAATGCAGCATTACGTACGAACTTCAATGGCCCAAGATCGTTGCTAAAACCTTTATAGAAAAAGTCCATGCCCGTCTGCATGAGTAAGTTGTCAGGTCGACGTGCGCGTTCGTATTTCGCGAGTAAGGTATCTTCCAGCTTTTCTTGGTGTTCTGTTACCGAAAGGAGAACGTCTACATCTTTGAAGCCTAAGTTTACCCCTTGCCCTGCAAGCGGATTGATCGTATGAGCAGAGTCACCCACTAACACGCAATTTTTGCTTGAGTAGCTTTGCGCATGACGACGAGTGAGTGGGAATGAGCCAAACTGTAAAACTTCAATATCGCCTAATTCAGCAGGGAAATGACGTAAGATTTCTTCCCTTAGTTGAGGTTTACCCATCGCACACAGTTGTTTAATACGTATAGGCGAGTCATACCAAACCAAAGAACCTTGGCCTACTACTTGACCATCGTCGTTACTCAAAGAGCACAAAGGTAAAAATGAACGCGGGCCTGAAGGAGTAAATTGTTGCCAAGTGATATCTTGCTGTGGCAATTCTGTTTTCACATTAATCAACATGCAGTGTTGTCGGTAATCCCACGCAGTTACACCAATTCCAGCCAATTGACGAACTTTAGAGTTTGCACCATCAGCACCAATCACCCAGTTAGCTTCAAACTGCGCCCCACTTTCTAGTGTCACAAGGTTTACATCTGCAAACTCAATGGCTTTTAATCGCTCAGGACACATCACGGTTAGATTTTCATACTGAGAGAAGACTTGCCAAAGACCTAATTGGATTAGGCGATTTTCAACGATGTAACCTAGCTGATCCAATGACAATTCATCAGAGTGAAAACGAGTACGGCACTCTGGGTGCTCCCAAGTTTCTAAGCGCCGATAAGGACAAACTCGCATGCTCTTGATCTCTGACCATGCTCCGAGTGAATCAAGTAACTCCACCGACTGGTGCGAGATTGCAGATACACGAATATCCATCGCCTGAGCGGCATCAAAAACTTTAGGTTTTGTACCTTCGACCAAGACAACGCTTCTGCCCTGCTTGGCAAATCCAACAGCGACGGCTGCCCCAACCATACCGCCACCGATCACGGCGATGTCATACTTGTTCATTTTTCACTCTTCATCGTGCTGATTAATTGGCGTTTTTTATTGTACTTTCCATGGCTATTTTTACAAAATTGTTTAACAAAAAACCTTGTTCTGCATAGGGCGAAAAACTAGATTTCATCAGGCTTTGCAGAGAATTAGCTAGATCACTAGTCAGGTGCTTTTTAAAGCAGTACAATACGCCGCTTACCGCCGTGATGGCGGCTATAATTTGAGCAATAGCTCTCCGATTTAAGTACAACTGAACGAGCGAAAGTGAGATGAGTAAGAAACTGCTAATTAAAACCTGGGGCTGCCAGATGAACGAATACGATTCATCAAAAATGGCCGACCTGCTTAATGCTGCAAACGGCTACGAGCTGACGGAAGAGCCAGAGGAAGCAGACGTACTTCTACTTAACACCTGTTCGATCCGTGAAAAAGCGCAAGAGAAAGTTTTCCACCAGCTAGGCCGCTGGAAAACACTAAAAGATAAAAAACCTGGCGTAGTTATCGGTGTAGGTGGTTGTGTAGCAACGCAAGAAGGTGACCATATTCGTGAACGTGCACCATACGTTGACGTTATTTTTGGCCCACAAACTTTGCACCGCCTACCTGAGATGATCAAACAATCTCAGTCCGATGATGCACCAGTTATGGACATTTCGTTCCCAGAGATCGAAAAATTCGACCGCCTACCTGAACCTCGCGCTGAAGGTGCGACAGCATTCGTTTCTATTATGGAAGGCTGCTCTAAGTACTGTACTTACTGTGTCGTACCGTACACTCGTGGTGAAGAAGTAAGCCGTCCAATGGATGACGTACTGTTCGAAATCGCCCAACTTGCTGAACAAGGCGTACGTGAAGTAAACCTTCTGGGTCAAAACGTAAACGCGTACCGTGGTCCTATGCACGATGGTGAGATCTGTTCATTTGCAGAACTGCTTCGTTTGGTTGCGTCTATCGATGGTATCGACCGTATTCGTTTCACGACGAGCCATCCGTTAGAATTCACAGACGACATCATCGCAGTATACGAAGATACGCCAGAACTTGTGAGCTTCCTGCACTTACCTGTGCAAAGTGGTAGTGACCGTATCCTAACGATGATGAAACGCCCTCACACCGCTATCGAATACAAATCGATCATCCGTAAACTGCGTAAAGCTCGTCCTGATATTCAAATCAGTTCAGACTTTATTGTTGGTTTCCCTGGTGAGACAGACAAAGACTTCCAAGACACCATGAAGCTAATCAAAGATGTAGACTTTGACATGAGCTTCAGCTTTATTTTCTCTCCACGTCCAGGTACGCCAGCAGCGGATTACCCTTGTGATGTGTCAGAACAAGTGAAGAAAGAGCGCCTTTACGAACTACAGCAAACTATCAATGCTCAAGCGATGCGTTACTCTCGCTTAATGCTTGGCACAGAACAACGTGTTCTAGTTGAAGGTCCTTCGAAGAAAAACCTAATGGAACTACGCGCTCGTACAGAAAACAACCGTGTAGTAAACTTTGAAGGTAGTGCAGACCTAATTGGTCAGTTCGTTGATGTGAAGATCGTAGACGTATTTGCAAACTCACTGCGTGGTGAGCTAGTACGTACTGAAAAAGACATGGATCTTCGTAGTGTGATTTCCCCAACGCAGATGATGGCGAAAACACGTCGCGAAGATGAGCTGGGTGTAGCTACTTTTACGCCGTAAGCTCGTATAAATAGCCATAGAGAGCCTGGTCGTTATCAGGCTCTCACTAAGTGGCAAAAAATGAGAGGCAACATTGAGCAATAAAATCGTAACTCTAGAAATTAACCTAGAACCTTCAGACAACCGCCGACTAGCTAGCCTGTGCGGTCCATTCGATGACAACATCAAGCATTTAGAACGTCGTCTAGGCGTTGAAATTAACCACCGTAGTGACCACTTTACGATTGTCGGTAAACCTCATACCGCATCAGCTGCGCTGGATATCCTGAAAACTCTATATGTTGATACCGCACCTGTACGAGGTGAGATCCCAGATATTGAGCCTGAGCAAATCCATCTAGCGATCAAAGAGTCTGGTGTTCTTGAGCAGAATACTGAGTCTAATATCGAGCATGGTAAAGAAGTCTTCGTCAAAACCAAGAAAGGTGTGATCAAACCACGTACGCCAAACCAAGCGCAGTACTTGGTTAACATGGTCACGCATGATATTTCTTTTGGTATTGGCCCGGCTGGTACAGGTAAAACCTACCTTGCTGTAGCAGCAGCTGTTGACGCACTAGAGCGCCAAGAGATCCGCCGTATTCTACTTACTCGTCCAGCGGTTGAAGCTGGTGAGAAATTGGGCTTCCTACCTGGTGATTTAAGCCAGAAAGTCGACCCATACCTACGTCCGCTATACGACGCCCTATTTGAAATGCTGGGCTTTGAGCGCGTAGAGAAGCTGATTGAACGTAACGTGATTGAGGTTGCCCCTCTTGCTTACATGCGTGGTCGTACTCTAAACGACGCCTTTATCATTCTTGATGAGAGTCAGAACACCACAGTTGAACAGATGAAGATGTTCCTAACGCGTATTGGTTTTAACTCTCGCGCGGTTATCACTGGTGATGTCACGCAGATTGACTTACCTCGTGGTGCGAAATCGGGTCTTCGTCATGCTATTGAAGTACTAAGCGAAGTTGACGACATCAGCTTTAACTTCTTCTTAGCCGACGACGTTGTACGTCACCCTGTGGTTGCTCGTATCGTTAACGCGTACGAGAAGTGGGAAGCACAAGACCAGAAAGAGCGTAAAGAGTTCGAGAAACGCCGTCGTGAAGAACGCGATGCGAAGTTACTAGAAGCAGCAAAAGCCGAACTGAATGCACAAGTTGCTTCAACTAAGGAATAATCATGGCGATTGAACTTGATCTGCAACTGGCAGTCGAAAATGAAGAAGGTCTGCCTTCGCAGCAAGATTTCCAATTGTGGCTAGATAAGACAATTCCTCTCTTCCAGCCACAAGCCGAAGTCACCATTCGTATTGTTGATGAACAAGAAAGTCATACGCTCAATCATGAGTATCGCGGCAAAGATAAACCAACTAATGTGTTGTCGTTTCCATTTGAAGCACCTCCTGGTATGGAAATAGATTTACTTGGTGATTTGATTATTTGCCGCCAAGTTGTTGAAAAAGAGGCGGTTGAACAGAGCAAGCCTCTGCTAGCACATTGGGCGCATATGGTTGTACATGGCAGCTTGCATCTGCTAGGTTATGATCATATAGAGGATGACGAAGCCGAAGAGATGGAGTCCCTCGAAACCGAAATCATGCAAGGTATGGGTTATGAAGATCCTTACATTGCTGAAAAAGAGTAGCTATTGGCCACTCGACAGGGAAAGGCGAACCACCTAAATGACTCTCGTGTTCGCCTCTCTATGTGTGCTATCACACTTCTGATAGCGTTACTTAATTGAGAAACAATGAACGAAGATAATTCTCCCTCTTCTAACGAAGATAAGAAAGAAAAGGCAGAAGGTCCGAGTAGAAAGTCCTTCTTTGAACGTCTAGGTCAACTATTTCAGGGCGAACCAAAAGATCGCCAAGAGCTTGTGGATGTTATCCGCGACTCTGAAGTTAACGACCTGATTGACCATGACACTCGCGATATGCTCGAAGGTGTTATGGAAATCTCCGAAATGCGTGTGCGTGACATTATGATCCCGCGTTCGCAAATGGTTACCGTTGAGCGTACTCACGACCTTGATACCTTGGTTGCTTTGATTACCGATGCTCAACACTCTCGCTACCCTGTGATCAGCGAAGATAAAGACCATGTGGAAGGCATACTTCTAGCGAAGGACTTACTTAAATACTTAGGCTCAGGCAGTAATCCATTTGATATCGAAGAAGTCATTCGACCAGCGGTTGTGGTACCGGAAAGTAAACGCGTTGATCGACTGCTGAAAGAATTCCGTGAAGAACGTTATCATATGGCCATTGTTGTCGATGAATTCGGTGGTGTTTCTGGTCTTGTGACCATTGAAGATATCCTTGAGGAAATCGTCGGGGATATTGAAGATGAATTCGATGAAAGTGAAGAGACGGACATTCGTAAGCTGAGCAAGCATACGTTTGCTGTCAGAGCGCTGACAACCATCGAAGAGTTTAATGAGACATTCGGAACCAACTTCAGCGATGAGGAAGTTGATACCGTTGGTGGTATGGTCATGACTGCCTTTGGTCACTTACCTTCTCGTGGTGAACTGGTTGAAATTGAAGGCTACAACTTCAAAGTCACCGCTGCCGATAACCGTCGTGTCATTCAACTCCAAGTGACGATCCCAGACGAAGAAACCCTGGTTGAAGCCACTCAAGAGTAACGCGATACCCATTGGGAATCTCAGAAAATTACAATGATGAATGAACTCTTTCATCGCCTTAAGCGGCCCTTAGTGGCCGCTTTTGTTGGCGCCTCTACTACACTCGCTTTCGCTCCTTACCAGCTGTGGCCTATTGCCATTCTTAGCCCTGCAATTCTACTGATTCTTCTTGCTAACCAAACTCCGAAACGCGCACTATGGATTGGTTATGCTTGGGGGTTAGGTCAATTTGCAACTGGCGTTAGCTGGGTTTACGTCAGTATCTCCGGTTTTGGCGGTATGCCGCTCATTGCCAATTTATTTTTAATGGGCTTACTTGTTGCCTACTTGGCTGTTTATTCAGGCTTATTTGCTTGGCTCAACAACAAGCTGTTTCCTCAATTTACGCTCACAAAAGCACTTCTCGCTGCACCTGCTTTATGGCTGATAAGTGATTGGTTGCGTGGTTGGGTGATGACCGGCTTCCCTTGGTTATGGCTAGGCTATAGCCAGATAGATGCTCCACTCGCAAGCTTTGCACCAATTGGCGGCGTAGAACTGCTTACTCTATTTATCCTTATCAGCGCAGGGGCGTTAGCCTATACATGGATTCATAAGCAGTGGCTGATGGTGATTATCCCTGCGGTACTACTCAGTACTGGCTTTGGGATTCGCAACTACGATTGGGTAACACCCCGACCAGAAGACACGACTAAGCTCGCGCTGATTCAAGGTAACGTAGACCAGAACCTAAAGTGGCTACCAAGTCAACGCTGGCCAACCATAATGAAATATGCTGACTTAACTCGTGAAAACTGGGATGCTGACATTATCGTTTGGCCAGAAGCAGCAATTCCCGCTTTTGAAATTGAAGTGCCTTCATTTTTGAGCAATATCGACAGCGCTGCAAAAATGAATAACAGCGCAATCATCACCGGTGTCGTCAACCAAGCTGAAGATCGACAGTTCTACAACAGTATTCTGTCCCTAGGCATCACACCATACGGTGACTACAGCTTCGATTTAAGCGAACGTTACCATAAGCATCACCTACTACCATTTGGTGAGTTTGTACCATTTGAAGATATTTTGCGCCCATTAGCGCCATTCTTTAACCTACCGATGTCGTCGTTTAGCCGTGGGGCTTTTGTGCAGCCAAACATCGTTGCGAATGGCATGCACATGGCACCAGCGCTTTGCTATGAGATCATCTTTAATGAGCAAGTGCGTCAAAATGTGACTGACGAAACAGACTTCATTCTAACGCTTTCAAATGATGCATGGTTTGGTCACTCTATCGGTCCTCTTCAGCATATGGAGATCGCCCGTATGCGTGCCTTAGAGTTAGGTAAACCGCTCATCCGCTCGACTAACAACGGATTAACAGCGGTAACCGATCACAAGGGTAAAATCGTTGAGCAAGTTCCGCAGTTTGAAACTGCAGTACTGCGCGCAGAGCTCACCCCAACCGATGGGAAAACGCCATATCGAATCGTTGGTACTTGGCCATTGTATATTTGGGTAGGGTTAAGTTTAGCGCTGGCTTTCGGTTTAAGAAGAAAACAGAGCTGATAACAGCTTGAAAGTAGAAAAGACAAAAAAGAGGCGACTAAGCCTCTTTTTTATTCATTGCATTATACAGTCGTTACTCGCCATTTATGGCTTTAATGACTGACGAGTAAAGCCTTTGTGACTACACTTAATACACGGAATGATTACTGTTGGGTGGTTATACGTTGTCTTGTGACCACACTCATCACAGACTAAAGTGCCTAAGCCTATCACCTCTCCTGCTTCATATAGCCCTTGATGCTCTAAGTCATCGAACAACTCAACCCACTCAACTTTAGTTCGGTCTGTAATCTCTAACAGCCCTTGCCATATCGAATCCGCAATCGTTAAGTAAAACGGACCGCTTTTGCTATCCTCGTAACTCTCTGAAAACTCTTTTAAGTCTGCTTTAAGGTACGCTTTGATTAAAGCCAATTCATCTTTGGTCAAGTCATTAGCAGCATCCACCACTTTGCCCGACGTCTCAATCGCTTTGTTAACTTCTTCCGGACTGTGCTTCAAGGTTTCAATCACATCCTCGAGCATTTCCTCATAACCTGTTTTACGTTTAGGCATAACTGACCTCCATCTTTCTCCTACCTGCGTCACTTAAGGGCGCATGGGTACAGATTGGCTATTGTTGTGATCCCTAGCTTTAGGTATTCTATGACGATCTATTTAAGTCTGTTCTAACCGAACTCACAAATTCCAAGATAACGGATACCATCGATGCAAGAACAATACAACCCACAAGATATTGAACAAAAAGTTCAAAAGCACTGGGATGACAACAAAACCTTTGTTGTAAGTGAAGACCCAAATAAAGAAAAATTCTACTGTCTGTCCATGTTCCCATACCCAAGTGGTCGACTGCACATGGGTCACGTGCGCAACTACACTATCGGTGATGTAGTATCTCGTTTCCAACGCCTACAAGGTAAAAACGTGATGCAACCAATCGGTTGGGACGCATTCGGTCTACCTGCAGAAAACGCAGCAGTAAAAAACAAAACTGCGCCAGCACCTTGGACTTACGAAAACATCGAATACATGAAGAACCAACTTAAGCTTCTAGGCTTTGGTTACGATTGGAACCGTGAATTCGCAACATGTACACCGGAGTACTACCGCTGGGAACAAGAGTTCTTCACTAAACTTTACGAGAAAGGTTTAGTTTACAAAAAGACTTCTTCTGTTAACTGGTGTCCTAACGACCAAACTGTTCTTGCAAACGAGCAGGTTGAAGACGGTTGTTGCTGGCGTTGTGATACGCCTGTAGAGCAAAAAGAAATCCCTCAATGGTTCATCAAAATCACTGAGTACGCTCAAGAGCTACTAGACGACTTAGACAAGCTTGAAGGTTGGCCTGAAATGGTGAAAACCATGCAGCGCAACTGGATTGGTCGTTCTGAAGGTGTTGAACTGAAGTTTGAAGTTAAGGGTCAACAAGACCTAGAAGTTTACACAACACGTCCAGATACGCTAATGGGTGTGACTTACGTGGGTATCGCAGCCGGCCACCCTCTTGCAGCTCTTGCAGCAGAGAACAATCCAGAGCTTGCAGCGTTTATCGACGAATGTAAGAACAACAAGGTTGCAGAAGCTGAGCTAGCGACAATGGAGAAGAAAGGTATGGCAACTGGCCTTACTGCTATTCATCCATTGAACGGCCGCGAAGTACCAGTATACGTAGCAAACTTCGTTCTGATGGACTACGGTACAGGCGCGGTAATGGCTGTACCTGCGCACGACCAACGTGACTACGAGTTCGCAACGAAGTACGGTCTAGACATCGTGCCAGTTATCAAGCCTGCTGATGGCAGCGAGCTAGACATCTCTGAAGCAGCATACACTGAGAAAGGTGTACTGTTCGATTCAGGTGAATTCGATGGCCTAGAATTCCAAGCGGCATTCGACGCAATCGCAGCGAAGCTAGAAGCAGAGGGCAAAGGCACTAAGACTGTAAACTTCCGTCTACGCGACTGGGGTGTATCTCGTCAACGTTACTGGGGCGCACCAATCCCAATGGTAACGACTGAAGACGGTGAAGTTCACCCAGTACCTGCTGACCAACTACCAGTGATTCTTCCAGAAGACGTGGTAATGGACGGCGTCACTAGCCCAATCAAAGCAGACAAAGAGTGGGCGAAGACAACCTTTAACGGCGAACCTGCTCTACGTGAGACAGATACGTTCGATACGTTCATGGAATCTTCTTGGTACTACGCGCGTTACTGTTCACCGCAAGCAGACGACATCCTAGACCCAGAAAAAGCAAACTACTGGCTACCAGTAGATCAATACATCGGTGGTATCGAGCACGCTTGTATGCACCTACTGTACTCACGCTTCTTCCACAAACTACTGCGCGATGCGGGTTACGTAACGTCTGACGAACCGTTCAAGCAACTACTGTGTCAAGGCATGGTACTGGCTGATGCGTTCTACTTCGAGAACGAGAAAGGCGGCAAAGAGTGGGTAGCTCCAACAGACGTAGCCGTTGAACGTGATGGTAAAGGCCGCATAACTTCTGCTAAAGACACTGAAGGTCGTGATGTAACGCACTCAGGCATGATCAAGATGTCTAAGTCTAAGAACAACGGTATCGACCCTCAAGAAATGGTAGACAAGTACGGCGCTGACACAGTACGTCTATTCATGATGTTCGCGTCTCCAGCGGACATGACACTTGAATGGCAAGAGTCTGGCGTAGAAGGTGCGAACCGCTTCCTAAAACGTGTTTGGAAACTAGTGAAAGAGCACACAGCGAAAGGTGCAGCAGAAGCAGTAGATACCTCAGCGCTTTCTGGTGATCAAAAAGCACTTCGCCGCGACGTTCACAAGACTATCGCGAAAGTGACGGACGATATCGCTCGTCGTCAAACATTCAACACCGCGATCGCAGCGATCATGGAGCTGATGAACAAACTAGCGAAAGCGCCTCAAGAATCTGCGCAAGATCGTGCAATCCTTGACGAAGCACTGAGAGCTATTGTTGTCATGCTTTACCCTATCACTCCGCATATCTCATACGAGCTATGGGCAGCACTAGGTGAAACAGACATTGATAACGCGGCATGGCCGACGTTTGACGAAAAAGCGCTAGTTGAAGACGAAAAAACTATCGTTGTTCAAGTTAACGGTAAGCTACGTGCGAAGCTAACAGTCCCAGCTGATATCTCTAAAGACGATATCGAACAGCTTGGTCTAAACGACGAAAACGTGGTTAAGTTCACTGATGGCCTGACTATTCGTAAAGTTATTTACGTTCCAGGTAAACTGCTGAACATCGTTGCAAACTAATCGCAGCTGTCAATTTGTCTCTGTTTAGCGAACTTATTTGTTAACCAAGAGTCATTAAACAGGGTAGTTTTCTACCCTGTTTATTTACCTCAAACCATTCACATGAGTGGTTTAAGGTAAATAACCCCTTCAATTTAGGATGAATACAATCAATGCGCTTTTTCTCTTTGATTAAACTACCAGTGGTATTGGTATTAGCGGGGCTTCTTTCTGCCTGTGGTTTTCACCTTCGCGGCGAGTATTCCGTACCGGAAGAGCTGCACACTATGTCTTTCTCCAGCTACGATGAATACAGTGAATTAACTCGCTATGTTCGCTCTCAACTCGAACTGAACAAAGTTGAACTTGTTCAACCATCATCGACGGTACCCAACCTTCATTTGACGGAAGCGACAATCGATGAGCGTACACTATCGCTTTATCAAAATAGCCGTGCAGCAGAAAAAGAGCTGACATACGTAGTAAAATACCGTGTGACAATTCCTGGCTATGGTTCTAAAAACTTTACGACAACAGTAAACCGCAACTACCTAGACAACCCGTTGACCGCACTTGCAAAATCTGTTGAGCGTGACGTAATTGAAGACGAGATGCGCTTGCAAGCTGCAAAACAGATGATGCGCCAGTTGGGCCGTATTCGTGCCGAATATGAAGCAGGACAAATCTCTGAGCCAGCGAACAAAAACTCTTAGTCACTATGCGAATTTATGCCGATAAGCTAACGGATCATTTAACTAAACAAGTTAAACAGGTTTACTTAATCTTTGGTAATGAGCCGTTACTGATTCAAGAAAGCCGCCAAGCAATCCAAAAGGCAGCGTTTCAGCAAGGTTTTGAGGAAAAACACCGTTTTGCGGTGGATGCTAGCATCGACTGGAACCAAGTTTACGACTGTTTCCAAGCGATGAGCCTGTTTTCAAACCGTCAATTGATTGAGCTTGAAATTCCTGAAAGTGGCGTAACAACCGCCGTCAGCAAAGAGCTGCAAACACTGTGTGATATGCTTCATGATGACATCATGCTCGTCATTGTTGGTAGCAAACTGACCAAAGCCCAAGAAAATGCGAAATGGTTCAAAGCATTAAGCTCAAAAGGCGATTGGGTAAGCTGCTTGTCGCCAGACCTTCAACGCCTACCTATGTTCATTCAGACACGTTGCCGCACGTTGGGACTAAAACCCGATCAGCAATCACTGCAAATGTTGGCTCAATGGCATGAAGGTAACCTATTTGCATTGACACAAAGCTTAGAGAAATTGGCCCTACTCTATCCGGATGGTGAGCTGACCATCATACGTTTAGAGGAAGCCCTAAGTCGCCATAATCACTTCACTACCTTTAACTGGATCGACGCCTTACTGGCAGGTAAAGCAAACCGTGCACAACGTATTCTTCGCCAACTTGAGGCGGAAGGGGTTGAGACCGTGATCTTGATTCGAAGTGTACAAAAAGAGTTGAGCCAACTTTTAAATATGCATCAAGACTTAACTCAAATGGGAATGAACCAGGTATTTGAGAAATATCGAGTTTGGCAAAACAAGCGTCCACTCTATAACGCAGCACTGACCCGCTTATCAGCGAGTCGTATTTGTGCATTGCTCTCCTTGTTGGCTCAAGCCGAGATAAAAGCCAAAACTCAGTATGACGAGTCTGTATGGCCAACTATTCATCAGTTGAGCTTAGAAACCTGCTCTCCTGATATTAAGCTGGCAATTTAAAAATCAAAGCGTGATATAGTGCGCGACCTGTTTTGCAAGCAAGAATGTAAAACACTTTAGAGATAAGAGACAAACCGAGGAAAACCGAGTGCTTCGCGAAGAACTGAAAGACTTTTTAGCTGATAAAGCCGACGACATGAAAGCGGAAGACATTATCGTCCTAAATGTGGAAGATAAATCAAGCGTGACAGATTACATGATCATCTGTACTGGTACATCCAAACGCCACGTTTCATCCATCGCTGACCATGTTGCAACAGAAGTGAAAAAAGCCGGTCTTGAGCCACTAGGAATGGAAGGTGAAAACGAAGGTGAATGGGTAGTCCTAGATATGGGCGACGCCATGCTTCACGTGATGCAAGAAGAGCACCGCGAACTCTACCAGCTAGAAAAACTCTGGGGTTAATCTTTTGAAAATTCAACTAATTGCTGTTGGCACAAAAATGCCAAAATGGGTTGAGGAAGGCTTTCAAGAATATCGTCGCCGTTTCCCGCATGATATGCCGTTGGAGTTGATTGAAATCTCTGCTGGTAAGCGTGGTAAGAATGCCGATATCGCTCGCATCCTGCAAAAAGAAGGAGAAGCGATGCTCGCGGCGGTACCAAAAGGCAACCGTATCGTCACGTTAGATATCCCAGGTAAAAAATGGGACACTCCTCAACTCGCTGAGCAGTTAGAAGCTTGGAAATTAGATGGCCGTGATGTATCAATATTAATCGGCGGTCCTGAAGGACTCGCTCCTGCATGCAAAGCTGCAGCAGACCAAAGCTGGTCATTGTCTGCCTTAACGCTACCCCACCCTCTAGTGCGTATCGTAATGGCAGAAAGCTTGTACCGAGCGTGGAGCATCACCGCTAACCACCCTTATCATCGCGAATAATCGTTGTTTAACTTTAGAGCCAAGCGTTAATGATTCGTAAACGACGCAGTCAAATCCGAGATTATCAAGCCGAAGCGCGTCTGTTTGCCAGCCGCGCTATTGTTGCTTTTATCGGCATTGTTGTCTTGATGGGAGCTCTGGTTGCCAACATGTACAACATTCAGGTGAACCAGTTTCAAGACTATCAAACCCGCTCGAACGATAACCGCATCAAAGTAGTGCCTATCGCGCCTAACCGAGGTCTAATTTATGACCGAAATGGCGTTTTACTGGCAGAGAACCGTCCCGTCTTTAACTTAGAACTGACCCCAGAAAAAATTAAAGACATTGATGCAACCATCCAAGAATTACAGACTATTCTGGAAATTACACCAGACCAGATTGAACGTTTCCACCACGAGCGTAAACGGACTCGTCGATTTAAATCGGTCCCACTGCTTACCCAACTGAACGAAAAACAAGTAGCGGTATTCTCCGTCAATCAGTACCGCTTTCCAGGTGTGGAAATAAGTGCGACCTTAAAGCGCTACTACCCTTTCAGCGAAGTCTTAACCCACGTGATTGGGTATGTTTCTCGAATCAATGATCGCGACATGCAGCGCCTGATCCGAGAAGAAAAAGACGCAAACTATCAAGCCACTCGCGACATTGGTAAGCTGGGTATTGAAAAATACTACGAAGACCTCTTACACGGTACAGCCGGATATCAAGAAGTCGAGGTAAACAGCCGCGGCCGAGTAATTCGTACCTTAAAGTACGTTCCACCTGTACCCGGAAAAGACATCGTTTTAAACCTTGATATCAACTTGCAGTTGTACGTACACCAATTATTGGACGGCCGCCGAGGCAGTGCTGTAGTAATCGATCCTAGAGACAACGGCGTACTGGCTATGGTTTCGAGCCCTAGCTACGATCCTAACTCGTTCGTGCACGGAATCTCAGGTAAAGACTATCGCGCCCTTTTGAACGATAAAAACCGTCCTTTGGTCAACCGCACTACACTTGGCATTTACCCTCCTGCGTCTACCATCAAACCATTTATGGCGGTAGCCGCGCTGCAAGAAGGTGTCGTCACACCTAACACCACACGAAATGACCCTGGTTATTGGCGCATACCAAACTCCAACACACGCCCGTTTCGTGACTGGTTGCGTTGGGGGCACGGGCGCGTCGATATCATTAAGTCGATCGAAGAGTCTGTTGATACCTTCTACTATCAAATCGCTTATGACATGGGTATTGACCGTATTTCGAATTGGATGATGATGTTCGGTTTTGGTGATTACACTGGCATTGATATCTACGAAGAAAGTAAGGCGAATATGCCGACTCGTGACTGGAAAATGTCTCGCCATAAAACCCCATGGTATAAAGGTGATACGATCCCTGTGGGTATCGGCCAAGGATATTGGACAGCAACACCAATGCAAATCGCCAAAGCAACCTCCGTATTAGTAAACGAGGGAGAAGTGATCGCACCTCACTTGCTCAAAGCGACGATAGAAAATGGTAACGACTTCGAAGAGCAGCAAACGACAGAATACGTGACTTACCCACCAATCAAGAATGTGCCTAAAAAGTACTGGGATATGGCGAAAGAAGGCATGCGTCGGGTAAACCATGGCACGCGC
Organism: Vibrio sp. 1167; assembly: GCF_033340375.1. Taxonomy (NCBI): domain Bacteria; kingdom Pseudomonadati; phylum Pseudomonadota; class Gammaproteobacteria; order Vibrionales; family Vibrionaceae; genus Vibrio; species Vibrio sp. 1167. The sequence goes on along the minus strand of NZ_JAWOWK010000010.1, from coordinate 113,358 downwards.
GGAACAGCTCGTCGCTCATTCTACAAAATGAATTATGAAACAGCGGGTAAATCAGGTACTGCACAGGTCTTCGGTCTGGGTGAAAACGAAGAGTACAACGCCGATGAGATCGCCGAGCACTTACGTGACCATGCGTTATTTACTGGCTTTGCACCATTTGATGATCCTAAAGTGGTCGTCACTGTAGTACTAGAAAATGCCGGTGGTGGTTCTAGTAACGGTGCCCCAGTAGTAAGGAAAATTTTTGACCGAGTCGTTCTTGGTCCAGAAGAAATTGAGCCTGAAAACAATGCGAAGAAAGAGGTAAAACAGTAATGAAGATGGATCCCTCTACAGGTAAAAATCGCGCCCTGTTTGAACGCTTCCATATCGACTTACCACTCCTACTTGGCATACTGGCCCTGATGGGGTTTGGCCTGGTGATCATGTACAGCGCCAGTGGCCAAAGTTTACTGATGATGGATCGCCAAGCCATGCGAATGGTGCTTTCACTCGTTGTGATGCTCGTCCTTGCACAGCTTTCTCCACGAACTTACGAAAGCTTGGCACCTTTGATGTTCGTTGGTGGCGTTATACTGCTTTTCGGCGTGCTGTTTTTCGGTGAAGCATCGAAAGGCGCGCAGCGTTGGCTTAACCTCGGTTTTGTGCGCTTTCAACCGTCAGAGCTATTGAAGCTCGCGGTGCCATTAATGGTAGCTCGCTATGTTGGTAGACAGCCCCTCCCACCAACGCTAAGAACACTCATTGTTGCACTGATTATGGTCTGCTTACCAACCATTCTCATTGCAAAACAGCCTGACTTAGGTACCTCAATCCTGATCGCGGCTTCCGGTATTTTTGTTATCTTCCTCGCAGGCATTAGCTGGAAAATAATTGCTGGTGCTGCGATTGCATTAGGTGGTTTCATTCCAATTCTGTGGTTTTTCTTGATGCGAGAGTATCAAAAAGTGCGAGTTCGTACTCTATTTAACCCGGAGTCTGATCCGCTAGGAGCGGGCTACCACATTATTCAGAGTAAAATTGCGATTGGCTCCGGCGGTATTTCCGGCAAAGGTTGGTTGCAAGGTACGCAGTCACAACTAGAATTTCTTCCTGAACGACACACTGACTTTATCTTTGCAGTAATTGCTGAAGAATGGGGTATGATTGGCTTCCTTTGCCTTTTAGCCATCTATCTATTTATTATTGGACGAGGTTTATATCTCGCCAGCCAAGCGCAAACCGCATTTGGACGAATGATGGCAGGCAGTATTGTACTCAGCTTCTTCGTGTATATTTTTGTAAATATTGGCATGGTAAGTGGCATCCTACCTGTAGTAGGTGTACCGTTGCCACTCATCAGTTATGGCGGCACATCAATGGTAACCTTGATGGCTGGTTTTGGTATTCTGATGTCGATTCATACGCACCGAAAAGCATTCTCTAAGGCGACCTAGACATGCAAAAACGCGCTTTATATTCCTTGGTTTTCTCTGCTCTTATTTTGGCAGGCTGTTCATCAACTAGCCAAAAAGAACAAGAAGGCCGTTACGAACTCGAATCCGATGTTGCACCGGATACACCGCTTTCAGTCGAACACATCGAGGATGCGCATCCTAAATATGAACCGTACAGCCTAGGTGGGAACAAAGATTACCACTTACGTGGCAAAGACTACAAAATAGTTCGCAATGCGAAAGGCTTTAAAGAAAAAGGCCGAGCATCTTGGTATGGGAAAAAATTCCAAGGTCATTTGACTTCTAATGGCGAAATCTATGACATGTACTCAATGACGGCAGCGCATAAAACGCTACCGTTACCAAGTTACGTAAAAGTTACCAATACTGACAACGGCAAAACCACCATAGTACGAGTTAATGACCGAGGTCCTTTTCACGATGGCCGTATCATTGATTTAAGCTATGCCGCCGCGCACAAGTTAGATGTCATAAAAACAGGCACCGCGAACGTGGAAATTGAAGTGATCAGTATCAATCAGCCCACGGATAAAAAGTCATTAGAAGCGCACCCTAGGTACGTTATTCAAGTGGCATCATCAAAAAATGAAGAACGCGCGCGAACTTTAGGTACCGAGCTTGGTCAAAAATTGGATACAGAAACTTTCCTAGAGAGTGCGAAAGAGTCTTATCGCTTGTTGTTAGGGCCATTTACTGACTATTCCCTGACGCAAGCCACATTAGATAAAGTAAAGTTGCTCGGCTATTCGTCTGCATTTATTAAAAAACACAACACTGCCAAATGACCTCGTGTCATGAATTTCTCTTTGATCCCCCTCTTACATAACTAGGGATTCTGATAAGATGTCTGCAGTTAACCCAAAAATTTGAATTACCATGAATAAAAATAAGTTTGTGAAATCTATTCTCGTTTCTTCGGTTGCCCTTTCTGCAACTTTCGCTCAATCTGCTCTTGCATCACCTATCGTTGTTCCAGATGCCCCTCAAATCGCGGCGAAGGGCTACGTGCTGATGGATTACCATTCAGGTAAAGTACTGGCAGAGAAAGAGATGAACACAAAATTGTCTCCAGCTAGTCTGACTAAGATGATGACCAGCTATGTAATCGGCCAAGAGCTAGCGCGTGGTAATATCTCAGAAGATGATGATGTCACCATCAGTAAAAATGCGTGGGCGAAAAACTTCCCTGATTCATCAAAGATGTTCATTGAAGTAGGCACAACAGTTAAAGTACGTGACCTGAACCGAGGTATCATCGTCCAGTCAGGTAACGATGCCTGTGTTGCGATGGCAGAACATATTGCAGGTTCAGAAGATGCATTTGTTGACCTAATGAACGCTTGGGCCAACACATTGGGTATGACTAACTCGCACTTTGCCAACGTTCATGGCTTAGATAACGCAGAATTGTACTCAACACCATACGACATGGCACTGCTAGGTAAAGCACTTATCCGTGACGTACCAAATGAGTACCGAGTGTACTCAGAGAAGAAATTTACTTACAACGGCATCACCCAATACAACCGTAACGGTCTACTTTGGGATAAGAGCATGAACGTTGACGGCATCAAAACGGGTCACACAAGTAATGCGGGTTACAGCCTAGTAAGTTCAGCAACTGAAGGTCAAATGCGCTTGGTTGCGGTCGTTATGGGTACTAAAGATGCCAATGCTCGTAAGTCAGAAAGCAAAAAGCTGCTAAGCTACGGCTTCCGTTTCTTCGAAACAGTGGCACCGCACAAAGCAGGTGAAACGTTCGTAGAAGAAAAAGTGTGGATGGGTAACAAAGACACCGTAGCACTGGGTCTTGACCAAGATACTTACGTAACACTACCGCGTGGTGAAGCGAAAAACTTAAAAGCAAGCTTCGTCCTTGAAAAAGAGCTAGAAGCCCCAATTAATAAAGGTGATGTAGTTGGTAAGCTATACTATCAGATCGATGGTGAAGATATTGCCGAGTACCCACTAATGGCACTAGAAACCGTAGAGCAAGGTAGTCTATTTAGCCGCATGTGGGATTACATCGTATTGTTATTCAAGAGCTTCTTCTAAAAAGAACGTTAGAGTAGCAAACTTATTCGCAAAGCCGCCTGAATGGGCGGCTTTTTAAGTTTGAGCTCCTCGTCTTGAGTTCCCCCTAATTTGACTGTACTATTTCGCACCGCAACGAATATCTACTGGAGTTATCGATATGCTAACCATCAACTCTGATGCAAAATTAAAAGACCTGCTTGAGTTCCCTTGTTCATTTACTTACAAGGTAATGGGTCATGCAAAGCCTGAACTTCCAGAGCTTGTTCTTGAAGTTATTCAGCGCCATGCTCCAGGTGACTACAGCCCGACCGTTAAACCAAGTGCTAAGGGCAACTACCACTCTGTGTCAATCAACATTACTGCAACCTCTATCGAGCAGGTTGAGACACTGTACAAAGAGTTAGGTGAAATTGACATCGTACGCATGGTTCTATAATTTTTTGATAGATTAAATTTTTTTTGAAAGCAGCTTTGGCTGCTTTCTTTTTATTTATCAAAGAGATAACGAAGCTTTACATCGCTTTCAGTTAAAAATCTGTTACGCAGCGGTAGAGCATCAGGGTTATCCGGTTTATAATCCAAAAACTTTATATATTAGCAACAGGAATTCCCATGCAACACCAACTTGTTGTAAAACGACTTGGCCGCCAAGACTATGAGCCTGTATGGAAGGCGATGCATGAGTTCACCGACCAACGCACAGAAGAAACCCGTGATGAAGTCTGGTTGGTAGAACATAACCCAGTATTTACGCAAGGACAGGCAGGTAAAGCTGAGCACTTGATTAACACTGGCGATATTCCTGTTGTACAAAGTGATCGCGGAGGCCAGGTTACGTATCATGGCCCTGGTCAGTTGGTCGCCTACTTCTTGATCAACCTACGCCGTAAAAAATTAGGTGTACGAGATCTCGTTACCACAATCGAGAACCTCGTGATCAACACGCTAAAAGCATACAATATTGACTCAGCCGCGCGACCTGACGCACCAGGTGTCTACGTTGCCGGTAAGAAAATATGCTCTCTCGGTTTACGCATTCGTAAAGGATGCTCGTTTCATGGTTTAGCCTTGAACGTAAATATGGATTTAACACCGTTTCTGCGTATTAACCCTTGTGGTTATGAAGGTATGGAAATGGTTCAGGTCAGCCAATTTGGCGGCCCAGACAATGTAGAAGCCGTAGAAAAACAATTAATAGAAGAACTCGTTACTTTGCTCGATTATGAGCAAGTAGAATTCAGCACAGAAGCACCTTCTCAAGGTAATAAAGCATGAGCAAACCAATCCAGATGGAAAAAGGCGTTAAATATCGTGACGCCGATAAAATGGCATTGATTCCCGTAAAGAACATGCCTACAGAGCAGAAAGAAGTGCTACGTAAGCCTGATTGGATGAAGATCAAGCTACCAGCCGACAGCCAACGAATTCAAGACATCAAAGCGGCGATGCGTAAGAATAAACTTCACTCCGTATGTGAAGAAGCATCTTGCCCGAACCTAGCGGAATGTTTTAACCACGGTACAGCAACCTTCATGATCTTAGGTGCTATTTGTACTCGTCGTTGTCCTTTCTGTGACGTTGCTCATGGCCGCCCATTACCACCGGAAGCAGAAGAGCCTCAAAAACTGGCGAAAACCATTGCCGATATGAAGCTGAAATACGTAGTAATCACTTCTGTTGACCGTGACGATCTGCGTGACGGCGGTGCACAGCACTTTGCCGATTGTAACCGCGAGATCCGTGCGTTAAACCCGCATATTAAGATTGAAACACTGGTTCCTGACTTCCGTGGTCGCATGGATGTAGCGCTTGATCTAATGAAAGACAATCCGCCAGATGTCTTCAACCACAACTTAGAAACCGCGCCACGTCTTTACCGTAAAGCTCGCCCAGGTGCGAACTACAAATGGTCACTTGAGCTCCTTAAGAAGTTCAAAGAGCAGCATCCAGATGTACCGACCAAGTCTGGTTTGATGATGGGTCTTGGTGAAACCAAAGAAGAAATCATCGAAGTACTGAAAGATCTACGCGCACACGGCGTAACGATGCTGACTCTAGGCCAGTATTTAGCGCCAAGCCGTCACCACTTGCCAGTAGAACGTTACGTTCCACCATCAGAGTTTGACGAGCTAAAAGAAGTTGCACTAGAACTTGGCTTCACGCATGCAGCGTGTGGTCCATTTGTGCGCTCTTCTTACCATGCCGATATGCAAGCTCAAGGTATCGAGATTAAATAAGCTCTCGCTTGTTTTGAAAAGCTTGTTTTGAAGAGAAAAGGTTGGCTCAGTGCCAACCTTTTTTGTATCTGGCAAATGATGATAAAAAGCCATTCTACCACCGTCATTCTGAACAGCGAGGAACGAGCGTGATTCAGAATCTGTTTTCAGAATACTGATGATTTTTAGGGAAACTCTGAGTAAAAGAGTGTGCCTCAACAAGATTCCTGATCTCGCCTAGGCTCGTCGGAATGACGTGGTTTGGATATATTGAAAAGGGACAGTGTTGGTAGCCATCCCCTTATCACACACTCTCGCTATATCTCATTCCAAACGCCAGACAAACAAAAAGGCCCTCAATTGAGGACCTTTCATCAATCAAATAATCAAACCGAATCGCAGAAATAGAACGAGTTCGCCTGAGTTATTTTCAAAAAATGTTAGGCGTAAACTGGTAGACGCTTACAAATTTCTAGCACTTTCTGTTTTGTCGCTTCGATAACTTCTTCGTTGCCGATGTTATCTAGAACGTCACACATCCAGTTTGCTAGCTCTTTTGCATCTTCTTCAGTGAAGCCACGGCGAGTGATCGCTGGCGTACCTACACGAATACCAGACGTTACGAATGGGCTGCGTGGGTCATTTGGTACTGAGTTCTTGTTTACAGTGATGTTTGCTGCACCTAGTGCCGCGTCTGCGTCTTTACCAGTGATATCTTTGTCGATTAGGTCAACAAGGAACAAGTGGTTTTCTGTACCATTAGATACGATTTTGTAGCCACGTTCTTGGAACTGACCAACCATTGCTTTTGCGTTTTTCACTACGCGAGCTTGATAAGCTTTGAACTCTGGCTCCATCGCTTCTTTGAACGCTACTGCTTTACCAGCTATAACGTGCATTAGAGGGCCACCTTGACCACCAGGGAACACTGCTGAGTTCAGTTTCTTGTACATATCTTCGCCAGCATTTGACAAGATAAGACCACCGCGAGGACCTGCTAGTGTTTTGTGCGTCGTTGTTGTTACCACGTGAGCATGCGGTACTGGTGTTGGGTATTCACCGGCGGCGATAAGACCCGCTACGTGCGCCATATCAACAAATAAGTAAGCACCTGCTTTGTCAGCGATTTCACGCATGCGTTTCCAATCAACGATTTGCGAGTAAGCAGAGAAACCACCGATGATCATCTTAGGTTTGTGTTCAAGTGCTAGCTGTTCCATCTCGTCGTAGTTGATTTGACCAGCTTCATCGATACCGTAAGGGATAACGTTGTAGTGCTTACCCGAGAAGTTTACTGGTGAACCGTGAGTTAGGTGACCACCGTGTGCTAGGCTCATGCCTAAAACTGTATCGCCAGGGTTAAGAAGCGCCATGTAAACTGCGCTGTTTGCTTGAGAACCTGAGTGAGGCTGTACGTTAGCGTACTCACAACCAAATAGTTGGCATGCACGCTCAATTGCTAGTGCTTCAGCTTTATCTACGTACTCACAACCGCCGTAGTAACGCTTACCTGGGTAGCCTTCAGCGTATTTGTTCGTTAGCTGAGAACCTTGCGCTTCCATTACACGTGGGCTTGTGTAGTTTTCAGAAGCGATAAGTTCAATGTGTTCTTCCTGGCGAAGAGTTTCTTCCTGGATAGCTGCGAACAGTTCCGCATCGTAATCTGCGATGTTCATATCACGCTTAAGCATCTGTATCTCCTGACTCAGATTAGTACTGAAAGTTGCAAAAAAACTGTTGAATGACCCGACGCAAACGTTTTCGTCACCCTAATGGCGCGCATTCTACATAATTTGATTTAGGTCATAAAGAGAAATTTACAATTTTTCTCATGCAGTTTTTTCATGATGACAAGCAATGTTTATCATGCCAGCATTGCAATCGCATAACGACAATCTATTGCCTGTCAAATTTGTGCTTTACACCCTGTAAAACAGCAATTACATAGGTTTACCGTAAATTTTACCCTCTAGCTACCGAAAAGATCATCTTTTTACTACTATGCACGCCTTATTTATCACTAATGACTGCAACATTGATGGAAAAACACTCATTAAAAGAAGACTGGATAGCGATTCTCACGGGTACCTTTTTAGTAGCTCAAGGCGTTTTCTTTCTCCAATCCGCGAACCTTCTAACGGGAGGCACGACTGGATTGGCTCTGCTTGTTAGCCAATTTACACCTTTTACCTTTGGTGTGCTGTACTTTTTAGCAAACAGTCCTTTTTACTTACTAGCATGGAAACGCTTCGGCCGTCATTTCGCCATTAATAGTGCCATTTCTGGCGCGTTGGTTTCTATCTTTGCCGATCATCTTTATTTGCTAATCTCGCTCGAATCGGTAAATGAAGTTTATTGCGCCGTCGCAGGCGGGCTTTTAATGGGGCTCGGTATGCTGATCCTATTCCGACATCGCTCCAGCTTAGGTGGCTTTAACGTGCTGTGTTTGTTTATCCAAGACAAATTTGGCATTTCAGTTGGCAAAAGCCAAATGGCAATCGATGCATGTATCCTGTTTTCTTCATTCTTCTTTGTTACACCAGAAGTGATTGGCCTTTCAATTTTGGGGGCGTTTGCACTCAATGTCGTGTTAGCGATGAACCACAAACCGTACCGCTATTCCGTGACCTACGGTTCATAAATTTTTGATAGTGATTGAAGCGCGATTTATAAGATTTCGCGCTCCAATCGCTATATAATACTTCGCGATTTCCAAATAGATCGGTACGGTATGCGCGACTTTCTGCAACAAGCTAAACAGACTCACAGTTGTATTGCGATTGGAGAGCTGATCTATAACCCGAAGACACAGACCCTTCATCAAGATGCTATCGCGATTGATCTTGAACCTCGCACCATTGAATTATTAGAACTGCTGTTAACAAGCGTTGGCCACCCACTCTCTGCTGACACCATTATTGAAACCATTTGGCAGAGCAAGTTCATCTCTAAGAATGTGCTCACGAACCGCATTAGCACCTTACGTGCCCTGCTACAGCAGTACTTACCCGAATACGATGCCGCTAAGCTCTTGGTCACTTACCCCCGCAAAGGCTACTTTCTTAACCCTGCCAATATTCGTTTAGTGCCACCAGCGAAAAACCATCGGCGCGTTATCTCAACCCAGGTGGCGAGTAATAAGAACTTCAAGCTGATTTTTGCTTACAGCTTATGTGCCATACTTGCGGTATGTAGCATGACACTCGCAAGCTTGTTATGGCAACGCCAAGAAATCTCAACACAACAAACACGTCATCAACTACTGATTCCCAAAGTCGAGCTACTACTCAACCGTGTCGATTCAATCGGCTCCCAGGCGCGAAAATACCGCATACTGGTCAAAGCCATCTTGCTGCAACAACAGGTCGAATATCCATACACCGACATCGCCAACCAAGATGCTCCTAGTTACTTTCTTGATCCTATCGGTCATACGCCATATTTCCCTGGCGCACGAAACATGCAGACCAGCGACTACGAGCTCAATATCGAGTTAAAAGACGGCACAAAACAGGGCATCTTGAAAGCGCAGATGAACCTTATTTATCCTGCGACGGGCAAGCTGGCGTTTCGCAATGAGTACACACTGCGTTTATCTGCCTTACAATCGGATATTTTCCAAATGCACTCGGATGTCGCGCAATACTTCAATCTGCCTGCACCTTCGGCAAGTACGTGGCAGCTTTCGGATCTTCACAAAAAAATGTTATTCGAGAATGCCTTTTCTAGCCAACCTCTCCGACAATCTGATGAGTTTGCGGCTATAACAACGGCAAGACATCTCGCCTTATACGAGCACGAACATCAAAAGCTGGAAGCGTATTTAACTCAAGTACAATCGTCGTTTGATGTTTTGCCAGATGAGCTGAGCCTCTGGTTAGGTCTATTGCATTTCAAATTAGGTAACTTAGACAGGGCAAAAGCCCTGTTAACGACACCAGATGGCGACTCACGTATCCAAAACGCACTGATTTATACCTTTGTGTCTCACATTGCTTACAAGCAGAACAAACTTGAACAGTTCCGTCTCAACTACATGGAATCACTGGTGGCGCTGCTGCGCGTTTTACCTTCCGAAACCTTGTTTGAGCGTCTTTCTCAATCTGAATCAAAAGAGACTTGCCTCCAACCGTGGAAAACGTTGCATGTTAGTGTGACCGATCAAGAAATCATAAGCCGATGGAAAGCGCTCATTAACGAGTATTGCACTAATGTGGCCAACGAAATAACCACCAATAAAACAAAGACCTAAATATAAAATTAAGCTTTCGTTAACCCCTGTTAGCTTTTGTTTTTTGCCCTTTTTCTCTCGCTGAACTTAGCATGCTCGCATTCAAGCAACGGCCCAACATGAAGCGGCCTTATCAATCAGGAATGTAAACCATGCTAAACAAAATGACGCTTATCGCAGCAGCAACTCTGGCTCTTTACGGCTGTGGCGGAGGTTCGTCTTCTGGCAGTGCGAATCCAAACAAAGTGCCTCAAGAAAGTTTCGACGTCTCGATTCACAACTCAATCTTCGCTCCCACGCCAAGCACACAGCTAAACTACGCATTTAGCTTGGATGGCCAACCAGAAGGCGACATGAAACTGAGCTTCCAAGCGATGGATAGCGAGCAAATATTGGCAGCATTGGCACAAATCCCAAACAGCGAGGCAATGGTCCAGTTGGTTAATGACTTGGTGAACTACGGCGCCGAACAGTTCTACTATTCAGACGAGCAGTACAACGACGACGAAGAGAGCAATACGCTTTACTTTGCAGGATCAGATGGTGCACTCCATGAAATCACTGACGCTTATTTCATTGGTCATCAGTTTATTGCCATGCTTATGCACAGCAGTCCGATTTTCCGCCTAAACGGTGACGACGTAAAAGAGAAAAGCCCGAATATTGACATCGGTGAAGAAACTATGTCTCTGCAAACCACTCTTACAGGCTACGCAGTTCACAACCTTCTAGACCGTTTTGAAGATCATGAGTGGGTACAAAACCTTCCTATGACAGCATCTTGCCAAGTGGTTTGGCAACAGCAAATCCGAGAGACTGGTATGCGTAAAGCGTTCTCGATCTCAGGCAAGAAAATTGAAGCGGCATACCTGATGGAAGAGAACATCTACAACCTAAACTGTGATGATATGGACTCAATGGAGTTCGCCACTTCGGCAGAACGTTGGTTTAATCCGAGCTTAGGTCTGATAGAACAAATTGAACTGCTGAAAGTACAACAAGTACAAATCAACGAAGAGAAAGTGCAGCTAACAGCGATTGAAACAAAATAAGCTCGCATTTTTTATAGATATCTCAATAAAAGAAGGCTTTGGGGAGCACACCAAAGCCTTCATCTCGAACATCAATCTTAGGGGTGATGACACCCGAGTTTATTCTTCTATCAATAAAATACGAGTTTCGTAAGGTCGTAACACTTGATGGTTTGACGCGACTGCGCTCGCTGAGTTTTGATAGTTAGATAGCAAGTTTTTCGCTTTACTCATATCAAAACGTTCTGGCAGAACGCATTCCACCTCTTCAGCATAGTAGTTATTGATACACAGCAGCGTTTGCTTATCGTTCTGACGAGCGTAAGCAAAAATACGTTTGTGCTCTGGCAGTAAATCTTCATAACGACCATCGGTGATGACTGGAACCTGTTTACGCAGTTCAATCAGACGCTTGTAAAAGTAGAACACCGAGTTTAAATCGGCAACCGCAGCTTCAGCATTGATTTCAGAGTAATTCTGCGCCACTTCAAGCCACGGCGTGCCCTCAGTAAAGCCCGCGTGTTTTGCACTGTTCCATTGCATTGGTGTACGTGAGTTATCACGCGACTTTTGCGCCAAGATCGCCATCATATCGTCATGAGATACACCATCACGGTTGACCATGATGTCGTACATGTTAGTACTTTCAACATCACGATATTGGCTGATTTCGGTATAACCCGGGTTGGTCATGCCGATCTCTTCCCCCTGGTAAACATAAGGTGTGCCTTGCATCATGTGCACTGATGCCGCAAGCATCTTGGCAGATTCAACACGGTATTGCTCGTCGTTACCTAATCGGCTCACAACGCGTGGCTGGTCGTGGTTACACCAGAACAGCGCCCCCCACCCTTTGCCATTTAAGCCCGTTTGCCAATGATTGAAGATCTGTTTTAACTGAATGAAATCAAACGGCGCTTTGGTCCATTTTTCACCATTTGGATAATCGACTTTCAGATGATGAAAGTTGAACACCATGGATAGCTCTTTGCCGTCTAGCGAAGAATATTGCTGGCAGTGCTCTAGCGTGGTGGAAGACATTTCACCCACCGTCACGCTGCCGTATTTTTGAAACACAGATTCGCTAATCTCTTGAAGGTATTCGTGCACACGTGGACCATCCGTGTAGAAACGACGACCATCACCAATATCGTCACTTGGGAAATCTTGCTGCTTGGAAATCAGGTTGATCACGTCAAGACGGAAACCATCGACACCTTTGTCTGCCCAGAAGCTGATGACTTCTTTCACTTCTTCACGCACTACTGGGTTTTCCCAGTTTAAGTCCGCTTGCTCTTTAGCAAAAAGGTGCAAATAGTACTGGCCTGTTTTTTCATCCAGCGCCCAAGCGTTGCCACCAAACTTTGATTGCCAGTTGTTTGGTTCAGCACCATCTACCGGATCTTTCCAGATGTAGTAATCACGGTATGGGCTGTTTTTATCACCCAGTGCGGATTGGAACCACTTGTGTTCTGTCGACGTGTGGTTCACTACAATGTCCATGATGATACGAATACCCAACTGATGCGCTTCTGCTAGCAAAGTATCAAAGTCTTGCATCGTGCCGAACTCAGGGTTGATCGAGTAGTAATCGGAGATGTCATAACCGTTGTCGATCATTGGCGATTGGTAAACCGGCGTCAGCCAAATCGCATCCACACCAAGGTGCTTAAGATAATCCAGCTTAGAAATGATCCCTTTGATGTCGCCCGTGCCTTTACTGCCGCTGTCACAAAAGCTTTTTGGGTAAATTTGATAGATGGTTGCGGTTTTCCACCAGCTCTCATCATGCTTGGTCATAGCCATTTCTAACACTCACTTACCAGTAATCGGAAACTTAAAATTTGAAAAGAAAAATAGGAGGAGGCAGCCAAGTCACTGCCTCAAATAGAATTACGCGTTTACAGGCTCAAGCTCACCTTTGGCTTGTGCACGCTTATAAAGAATTAACGTTAATGCAGCAGGTACCAGCATTGCGACTAACATAGCCAAAGCAAAAATGCCCCAGAACTGCGGTTGGATAGACAAGATGCCCGGCAAACCGCCCACACCGATACCGTTCGCCATTACGCCCGCACTACCACAAATAGCAGCAGCACACGCACTACCGATCATCGCGCTCAGCATTGGGAACTTGTATTTCAAGTTGATGCCGTACATCGCCGGTTCAGTCACGCCAAGGTAAGCAGAGATAGCCGCAGGCACTGAGATATCACGCTCGCCGTGTTTTTTACTGATGATAATGATGCCGACGACCGCAGACGCTTGAGCAATGTTTGAAAGTGCAATCAGAGGCCAAATTGGCGTACCGCCTAGCTCTTGCATCAGTTGAAGGTCTACCGCGTTGGTAGTGTGGTGAATACCAGTAATGACCAATGGCGCGTATAGGAAGCCGAAGATGGTTGAGCCAATCATAGCGAAGTCACCCGTCATGGCTGCTTTTGCTGCGAAAGCAACGCCGTCACCCAACATACGACCGAATGGACCAATGATAGAGTGCGCAAGAATCACAGACACGATGATAGAGACAAACGGCACAACCACTAGGTAAAGGTAAGACGGAATGATGCGTTTTAAGTTGGTTTCAATAAACGCCAGTGCCATACCAGCGAGCATTGCCGGAATCACTTGCGCTTGGTAGCCCACTTTCTCGATGGCAAATAAGCCAAAGTCCCATACTTCAGGCACTTGCTTACCAATTAGGTAGGCGTTCATTAACTGTGGCGAAACCAGCGTGACACCCAATGTGATACCCAAAATCGGAGTACCGCCGAGTTTTTTCACTGTCGACCAACACACGCCAACTGGTAGGAAGAAGAAGATCGCCTCACCAATCAGCCATAAGAAAGAGTGTACAGTTGCCCAAAACTGGCTGATTTCCGTTAGCGTTTGACCATCAAACATCTTGATGTCGCCAATCACGTTACGGAAGCCAAGAATCAGACCACCGGTAATGATCGCAGGCAGCAGTGGTACAAAGATTTCTGCAAGGTGGGAAATACCACGCTCAACGATATTCATGTTTTGACGAGCAGCGTTCTTCGCTTCGTCTTTGCTGGCTTCACTTTTACCCGTCAGTCCGATCAGTACCTTGTAAACTTCATCCACTTCAGTACCGATAACCACTTGGAACTGGCCTGCGTTGGTAAAACAGCCCTTCACCATCGGTAATGCTTCTAACTGTTTCGTATCTGCTTTGTCCGTATCATTTAGAACAAAACGCAAGCGAGTTAAACAGTGACTTACACTGGCAATATTGTCCGGCCCCCCGACCAGCTCAATAAGACGCTCCACGTCTTTACGCGCAATCTTACTCATAACTTTGTCCACCCTGTATTGGATACATTCGATTCATCATTTTGTTTTTATAAATGGGAACATTCCCATTTCTTAATTTTAATATTGCCATCCGAAGGCAAAAAACAAAATGGGAACAGTCCCATTAATTGAGAGTGATCACAGTATAATTTTAGAGCAGATCGTTTTAGTGTGGGTCAATAAACGATAGGCTGTTGAGTAAAGTGAACCACTTCCTCATCGCCATTTAATTGATTGATCAGCATGTTAGCGGACTTCTCACCTGCAAGGGTATAACCGGGGTCGACACTAAATACTTTAGGGAAAAGGAAAGAGAGCAATTCATTACCACCAACACCTGTCACAACCACATCTTCACGGCCTAACTCTTGAAGACGCTTAATCACGCCCAACGCGATGGTGTCACTGGCGCACACGATGGCCTGAGTGTCAGATTGAAGGACTTTGTCTACCAACTGATAAGCACTTTCATGGCTCAACTTACCCGTCTGGAAACAAGGTGTAATTTGTTTGCGTTGACACCAAGCTTTATAAGCATTTAGACGAGCTAAGCCAGTGGTTTTGTCTTCAGGGTCAACACCAATATAAGCAATGCGAGATAAAGATTGCTGCTCAAGATGAGACAAAGCCATGTCTATCACACCTTGGTTATCGTAGTTGATCGAGGAAACCATTTGCGTGTCCATCGCGATCACGACGATACGATTCCCCCACTCCGCCAATGCTCGCTCATCACATCCAGTAAAGCCAAACACGATCACCCCATCGACGTTGCGACGTTTAAGCACATCCAAATGCTCATTGGTTTTATCGCGATCGAATTGGCTCTCCATGATCACCGCATCATAACCAGCGGAATACAAAGCATTGAGCATGGTACCAACGGCGCGATTTTCTGATGGTGAATCTAAACGGGAGATGATAACCCCAATAACCTTTTGACTGCCACCACGCATCGACTGCGCCGACTTTGATGGGACGTAGCCTGATTCACGAATGATTTGCTCTACCTTCTCACGCGTTTGCGGTTTTACCTTGGGATCGTTAGTAAGCACACGGCTTACTGTTGATTTGCCCACGCCTGCCAATTTTGCGATATCAAGAATGGTGAGTTTTTTGCTCATAAGTGTTCAGATTAAAAGAAGGAATCAAACAAAAGGGAAGCAGTGGCTTCCCTTATCTCAGTCAGTAATGAAGATTACTTGTTTAAGTACGCAGGCACATCTGCAATGCTATCTAATACTACCGTTGCAATGGCTTCGCCCTGTTCCGTTACTGGCTTACCAGTGCGAACCAAAATCTTAGTGCCAACGCCTGCCGCTTCTGCTGCCATCATGTCTTCAGCTTTATCGCCGATCATCACAGATTTCTCCATGTCGATCTTCAAGAAGTCACGCGCAGAAATGAACATGCCTGGTTTTGGCTTACGGCACTCACAATCTTGCTTGTACTCGCCAATGCCATGTTCTGGATGATGTGGACAGTAATAGATACCATCGAACTCAACACCATTATCAGCAAAGTTCCAATCCATCCATTGAGTCAGAGACAAGAAACGGTCTTCACTGAATTTACCGCGTGCGATGCCCGATTGATTCGTCACTAACACTAGAAGGTAGCCTTTATCTTTTAGCGCTTTCGTCGCTTCAAATACACCATCAATGTACTCAAAATCATGTTCGTCATGAACGTAGCCGTGGTCAACGTTTATTACGCCATCACGATCGATAAAAACAGCAGGTTTTGCCAAAACGTATTTCTCTATTAACTCGGTTTAATCAGATTATTACATACCTTATAAACTTCAACACTATCTAATTCATTCTAGGCCTCGACAAAACGGTTGATTTGTTGGGCAAGAATCGGTAAATCTGAGGGTGCCCCGCCGTCTACCTCCTGCTTGTTATCTATACATCTTCGTTTCAAAACAGAACATCCATACATTTAGACGTCTAGACGTAAAAATATCTATTGACTTCATTCTGCTTAACCCATAGCATCAACTGAAAATTGAGATAAAGCTCAACATTAAGTTCTGTCAAAGGCCGTTTTTGACAGCGAAGTTCCCCGTATCTTTGGGCAGGTTGAAACATGATAGAAATAAAAAACGTCAATAAAGTGTTCTACCAAGGCAGTAAGGAAATCCTTGCCCTGAAAGACATTAACTTACACATCGACAAAGGCACCATCTTTGGTGTTATCGGTTCATCAGGTGCTGGTAAAAGTACGCTGATCCGCTGTGTCAACATGTTAGAAGCGCCGACCTCTGGTTCCATCATCGTTGATGGTGTGGATCTAACCAAACTCAGCAAAAAACAACTAGTCGAAACACGCCGTAACATTGGCATGATCTTCCAGCACTTTAACCTGCTTTCGTCTCGTACTGTGTTTGATAATGTAGCACTGCCACTAGAACTGGCAGGTAAAGACAAATCGCAAATCACAACAAAAGTAACTGAGTTGCTAAAGCTTGTGGGCTTAGCCGACAAACACGAGAGCTACCCATCTAACTTAAGTGGCGGACAAAAACAGCGTGTGGCAATTGCTCGTGCATTGGCATCCGATCCTAGCGTGCTGCTTTGTGATGAGGCCACTAGTGCGCTCGACCCGGCAACAACTCAATCTATCCTTGAGTTATTGAAAGAGATCAACCGCAAACTCAACATCACGATTTTACTTATCACTCACGAAATGGAAGTCGTAAAAAGTATCTGTCACGAAGTAGCAATCATCGGTGGTGGTGAGCTGGTGGAAAAAGGCACCGTTGGCGATATTTTTGCGCACCCTAAGACAGAGCTAGCGCACCAATTCATTCGCTCAACGCTGGATCTTTCCATTCCTGAAGATTACCAAGCTCGTCTGCAAGCAGAGCGTGTTGATGGCAGCTACCCGTTGGTTCGCTTAGAGTTTACTGGCGCAACCGTCGATGCACCGTTAATGTCGCAAATTTCTCGTAAATACAATATTGATGTGAGTATTTTGAGTTCCGACCTTGATTACGCTGGTGGCGTGAAATTCGGCATGATGGTCGCAGAGCTATTTGGTAACGAAGAAGATGACAACGCAGCTCTTGAATACCTGCGTAAGCACAACGTAAAAGTAGAGGTACTTGGTTATGTCCTTTAATACGATTTCTGAATGGCTGAGCTTAAACAGCAAACTACTTTTAGGTGCAACGTGGGAAACGCTTTACATGGTTGCGGTTGCCGGATTAGTCGGCTTTGCTGTGGGTATTCCATTAGGCGTAATCCTCCATATTACTAAGAAAGGCGGCCTACTTGAAAACACCAAACTAAATAGCGGCTTAGGCGCTATCGTTAACATTGGTCGTTCTGTGCCATTCCTCGTACTGATGGTTGCGATTATTCCAGTGACAAAAATGCTAGTTGGAACCTTTATCGGTACAACCGCAGCAATCGTCCCACTGACTATTGGCGCCATTCCTTTTGTCGCTCGTCTTATTGAAGGTGCTTTATTAGAAGTACCGACAGGCTTGGTGGAAGCAGCGCAGTCAATGGGGGCGACACCAACACAGATCATCACAAAAGTTCTACTACCTGAAGCAATGCCGACTATTGTTAACTCAGTAACGATTACCTTGGTCACTCTCGTTAGCTACTCAGCTATGGCGGGTACGGTAGGCGGCGGCGGCCTAGGTGACGTAGCCATTCGTTACGGTTTCCACCGCTACGATGTAACTATCATGGCCGTGACTGTCGTGATGTTGATTGTTCTAGTACAGATTATTCAGTCTATCGGCGACGCAGTGGTGCGCCGTGTAGACCACAGATAAGCATCAAAAATACAAATTATAAGGAGATAAAGATGAAATTTAGCCTTAAAGGTCTTTTGACTGTAGCAACGGCCGCCTCTGCTCTTGCTCTAGCGGGTTGCGGCGACAAAGAAGTAGACGTAAACAAAGTAAAAGTTGGCGTTATTGCTGGTGCTGAAGCACAAGTAGCCGAAGTTGCCGCTAAAGTAGCAAAAGAGAAATACAACCTAGACGTTGAGCTAGTAACATTTACCGATTACGTAACACCAAACGCCGCTCTGGATGATGGTTCAGTAGACGCGAATGCGTTCCAGCACAAACCATACCTAGACCAACAAGTGAAAGACCGCGGCTACAAACTGGCTATCGCGGGTAACTCATTCGTTTACCCTATTGCTGGTTACTCAAAGCAAGTAAAATCAATTGATGAAATTCAAGATGGCGCACGCATCGCAGTACCAAACGACCCAACGAACCTAGGTCGCTCACTACTGCTTCTTGAGCAACAAGGTTTGATTACGCTACGTGATGGCGTTGGTCTACTCGCTACAGTACGTGACATCGTAGGCAACCCTAAAAATATCGAAATCATTGAACTAGAAGCCCCACAGCTTCCACGTTCACTGGATGACGTAACGCTATCTATCATCAACACCACTTACGCAAGCTCTATCGACCTATCGCCAGAGCGTGACGGCGTGTTCGTTGAAGATAAAGACTCACCATACGTAAACCTAATTGTCGCTCGCGAAGAAAATGTTAATGCGCAAAACGTACAAAACTTCGTAAAAGCTTACCAAACGGAAGAAGTTTACGAAGCGGCAAAAGAGCTGTTCAAAGGCGGTGTTGTGAAAGGTTGGTAATCCCACTTTTCAAAACATGACTGAAAACAACGTTCTAAACATAAACGTTCTAAACACAAAAGGGCTGATGTGAAAACATCAGCCCTTTCTATTTGTCTATCTGCCCATTTAAGTAGCTTCAATTCGCTACTTAAGATGGTCCCAAGAGATATTCGACACGATTCGGCAGTCATCACACTTAAAATGAAATATGTCATGTAGTGGCTCATCGAGTAGCCACTCGCCATCGCATTTTGGACACTTGCGCGCTTTCTCGCTCTCCAGCGACTGACCACCGACACGATACTGGTAATAGTACGTAGGGATCTTCGTGATGTATTCGATACGGCCACGTAAGTCCCAACCTCGGCGAAACAGCACACTATCCACATCGCAAATTTCGTGCAGCGCCGCATGTTCCGCTCGGCAGCCCCCTGCCATTTGGATTTCATCACACGCTTGCCACTCAGTCTGCCACTTAATGACAGCTTTATGGTCTCCATTAAGTGTTGGCTCATTACGATACAAAGGAATTGGCAACAGGGTTTCACCACTTCGCAAAGGCGAACACGTATGAACATAAGTCGTGTACAACACTTGCCAGCTAGGTGTCTCTTCTTCGGCTGCTTGTTCTGAATTCAAATCACGCCCCAGCATACGCATTTTCGGTGCAAGCAAAGACGCATCCGACAAACGGTTCATGCACACTTTGACGAAATCTGAGTGATAACGTGGATGCAAGCTGTCTTGTTCTGGGCAAACAACACGAACGAAAAATTCACCTTCTCCCATCACTATCGGAAATTCACGACCTAATACTTGGCCGTTGTAACGCAGAGCATCCATCAAGCCATTAATGGCTTTGTCTACCGCGCTGACGGTGGTGTTATCAAAACACTCAAACTGCAACTCAACAACATACATACTTAGACGGCAGCCTCTAACTTATTCAAGAACTCAACCAATGAATCTGCCAATACATCACGTTTAGAGGTGCCCAAACGCTCTAGAATCACATTGCCAGTGAGGTTACAAATAGAAATCACATCCATTTCCTCACCTGTCGCTGCGATAAATACTGTTGGTTTAAGTTTCAAGCGGCGCTGCGTCACCAAATGACCAAGAATATTTTCTTGTAGACGCACGAAATCATCATCGCTCCAGACTTGCAGCAGCGTCAACGAATTACCTTGCCAAGTTGCCTCCATATCGGCGCAGTATTGAGAACCATAAAAGGCTTTAACATCATCTTGCAGTGACAACTCAATCGCATTTTCCACATTGGTGAAATCGGCCATTTCATCACGTGCGACCGCTTTCCAAAGCACCTTTCCATCACGCTTCTCTTCGACACAAGGAGAAACAAGCTCTGCAAGCTCTTCACTGCTTGGCAACTCATTGTGCTTAGCTTGCCAAGCTTGTTGGTAGCGCAGGCTGAACTCTTGTAGCGCCTGAGTAACGTTTTGGGTCATGAAGGTCTCCTCATTCCTTATTTATCAGATAGCCGTACTTGCCTGATGGCAATTGACCAGCGGATTCAGTAAAATTCTCGCCATTCTAATCGAAAACGACCACAAAGTATGAGCAAATATTCTGACGCTAAAGAGCTTGCTGGCCTAACACTAGGTAAAACGACCGAGTATGCGAACCAGTATGACCCAAGCTTGCTGCAACCAGTCCCTCGCAGCCTGAACCGAGATGACCTTCAGTTAGGCGATACTCTGCCTTTCATGGGGCACGACATTTGGACGCTGTATGAACTGTCTTGGTTAAATAGTAAAGGTTTACCACAAGTGGCCGTTGGCGAAGTATACATTCCAGCCACCAGCGCAAACTTGATTGAATCGAAGTCTTTCAAACTGTACTTAAACAGCTACAACCAAACCCGCTTTGCAAGCTGGGAAGAAGTGACTGAGCGTTTAACACAAGACCTGTCTGAATGCGCAGGTGAAAAGGTGCTGGTTGAGGTGAATCCAGTGACTCACTATACCAATCAACCTATCGTGACAATGGACGGTGAATGTATTGATGACCAAGACATTGACATCACCAGTTACGATTTCGATGCCGATTTGCTTGAAGGTGCAGCAGGTGAAGTACAAGTTGAAGAGGTGCTACATAGCCACCTATTGAAATCAAACTGTTTGATCACTAACCAACCCGACTGGGGCAGTGTAGAAATTCGCTACCAAGGCGCAAAAATAGAACGTGAGAAGCTGTTACGTTACTTAGTGTCTTTCCGCGAGCACAATGAGTTCCACGAGCAGTGTGTAGAGCGTATTTTTACGGATCTAATGAAATACTGCCAACCAAGCAAACTGACCGTATTTGCCCGCTATACGCGTCGTGGTGGCTTGGATATCAACCCTTACCGCTCAACGGAACAAGATAAGCCTGCTCACAATCACCGTATGGCTCGTCAGTAAGCGCATAGGCAACAGAAATAAGTTCGGCAATCTAAAGGGTTGCCGGACGTTTTTATTGTCCAAGCATGTTACTATATCAAATGGCTTCAACCCGCATTTAAACGGCTAATTGAGGCTTTTCGCCGTTATCGCCATATCTAAAAACAGTTCGAGGGAACGAAAGGATGTTTTGGGACAGTTCGCGTCTATTCAAATTGATTGGCTTTCTTTGCTTGCTGTTTGTACAGCCACTTCATGCAACCATTTTATCGTCCGCGTTACTCAACGAAGCACAACAATTGGCGGAAATAGAGCCATCACAAGCAAAACAAGCGGCAACCAACTATTTGTCACAGCGTGAACTAACAGAACGCAAAGAAAGTGACAGCCCTTCAGCCATGTCTCGCGACGAAACAGATCGTAGCGTTCGCACACCAAGCAGCACCATCGAAGCGCACAAGATTATCGCTCAGGCAGATTACGCCATGGGTAATGTTCGTTCGGCTATCGAGCACCTAAATAAAGCGGAACGCTTAGCGCAAGAATATCAATTGCCGTACATGGACTTAGATCTCCAGCTGATGCGCAACCAAATGATTTGGATGTACGACGAAAACTACTCAAAAGCGGAAGACACGCTTAACCAAATTGAACAACAGCTCGATGAAGCCGATGCCGTATTACAACGCACCGACAGTGTTCGCTACCGACTAGTGATGCAAAGAGCACTCCTCGCTTCACATAGTGGCGATATCATTAAAGCGGAAAACTTGTACTCTGAAGCAAAGACCATGCTTGACGATAGCCGCTCTGAGTTAGCCTTGATCGACTACTACACAGCCGTCGGCGAGTTTTACCTCAATAGCAAGAAATACAATTTGGCTTTGTCAGAACTGCTATACGGTTATTGGCAATCTATTGAAAGTAACAGTGGTGCAAGGTTAGCAAAAGTGAATCGCCTTTTGGCTAGGCTCTTCCAGGAGCGACGAGTGTACGACAAAGCGATCGAATACTTATCTCAAGCCGCAGATTTTTATGACTCTTACCCTAGCTCTCCGATCCTAGCGGACGTCCTAGAGCAAATGGGCGACATCTACTTTTATCAGGGTAAGTTTAACCTTGCATTAGTGCATTACTTCAACGTGCTTGACCATGAAAGTACCAGTAAGAACATCAATAGAATCATTAAAATTCGCTTAAGCTTGGCGGCTACCTACCTACAACTCTATAACTACGCGCTAGCAGAGCAGTACTTAGACCGCTCTAAAGAGCTTTTAGAATACACTAATATTCCTAAGCTTGAAGCAAAGGCTGCCCTGCTTCAGTCAGGTCTGGCTTATCATCAAAATGACAGTAAAGACGTCATTACTAATGCAAAGCTGGCGTTAGCGCTTGCTGAAAAGTCACCTGAAAATAACAACTTCATTAAGCAGCAATCATACCGTTTACTTGGGTTAGGTTACGAGCAGGCAGGCGAATACAAACTTTCTCTGCAAGCTTATAAAAAATACACCAACCTCGTTCGTCTAGAACAAAAGCAGCTTAACCAAATCAGTGAAGATGCGTTCCGTCAGCAAAAAGAATTTGCCGAACAAACCATCCATTACATCGGTCAATCAGAACGCTTAGAGCAAGTGGAAAGAGAGCATCGTAAATTCCAAAAAATCTCATTTGCATTGTTTATTACTGTATTGGTCATGTTTTTGTTCATTATGCGCCGCGGTGTCATTATGCAGCGCCAAGCAAGTGAAATCGAAAAACTGCGTAACGACCTCTTCACCCACTCTCGCTCTCGTTTACGTAACTTGCGTATGCTGAACGTTAAGCTGTCTCGCTCATTGAAAAAGTCGAGCGAAACTTTCGAGCAATGGCAAATGGGTGAATTGATCCACGAACCACTTAATGATCGCCTACGCTTTGTTATGATCGATTTGCCATTCTTACGAAGCATGTACGTCCATAACGGCTATAAGGCAGGTCTAGAACTAGAACGTGCATTTGGCGACTTCCTTGCGGAAAAAATAGAAAAACCGTCGCGTCTTTATCATTTCTCAGATGCGAACTTACTCTACATAGAACCGAACGCTGACCGTGATGCTTCTGCCGAAGTCATGTTCGAAAAATTCCAGACTTGGGTGGATGAGTTCGCTCAGCAACACAACGTCAATCGTATTATTCGTATGGGCATCAGCGATTATCCGTTCTTACCCCGAGCCTACACTGCAATTAACGATGAGGAATTACTCGATCTGTTGTTGCTTGCGACTCACATCGCACGAGAAGTCAGCTTGAAGGATAAGCAAAGCCACTGGGTGTTCTTAAAAGCCATCGATAATGCGCCTGCTGCTAGCTTTGCAACAGGTAACATAAGAACTGCCTGTCAACATGCCATTAGCCAAGGCCTGATCAAGATCCATTCGTCCTACAAGAATGAGGACGACATCAAGAAAATATTAAAAAATGGATAATTAAACGCCTGTTGAACGTAATAACTAATGACGCTATAAAGTTTTTTGTTATTATCAGATAATTGTCAGTAGTACATGGACTTAACCGTAGTCACTTCATGGGAATCTTGGAATCCGATATTCAGTCGCAGCTGCATCAGCTGAGTTGTCAACTTGACCAACTCAGACTGACTCATCGTGATACTTCACTCAAATTCAAACGTGAACAACAAGTTCTTAAACGCGTTGTGGCATCATTGTCTTCAGCTTGCCAGGGTTCGAATACTCAGGTATCCAACTACCTATTTGAAATCCAACAAGAGCTGCAACATCAAAAAGATATCAGCACTCTTATCCCGCGTTTAGCGGTATTAGAGAGGATGCTCAAACAGCAGTCGAAGACGATGGATAAACAGAACGGTTACCTTGACGAACAAATCAAGCACAGTGGTGAAACACTGCAACGTGTCACGGGCTTACCTGCGCAGTTAAAACGTGAACTACGGAACCTGATGAGTTTCTCTGAAGTTCACGCCAGCAATAAAGCTGATCAAGCCACTAAGCTACTGAGTATTTACGAACGCGCTCTGAAAATCATCACGTCTAATTCACGTCTACATCTTAGTGAATTTGAAAACAATCCCGACAGATCTCAGCTTGAGTGCTTAGCCAGCGACCTCCAACATACTATTACAGAGCTGGATTTCGAGGGAGAATCAGGCGATAGATTGCTGGATATTCGCGCTAAGTTGCTCCTTGGCGTGAGTGCCGAGTCTCTCATTGAGCTTACGCTCTCAACGCTGAAATTGGTTGTCGAAGCAACAAAGTTCGAGCGCGAGGCGTCTAGCCAATTCCTTGATCAGCTGAACACTTCTCTCGCAAGTAACCTAAAAACCGTTCATCAGAACGTCGACCAGCATCATACCTACTTTGAACACCGCCAAGAGCTCAACACAGAAATGAACAGCTTGGTTGAATTAAGCCAAAAGTCACTTAATCAAGCTCAAGATATCGCGGTTGTGAAAAAAGAAATCACGCCTCTTCTCGAAAAAATGGCGTCGCTGACAGAGCGACTGAAAATGACGGAAGAGCGAGAGCAAGCGCTGCAAGAACGGTTAAGTTACAGTAAGAACCAACTCGAAGCGGTATTTGAAACTACGCAAGATTATCGTCGACGCTTAGATGACCAAGCTCAGCGTATGTTGCTCGACCCGCTGACTAAAGTTTATAACCGCACTGCATTTAACGATCGACTAGAGCTAGAGTATCGCCGTTGGATTCGCTCTCAGCAAAACCTTCGTGTTGTGCTGTTTGATGTAGACAATTTCAAAGCGGTGAATGATAGCTATGGTTATACGGCTGGCGATAAAGCGCTGAAGATTATCGCTCGTACTATTAACAAGCGCGTATCAGAAACGGAAACAGTGGCTCGCTTTGGTGGCGAGGAGTTCATTCTACTCGTCCCGGAACAATCTGAAGAATACACACTGGATCTGATTAAGCATATCCAGCGTGATATTAGCCAATTACCCTTTAAGTTCCGTGAGCAAAATATCATGATTACCTTAGCTGCTGTATCGACGTCTTTCAAAGAGTCCGATACGCCAGAGTATGTGCTCGATCGTCTTGGCAAGATGCTTGCGGACGCTAAAAAACGTGGAACAAACCAGCTTAACTGGAGCTAGAATTCGTACAAAAAGCGAGCAAACAAACCAAATTTGGTGCAATCTACACTTTATAACCACCCATTTTCAACGAGTTATCACATTTCTTCCCTTTTAGTCTGCTAAGCTGTAAAAACCCAAGTCACTTCAAGATGATGTATTTATAAAAGGCAAATGTATCATCTTGAGGTTGCTTGGGAGTTGATAACCATAAAACCAAATCGGCCAACTACCTTTCATCAAACCATACGTATAACACCAAAAAGGTAAGTTGGTACTTTCCCTCAAATTAATGCAACACAAGGAGGCGTTATGATTACCCATATAAGCCCCGCTGGTAGCATGGACTTGCTATCTCAACTAGAAGTAGAGCGCTTAAAGAACACAGCCTCGAGTGAACTTTATCAGCTGTACCGTAATTGCACATTAGCGGTGTTGAACTCCGGTAGCCATACCGATAACTCGAAAGAACTGCTCGATAAATACCAATCGTTTGATGTCAACGTCGTGCGTCGTGAGCGTGGTATTAAGCTTGAGCTGACTAATCCGCCAGAGCACGCTTTTGTTGACGGCGAAATAATTAAAGGTATCCAAGAGCATCTGTTCTCCGTATTGCGTGATATCGTTTACGTAAACATGCATTTGGCAGACGCCCAACGGCTCAACCTTACTAACCCAATTCACATTACGAACCTCGTATTCGGCATTCTTCGTAATGCAAGAGCATTAACTCCAGGTATCGCACCGAATCTTGTCGTATGTTGGGGTGGTCACTCTATCAATGGAGTGGAGTATCAGTACACACGTGAAGTGGGTAACGAACTGGGCCTGCGTGAACTTAACATCTGTACAGGTTGCGGCCCTGGCGCAATGGAAGGGCCGATGAAAGGTGCAGCGATTGGGCACGCAAAGCAACGTTATACTCAGCAACGTTATCTTGGTTTAACCGAGCCCTCGATTATTGCGGCCGAGCCACCAAACCCAATAGTAAATGAACTGGTCATCATGCCCGACATCGAAAAGCGCTTGGAAGCTTTCGTCCGTATGGCTCATGGTATCGTTATTTTCCCAGGAGGCCCGGGCACAGCGGAAGAGCTACTGTACATTCTTGGCATCATGATGCACCCGGATAACGCCGATCAACCAATGCCTATCGTATTAACAGGACCAAAAGAGAGTGAAGAGTACTTCCGCTCTATTGATGAGTTCATTCGCGACACACTTGGTGAGGAAGGGCAAAAGCACTACGAGATCATCATTGACGACCCGGCAGAAGTCGCTCGTATTATGAAACGCTCCATGGACTCGGTACGCCTTCACCGAAAAGAGAAAGGCGATGCGTACAGCTTTAACTGGTCATTGAAAATTGAGCCAAACTTCCAACTGCCATTTGAACCTACTCATGAGTCGATGGAACAATTGGATTTAAGCCTAGATCAAGAACCGCAAGTTTTAGCGGCCAACTTGCGTCAAGCCTTCTCTGGCATAGTGGCAGGTAACGTAAAGGCTGAAGGCATTCGAGAAATAGAACGTAGAGGGCCTTTCACCATTCATGGAGACGCAGTCCTCATGAAAAAACTCGATAAGTTGCTAAAAGACTTTGTCGAACAGCACCGAATGAAATTACCTGGCGGTTCAGACTACGAACCGTGTTATCGAATCGCTCACCCGGAAATTGGTGGTCGATAGTCAGGCTAGCATTCGTTACACTAGGGGCATTACGCCCCTTTTTTATTGCTAAGTCATTATGTCTATTCATCTTGTTATCATTGATGCCCTAAACCTGATCCGCCGAGTGCACTCAGCACAACCAGATCCAACCGACATAGCAAGAACCATAACCACAACGCAAAGAACCCTCACTCGCATTCTGTCAGAGGCCAACCCGACACACATCATCGCGGTTTTTGATCACCACGAACAAGACAGAGGTTGGCGTGCTGAAATTCTCCCTGACTATAAGCAAAACCGAAAACCAATGCCTCAGCCACTACTGCAAGGGTTAGATGCGATTCAACAAGCGTGGTGGGAGCAAGGTATTGATTCATTGCTGTCTGAAGGCGATGAAGCAGATGATTTGGTTGCTACACTCGCAACGAAAGTGGCCAGCCATGGTGAAAAAGTCACCATCGTTTCCACAGACAAAGGTTACTGCCAGTTACTTTCCCCTACCCTACAAATCCGTGATTATTTCCAACACCGTTGGTTAGATGAACCATTTATCGAAAAAGAGTTTGGCGTAAAACCAAGTCAACTAGCGGATTACTGGGGATTAACAGGGATAAGCTCTAGCCAGGTTCCGGGCGTACCTGGAATTGGCCCGAAAGCAGCGAAAGAGATTCTCACTCAGTTTGAGAGTATTGAAGCTGCCTACGCTAGTGAAGATCTCGTACCGAAATACCGTAAAAAATTGGATGAGCACATTGAGTCTGCTCGTTTATGTAAACGCGTCGCCGCTTTAAAGTGCGATATAGAACTAGGCTTTAACTTGCAAGATATTCGCTTTTTAGGGCCAAACAAAGCGGAGTAGTGCCCGATGGTAGTTTCACACCATGAAACCCTCAGATATTAAAAAAGCGCCATTTGAAGGCGCTTTTTCTATTCTAATCACTATCCCCAAAAGACTCAGGGAATAAAGTTAGTAAGGTGAAATATTCGACAGACATTGGATATGAATCGTGATCTCTTCACGATCATGATACAAATGTTTAGCTTGTAGCTTGAACTTTACCTTATTATCAATGAGGAACTGCTTCAGATTTTCAAGGTCTTGCAGCACTTCGTCATAACGCCCTTTCATTGGCAGCTTAAGGTTAAAGATAGCCTCTTTTGCCCAACCTTTTAACAGCCACTGTCCCATCAGGTGAGCAACACGAGCTGGCTTTTCCACCATGTCACAAACAATCCATGTTACGTTCTTGCGGTCTGGTTCGAACTTAAAGCCATCCACCATATGGTGTTTGATCTGGCCAGTTTCCATCAAACTATCTGCCATCATGCCGTTATCAACGCAGTGAACGAACATTGAGCGCTTCACTAATTGGTACGTCCAACCGCCTGGACATGCACCTAAATCCACACCCCACATACCTGGTGCTAAACGCTCATCCCACTCTTCACGTGGAATAAAGACATGAAATGCTTCTTCCAGTTTAAGTGTTGAACGACTTGGAGCGTCTGCTGGGAATTTAAGGCGAGGGATACCCATGAAGAACTGTGAGTTGTTGTCAGTGTAAGAGTAACCAACGTAACAGTGGCCAGGCTCAACAAAGCAAATGTGCAGTACTGGTTTTTTCGCGTTATCTTTGTTCAGCATTAAGCCTTTGCCGCGCAACGCTTGACGCATTGGGACGGTAAACTTACGGCAGAATTTCAGTAGCTCTTTCGCTTCATTTGTATCTGGCGTTTCAATTCTCAAATCACCACAACGAGGGAATGCTTCAATGTCTGCTAGTTCATTCAAAATTGGACTAATGCGGTCATCACTTGGCAACGATTGAAACTCAGCTGCTACCGCAAACATTTGTCGAGCAAAAATTAAAGACTTAAAGTCTAAACCTCTCGCAAGTTTGTCGGCATCTCCATCTTGGTAACACTCGAAGACAACATAACCTGAGTTTCTCTTCACACGAGGGAAGCCATACACTTCCAACTGTGTCGCTTTGTCCTGAATTTCACCAGCACACTCTTTCTCAAAGCCAGAACGGCAATAGAGCATTAGTTGTTTCACTTGGAGACCTCTTTGATATTGAACGCAGCAAAAAAGAACAGACACCAACCAATCATGAACAGCAACCCTCCTACAGGAGTAATTGGCCCAAACCACTTAATGCCCGTCAGCGCCAGCGCGTAAAGACTGCCGCTAAAACAAAAGATGCCGATAATAAAGCAAATCGCCGCAATGAAAAAATACTTTTGTGCTTTTTGTCCCAAATTGAGCAGAAGCAGAATGGCACAAAACACAATCGCCAACGTGTGAATAAATTGATACAGAACTCCGGTCTCAAATACACCGAGCAAATAAGGGGCCAGTGTCGCTTTTAGCCCATGAGCAGCAAATGCTCCAAGAGCGACCGAAAGCAGCCCAGACAAACCAGAGAATGAGAGTAACCACTTACTTTTCACTGTACACCTCTTTTATAAACGCCGCTAACTGCTCTATCGCGAGTGCAATGTTACCCACTTCAGTATGACCTGAGATCTTGCGCGGTTTGAAGCTGTGGTCACCATCAGGTAAAAAGCTCACCGTTACTTGTGACGAAAGGACGAAATCATCGAATTCCTCACGCTTACCAAAGGTGTCTCGTTCCCCTTGAAGAATCAGCGTAGGTTTCTCAATGGTTGCTAAGTGCTCGCCTTTGTATTTCTCTGGCTTTCCTGGCGGGTGAAATGGAAACCCTAAACAGGCAATGCCCGCCACCAGCTCATTTTCAGCCAACAAGCTCGACATACGACCGCCCATTGACTTACCACCAATAACCACGGGAGAAAAAGCAAAGTGAGCGATCACTTCGCTGTATGCTTCGAGCAACTTTGGCGCGCGATCGGGCGGACGCTTTTTGCCATCTTCCGAACGTTTCACCATGTAAGGGAAATTAAAACGCACTACACGAATACCTTGCTCCACTAATCCTTTGGCGACCGCTGTCATGAAGTCATGCTCCATCCCCGCACCTGCGCCGTGAGCAAAAATAAACAGCGGTCCGTTTTCAGGCCCCTCAGCTATCCAGTGATTCATCCAATACTTCCTCTTGTTCTTTTCTCGCGGTTGCCAACATCCAGTCTCTAAACGTTGCGATTCGGCCCATATCTGCCTGCTGTTCATGACACACCACATAGAATGCATTCTTGGATATCAACACTTCGTCGAATGGTGCAATGAGTCGTCCGGCTTCCATTTCAGGTTTGGCGAGTACGTTGTTACCGAGCGCGACCCCCTGACCGTGCGCAGCAGCCTGTAGCACCATCGTTGAGTGACTAAAAATAGGACCGTGGTTTACGTTGATGCCTTCAATGTTGTAATGACGAGCAAACTGCTTCCAGTCTTTACGCGAAGTATCGTGTAACAAAGTATGTAATTTGAGGTCACTTAAAGATTCTAATGGTTTGTTACCCAAAAGTAATGAAGGTGAACAAAGTGGGATCAAAAACTCTTGGTACAATTTATCTGCTCGCAAACCTGGCCAGTTCCCACGGCCATAGTAGATCGCCACATCAACATCATCAGTCAGTGAGCCTTCATCCATATCTACGGCTTTAATACGTACATCGATATCGGGCTCTTGAGCATTAAAATCGGCCAAACGAGGTACAAGCCATTGGATAGCAAAACTCGGCGGTAGGCTAATCGTCAATGCCCCTTTTTCGCTACGTTCCAACACCTTATCTGTCGCTTCCGCAATCGAGGTGAAAATATCTTTGATATCGAGAAAGTAACTTTGGCCTTCTTCTGTTAACAACAAAGAACGATTACGTCGACGGAAGAGCTTCAATGATAAGAACTCTTCAAGCGCTTTAATCTGGTGACTGACCGCGGCTTGAGTAACAAATAACTCTTCTGCTGCTCGTGTAAAACTGAGATGACGAGCAGCCGCTTCGAAGACTCGAAGCGAATTTAATGGAGGCAATCTGCGAGACATATGGGACCTCTAATAGGATTAGTTTTTTTAATCTGAAACATTATAAAATGTCCGTTGTCGAACAGCCAGATAAATTCTATATTTCACCCCGCAACACGGGCCTGAACGGCTTGATTTCTTTGGAAATCAATTGGCTTCGTTGTTGCGATGTTGTGTTTGCAAACTCGTATTTCGAGTTAGGTAGATTTCTACCATAATGTTTTGTCCACACTCCCTGTGACAAAACATATACTTCCTGTATTTATTTTTGACCTGTCTGTCAAATTTGTTACACCGCCTAAATTAGGCGGTGTTTTTTTATCTATCAAAAATCTCATCCGCATATCTGGCAGCAATATCACTTTATTACTCTTCTTTCGGATTAATTATCGTTATATCAACACAAAGTGTATGGCTTTGCGATAAGCCTCAACATTATGCTAAGTAATGGTTGTCTGTAACGCGATCAAAAACAAAAAAGGCGCAAATTGATGTCTCAATTTGCGCCTTTTAACGTATTTTAACAGTCAGCTATGGACGGTAAACTTTTACGTTGCTGAAGCCTTGCTCTTGCAAGTAAAGCGCTTGCAGACGGCTCATCACACCGCGGTCACAGTAAAGTAGGTATGTCTTAGACTGGTCTAAGTCACCAAACTGTGTACCCAGCTTGTAGAAAGGGATATGTTTCACATCCACACCTTCGATTTCAAGTGGGTTATCGTCTTCCTCTTCAGGACTACGAATATCTAGCACAACCGCGTGCTCTTCTACCGCTTGAACTTGCTCTACTTCTGGTGCGGCTTGCTCAGACTCTTTTGCGATATCACGAATGTCCATCATGCGAGCTTCTTGAACCACTTGCTCAAGGATACTAAAGTCGAATTTCTCTTCTTCAGCTTCTAGCTTGCCTTTCACCGCTTTCACGGTTGGCTTCTTAGAGATAACACCACAGTATTCTGGCATTGTCTTTGCGAAATCTTCTGTGCCGATTTCACGTGCTAGATTGATGATGTCTTCTTTATCCCAGTTGATAAGCGGACGCAGAATCAGCGTGTCTGTTACGTTATCGATGTGGCGTAGATTGGTTAGCGTTTGGCTCGATACTTGACCTAGCGCTTCACCTGTTACCAATGCTTCGATCTTCATCTTCTGGGCGATCATGCCTGCTGCACGCATAAACATACGCTTCAAGATCACGCCCATTTGGCCGTCATCGACTTTCTCTAGGATTTCCGCAACCACAGGCTCGAAATCAACTGAGATAAAACGTACTTTTGCTGAAGAACCGTATTTGTTCCATAGGTAGTGAGAAACCTGCTTAACGCCGATTTCGTGTGCTGGACCACCTAAGTTAAAGAAGCAGTAATGTACTTTTGAACCACGCTTGATATGAAGATAGCTTGAAACACCAGAATCGAAACCACCCGAGATCAGGCTTAACACGTCTTCTTGCGTACCCAGTGGGAAACCACCTAGGCCTTTATGACGAGACAATACTTGGTTTAGCTTGTCGTTCGAGACTTCTACCTTGATCGTCACGTCTGGGTTTCGTAGCTTAACACTAGCGCTTTCAATCGCTTGATTTAAACCACCGCCTACATAACGCTCTAGTTCAATAGAGGTAAAGTCATGCTTGCCACGACGCTTCGCACGTACAACAAAGGTTTTATTTTCGAGTGCAGCACGGTTGAGTTCTAGCACTTGCTCGAAGATATCGTGCAAGTCTTTAAATTCAGTTTGCTTCACTTCCAGTACGTGGTGAATGCCTGGTGTATGAGTCAAAACCTCAAGAACTTCAGCGTGGAATTCGTTACTCTCAGAGGTCACTTCAATGTGATCACGACGGTTAAATACCGCGACAGACTCCGTGCGGCTCTTAATGATGTTACGAATGTTGCACTCTAAAATCTTTGTGAAGCGCTTACGCACAGATTCACTTTTTACAAAAATTTCTGGATGGGGCTTTACAATAAATTTCATAGTCTAATTCGCAGGTTAGTTTCGCAATCAACAAAGAGTGACACTCAACTTCAATACTTCATACGCAGTAAAACCGCGTTTCAGTCACAAAAAGTAGTCTGAGCTCACTTTTAAGGCGCAAGATTATACACCCAAGCGGATTGGAAAAACAAAAAAAGCGAGCAATCTGCTCGCTTTCTTACCTCTTTACTGACTTAAAACTAAAGCCTAGTTATTGAATTACTGGCACTTCTTCACTGTAGAGAGGCTCGCCTTGCATAATGCTGATTTCAACCCGTCGGTTAAGCGCACGATTTTCATCAGAATCATTCGGTAACAAGGGCTCCGTATCCGCCATACCCCGCACTCTCAAACGTTGATGAGAGAAGCCTCTCACTTTCTCCATCTCTTGCGCGACTGATACTGCACGCTGAGAAGAGAGATCCCAGTTAGAACGATAAAGTTCCGAGTCTAGCGGTCGATTGTCTGTATGGCCAGATACTCGAACAATGCCTGGCACGTCTTTTACTAGCTCTGCAATCTGACGAACTAAAGGACGAAACTTAGGCTGCAAGAAAGCCGAACCTTCTGGGAATGCACCTTTTTCACGCATACGTATAACAATCTGCTGACCGAGATTTTCAACTTCAATGGCGCCTTGTTCAATCTCTCGTTCTAAGGCTTTCTTGATGCTTTCCATCAAGGTTTCCATCTCTTGCGACATCTCTTTAGATTGCTGTTGTTGCATGTCCGCTTCGGCAGACTCATTGTTTTGAGTTGACGTTTCTGCCGATTGCCCACCCGTTAACTTGCCTTCATCACGTTTTGTGCCACCAGCTCGATCAGACTCCCCTTCATGAAATTCGAGCGTCTGCTGAGTGATGTCCATGGTTTGCTGCATGATGACATCAATCGGAGTTGGTTCCGGCCGACCCGGTCGAAACTCTTGGGCAATAATGCTAGTACCTTTGGGAATGTCTTTCACTTCAAGCTGATTTTGCACACCGAAAGCAAATTTCATTGATCCTGCAATTTGTTTGAACTTCAGTACATCCATCTCAGAAAACGAGAGCAGAAGAACAAAGAAACACATCAGTAGCGACATCAAATCTGCGAATGTCCCCATCCATAACGGGAGGCCAGGTGGCGGACAATCGCATTTGTTATCTTCATCATCCATCACGACTCTCCAAGTTACTCGTCAATCTCAAGGGCACGTTTACCTTCATTGAGGTAGTTCTTCAAGTAACTATCGATCACTCGCGGGTTTTGGCCATCTTGAATCGCTAATACGCCATCCATGATCAAACGGCGATTTAGCGTTTCTTGGTCACGACGAAGAGAAAGCTTATCCGCAATAGGGAAAAACACCATATTGGACAGGATCGCGCCATACAATGTGGTCAAGAGTGCAACGGCCATTGCTGGTCCAATCGCTTTTGGATCATCCATGTTTGAAAGCATCGCAACAAGACCAACCAAGGTGCCAATCATTCCCATCGCAGGAGCAACGTCGCCAAAGGCGCGAAATACACCAGTACCTTGCGTATGTCGTTCATCCGTAAGCGCGATGTCTTTTTTGAGTGCCGCTCTCACAACGTCGGCATCATGGCCATCAACCAGTAGATCAATGCCTTTCTGCATGAATGTGTTGTTTATTTCCATCTCTTCAAGAGCAAGAAAACCACCTTTACGCGCCGCATCGGCCATTTCCACAATTTTTGCGATCAGGTCTTCGGGTTCATCCGCTTTAAACATGAAGGCTTTGCCAGCAATCTTTGTCGCACCAAAAAACTGTCCCATTGTGAACTTCATCAACACGACGAATATTGAGCCACCAACGACAATAAGGATCGACGTGACATCGACAAACATGCCGATGCTGCCACCAAGCACCATCGCCATAATGACGAATGCAAAACCACCAATCAAACCTAATAGGGTTGCTAAATCCACAAAGCACTCCTCACGCTATACTCAAATACTGCCATTGGGCGGATTATTACCTGTATCGACAACTCGCGCAGAATTTTTAGAAAAATCTTAGCTAATGGATCACAAATTACACTTAACAACCTCAACCAAAATATGGGGTTTCACCGCTTAGACTCGTTGAACGCTAATTTTGTGACAATTATATAAGGTTAAATTTGACCAAGTTACTAGGCTAAGGTAACTTTCGTGCATCTTACCCGAGGCTTGATTAAGGCAGAAAAAAGATGGCGGTCAAGAAACCAGAAAACATGACCTTTGAAGCAACCATTGAAGAGCTTGATAGCTTGGTTGATCAATTAGAAAATGGCGATCTTGCTCTAGATGATGCCCTGCGTAAGTTTGAACGAGGCATTGCCTTAGCTCGTGCAGGCCAAACTAAATTAAGCGACGCCGAACAGCGCGTGAGCATTCTTCTTAGTGAAGATGATGAAGCACCACTGAGTGACTTCAAACCAGATTCAGAATAACAATCAGTAGTGAGCAATGTGATGCAACAGACATTGACGTCTTTTCAACAAAGAAACAATCAGCAATTGAATTTGTGGCTCGATCAGCTTCCATATCAAGAGCAGCCATTGATTCAAGCAATGAAATACGGCCTTTTGCTAGGTGGGAAACGCGTTCGCCCTTTTCTTGTTTACATCACAGGTCAAATGCTCGGCTGTAAACCTGAAGACTTAGACACCCCCGCCGCTGCTATCGAATGTATACATGCCTACTCACTCATTCATGATGATCTGCCAGCCATGGACGATGATGAACTGCGTCGAGGTCAACCAACTTGTCATATTAAGTTTGATGAAGCAACCGCAATACTGACAGGTGACGCACTACAAACTCTTGCCTTCACTATTATTGCTGATGGTCAATTAAGCCCGGCGGCTGAAGCTCAACGCATCAGCATGATCAAAGCCTTAGCGCATTCCTCTGGTGCCAGCGGCATGTGTGTAGGGCAAGCCTTAGATTTAGGCGCGGAAAATCGCCAAGTTTCTCTTGAAGAAATGGAAGAGATACACCGTAAAAAAACCGGAGCTCTGATTGATTGTGCGGTAAAATTAGGTGCATTAGCTGCTGGTGAGAAAGGTATCGAAGTTCTACCTCATTTGGAGCGCTACTCAAAAGCAATTGGTTTGGCGTTTCAGGTTCAAGACGATATTCTTGATATCATCAGTGACACAGAAACACTGGGTAAGCCTCAAGGTTCCGACCAAGGTCTGAATAAGAGCACTTATCCTTCCCTGCTGGGTTTAGAGGGAGCCATAGAGAAAGCTCACACTCTGTTACAGGAAGCACTTCAAGCATTGGAAGCTATCCCATACAATACTCAGTTACTCGAAGAGTTCGCCCGATATGTCATCGAGCGCAAAAATTAACACTATAAGCGCGCATTTATATGACTCTTGATATTTCAAAGTACCCAACACTGGCGTTAGCAAATACACCGGAAGAATTACGTCTTCTTCCGAAAGAAACATTACCAAATCTGTGTGATGAACTGCGAACGTATCTGCTAAATTCAGTGAGCCAATCTAGCGGACACTTAGCGTCTGGCTTAGGCACCGTAGAGCTAACTGTCGCTCTGCATTATGTTTACAACACCCCTATCGACAAATTGATTTGGGATGTTGGTCATCAGGCTTACCCGCATAAAATCCTCACCGGACGTCGCGATAAAATGCCAACAATTCGCCAAAAGGATGGTCTACACCCTTTCCCCTGGCGTGAAGAAAGTGAATATGACACGTTGTCTGTCGGTCACTCTTCGACATCTATCAGTGCAGGTCTTGGCTTGGCCATCAGCGCACAAAAAGAAGGCAAAGGCCGTAAAATTGTCAGTGTGATTGGCGATGGCGCAATTACAGCAGGCATGGCATTCGAAGCCATGAACCACGCTGGCGACGTTCATCCTGATATGTTGGTGATTTTGAACGACAACGAAATGTCGATTTCAGAAAACGTCGGCGCCCTGAATAACCACCTTGCGAAAGTACTTTCTGGTAGCTTGTACACTTCTATCCGTGAAGGCGGTAAGAAAGTGCTGTCTGGTGTTCCACCTATTAAAGAGTTGGTTCGCCGTACGGAAGAGCACCTAAAAGGCATGGTGGTGCCTGGTACTCTGTTCGAAGAGTTCGGCTTTAATTACATTGGCCCGGTTGATGGGCACGACGTCAATGAACTCGTCAAAACGCTGAAAAATATGCGTGAGCTCAAAGGTCCTCAATTCCTACACATCATGACCAAGAAAGGCAAAGGTTATGAGCCTGCCGAGAAAGATCCTATCGGCTACCATGCAGTGCCGAAGTTCGCACCGGCAAACAATAGCTTACCGAAGAGCAGTGGTGGTAAGCCAACTTACTCAAAGATCTTCGGTGACTTTTTATGTGACATGGCGGCCCAAGATCCTAAGCTAATGGCAATTACGCCAGCGATGCGCGAAGGCTCGGGTATGGTGCGTTTCTCAAAAGAGTACCCAGACCAATACTTTGATGTGGCGATTGCTGAGCAGCACGCGGTGACACTGGCAACAGGCATGGCAATTGCGGGCGATCATCCAATCGTTGCTATCTATTCGACTTTCTTGCAACGTGGTTATGACCAATTGATCCACGACATCGCGATCATGGACTTACCAGTGATGTTTGCGATCGACCGCGCAGGTCTCGTTGGCGCAGATGGTCAAACTCACCAAGGTGCGTTCGATTTGAGCTTTATGCGCTGTATTCCGAACATGGTGATCATGGCGCCAAGCGACGAAAACGAGTGCCGACAAATGCTTTACACTGGCCATAAGCATTCTGGCCCGAGTGCGGTTCGATACCCTCGTGGTAGCGGCATGGGCGTAGAAATCGAAACTGAGTTTACGGCGTTAGAAATCGGTAAAGGGCGCATGGTTCGCCAAGGTGAAAAAGTTGCTATTCTGAACTTTGGTACTTTCTTGGGTAACGCGCTAGAAGCGGCAGAATACCTTAACGCCACTGTTGCTGATATGCGCTTTGTGAAGCCGCTCGATGAGGCATTGATTCGTCAATTAGCCGCAGATCATGACGTGCTCGTGACGTTAGAAGAAAATGTTATCGCGGGTGGTGCTGGTGCTGGTGTCGTTGAGTTCATGATGAAAGATAAAATCATTAAACCTGTGTTGAACCTAGGTTTACCCGATGAGTTTATTCATCAGGGAACACAAGATGAACTGCATGAAGAGCTTGGTCTCGATGCAAAAGGAATTGAAAAATCCATCTTGGATTATTTAGCAAAATAGAATGTAAAAAGGGATGCTCATAGCATCCCTTTTTTACGGTCAACGTTTAATTCATCCAGCCCGCATATTTTGCGACTAGAAACAAGGCAACACCAGCCATAATTCCCGCCACGATATCATCAACCATAATACCCAGCCCACCGTGAACTCGCTTATCTAGCCACCCAATTGGCCAAGGTTTTACCATATCGAAAAAACGAAATAAGATGAAGCCAGTAATCAACCACTTCCATTCAGTGAGTGGAATATTCAGTGCAGGTACAATGCTCATCGTAATCCAAAAGCCTGCAAACTCATCCCATACGATTGAACCATGATCATGAACTTTCATGTCTGCAGAGGTCACTTGGCATATTTGAATGCCGATCACACACGAAATCAGAACAACAATGACATACGCCGTAAATGGTAATTGTGCCAACAACAAAAAGAAAGGCACGGCCGCCAGTGTGCCCATTGTTCCAGGGATAAACGGGGATAATCCACTGCCAAAACCCGTCGCCAATAGATGCCACGGGTTCTTTAATGAAATCAGAGAAAGAGGGTTGGTCATATCCTTAAACCTATACTGCTAGTTTGGTTTCAATCGTCATGCCTGCGAGTTACTCAATAGTAACAGGCTCTTGGCTAGAGCTTAGCTCAGATCATTTAAAGTGGTCGAAGCCACTTAAGTCCCAATCAAGTGGTTGATTGTTATCATGCAGCTCGAAGGTTCCATTTGGTCGGATTTGACCAATACATGTGACCTTACAGCCAGTATGAGATAAAGCGCTTTGTAACGAGCCTCGATTTTGCTCCGGCACGGTAAAACACAACTCGTATTCTTCGCCACTTGCTAAAGCATACTGCTGCGCGCTGATCTTATCATCTAAAAACTGAACTAATTCTGAAGAGATCGGTAGCTGAGAGACATCAATACTCACCCCAACCTGAGATCGCTGTAAAATGTGCTTAATATCAGAGATTAAACCATCTGAAATATCTATCGCCGACGAGGCTAAGCCAACAAGAGCTTGTCCAGCAAGCACACGCGGAGAACTAAGGTAGTGAGCTCGCTCTAGTGCTTCCGCGCCGGCTCTGCTGCGCAGAGAGTCATCTAGAATCACATCCAAGCCAGCTTTTGCATCGCCAAGGTTTCCCGTTACGTATACCCAATCCCCAGGCTTTGCGCCGGACCGCGTGAGCGCTTTGTCTTCAGGTACAAAACCTTGCACCGTAAGTGTCAGACACAATGGCCCTTTGGTGGTATCACCGCCTATTAACTGAATACCATAGTAATCAGCCAGTTCGAAAAATGCATCACAGAAAGGTGCAAGCCATTCTTCATCTGGCTCGGGCATCGTTAATGCAAAGCTCACCCATGCAGGCGTTGCTCCCATCGCTGCCAAATCACTGATGTTAGAAGCCAATGCTTTGTGTGCGACCCATGCTGGGTTCGCGTCGGCTAAGAAATGCGTTCCAGCTACCAATGTATCCGTGCTAATCGCAATCTGAACATTAGCTGGCGCTTTGACCAAAGCGCAATCATCACCAGCGGCTAGATGGACATCTTTACGTTGGCTCTGACGACCGACGAAGTACTTGTCTATCAGATTAAATTCACCAGACATAATTCACTTACTTTTTGATGTAAAAGCTTTTGATACAAAAAAGGTCAGCATGTGCTGACCTTTTCATTGAAGAAATCGTTATTTCTTACGAATGTGAGGTGCTGCTTTATCAAGTACACCATTCACAAACTTGTGGCTATCTTCTGCTGCGAAAACTTTTGCAAGTTCAATCGCTTCATTGATAACAACTTTGTAAGGAACATCTTCGCGACGAGTCATCTCGTACATAGCAAGGCGAAGAAGAGCAAGTTCCATCATATCTAAATCCTGCATAGGACGAGAGATGTATGGACGAATTTTGCTATCTAGCTCAGCGTGGCTAAGTACAACACCGCTTAATAGTTCACGGAAGTAAGCTACGTCTGTCTCTGGAGCAGCAAGCGCTGGCTCAGATGCATGAAGTTCTTCTTCATCGTATTTGTCGCCAGACAAAAACTGTTCTTCAATCTTGGCAACATTCTCTTTAGTAATTTGCCATGAGTAGATCGCCTGTAGAGCGAATTGACGTGCGTTACGACGTGCGGCTGGTTTCACACTGGCCCCCATTAGGAATCAATTTCAGATAGTACATTAATCATTTCAAGTGCGCTTAGTGCAGCCTCTGCACCTTTATTACCAGCCTTGGTTCCTGCGCGTTCAATCGCTTGATCGATCGTATCAACAGTCAAAACACCAAATGCTACTGGAATGCTGAATTCCATAGACACTTGTGCTAGACCTTTGTTCATTTCACTACAAACATAGTCAAAGTGAGGCGTTCCACCGCGAATAACAGACCCTAGAGAAACAATAGCGTCGAATTTGCCAGTTTTAGCAACACGCTGAGCTACTAGAGGTAGTTCTACGGCACCTGGACAACGCACAACCGTGATGTTGTCTTCGCTTACTTGTCCGTGA
Source organism: Vibrio sp. 1167 (assembly GCF_033340375.1). NCBI lineage: Bacteria > Pseudomonadati > Pseudomonadota > Gammaproteobacteria > Vibrionales > Vibrionaceae > Vibrio > Vibrio sp. 1167. Next base: position 72,600 of record NZ_JAWOWK010000010.1, on the reverse strand, counting down.
CGCTTTAGTGTATCGATCGCACCAGAAAGTAGGCTTTCGTTAATAAAACTGTTGAAACGAGAAATAACGATAGCAATTTTTGCATTTGGCGCTGGGAAGCCACCCTCGATCACTTTCATAAGCTTTCCTTTAACTCTATTTATAAGTGAAATATGTTCATCAAGTGAGAATCGCCGGATTCTAGCACAAATTTGTGAGCAATATCTAATGGAAATTGGAGGCAAATCACCGGTTCCTAGCCATTGACGAGTTAAGCACGTCAAAGACTAGGAACTTATTGTTCGGTTGTTACTCGCAGACGTACTCAACAACGTTCAGACCAAAACCACCTAACGCGTGGTACTTTTTGTTGGTCGATGACAGAAGACGCATATCATGTACACCGAGATCCGCAAGAATCTGTGAACCAACGCCAACACGGCGAGACGTGCCTTGTTTTTTAGCAAGCGTTGGGGCTTCACCTTTGTCTTGCGCTTCGAACATCTTCACGCGATGAATAAGTAGATCGGTCGATTCTTCATGGCCAAGAACAACCAGCACACCGCCTTCTTCACCAATGCGTGTCATTGCCTTATCTAGTGTCCAGCTGCGCTCTGCATTACGATCGCTACGTAGTAAGTCGGTAAAAACGTCTTGAAGATGAACGCGAACCAGTGGCACTTTTTCTTTCAAATCGCCCTTGCACATTGCGTAGTGCACTTGGTTATCAATGGTGTCTTTGTACGTGACTAACGTGAACTCGCCAAACTCTGTCGGTAACTTACACTCTGCCACACGTTCAATCGTTGTCTCAGTGTTATTGCGGTACTCAATTAGGTCGGCAATAGTGCCCAATTTAATACCGTGCTTCTCTGCAAAGATCTCTAGATCTGGGCGACGGGCCATCGTGCCGTCGTCATTTAAGATCTCAACAATCACCGATGCTGGCTCTAAACCAGCAAGACGAGCCAAATCACAGCCAGCTTCAGTGTGACCTGCACGAGTCAGTACACCGCCGTCTTGAGCTGCGAGAGGGAAGATGTGACCAGGCTGCACCAAATCCGCAGCTTTAGCGTTTGGCGCGACTGCTGCTTGAACGGTACGTGCGCGATCTGCGGCTGAAATACCCGTCGTTACCCCTTCTGCTGCCTCAATCGAAACAGTAAAGTTGGTGGTGTATTGCGCATTATTGTCTTGCACCATTGGTGGCAGACCTAGACTTTCGCAACGATCTTTGGTCATGGTTAAACAAATCAGGCCACGGCCATAGGTTGCCATAAAGTTGATGGCTTCCGGCGTAATATGCTCGGCAGCCATGATCAAGTCACCTTCATTCTCGCGGTCTTCATCATCCATTAGGATGACCATTTTGCCTGCGCGAATATCATCAATAATTTCTTGTGGCGTACTGATTGGCATAGTCTGTTATCCCGTTATTCTAAATTTGTTATTGCGACAGCAATGAAAAATTACGTTGCAGTGAATGCTAGTTAGGTCAATAGTTTGAGCTTTGCATTAAGCAAGTCAATGAATCTCGCGGTGTTCTGTGAGTCTGCTCTTTATCGCATGCCTCACGCAGCCACTCCCAAGACTTATGCAAAACCGTTTTGCTGTAAAAAGTCCATCGTGATACGAGACTCGGCCTTATCTTCTTGTTGTCCTTGCAGTAAACGCTCCATATAACGCGCAAGTACATCAACTTCCAAGTTGACTTTGCGCCCCACTTGAAACTGGTCAATCGTAGTTTCTTCACTCGTATGAGGAACGATCGTCAGCTTAAAAGCATTTTTACGTAAGTCGTTGACGGTTAGGCTAATACCATCAACAGTAATCGAGCCTTTCTCTGCAACGTACTTGCTAATTTCCGCAGGCATTGCAACCCAAAACTCTATCGCACGGCCAACTGAATTGCGTTCGACAATTTCACCAACCCCATCGACATGGCCAGAAACGATATGTCCACCCAATCGCGTTGTTGGCAACATGGCTTTTTCTAGATTCACCTTATCGCCTACTTGGTATTCAGCAAACCCCGTTTTCTTCAAGGTTTCTAATGACAGATCAGCACTGTAATAGTGGCTTCCGAAGTCAACTACCGTTAAGCAAACACCATTGGTCGCAATGCTATCGCCTAACTTAACGTCTGACATATCAAGCGTACCCGTTTCAACCGTGACGGTGATGTCTTCGCCCTTCGGCGTAATCGCAGCTAACTTGCCAACTGCTTCTACTATTCCTGTAAACATACTATTTCTTATCTAATTTCATTACGTTTTATGGTGGCGGTGATGCGAATGTCTACCCCAACCATACGAACGTCTGTAATGTTTAAATCTATGACGTCAGCCATAGCGCTTAACCCTAAAGCACCGATAAGCCCCCGACCATCGCTGCCCATGAGTTTTGGCGCAAGGTAAACAATGAGCTCATCTACAAGATTAGCCTTTATCATCGCACTCGCTAGCGTAGCTCCAGCTTCAACCCATAAGTGATTGATGTGGTGCTCATCCGAGATACGTTTTAATGTCGTTGATAAGTCAATTTGGTCAGCGCTGTCCAATAGAGGGATACAGTCTCCATCAGAGCGAATAATAACTCGCTCTCCATCGGTGTGGAACAGCTTGAGCGCACCCGTTAAATGGTTCTGACGGTCTAAGATTACACGTACTGGTTGACGAAGTTCTTCTCGTAAATACTGCGCTTGAACACTGGTAGGTAAGTCATCCCAACGCACATTGAGTGACGCATTATCATCAATCACCGTTTTGCTGGTAGAGAGAATACCACCACTCATCGCTCGATAACGCTGCACATCTTGGCGGGCCGCAGGGGAGGTGATCCATTGGCTCTGACCATTATTGAGTGCGCTTTGCCCATCCAAACTGGCTGCCATTTTTAATTGAACAAACGGCATGCCTGTGCGCATGTACTTTATAAAACCAGGGTTAAGGGCAAGGGCATCTTGCTCTAACAAGCCGATTTGTACTTCAATTCCGGCATCACGTAACATCTGGATGCCGCGACCTGCAACTTTCGGGTTTGGGTCTACCATGGCGCAAACCACACGTGCCACTTTGGCTTTAATCAGCCCTTCGGCACATGGCGGTGTACGGCCGTAATGAGAGCAAGGTTCTAGCGTCACATAAGCGGTTGCACCAACTGCTTTTTCACCCGCCATGCGCATCGCGTGCACTTCGGCATGCGGCTCACCAGCACGATGGTGATAGCCTTCACCGACAATTTCTTCATCACGAACGATGACACACCCTACATTTGGATTAGGGGCGGTGGTATAAATGCCACGTTTCGCTAACTTAATAGCTCGTGACATCATGGCGAAATCTAAATCAGAAAACGCTCTTTCAGGAGAGTGTTGAGTCATGAGCTACTCAGTCTTCTAGGCGGGCAATCTCTTCGCCAAACTCGCGAATATCTTCAAAGCTGCGGTAAACGGAAGCGAAACGAATGTAAGCCACCTTATCGAGCTCTTTGAGCTGGTCCATGACTAAATTACCAATCATTTCACTCGGAACCTCTCGCTCACCCGTCGCACGCAGTTGTGATTTGATCATACTGATCGCTAACTCTATAGAATCGGCACTCACTGGGCGTTTCTCTAAAGCGCGTTGAATACCGCCAACCATTTTATCTTCATCAAATGGTTCACGGTTGCCATTCGATTTGATCACTTTAGGCATCACTAACTCTGCGCTTTCAAACGTAGTGAAACGCTCGCTACACGCCAAGCACTGACGGCGACGTCGAACTTGATGGCCATCAGCCACTAAGCGGGAATCAATAACTTTGGTATCGTTCTCGGAACAAAAAGGACAATGCATATCACCTCCATATCTATACCAAAATAACCTCATGAGCAATCACGGATAACCACGCGTTCATGGTTATACGGACTCTATTAAAGCTATTTGGGTATAACGCTTTCAAACCGAAATAAAAGCTCATGTAGTGTAGCGGAATTGGTATGTTAGACAAAACAAAAAGGGGCGCAAAGGCCCCTTTTTCACTCAAGATCTCGTCGAATGTGTTAACTGCGTGCTAAGTAGTTCGCTTTACCAACCCACTTGTAGCTAGTTAGCTCTTCTAAGCCCATCGGACCGCGTGCATGTAGCTTTTGTGTAGATACTGCGACTTCTGCGCCAAGGCCAAATTGCGCACCGTCTGTAAAGCGCGTTGAAGCATTCACATAAACCGCCGCCGAACCGACAGAATTGATGAACAGTTCTGAGTTTTCCAAACTATTGGTCATGATCGCATCTGAGTGGCTCGCGTTATGGACACGCATATGATCAATGGCATCTTTCACATCAGACACAACTTTTACACCAAGAGTGTAGCTCAACCATTCCGTATCAAAGTCACCTTCAACAGCATCGCGAATTTGTGTTGCTTGAGCCATCAGTGCTTTTGCCTTAGGCTCTGTCACGAAGGTCACTTTATCGTTCATGCGCTCTACGATCATTGGTAGGAGTTGCGCTGCAATTTTTTCATGCACGAGCAGCGTATCTAATGAGTTACACGCAGATGGACGTTGAACTTTAGAGTTCTCAACCACATTCAGGGATTTCTCTAGATCAGCGGATTCGTCGACAAAGATATGGCTGATACCAAAGCCACCAATAATCACCGGAATCGTGCTGTTTTCTTTACACATTTTGTGTAGGCCAGCACCACCGCGTGGAATGATCATGTCGACGTAATCGTCCAACTTAAGCAATTGAGAAACAAGCTCACGATCTGGTTTTTCAATGTACTGCACAGAAGCGGCAGGAAGGTTCGCCTTTGCGAGCGCAGACTGAATAACCTTCACTAATTCCATATTCGAGAAAAAGGTCTCTTTGCCACCACGTAAAATGCTTGCGTTGCCGGTTTTCAAGCACAACGCTGCGATATCAATGGTTACGTTTGGACGCGCTTCATAAATTACGCCCACGACACCAAGCGGCACGCGACGACGAGACAGTGACATCCCATTTTCCAGTACCTTACTGTCTATTTCGCTGCCTACAGGATCGTTCAGGCTAATGACGTTGCGAACATCATTCGCAATTGCAGTCAATCGTTCTTCGTTAAGCAAAAGGCGATCGAGCAGCGCATCGGTTAAACCCGCTTCACGGCCAAGTTCGATGTCTTTAGCGTTTGCCGCCAAAATAGCAGCAGAGTTTGCTTCTAGCTCATCAGCAATGATGGCTAATGCTTGGTTTTTTTGCGCAGTTGACGCTGTCGCTAATTCGAAAGCTGCATCTTTAGCAGCTTTACCCATATTCGTTAAATCCACTTTGCTTCCCTCTAATTCTATTCCTGAATGACGACCAAATCATCGCGGTGAATCACCTCAGAGCCATAATCATGACCCAAAATAGAGATGATATCTTTACTGTGCTTACCCGTAATTTTAGTTAGGTCATCACTTGAGTAGGCGCTGATGCCACGAGCCACCAACTTACCGTGAGCGTTTGTTACACGCGCTACTTCGCCTCGTGCGAAGTCACCACTAACTTTGATGACCCCTTTAGCAAGTAGGCTACTGCCCTTGCCGACCACAGCATTGACTGCACCATCATCAATAACGATGTCGCCCGATGCCGCAGGTCCCGCTAGAATCCAGCGTTTACGATTCTCTAAGGCTTCAGCGCAAGGTAGGAAGCGCGTGCCCTGAGGTTCAGCACTTAAAGAGTCAAAGATAACATTCGGCGCACTACCAGCAGCAATAATAACCTCTATACCTGCGCGGCGAGCGATGTCTGCGGCTTGCAGCTTCGTTGCCATACCACCAGTACCCAATGTTGTACCGCTTCCACCTGCGATTTTACGCAGCGTATCGTCGATGGTTTTTACTTCCTTGATAAGCTCTGCGTTCGGATCTTTACGAGGGTCAGCAGTAAACAGACCTTTTTGGTCAGTTAAAAGCAAGAGCTTATCTGCACCACATAAAATGCCTACCAAAGCGGAAAGGTTGTCGTTATCGCCAACTTTAATCTCGCTAGTCGCAACGGCATCATTTTCGTTTACGATAGGAACAATATCGTTCGCAACGAGCGCATTAATAGTGTCACGCGCGTTAAGGAATCGCTCACGATCTTCTAAATCGGCACGGGTTAGTAGCATTTGGCCGATCTTGATACCATAAATACCAAACAAAGACTCCCATGTTTGAATCAAGCGACTCTGCCCCACCGCGGCAAGTAACTGCTTACTCGCCATCTCGTTGGGCAATGCGGGGTAACCAAGATGCTCACGGCCTGCTGCAATCGCACCAGACGAAACCATTACGATTGAATGGCCTTGTTTTTTAAGCTCAGCACACTGGCGTGCTAACTCAACCATGTGTGCACGGTCGAGTGCCAGAGTGCCGCCTGTCAGCACACTTGTACCCAGTTTCACAACGACAGTTTGTGGTTGTGAAACAACTGCATTTTGTTGATTCGTTGTCATGATGTCTTCTGAAGTGAAAAACAAATAAAGAGAGGATGTTTTAACAATCAAATAGGGAATTAACAAGAGAAAAGGTGCGTTTTCGCACCTTTTTGTTTGGTATTAAATGAAAACAACCAAATTAAGCGAAATCGAAAGACTCCGTGTGATATTCGACTTCTAATTTGAAGTGTTCTTCTAAAGTATCAACCAGCTTTTGATGGAATGTGCTCTGCGTGAGATACACTTCCTCTACCACTTTTTTGGGAAGGGCTTCAGATACCCATTGCCCTTCTTTGTTGTACTTGCCAATATGATATTTAGCAGTAAAGCCTCCCTCGATGGATTCCAAATCCATCCACCAGCCCCAAAATTCACGCTTCTCAGGCGATTTTTTGTCGTCTACACATACAGATAAACAATCAAAATAATAGCGCCCTTCTTGCGATTGTGGTTCGCGCAGGTAAGGCCCTATCGCCTTCAACTTTGACATCAAGCGAAAGTGAGTCGGGCCCTGAGTCGTCTCTGACATATGAATCTCCGTTTTCATAGTTAAAAGTAAACACCCAAGAATGATTATTATTTTTAATTATCATGAGCTTATTTTTTGCTCAGATATATCACTCTTAACTAATTTAGGAGAATTGTCACCCTAATAATTCATCTTCTAGCCACTTTATGGCTAAATCGAGGGATTGCTCATATCCTTTTGTAATTGTTTTGGAACTGATTTTTTTTGCTCTACCATACTGGCTAAATAGAGCAACAAGTTGATTATCACTGTGTGGCGACACTGGATCGCCTTCAAGACTCAAAGCCAAAATAGGCACTTTGGTTTTTCGACTGCTCAGGAAGCCCTGAACCTTCAATGACCACGCCATCATCTGACCAGCCATGCTATTAATATCAACCGCATTTTTCCCCAAACGGGAAGCCAAAAGATCTAAATACATCTTCGGCATTTTTTGTAACTTCTGAGGGGAAGTAAAAATATCATGTACGGGTGCGCCTAGAGCGACACAAGCTTTGATCTTTTCCTGCTCGACAAAAGAGAGTCTGATCATTGCATTACCACCAAAACGAAACCCAACTAACCCCACTTTGTGATGATCAACCCAAGGTAGCGAGTAAAGCTCATTCAATACCGCTTGATGTAGGCAACTTGAATTCTCGGTCAAGGGCCAATGAGAGCTATGCCCTACCGAAGGCATGTCCACGGTTAACATCGCAATATCTCGCGGTGCAAGACGATTACGGAACAAACGCCACATGTCGGTTTGTAGGGTATCCAAACCAGCGCTCACCATTACCACAGGCAACTGTTTATCCGTTCTTGGTAAATGGAGGTTCGCGATGATTTTGCGATTTTGGTAAGGCACTTCAATTTGCTTGATGGTGTACTTAGTTTTTTCTGCGCCGTCAGAATACGCTTTGTTTGCCAGAACTTGAGCTTGCGATGCCAAGTTGTCATTTTTTAAATGTGGGTAGCCTGCAATACTAAAACACAAAGAAGCAGTGAAGAGTTCATCCGCTGCCTCTTCTCCTTGCATTTCATTTGCTCGCTTCTGATGATCCATACCAAGCTTGATCCACTCAAATGTCCAGTTACCACTGTGATAACCCATTACAGTGTCTAACCAATCATCATTGGTTCGCGAGTGAGATGATGAAGCAATTTTGGACAGTACGCCTTCCATTTCGATCGGAGACAATCCTTGCCAAGCCCATTGCAAGCGACGCAAATGACGATACCAAGCACGATCACCCTGCGCTTCTCGTTCATCAAGTATTTTTTTACTGGTCGGCATGTACTGGGTAAGCGCGGAGGTTTCTTTTGCTTGCTTATGTTTCACGAACAAAGTTTCGGAAAGATTTTTACTGACGTCTTCAGACATAGGAAGAACCCTAGGCTATTAGCATGATTTAATATCATAATAAAAAAAATGCCCCTATAAAGGGGCATTTCTCAATATTCTTTAACCGCGCTTATTTTTGCTTGCGGTTTACTGGCTCAGCATACTGGATTGACATATCCCAAGGCTGCTCGATCCAAGTGTCTTGAGCAATATCTACAACGTAATCATCCAGCAGCTCTTTGCCTGATGGTTTCGCACACACAGCGATCATTTTCGCTTTTGGATACATCTCACGTAGTTTGCGCGCTGTATCACCACTGTCTACTAGGTCTTCAACGATTAGGTAACCTTCGCCATCACCTTCAGGTGCTTTTAGTACAGTCATATCGCGCTGATGATCATGGTCGTAGCTTGAAATACAGATTGTATCAACGTAACGAATACCCAGTTCACGAGCCAAAATAGCGCCAGGAACCAAACCGCCGCGGCTTACCGCCCAAATTCCTTTCCATTGCTCAGCTGGCATTTGTTTTTCAGCCAGTTCACGGCAGTAAGTCTGCATTGCATCCCAAGTGATAATGAATTTTTTACTCATTGTAATAACCTAATAATTTGAAAATATGCATCCTCAAAATCTAGCGAAGTCACTCAAAAGCGGAATGCTCACTAACTTCTCCAAAATGTTTGGAGACGAGGATTTCAAGCTGCGCAAACGATTATTCTACCGAAACACACCGCTAATACCAACGGTGATATCAAAATTCTCTGCCTATTCCGCAGAAAAACCGTCTTCTGTGAGCAACGTAAAAAAAGAAAAAGCCAGCGTGAATAAATCCACACTGGCTTTTTGCTCGAGAAATTAACCGACGAGGTATTTAACGATGAAGATGGCTGACATCACCCATACACTCATCGACACTTCACGGCCCTTACCGCTGAATAACTTGATCGCCGCGTATGCGATAAAGCCTAACGTGATACCTTCTGCAATCGAGAATGTTAGCGGCATAACTAAACAAGTCACAACAACTGGGGACGCTTCAGTTAGGTCACGCCAATCAATGCTTACTAGCCCAGACAGCATCAAGATCGCCACATAGAATAGCGCACCTGACGTTGCATAAGCAGGGATCATACCCGCAAGTGGTGAGAACAATAGAGCAAGTAGGAAGAGTACACCAACAACCACGGCTGTTAGACCAGTACGCCCACCCGCAGCTACACCAGAAACGCTTTCAATATAAGATGTCGTGTTGGAGGTACCAAGTAATGCACCTACTGACGTTGCTGTTGAGTCTGCAAGTAACGCTTTGTTTAAACGAGGGATGTTGCCATTCTCATCAGTTAGACCAGCTTTTTGAGAAACGCCAACGAGCGTACCTGCGGTGTCAAATAAATCGACAAATAGGAAAGCAAATACGACGGAAATCATGCCTACTTCAAACAAACCAGAGAAATCCAGTTGCATGAAAGTTGGCGCAATGCTTGGTGGCGTTGACATAATACCGCCCCACTGCACATCACCAAATAGAAGACCAAGCGCTGTAACGCCAAGAATGGCGATCATCACCGCACCTTTCACACCACGGTGAACCAGTGCAATCGTAAGAAAGAAGCCAATCGCGGCCAATACAGATGGCAATGATGTGATCTCTCCCATAGAAACTAATGTCGCTGGGTTATCAACGACGATACCTGCATTTTTTAATGCGATAAACGCTAAGAAAAGACCAATACCAGCTGAAATACCTGTTCGTAGAGAATGCGGGATCGAGTTAATAATCCACTCACGGATCTTAAATACGCTTAAAAGAATGAACAGAAGGCCAGAAACAAATACAGCCGCCAACGCAACTTGCCACGTATAACCCATTCCCAATACAACAGAGTAAGTAAAAAATGCGTTCAGGCCCATTCCTGGTGCCTGTGCGATTGGGTAATTGGCAACAAATCCCATGATAAAACAGCCGATTGCGGCAGCAAGACAAGTCGCGACAAAAATGGCGCCACGGTCCATACCGGTATCCGACAGGATCGCTGGGTTTACAAAAATAATGTAAGCCATAGTCAGGAAGGTCGTAACACCTGCAATGATCTCAGTGCGCACATTTGTGCCATTTTCACTGAGTTTAAAAAGCCTCTCGAGCATGATCGAATCCTGTAAAGGTAAAAAAGTAAACGGTTGCGTAATCGATTGGCGGGAATTATAAAGTTATCAAATAGCAAATTCTAGATAGAATCTTCACTCTAATGCGTTTTTTTTCTTTGGATATGAAACACATTCTCTAACCTATCAAAGTAGGCAAAGGAATATATTCTTAAAAAACAATAGGTAACCTAGATAACACAGTTCCCTAAAAGAGAATAAAAACTGAGCAATGTACTAAACTTTCAGATGAAAAAGGCCCATTTTTAACATGGTATCTAACAGATTTGGTGGAAAAGTCGATAAAACCGAAGAATGGGGAATAGAAGAAGGCTTTGATGACAATAAGTGAGTCAGGAAGAGAAAATAGAGATAAAAAAACGCCACCCAATTTGGGTGGCGGTGAATCATGTCAGCACTATCACTGAAAAAAAATTCCAATTTATAGGGGTGAACAAACTGTTCGAGTCACATGCGTTGACTTCACTTAGTAGCCAAAGCTTGTTGGGTATACAAAGTTACCGGTGTAAACAGACTTGCTATTCCAGAACATTGTACTTGGTAAACCTTTCATAACTATCACCTTTTAAATCAATTAAACATTCGTTGATTTCTCGGTTCCTTGGAGGCGATAAAACGGACTCATCCTTTGAGCATTTCATTCTTCTCTCAGAAGCTGGTTACAAATATACCACCAAGAAATTTAATTACAAGCATTTTAGTGATTGGAATCACAAAAAATGCACAAATTGACCTTTATCAAAGTTTATGTGTAATTAAATTACAACTTTATGAATTAAAAAATAAAGCCACTTTCAGAATATATGATAGAGAACACATAGTGCTTGTTATTGTATTCACAAACTGTGACAGTTCTGAGAGAAATCCTTGTGATCGCGACTACTCGTACTCCTTATCTGGTGGTATGCTAACGGCAATTTGAAGGCCAAATCGTCTAGCATTTAATGCTACCTTGATAATATTTTTACGGTATATATTTGGCAAAGCACATCAAAAGGAGTCCTCCGTGTCTGAGTTCCATTCTGAGATCAGTACCTTATCACCTGCTCCACTTTGGCAGTTTTTCGATAAGATTTGTTCTATCCCTCATCCATCGAAACATGAAGAAGCATTAGCACAGTACATTATCAACTGGGCAACAGAGCAAGGCTTTGACGTTCGCCGTGATCCAACCGGTAACGTGTTCATCAAAAAGCCCGCGACACCAGGAATGGAGAATAAGAAGGCTGTTGTACTTCAAGCACACATCGACATGGTGCCGCAGAAAAACGAAGACACTGAACACGACTTCACCAAAGATCCAATCCAACCTTACATCGATGGCGAATGGGTAACTGCGAAAGGCACGACGCTTGGTGCAGATAACGGTATTGGTATGGCTTCTTGCCTTGCTGTATTGGCATCTAAAGATATTAAGCACGGTCCACTCGAAGTTCTGCTGACGATTGATGAAGAAGCAGGCATGACTGGCGCATTTGGCCTTGAAGCTGGTTGGTTAGAGGGTGAGATTCTTCTAAATACAGACTCTGAGCAAGAAGGCGAAGTCTACATGGGTTGTGCAGGTGGCGTTGATGGCACCATGACTTTCGATATTTCTCGAGAATCAACGCCTGCAGGTTTTGTAACACGCCAACTGACGCTGAAAGGCCTAAAAGGTGGTCACTCAGGTTGTGACATTCACACAGGTCGCGGTAATGCCAACAAATTACTTGGTCGTTTCCTTGCCGGTCATGCTCAAGAGCTTGATTTACGTTTAGTCGAATTCCGTGGTGGTAGCTTACGTAATGCAATCCCTCGCGAAGCGTTTGTTACTGTCGCGCTTCCTGTCGAAAACCAAGACAAACTTGCTGAGCTGTTCAACCACTACACTGAGCTGCTTAAAACTGAATTGGGTAAAATCGAAACAGGTATCGTAACCTTTAATGAAGCGATCACGACTGACGCGCAAGTATTTTCAATCGCCGATCAGCAACGATTCATTGCGGCACTTAACGCTTGTCCAAACGGCGTAATCCGTATGAGTGATGAGGTGGAAGGCGTTGTTGAAACTTCTCTAAACGTTGGTGTGATCAGCACAGAAGAAAATAAAGTCACCGTGCTTTGCTTGATTCGTTCTCTCATTGACTCTGGCCGTAGCCAAGTGGAAAGCATGCTGCGCTCGATTACTGAGCTAGCAGGCGCACAAATTCAGTTCTCAGGCGCTTACCCTGGCTGGAAGCCAGATGCAGATTCCGAGATCATGGCAATTTTCCGTGATATGTATGAAGGCATTTACGGTCATAAGCCGAACATCATGGTCATCCATGCTGGTCTTGAGTGTGGCCTATTTAAAGAACCATACCCACACATGGATATGGTTTCTTTCGGTCCAACAATAAAATTCCCTCACTCTCCAGATGAGAAAGTGAAGATTGATACTGTTCAGTTGTACTGGGATCAGATGGTCGCGCTTTTAGAAGCGATTCCAGAGAAAGCATAATTCAATCACGAAAAATGACAAAGGGTGCCATACGGCACCCTTTTTTTGGTTTAGTTGAACCCAACTACACACGGTTTTGCGCGTAAGCGGCTAATTCATCCATTGAGGTTTGTGCAGCAACTTCACCATCAATGTAGTAAGTAACAAACTCACCATCGCGTACACCCATGAGTGTCGCCTTTTCACCGTTACTGTAAGTAATATCCATTTGAACAGTGTTCTCATCGATTTGCTGCATTCGCCCCTGCTCAATGACACGGTTATCCGCTAATGGTGCGATTGGTGCCGTCGTTAACGACTTATCTAACTGGTGATTGACATCAATGTAAGTATCTACCTTTGTATCGAAGATATGTGGCTTACCATTTAACGGGTTCTTACCCGTCCAAAATTCTAGAGAGTTAAACACGATATAATCCGCTGCGATCGCGACACCATAAACAGGCGCTAAAAGCATATTTAGGCCACCTCGAGCGTAACGGTTGTCAACAGCTTTCAAGTTAAACCCCATGACATAACCTGTCACGGCATTACTACCTACGCAACCTGAAAGTGAAACTGCTACCGCAGTCAATGCACCAATTTTAGCAATTACCTTTTTCATCAAAACCTCTAGTTAGAAAGTGTGAAACCTCAAATTCGGCGCGGATATTATCGGATAAAAAGTAGGGTTAAAAGTCCGTTTTTTTGTCCTCCATGAACAGTATTATTTTTAATACAGTCACATTTTTTAAGGCTATTATTGCGCTCTCATCTCTATGTCTTGTTATGTATTAAACTGATAGAAAAGATCATATTGAAAACAAAAACTTCACACACACCAAAATTTCACGCATGACGATTAAAGTAATTTGTCGTGTCCTTAATGAGAATGATTAGTGCGATTTTGCAGCAATTGTTACATTGCTGGTGACGCATTTGACAGAGATGGTTTATGGCCAGAAGTAAAAAAAGCAAAGTGTTTGAGCTCTTAGGACATCAAATACAACCAGGACAACGATTAGAGATCGAATTTGAAGCAGCGAAGCTATATACACATTCGCCTTTATCTATTCCTGTGGAAATCATCCATGGGAAACAAGAAGGACCAGTGTTAATGGTGAATGCTGCTATCCATGGTGATGAGCTTAATGGCGTAGAAATCGTTCGTCAGATCATTAACCAACTGGATCCACAAAAACTGAAAGGCACTGTCATTGCAGTACCTATCGTTAACGTTTTTGGTTTCATCCATAAATCTCGTTACTTGCCCGACCGACGAGATCTCAACCGTTGCTTTCCTGGCAGTGAAAAAGGCGCACTTGCATCTCGTATGGCACACGGGTTCTTTAACAACATTGCCAAGCGTTGTGACTACATTTTGGATCTACACACAGGGGCAATTCATCGCACGAACCTGCCACAGATTCGCGCAAACTTAAGCAACCCAGAAACTCTACGTATTGCTCAAGCATTTTCGACGCCAGTGATTGTTGATTCAGCATTGCGTGATGGCTCTTTACGCAGTGAAGCAGAAAAATGCGATATTCCAGTGCTCACCTACGAAGCTGGCGAAGCATTGCGTTTTGATCCACTTTCGATAAGCGCTGGTGTACTCGGGGTTCGGCGCGTAATGCAAGCCATTGGTATGTTGCGTGCGAGCAGGAAAAAGCTGCCTGAGCCTATCATAGCGAAGTCCACCAGCTGGGTTCGCGCGTCAGGTAACGGCATTTTGCGTACTGTCGTTAATCTGGGAGATAAAGTAGAACAGGGGGAAACGCTCGCTTATATTAGCTCTCCTCTTGGTCATGATGAGATAGAACTAAAAGCCCCGAAGCGTGGTTTGGTTATCGGTCAACAAACATTACCATTGGTGAACGAAGGCGATGCAATTTTCCACCTTGCCTATTTTAACCAAGGTGATAATGCTTTAGAGCAAGCAGTCGAAAGCTATATTGAAGGCCTCACTGAATTCGATGCCGAGCCGCTGACCACCGGACAGATACCGTTAGAAACTCAGTAATTCCTACCAAGTAGGCGCCTGATTAGCTCAAAAGGAGCAACAGTGCTCGCACTATCTTGTTTAAAGCCAATAAGCTCAGCGTCCATGATGCTGGGCTTTTTGTTTTATGTAAGCTAACGATACTCATCGCAGTTTCCACGAATGGATAAAAAACTTTACAAGCCATCGCAAAAACACATTTGATAATTAATCTCATTATCATTTATTAATCGTAATAATGTTCTTATAATCCGAGCTTCATAAAAACACTATAAATCATCAATATGAAACGATTAAAAAGTCATCCATTCAAAGTAAATCTCATTTCACTGGCTTTGCTCTTCCCTCTTTATTCATATGCCGAGACAGCGCCAAATGAAGAGCTTGAAGTCATAGGCGTTCGTTATGCCAAACCTATTACCATTGCTGAGCCTGCGCAAACCACCATTAATTGGTCAGAGATTGAAGAGCAACAGTACTCTAATTTTGCCTCAATGATCGATGCCGTTCCCGGTGCATCAATAGATGGTGGCGGTCGTTCTGGTGGCGAACGTATTAACATTCGTGGTTTTGATGATCCAAGCGATATCGCCGTCTTTGTCGATGGCGCTCCAATTGGCTTTCAACAATACCGCTACGGTACCTTCTTTTTTGATCCGTTCTTAATTGGCGAAGCAGAAATTATCAAGGGCGCGCACGACTATCGAGCACTCAACGGGAAGTTTGGTGGCTCCATTCGCATTAAAACCAAAAGTGTCGATGATCTCCTGTACGGCGAAAGAAACTTTGGTGCCCGCATCTCAAGTGCATACAACACCAACGGCGATGAGAACGCCTACACGCTAACACTCTATGGTAAAAACGATACTGGTTTTTATTTTCTAGCGAATGGCTCGGTAAAAGACTCTGATGACATTAAAGTCGGAGGTGGTGAAACGCTGGATTACTCAGGTTATGAGCAAGAAAACATGCTCGTAAAGGTCGGTTATGAAAACAACGATCACGAGTTTGAAATTAGCCACACTCGCTACAAAGATGAAGGTCGTAAACCTTGGGCTAACCGCCGCGGAAAAATGCCTAACATCACCGAATACAATATCAAGAAATACGGCTCATTAGAAAAAGCCCAATACGCTTACACCGTCGATAACAAATACACGGACAACACCACGACCATCTCTTACCACTACATGCCGACTAACCCGTATATTGATTTCAATATCAAAATGGCACGTTCCGAAAACGATCGTCATTGGGTTCGCCCTGACGTAGCATTCGAGAAAATGTTCGTTTCTGTTGGCAGTTACGGTCATGAGTCATGGCTGAGTTACGAGCGTGATTACGTTGATGTGTTTAACCAAGCGCAATTCGGAGACCACACTCTAGTCACTGGGCTTCAATATCAAAAAACCGATAGAGACTCGTTAGTATTCAACGCATCATACGACAGTAATGAAGCGAAAAACTACGGTTGGTACACCCCTTACTACGAACCATCTGGCACGCAGTCAATTTATGCCGCTTACATTGCTGATCACTATCAAGCAACAGACCGCCTAACAATCACACCTTCTCTGCGTTACGAATACATCAAGAGTGAAGGAAAAGGGAACGCAGCACCGGATTATAATGATCCAGCTGCCGGACATGACTACGGTGAAACGACGCATAAAGGCTTTAGCCCACGTTTGGATATCGACTTTGATGCGAGCAATAATACGCGTTTAAACGCCTCCTACGCCTACGCTTTAAAAGCACCAACCGTTGATAACATCTACTCAGTGCAATATGCGCGAGCTACCGCTACGGCTACTGCTTTGAATCTGGACGTGTCTCGTATCCATGCTTATCAAGCAAGCGTTATCAACTTAACGGAAGGGCTGGTGAACTCTCGCGATAACCTCGCAACAGAGTTAACTATGTTCTATAACGATGTTAGCGACACAGTTGATATACGAACGGGCGAAAACCTCGACAAAAATACTACTGAGTTACAAAGCTGGAATACAAACCTAGATGGCTTTAAAAACTATGGCTTTGAGCTAATTTCACAATACCGGATTGAAGATTTCTACAGTAATTTCTCAGCAAGTTACATTCGCGGCAAAAACAAAGGTAGCCTATCTGACTCTACAGGTTCAGATGATGATCATCCTGATGTACCGCCATTAAACATTAATCTGGGTTTAGGTTACGAATGGATTCCTGGTTTACGTACGGGCTGGGAAGTCCGTTGGTATGATGCGCAAACCAAAACCAAGGCAAGCGGTAACAATTTAAAAGTGAAATCGCCAAGTGAGCAATACACGCTACAAAACGCTTACGTGGTTTGGGAAATACAACAAGTCGAAGGCTTGAGCGTTGGCGCGGTTGTGAAAAACTTAACCGATCGTTACTACGAAGCATACCTATCTAATGGCGTGCCTTCGCCTGGTCGCGAAGTCAAACTGCACCTCACTTATCAATACTAACCATACCTAAAAGATGCAGGGCAGACATTAACTGCCCTGTTATATCGTATCCAATGGCCATAATTGCACGCCGTTTTATTTATCAGTATTATCATTTCCTTTTGCTTGCATACACATTATGAACAATCTAAAAACACGGCTTCTTCTGATTTGCTTCTTCCCTGTAGGTAGCCTAGCGCAAGCTTCTGAGAACATTGCAGACTACTTACAAGAACAAAGCAAGCACCAAGTTTCAGAAGATTTTTACGCACAGCCAACAGCAAATAACCTGAATCTAGATGCAAAAACTAACTCTTTAACTTGGCACGAAGATGGTAAGCCGGATCACTGTCGTTACGCCAAGCAGCCCAAAGACGTCGCAACACATTTCGACTACGGTGAAGCAAACGATCTATCTGACGGCTTACAACACTTTGATTTACCGGAAAGACATTCTGCAAAGGTCAAATCGACACATCGCACTTATGCTAATAACCCTCACCTTCTTCCTGGCAATAAACAATTTTCAGCCCCTGAAGACGGCACGTTTAGCCTGTCCGTATCATCGGATTGTTTTTAGCCGATATAAATAAAAAATGCCCTGAGACAAAACTCAGGGCATTTTCACTATTTGTTTGATGGGTAACGTCACCATCTCACCGATTTAAACTTATTCTTCGTCAGTGTCTACTTCGGTTTCACGTGCTTTGCGGGCTTCTTCTTTACGAACTTTTGCCGCTAGTTGTTCTGCTTCACGCTCTTGACGTTGCGCTGCTTTACGCTCGTTACGAACCACTTGGTTTTGGATAAACCCAGCCAGTTCTTGTTCAGCCCAAGCTTGTGCTTTCTCTTCGCTGTCAAAGCCTGTTTCACGCTTTGATACTACAGTCTTACGAGATGTCACTTGGCGAGTGATTTCTGCGCTCCAGCCGTTACGTTTTTCAGTGACGCGGATAGCAAATTTTGGATTCTTAGACATTTCTTTCATTTCCTAAGGGATTTAGGGATCAATCAGGGATTCGGTCAACTTGATAACTCCATCTAAGCTGAGCTGTTTAACACCATCCCTTGGTAAGCGCGGTATTAGAGCATAAAAGTAATCTAAACGCTGCAAGTTTTTTACGCTAGATAATAGATGACAAAGAAGAGGCAGAACAAAGCAACGTTTCGCCAAGTCACTAGAAAGAGCGACGAAGAAAAAAGAGTGATAAGAAAAAAGAAAGCGCTGATCTCTCAACCAACGCTTTACTTAAGCTAGATTAACCTTTGGTTAATTAACCGATATTCTTACGGGCATTTTGGAACATACGCATCCAAGCGCCATTTTCACCCCAACCTTCCGGAGCCCAAGAATTTGCAACTGTGCGGAATACGCGCTCTGGGTGAGGCATCATGATAGTTACGCGACCGTCTGCTGTTGTTAAACCGGTAATCGCGTTTGGCGAACCATTCGGGTTGTTCGGGTATTGTTGTGTTGGGTTACCGAGGCTATCCACGTAACGAACCGCAACCGTACCTGATGCTTCAATCGCTGCTAGGTGCTCTGCATCACGTACTTCTACACGCCCTTCACCGTGGGAAACCGCGATTGGCATGCGCGAACCAGCCATTCCGTCGAAGAATACAGAGTCAGATTTCTGAACTTCAACTAGACTAAAGCGAGCTTCAAAACGCTCAGATTCGTTGCGCACAAAACGTGGCCACAAGTCCGCACCTGGGATCAGCTCTTTCAGGTTTGATAGCATCTGACAACCGTTACATACACCTAAAGAGAACGTCTCTTCACGGTTGAAGAAGGCTTGGAACTGTTCACGAGCTTGTGCGTTAAACAGGATAGACTTAGCCCAACCTTCACCCGCACCTAATACGTCGCCGTAAGAGAAACCACCACAAGCTACTAGGCCATGGTATTCATCCAGTACCGCTTGGCCCGTTAGGATATCGCTCATATGGATGTCGGTTGCTTCAAAGCCTGATCTGTCAAACGCTGCTGCCATTTCGACGTGGGAGTTAACGCCCTGCTCACGTAGGATTGCCATCTTAGGTTTAGCACCTTTCGCAATGTACGGTGCTGCAACGTCTTCATTTACGTCGAAGCTGAGCTTAACGTTTAGACCCGGGTCAGAGTTGTCTTTCTTAGCTTCGTGCTCTTGGTCTGCACACGCTGGGTTATCACGTAGACTTTGCATCTTATGCGTTGTTTCAGCCCAGATAACGCGTAGTTCGGTACGTGAACGTTCAAGCACAACTGCATCACCAGAAGTGATAACAAAGTCGTCTGAAGCTTCAACAGAACCAATCACATGTGAGCATGCCTCTAAGCCGTTTGCCGCCAGAGTAGATAGAACTGAATCTAGATCATCATTCTTAACTTGAACAACCGCACCTAGCTCTTCGTTAAATAGAACGGCTAGCGCATCGTCACCCAGCTCTGCGATGTTCGCTTTTACGCCACAGTGACCCGCGAACGCCATCTCAGCCAGTGTAACAAACAGACCGCCGTCGCCTTTATCGTGGTAAGCCACTAGCTTGTCATCACGTACTAACGCTTGCATTGCATCAAAGAAGCCTTTTAGCTGCTCTGCATTATCTACGTCAGCTGGTTTGTCACCCAGCTGTTTGTATACTTGTGCCAATGCTGTCGCACCTAAGCGGTTTTTGCCATTACCCAAGTCAACAAGAACTAGAGAAGTATTTCCTTTGTCAGTGCGTAGTTGAGGAGTCACGGTCTTACGTACGTCTTCCACACGACCAAATGCCGTGATAACTAACGACAGTGGAGAAGTGACTTCTTTGCTCTCGCCGTTTTCTTCCCACTTGGTTTTCATCGACATGGAGTCTTTACCAACTGGGATAGTCAAACCTAAAGCAGGACACAATTCTTCACCAACCGCTTTCACTGCTTCGTAAAGACCCGCATCTTCACCTGGGTGACCCGCTGGCGACATCCAGTTCGCAGACAGTTTAATGTGTTTAATATCACCGATGTCTGTTGCCGCAATGTTCGTTAGTGATTCACCAACCGCTAGGCGAGCCGATGCACCAAAGTCTAGTAATGCCACTGGCGTGCGCTCACCCATCGACATTGTTTCGCCATGGTAAGTGTCGTAGCTTGCCGCTGTTACTGCGCAGTTTGCTACTGGTACCTGCCAAGGACCAACCATTTGATCACGAGCAACCAGACCCGTTACTGTTCGGTCACCGATAGTAATTAGGAATGTTTTTTCTGCAACAGCAGGAAGACGAAGTACGCGATCCACCGCTTCATTAAGCTCAATACCATCACGAACAATGGCAGGGCTTTCCACTTTTAGTGTGGTTGCGTCGCGGTGCATCTTCGGTGGCTTACCAAGCAGGATATCCATTGGCATATCGATCGGCGTATTGTCGAAGTGAGAATCTTCTAACGTTAGATGACGCTCTTCTGTCGCCACACCCACCACTGCATACGGTGCGCGTTCACGCTTACAGATTGCGTCGAATGCTTCCATGTTTTCTGGCGCTACCGCTAGAACGTAACGTTCCTGTGATTCGTTACACCAAATTTCCAGTGGGCTCATGCCCGGCTCATCGTTTGGTACATCGCGTAATTGGAACTTACCGCCACGCTCACCGTCGTCGACAAGTTCAGGCAATGCGTTAGAGATACCGCCTGCACCCACATCGTGGATAAATGCGATTGGGTTGTCGTCACCTAACTGCCAACAACGGTCGATCACTTCCTGACAGCGACGTTCCATCTCTGGGTTTTCACGCTGTACTGAAGCGAAGTCCAGATCTTCTGCTGACTGACCAGATGCCATCGAAGATGCCGCACCACCACCAAGACCGATGTTCATTGCCGGACCACCAAGTACGATTAGGCTCGCACCCACTGGAATCTCTTTCTTCTGTACGTGTTCATCGCGGATGTTACCCATACCACCAGCAATCATGATTGGTTTGTGGTAACCACGAATTTCTTCACCCGCATGAGAAGTGACTTTTTCTTCGTAAGTACGGAAGTAACCCAATAGATTTGGACGACCAAATTCGTTGTTGAATGCCGCGCCGCCAAGAGGGCCTTCAAGCATGATGTCTAACGCATTTACAATACGACCCGGCTTGCCGAAGTCGGTTTCCCATGGCTGTTCAAAACCAGGAATACGTAAGTTAGAGGTTGTAAAACCAACCAGACCCGCTTTTGGCTTACCGCCGATACCCGTCGCGCCTTCGTCACGGATTTCACCGCCTGAGCCAGTCGATGCGCCCGGCCATGGAGAGATTGCCGTTGGGTGGTTGTGCGTTTCTACCTTCATCAAGATGTGCGTATCTTCATGGTGGTACGTGTATTGACGAGATTTAGGGTCAGGGAAGAAACGCCCCGCTTTAGAACCTGTCATAACGGCTGCGTTGTCTTTGTATGCAGACAGTACATAGTCAGGTGTCGTTTCAAAAGTGTTTTTGATCATTTTGAACAAAGACTTAGGTTGATCTACCCCGTCGATAGTCCAATCTGCGTTAAAAATTTTGTGGCGACAATGCTCTGAGTTCGCCTGAGCAAACATCATCAATTCAATGTCGCTTGGGTTACGCCCAAGCTTAGTAAAGTTCTCTACCAAGTAATCAATTTCATCTTCTGCGAGTGCCAAGCCAAGGGAAACGTTTGCCTCTTCAAGCGCAAGACGACCGCCAGCTAAGATATCAACATGTGCGACAGGCTTAGGTTCTGCAACAGTAAATAATGTTGATGCGGCTTCAAATTCTGTGAATACTTTTTCCATCATGCGGTCGTGAATTAACGCTTTAACAGCGTCAGCTTGAGCTTCTGATAGAACAACTGAAGATTCGACATAATAAGCCGTACCACGCTCTAGACGTTTCACTTTATCCAGACCACAGTTAACAGCGATATCGGTAGATTTAGAAGACCAAGGCGAGATAGTGCCAGGACGAGGCGTGACAAGAAGTAGAAGACCTTCAGGCTCATGCTCTTCGATGGTTGGGCCGTAAGTTAGTAACTTTTCAAGTTTTTCTAACTCTTGGTCATCAAGGTCTGACTTTAGATCGGCAAAGTGCATAAACTCGGCATAAATGCCAGTTACAGGCAGATCTTGTTCACGACAAAGTTCCAGTAGTTTATTAACACGAAACTCAGAAAGAGCTGGGGAGCCACGCAAAATTCTCATGTGCTTAGGTCTCTTATGCAATTGATTAAGGTGATATTGGAATAAATTCAGACACTTAAGATAAGCCCTGTCGAACCTATGCCGATTCCACCTCGTCATTGCGAGCGCATTATATAGTAATTGTTTTTGTGATGTAACACTAAAAGCAACCGTTTGCGTCATTTTTTTGTCAAATTTGAATTACAACTAAAATGTCGATAAAACACACAATGTCACGTTATAAGTGTGTGATTCACTTTGCCCCATGAGCTCGCTTTGATATAAAGGCAAATAGAAATTTTCCAAGATGTACCTATTAATGCAAATAAGTCACTTCAACCGGCTCAAGCGCAGTGCTCTAATTTTAGTTTCTGTTCTTTTGCTCTCTGCTTGCCAGATTGAGTCGGAGCCCAAAAGTGAATTTGAAAAAATTCAAGAACGTGGTGTGCTTCGTGTTGGCACGCTAAACAATCAGCTTTCCTACTACATAGGTCCCGATGGTCCCGCAGGGTTGGATTACGAATTGGCGCGTCAGTTTGCGGAGCAGCTCGGCGTCAAACTCGAGATTAAACCAGCCTTTCGCCAGGCTGAGCTTTTTCCTGCTCTTAAGAAAGGAGATATCGATATCATCGCTACGGGTTTAAATCAAACGTCACAAGCAGTCAAACGATTTAGACCAGGCCCTGCCTATTATTATGTAAGCCAACAAGTGGTATATAAAAAAGGGCAACTTCGACCACGTGATATCGAACAACTCATTGAATACCAAGCCTCGAAAGACGACGAGTCCGACGAAGATACAAATGCAGGCGCTCAAACATTAAAGATCGTTGAACAATCGCAATATGTTCCGACCCTAACAGCGTTAAAGAAGCAGTATCCAGAACTTCAGTTTGAAATTGTTGGTGATGCTGACACGAGAGACTTACTCAAATACGTATCGACGGGTGAGTTACGTTTTACTGTGACTGATTCGGTAGAACTTTCCCTAGCTCAACGCCTTTACCCCGATCTTGCGCTCGCATTTGAACTTACAGAAGATCAACCAGTGTCTTGGTTTACTCGACGTTCTGAAGACGAAAGTTTGTATGCGATGCTGATAGAGTTTTTCGGTAACATCAAACAATCAGGAGAACTGTCCACCCTCGAAGAAAAGTACATTGGTCATATTGAAGCATTTGACTACGTTGATACTCGCGCATTCATTCGAGCTCTGGATGACAAATTGCCTAAATGGGCACCTTTATTCCAAAAATACAGCGAAGAGTTCGACTGGCGATTAATTGCAGCATTGGCTTATCAAGAGTCACACTGGAAACCAACAGCAAAATCGCCAACGGGTGTTAGGGGGATGATGATGCTGACTCTGCCAACGGCGAAAAGCGTCGGGGTAACAAACCGTTTAGACCCTGAGCAATCTGTTCGTGGTGGTGTCGAGTACTTACGTCGCATTGTAGGTCGCGTGCCTGATAGCATCAACGAGCATGAAAAAATATGGTTTGCGTTAGCTTCATACAATATTGGTTACGGCCACATGATGGACGCACGACGACTCACCAAAGCACAAGGTGGCGATCCGAACGCTTGGGCCGATGTAAAAGATAGGCTGCCTTTACTGCGTCAGAAGCGCTATTACAGCCAAACTCGCTATGGGTACGCCAGAGGCGATGAAGCGCGTAATTACGTAGAAAATATTCGACGTTACTACCAATCCATCATTGGTCATGTCAGCCAACAGCCAGCGATTGATGAGAATAGCGATGACTTGCAAGTGATTCCGCCGCTCAACCCCGACATTTTGATATCGGGCGCAGTAGAGACCGTCGTAGAACAAGTCTCTGGCGCTTCTGACGTCACGGTTGAAGAAGACACCGAACAAGAAAGCATTGAAGAATAAACCCGCGGTAAACTAAAAAATGACGAGCCTATGAAGCTCGTCATTTTTGTTGAGTCCTAACGAAAACTTATCTAGACTCCAATATTCTGAGTGACACCAACCACACTCAACCATTCCTTTGGTTGGTCGCCTTTTCTTCATCGTTAGTAAAACTGATTGCTTTGTAACAGATTACTTTACAACCACATGGTTTAGCTCACTTGATGAAGCGGCGCTTTCGGCTACACTCTGCCGAAATAACGTCACTCCTATTATTAAGCATCGTATTGAAATTGTTTGCTGGCTCTGTGCAATGCAGAAGTCAAATGAAGAACGTTTAAACCATACAATGTTTAGTGCGATTATCGAGCCTATTGCCAAGCATCGATGAGCCGCACTTTACTGGTATAAGTCTTGTCTGCAGGAGGTTTTGAATATGAGAAGACGTAGAGTGCAGTCAAAGCGTTTAAATAACACAGTAGCTGCTATCCGACGTAAACGTAAACTGACATGTATGAAAAAGAAAGTAAGTTCACGTAATCGTGTTTTTGTACATTTAGTCAATCACTAGTGCGTCCAAGCAAACATCTACCACGTTGTAGGTGTTTGCTAGCCCTCACTACTCCTACTACCTTGTTCGCTCTCTCCATTTTCTAATGCTTTTTGTGCTTGCTTCTTCGCTTTAATTTCCTTTCGGCGGCGCTTAAAAAACGCTTGTAGCTGAGTACGGCACTCATCTTCTAGCAGCCCCTTTTCAATTAAGGCGTAATGGTAAGCGGCTTGACTTTCAAACAAATTAAGCACTGTTCCTGCTGCTCCAGCTTTTAAATCTGGCGCTCCAAAAACAACCCGCTTAACGCGGCTATGCAATAAGGCTCCGGCACACATTGGGCATGGCTCAAGTGTTACATATAACGTCGTATCCAGAAGGCGGTAATTTTCTAGCTTTTGGCCTGCTTTACGCAGCGTTTGGATCTCAGCATGTGCGGTAGCGTCATTAGTACCAATAGAGCGATTCCACCCCTCAGCGATAATTTCACCATCTTTGACAAGCACTGCGCCAACAGGTACTTCCCCCTCAGCTTCTGCTTGCTCAGCAAGCTCCATCGCTCTGCGCATAAACAATTCATCTTGAGGGGAAAACGGATGGTTAGACAAAGGAGGCTCCAAAGAAACAAAAAACGATTGAAGTCAGGAATTTTATCACCAACTTCGGTTTCACTACAGCAACACATCACGGGACAAAGTCTGCAACTCCAAAAAACTAGTTACAAGACCTATCGATGTTCGTTTTACGAGAACAAAAAAACGCAGATCGAAGACCTGCGCTTTTTGGCTGCCAATTAGCGGCTTTCACACCCTACACGTTTTTACATTGTGTAAGTGTAAGGAGCTTGAATGCCTAGCGGGATACCTACCATCCAATAAGCAACTAGGAAGATAGACCAACCGATCAGCATTGCGATCGAGAATGGCATCATTAGTGACGCAAGCGTACCGATACCAGCCGACTTCACATAACGCTGACAGTAAACCACAACAAGAGGGAAAAATACCATTAGAGGCGAAATGATGTTCGATACAGAGTCACCCACACGGTAAGCCGCCTGAGACAGCTCAGGCGAGATACCAACCGCCATTAGCATTGGCACTAGGATTGGACCAATTAAAGCCCATTTTGCCGATGCCGAACCAATAAGTAGGTTTACAGATGCGGTTAGAAGGATCATACCGATGATGGTCACTTCACCTGGTAGGTTCATCGCTTTTAAGCCTTCTGCGCCATACAACGCTAGCATCGTACCGATGTTTGACTGAGCAAATGCAGATAGGAACTGAGCACAGAAGAACGACATAACAATGTATGCGCCCATGGTTGACATAGTATCAGCCATCGCTTTGATAATGTCGTTGCTGGTCTTGAACGTTCCAGACACTTTACCGTAAACGTAACCAGGAATGATAAACAGAATAAAGATCAACGGCACGATAGACTTCATTATCGGTGCTGAGAAGGCTGTAATTTCACCTTCAGGCGAGCGAAGTGCTGATGTTTCTGGAATTAACGCTGCAACAAGTAAAGCAATACCCGCCATCATTGCCCAACCTGCATAACGGAATGCTTTTGATTCCAGTTCAGTAAATGAACCTAGGTTTGGCGCGGTTTCCGCATCATCATCAATTGGCATTTTTGATAAACGAGGCTCGATGATTTTCTCTGTCACGTACCAACCAATCCCCACAATAATGATAGAGGATAGGCCAGTGAAGAAGATGTTCGCTAATGGGTTAACCACATATTCAGGATCAAGAACCTGCGCCGCAGTTTGCGTAAAGCCAGCCAATAGCGGATCGATACCTGAAGGGATAAAGTTTGCAGAGAAGCCACCAGATACACCTGCAAATGCTGCCGCAATACCTGCTAAAGGGTGACGACCTGCCGCATGGAAGATAATACCGCCAAGAGGAATAACCAGAACATAGCCTGCATCTGCCGCAGTATGCGATACAATGGCAACCAAAATAAGCATTGGAGTAAGAAGCTTAGCTGGCGTGAAGTTCAGCATCTTCTTAAGACCCGTCGTAATAAAACCCGAAGAATCTGCAACACCCACACCTAGCATTGCGACAAGTACGATACCCAGTGGCGCAAAGCCAGTAAACGTCGTCACCATGTTAGCAAGGAAACTTGCTAGCGCTTCGCCCGTAAGTAAGTTGGTGATAGTAAGAGCTTCGCCCGTTCGAGGGTTTGGAAGAGCGAATGATACATTCGACAAAAGTGCTGACGCCGCCCAAGTAATGATCAATGCCCAGAAGAACAAAATCGCAGGATCAGGAATTTTGTTACCTGTCCTCTCGATAAAGTTTAAAAAGCGCTCCATCCCGCTCGGCTTCGATGATGGTGCCTTATTTACAGCTTGGTTACTCATGGTAACTCCATAGTGAATGATGTTGGTGCCAAGGCCTATTTGAATAATTATAACGACCTACTATCCAACGAGTATTCTAGTAAACACTAATGGAGAAAGCACAAGGTTCTAGATTTTTTTTCATAATTGGAGACATTTTTTGCAAAAACACCACTTCAATTAAACATAATAAAAACAGTAGAACATCAACTCAATTAACAGTTCAAAAACCATTTATTAACCGTGACAAATCCGGTATCAAACAGGAGTTACATCCGCATTTGTCTCAGCCCATGTATGCAATTGAACTTAGTTTTCGAATTCACTGTATTGTGAGATCATCGTTTTAAGCTGAACTGATCGCGTCTCGCCGATTCTATCCTTCCAGCTAGAGGTAATGGTGATAGTTTTCAGTGTTCCTGAAACCGTGGCAGCTGGAACTTCCCACTCGACGACATAAGATCCAGTAACAGAAGAGCCTGTTGCAATAGAAGCAAAATTTGCAGGTGTGATGGTAGACATCGCCGCAGAAGCACCACGCGTCCGGAACCATTCGAGCTGGTTTTCTGCTAGACGAAGTGCTTCAATACTTTTTATGGCATATTCGGATTCGCGTTCTAGATATACGTTTAGCTTCGTTAAACCTAGAGCCCCAACACCGATAAGTAGAAAAGAAATTAGAACTTCAAGAAGGTTAAAACCTTTTTGTTTAGAGATCATTCCAGGAGCCCTTTTTCCATTTTACTTTCTTGTGAACATTGGGTACAGATGTTGAATCAAACTCCAAATTAACTGCAGCACCAAAGACACTTAACCCTCCTGGGGTGTCGAAAACATATCCACCTACAGGCTTGAAAGCGCCACGGGAAAAAAAAGTAAGCTTCTTTATTTCGTCTGTAGAGAGTCCTCCTATAAATGGAGTGACTGAGACATCTGATGTCCATCTTGCGGACATGTCACTAACTGTAGAAGTAAACAATTGGTAAACAGTTCCGGGAAAAGAGTCAACCCCATTAACCGACAATAAGCCATTCTCGATAACAAGAAGCTTAGGGCTAGAATTGAGGCTGATTCCGATACCAGTTTCTAGGTCACAATCACCAACCACCCACACTTTGTCGCTCACAGAAAATGAACTAACAATTCTATCAACACAAGATTTAACTGTTGACGAGCTGCTTGCCACACTCCCATCAATCACCACAAATCCATTCTTTATTTGAGTTAATTGGGAGCGAGGATAACCAAAAAAAGCTTCAAAAGGGTCAAGATTTGGGTCATGAACAAAATCATGCTCAAACATCTTTTCGTCGCCAATATAATTTTGATTGTTACCAATGACTTTCACTTTGTAGTCGTTTACGCCACCAGAATCATCGCAGTTAGCGTCACCAGAAACGCATAACCCTAAGCGGGCAGTGTTAGTCATATGAGATGAACTACACGTTTTTCCAGAAGGGTGTGAAGTAACAAAAGCGCCCTCCATTACTACTGATTTCATAAATCGAACAGAAACACAAGTATCCTGCTCGACAAATTCAGGTGTAAAAAGATAAGAGCCCATTAACTTCAAATCTGAGCGGGCTTGTATAGCTCCGCTTGGTCTACCAACTACTTCAATACTTTTGAAGGTCTCAACTCGGTTATTTACGCTTGAAGATAGCTCGTAGAATTTGGGATCCACCAAAGATTGAGTTGCGACAACAGTACTTTGTAAACAACTAGAGTAGTCTTGCATATTTGGTGCGATCGACATATCCGCTTTATTTATCGCATAGCCACACTCCAATCCCCCTTCTGCAAGCCAATGTTCTTGTCGTGCTTCAATTTGATTGTTGGCACGCTTGATCTGATAAAAAAGAGACTTGTAGCTACCAAGCGACATCATTAACGCTGCGACAAGTAATACACTGACAACGAGTAACGCTACTGCACCTTGTTGTTTCTTCATTACTGCCAGTTCCTTTGCATC
Organism: Vibrio sp. 1167; assembly: GCF_033340375.1. Taxonomy (NCBI): domain Bacteria; kingdom Pseudomonadati; phylum Pseudomonadota; class Gammaproteobacteria; order Vibrionales; family Vibrionaceae; genus Vibrio; species Vibrio sp. 1167. The sequence continues at coordinate 43,352 of NZ_JAWOWK010000010.1, read as the reverse complement.
GCAGTAAACGACTGCTGAGTGCGAATATCAGTCGCATCTTTCAATTCGGTTCCCAATGTAACGGTCACCAGTACACTTTTTGCATCAGTGCTTTCTAACAGTTCACTAGTAAGGTCAAAACGATTAACGTGAATAACTTTCTTATCAAAAAGATTTTTACATGAGCGAGTGCCTGCAAGGTTAATCACGTCATCAACATCCCATATCGTTGTTTGTTTTTTTTCACAAACAAATAGCGACTCTGGCGTGCTAACTCGTTGCTCATAAGCTACGTTTTTATATAAAGGAAAAGAGCTAGCGCCAGCGCCAGAAACACCTATGTAATAAGCATAAGCAATCACCCCTCTATCAACATCATCGAGAGTGTAAATTGTGTTTGATGAGCCAGATATTTTTATAGAATTGCCATCGTTACCATCAAAACCAGCACGCTGAATGTCACTCTTGAGCATTTGCACAACACTTTCAGAGTTCTGTAACAACATTAGCTCTTTCGACCGTTCCATTATCACCCTTTGACCACTCACATAGATTGACCCCACTGTAGCAAGAGAAATAAGCCCAAGTGCCGATGCGATCATAAACTCAACAAGGCTTGCCCCTTTTTGTTTAAACATAATCATCCTTTTAAGAGCAAGTTGAATAACCGTAATATTCTGTACTGTTGCTATCACTACACACTCGCACGCGAGCAGATAAAGTGTGAGAAATAAGTTTTAAGACTTTTGATGATTCACCAACAGGATGAAACTTCAAGCTTCCTGATGATGGTCGGCCATAAACGTCGTCAAAACTGATTTGGTCTGAATCGTAGCTAGGTGTAACGACAATACCGTCATACGGCTTACCTGATAAAGAGAACAACACAGTCCCAGCCCCCTCAGCTCCGTTATCTGTCAAATCAATACGCCAGTTTCCGTCACTAGATGAACTCCCAGACATGATGATGTGTGCCCAAAGTCTTTCACGCCGTAATACTGCTTCAGACTTGCCTTCAATAACAAAGCCATGCAATTCATTAGCTAAGCGCTGCATTTTGTTGGTTTCAAAAACATTTTGGAAAGATGGAGCTGCAAACGCCAATATAATACTCAGTACAGCAACAGTAATAAGAAGCTCCAACAACGTAAACCCGCGAGGCATTTCCCAAATTCCTATGTAAACGGCAAAAGGGCCGTAATTCATCTTGCACAGATGCTATCACCTGCCAAAAATAGGCGGAAAAGTGAAAAGGAAACTACTCGTGATGATTCGAATTTTTCGTTGTAACGGCTACAAAAAAGGATTGAGAGGGATGACATTGATCGAATTACTGGTAGCTGTAGTGATTGTCGGGATCATTGCGGCTGTCGCCTACCCTTCTTACACCAATCATGTGCTCAAGTCTCATAGGACGGTTGCCTTGAGCGATCTTAGTCGAATTCAGCTAGAGCTAGAGACATCTTATGATGGTGGGTACGACTGGAGTCATATTATCTCTGGAGGCATATGCACTCTATGCGATTCAGACACAGATAGATTTTCTTTCAATATTGCGAGCTCTGCAAGTACGGCCTATACCATTACAGCAACAGCAAAATCGGCTCTGGGACAAGACGACGACGAGTGCTTGACTGGCGCTAAAACGATTACTTTAACGTCAACAAATGTCGAAGAACCAAGTGATTGCTGGAATTAGAAGAACACCGAGATGCAAAAAGGCCTGCATTTTAGCAGGCCTTTGTATTTGTGCTTTTCACTAACGTCTTAGCTGGTTAAATCATCAAAGAACTTTTTCACACCGTTGAAAAAGCCTTCTGATTTAGGCTTGTGCTTAGTTGCCGCTTCACCACCACAAGACTCTTCAAACTCTTTGAGCAGTTCTTTTTGGCGTGAGCTTAGATTTACTGGTGTTTCGACAACCAACTTAACAATCAAGTCACCGATACCGCCACCGCGAACGCCTTTCACACCTTTACCACGCATGCGGAACATACGACCTGTTTGCGTTTCTGAAGGCACTTTTAGGCTTACGCGACCATCTAGGGTTGGTACTTCAACTTCACCACCTAGAGCTGCCATCGCAAAGCTTACTGGCACTTCACAGTATAGGTTGTTGCCATCACGCTCGAAGATATGGTGCTCTTTCACGTGCACTTGTACATACAAGTCACCCGCTGGTGCTCCCATTTCTCCCGCTTCACCTTCGCCAGATAAACGAATACGGTCGCCAGTATCAACACCTGCTGGGATCTTAACGTTAAGTGTTTTTGTTTTCTGCTTACGACCTTGACCATGACACTCATTACAAGGGTCTTTAATGATTTTACCTTTGCCGTGACAGGTAGGACAGGTTTGTTGCACTGCGAAGAAGCCCTGGCGCATCTGTACTTGACCATGACCATGACAGGTACCACATGTTTCAGCAGATGAACCTTTCTTCGCGCCACTACCATCACAGGTATCACAGTGTACTAGTGTCGGTACTTCGATCTCTTTCGTTACACCACGAACCGCTTCTTCTAGCGTCAATTCCATGTTGTAACGTAGGTCAGCACCTCGCTGGGCACGTTGGCCACCACCGCCACGACGACCACCACCAAAGATGTCACCGAATACATCGCCAAAGATGTCGCCGAAATCAGCACCGCCGCCGCCAAAGCCGCCGCCACCGAAACCACCGCCGCCTTGTTCAAAAGCTGCATGACCGTATTGGTCGTACGCCGCTTTCTTTTGAGGGTCGGTCAGAACTTCGTACGCTTCTTTTACTTCTTTAAACTTGTCCGCCGCAGAATCATCACCCTGGTTTCGGTCTGGGTGGAATTTCATCGCTAGACGCTTATACGCCTTTTTGATATCGCGCTCTGAGGCATCACGGCTTACGCCTAATACTTCGTAAAAATCACGTTTTGACATGTTCTTCGTCACCAGTTAATTACTACAAACGGCATCGATTCACCGCTTGGTGTTTGTATCGTTCTAGGTAAGTGCACTTGTCTGCAACATACTTAACTAGAAAGACAGCGTTTACAAACAGACGGGCGTAAGAGTTGCCCCAAACGCCCGCACACGAAGTCTTATCGACCCCAGATGGCTATGCAGCCATCTGGTTAAGAAATATTATTTCTTGTCGTCTTTAACTTCTTCGAACTCAGCATCTACAACGTCGTCTTCTTTAGACTGTGCACCTGCGTCAGCACCTTGTGCTTGCTGCGCTTGAGCTTGTTGTTGAGCGATTTCCATCAGCTTTTGAGAAGCAGTCATTAGTGCTTGAACTTTAGCATCGATAGCTTCTTTGTCTTCGCCTTTACGTGCTGTTTCTAGCTCAGAAATTGCTGCTTCAATCTTCTCTTTCTCTTCTGCAGGTAGCGCTTCACCAGCTTCTTCTACTTGCTTACGAGTACCGTGAATCATTTGGTCAGCTTGGTTACGTGCAGTCGCTAGCTCTTCGAACTTCTTGTCCGCTTCTTTGTTAGCTTCTGCTTCTTGAACCATTTTCTCGATGTCTTCATCGCTTAGACCGCCAGAAGCTTGGATAGTGATCTTCTGCTCTTTACCAGTCTGCTTGTCTTTCGCAGACACGTGTAGGATACCATCCGCATCAAGGTCAAACGTAACCTCGATTTGTGGCATACCACGTGGTGCAGGCTGGATGCCTTCTAGGTTAAATTGGCCTAGAGACTTGTTGTACATCGCTTGCTTACGCTCACCTTGTAGAACGTGGATAGTTACCGCGCTCTGGTTGTCTTCCGCTGTAGAGAAAACTTGGTTCGCTTTAGTTGGGATAGTTGTGTTCTTCTCAACTAACTTAGTCATCACGCCACCCATTGTCTCGATACCTAGAGACAGTGGAGTTACGTCTAGTAGTAGTACGTCTTTAACGTCACCAGCAAGTACACCACCTTGAACTGCAGCACCCATTGCTACTGCTTCGTCAGGGTTTACGTCACGGCGCGCTTCTTTACCAAAGAACTCAGCAACTTTCGCTTGAACCATTGGCATACGAGTCTGACCACCAACTAGGATTACGTCAGTGATGTCGTTTACTGATAGGTCAGCGTCAGCTAGAGCTACTTTTAATGGCTCAAGAGAGCGTTGTACTAGGTCTTCAACTAGAGATTCTAGTTTTGCACGAGTCACTTTAATGTTCATGTGCTTAGGACCAGTTGCATCTGCAGTAACGTAAGGTAGGTTTACGTCTGTTTGAGAAGTAGAAGAAAGCTCGATTTTCGCTTTCTCTGCTGCTTCTTTAACACGCTGCATTGCTAGTGGGTCGTTCTTAAGGTTGATGCCTTGCTCTTTGTTGAACTCATCAACCAAGTAGTTGATTAGACGGTTATCAAAGTCTTCACCACCTAGGTGAGTATCACCGTTAGTTGCTAGAACTTCGAATGTTTTCTCGCCTTCAACTTCATCGATTTCGATGATTGAAATATCGAATGTACCACCACCAAGGTCGTATACCGCGATAGTGCGATCGCCGCCTTTCTTATCAAGGCCGTAAGCTAGCGCAGCTGCTGTTGGTTCGTTGATGATACGTTTAACTTCTAGACCTGCGATACGGCCAGCATCTTTTGTCGCTTGACGCTGAGCATCGTTAAAGTAAGCAGGTACTGTGATAACTGCGCCAGTTACTTCCTCACCAAGGAAGTCTTCAGCAGTTTTCTTCATTTTCTTAAGAACTTCAGCAGAAACCTGAGGAGCTGCCATTTTTTGGCCTTTCGCTTCTACCCAAGCATCACCGTTGTCAGCCTTAACGATTTTGTAAGGCATGATTTCGATGTCACGCTGAACTTCTTCGTCTTCAAAACGACGACCGATTAGACGCTTAATTGCAAATAGCGTGTTTTCTGGGTTAGTTACTGCTTGACGTTTCGCTGGTTGACCTACTAGCGTCTCACCGTCAGTGTAAGCAATAACCGATGCAGTAGTACGTTCGCCCTCTGCGTTTTCAATTACACGTGGTTTGTCGCCGTCTAATACAGCAACACATGAGTTAGTAGTACCTAAGTCAATACCAATGATTTTACCCATCTGGCTATCTCCGAATAAATTCTATTTTCGTTTGGTTATAACCCCAATGTGGGGGGAGGAGAATCGGGTTTCAACCCTTGCTCACAAACAAAAATAATCAATGTTTGCTTCTCTATGCCACATAGATAAGGGCGGCAAAATGCTTTTCAAGGGCAGAATTAAAAAAAAGCGTCTTTTTTCGAAATTTATGTGTTTCTTTCTGATTAGTTGGGAACTCGTCACACTGCTGTAGCGCAACAAAACGTCATTTCCCAGATAAATTTATTTATGTCCGACTCTTCCTAAATAAAAAACGAGCTCATAAGAGCTCGCTTCAATATTAGGGTTAAAATAAATTATTCAAGGTATTAGGCGTTCGCTTGAGCAGGCTCAGCATCAACACCTTCTTCTTTACCTATCTCACCTTCTGTTTTTGCAACAATGGTGTTCACTGCCGTGTCGCCGACAACGTTAGATGATGTACAGAACATATCATTTATACGGTCGACCGCTGCAATGATTGCTAAACCTTCAGGTGGTAAACCTAGTTGGTGAAGCAAAACGCCTACCATTACCACGCCGCCCCCAGGAACGCCGCCAGCACCAATAGATAACAGAAGAATAGTTAAGCCAAGTGTGAAGATGTCTGCGGTGTTAATTGGCTGGCCAAAAGCGTTCGCAACAAACATCGTTGCTAGAGCAATATAGATAGACACACCAGACATATTCATCGTTGCGCCCAGTGGTACACCGAAGCCAGCAACCGATTTAGAGACCTGAAGCTTTTCTGTCAGTGTGCGCATCGTTACCGGGATAGTCGCGTTTGAGCTCGCGGTAGATAGAGAGAAAAGAATCTGCTCACGAGTTGCACGTAGGAAAGTCTTTGGAGAAGTTCCTGTCGCAATACTCACTGCCATTGGGTAGAAGAAGAAGATCCAGAACACCAACATCGCAACCACCAAAGCCACGTAACCGGCAACGGACATTAATGTATTGGCGTTTAGCGTTGCACCTAGTTGAATCATTAGTGCGAACACACCATATGGTGCAAGACTCATCACTAATCCAACCAATTTCATCATGATTTCATTTGCCATTTTGAATGTGCGAATAGCTGGGCCACCACGAGAATCCAAAGCTTGAATTGCAAGCCCCGTCAAAATTGCCATAAAGATGATTTGCAGCATGTCGCCGCTAGCAAACGCTTGTACAGGATTGCTAGGAACAATGTTAACAACTAAAGAGAAAATGTCCGGCGTCTCTGTCGTTGTCAGCTGTACAGCCTCAGATACCGTTCCTGCTAGATTAGCGCCCGCTCCTGGCTGGAAGATCAAGCCGACAGTCAAAGCCGCCGTAATCGCAATGATGGTGTTAAGAATGTAAAGGGTAAAAGTTTTTCCACCAAGACGACCAAATGCACTGATGTCTTTCAAGTCAACAATGCCGCATACGATTGAAACGTAAACTAAAGGAACAACAAGCAATTTGATCAGTGAGACGAACATGCCGCCAACACCTTCTGCTGCTCCAAGTAGGTATGTATCAAAAATCGCAATACCGCTAAATAAGTACTGAATTGCTGTCCCCAGCACAAGGCCGGCAAACAAGCCTATAAAAATCTTACTAGAAAGCGATTTATCCATTATAAATCTCCGATATGTTGTGTTTACTATTTACATTTTTGTAGTTATATATGCTTACTTTTAAAGCATTAGTCGCAAATCATACACACCGAAGTTACAAAATAAAGTGATAATTTACATTTTTGTTAACGACATTGTTTTAGAAAAAATGACTATATTTACATTCCTATGCAGAACAAATATTCACACAACGAATGATTACAATCACTTATAGCCCTTTCCGTTAATAAACACGCAGCGAGATGAGAGAAAATCTCCTATAGGAAAATAATTAACCAATAGGAAAAAATATGAAGGGGATCAAATTTTCATTTATCGATATACAACGAAGTTCGATGCAGTCATTTATGTTTAAAACAAAAAAGCGCCCATCAAAAATGATGGGCGCTTTTATATTTAAAAAACAGGTAGTTAAAGTTACTTAGCAACCATTACCATTGCCGGACGAATCACACGGCCGTTTAGTTCGTAACCTTTTTGCATAACAAACATAACAGTGTTTGATTCATGATCAGGGCTCTCCTGAATCGACATCGCTTGATGGAACTCTGGATTGAATGCTTCACCTTCAGGGTTGATTGCTTTCAAGCCAAACTTCGCTACAACGTCTACAAACGTTTTATGTGTTAGTTCAACGCCTTCTAGGAACGGCTTCACAGTTTCATTCTCTGTATCTGCCGCTTGAATTGCACGCTCTAGGTTATCAATAACAGGAAGCAGCTCTTCTGCAAACTTGTTCAACGCAAACTTACGTGCTTTATCGATCTCTTGCTCAGTGCGACGACGCATGTTTTCTACTTCAGCTTTAGAACGCAACACCGCATCTTGTTGCTCTTTTACTTTTGCCTCGCTAGACAATAGTGCCGCTTCTAGTTGAGCAATCTTAGCGTCTGTCTCATCACCAAGCTCTTCAAGCTCAGCTTCAACTTCTTGTGCTTCAGCTTCTACTTTTTCAGCCTCTTCGATGATTTGATCAAGCTCTTCTTCTGTAACTTTGTTTTCTTCGTTGCTCATGATATCTCCAGAATTCAACATAATGCCCTTAAAGCCATGCGCGTTTTTGCGGGCTTTAACCACATAAAAATTCGCATATTTAGGTGACTTGCCATTATTATGGGGATGAAGATTCCTGATTCAAGCCTCTTTAATGCGGAAATGCTATGAAAAATCCATGTAACGTGATCGCGATTATCGGAAAACCAAGAGATCAACAAGCAATTCAAACTCATAAAGAGTTGTACCAATGGTTGACCTCTGAGGGCTATAAAGTATTCATTGACGATCGCCTTGCCGCAATACTGGATGATATCCCACAGAGTCAGTTTGCTAGCTTAGTTGAACTAGGAAAAAATGCCGATCTAGCCATTGTGGTTGGTGGCGATGGCAACATGCTAGGTGCAGCAAGAATTTTATCCCGATTTGATGTACCAGTTATAGGCGTGAACCGTGGAAATCTGGGCTTCTTAACTGACTTGAACCCAGACGACTTCCAAGCGTCTCTGCAAGCGGTACTCGACGGTGAGTATATTGAAGAGGAGCGTTTTCTTTTAGAGGCGGAAGTACACCGCCACGGACAAATAAAGAGCCATAACGCTGCGCTAAACGAAGCCGTACTTCACCCAGGACAAATTGCCCATATGATTGAATTTGAAGTGTACATAGATGAAAGCTTCGCCTTCTCTTTACGGGCCGACGGTTTGATTGTCTCCACTCCGACTGGCTCGACGGCATATTCACTTTCTGGCGGCGGCCCAATTCTTTCTCCTAGCTTGAATGCCATTTCACTCGTGCCAATGTTCCCGCATACATTGTCGAGTCGACCTTTGGTGGTTGATGGAAAACGTCGAATTAAATTGGTGGTATCACCAGAAAACCTTGGAACACAAGAAGTTAGCTGTGATGGACAAGTCTCACTTCCAGTTACCCCTGGCGACGAAATTCACATCTATCAAAGTCCAAATGTACTAAAGCTCATCCATCCAAAAGACTACAGCTACTATCACGTCTTACGGAATAAGCTTGGCTGGTCTAGTAAATTGTTCTAACACTTGTTACTCAGGGTAATAACTTCAATAAAAAAGCCAGCAGCTCAATTGCTACTGGCTTTTGGCTTTCTTAGACAAGAAATAGACACAAAGTAGTGAGGCGACACGATATTTGTCATCATTAAAGAGAAGCTTATAAATTTTGATCCTGTGGGCAAACTTTACACAAAAGATAGAAAAGCAAATTCAATGATCTATGTCCGGTGATATTCTCACCATGAATAGAGTATTAACTCTATTTCATACAATCAATAAAGGACATATTATGAAGAAAACCATCATTCTGTCTGTTCTCAGTACATTAGCACTTATTGGCTGCCAATCAGAGGAAACGCAAGTCAACAGTGTGTCCAATGCAAAAGCGGAAGATATCACTAAGACGAAACGGGCCCTAGCTCAACAATTGAGTGAGAATTATGCTGCCATTGAACCCATGCTGAGAAGAGATATTACTCCGCAACAGACTAACGTGTCTGTATCAGCATTTGTTAAGCAAAACCCTAACTCAGAGTTCAGCCGCCAGCTTGTACAAGCTGACACTCAAATTCGTAGCTGGAAAGGTATTTCTGAATACTCTGATCAGTTGTTAGAAGTTCGCTTGGCAAATGAAGCCATGATAACAGCATGGCAAAGTGGCGAGGTCGAGCCATTATTTGCATTTGAACCAAGTGGTGATGATGAGAATTGGCAATACATCGAAGCATTTGATGTTTATGGCAACATCCATCAACTCGATGTTTACCAGCTCCCTGAGGTACCTGTACTTGTCGTTGATAACAATAGCTCTGCAGAGCTAAAAGCAGGCTTGCAAGCTATGCAAGCTGAGATGAAAAAACTCGGTCAACCAGCTTTAGTTCAACCATATATTGCTGATGAACAACGCCAAAATACACCGCTATTGTCAAGTAGCGCAGTGGGCGAAGCGGCTCCAATTCAAACCACGCAGTTGAAAAAGATCCGTCTAGCCGATGACAAAGAACCTTGGATCTCTGGCAAGGCAGAAATCTACGCTATCGTAACGGGCGTCAATCCAAGTCGTGATGAACCTACTCTCGATTTGGTGGAGCTTCCATACTTAGACTACGATAACCAAGATTACTATCCAAATCAGATCATTATTCACTGGTCTCGTTACCGCTGGGGTGCAGCAGACATTGTGCTCATGGAGCAAGATGACGGCACAGACTATAAACAATTGGCAAAACTCCTTGTTCAAGTTGCCGAAGAAGTATTGAAAGCGATTCCAGATCCAGAAGTTCAGGCTTACGCGATTATTCCGCAAATCACGAACAAGATCATCGACACTATCCCCGATGGTGTACTCACGAATGATGATGACTTCGTCGACGTTTACTACACTCTAATGCAAGACACTTCATACGTGGATCACCCTGGTGCAGGTGTGAATGCAGTCGTCACACTAGAACCACTAACGATTAACCCAACTCGTCCGTAACCTGTTCAATTTTAATGAGTCGTTGTAATCACATCGGCTCATTTTTCCCACTTCATCACAAAAAAACAGCCTACAAAGAAAATTTTCCCTACCTGACTTTACTGTATAAAGAAACAGTATATACTGTTCCCTTATACAGTATTGTTCAGTTATACAGGTAAATAAAATGCTGGCTCATCTAAGTGTTAATAATTTTGCGATTGTTAAGTCTTTACAACTCGAGCTTTCTAAGGGCATGACCACCATTACAGGTGAAACAGGCGCGGGTAAATCCATTGCTATCGATGCTTTAGGGCTCTGCTTAGGCGGACGAGCCGATGCCGGCATGGTGCGACAAGGTGAAGAGAAAACCGAAGTTAGCGCCGCTTTTTTATTGGACAACAACTTACATGCAACACGTTGGTTAGAAGATAACGATCTGCTAGATGGCAGTGAGTGTATTTTGCGTCGTATTATCACAAAAGAAGGCCGCTCAAGAGCCTTCATTAATGGCAGCCCTGTTCCACTATCACAACTCAAATCTCTAGGGCAGCTACTTATCAATATCCATGGGCAGCACGCTCATCATCAATTGATGAAAAGTGAGCACCAAATGGCCATGCTCGACCAATATGCTGGGCATTTAAACCTACTAAAAAGCACACGAAGTGCTTACCAGCATTGGCGTCAGGCGGATAATAACCTCAAGCAGCTAAAAGAAAATAGCCAGCAAAACCAGGCGCAAAAACAGTTGCTTGAATACCAAATCAAAGAACTGAATGAGTTATCGCTAGGTGAAGAAGAATTTGCAGAGCTCGAGCAAGAGCATAAACGACTATCCAACAGTGGTGAACTCGCCACTACCTGTCAGCAAGCCATCGAACTTATTTACGAAGGTGAAGAAGTCAATGCGCTTGGTATTTTGCAATCGGCCAATCACTCCCTAATTCAATTAGCCGAATTAGATGAAAAGCTATCTGAGCTACCTAACATGCTGTCAGAAGCGATGATTCAACTTGAAGAAACGAAGAATGAATTACGCAGCTACTTAGATGGCATCGATGTTGATCCAGCTCGTATGGCTTATGTAGAAGAACGTTTTTCTAAAGTGATGTCTGTAGCTCGTAAACACCACGTAATGCCAGAAGAACTCTACCAGCATCATCAAGATCTTCTGGCCCAAGTAGAAGCGTTAGATTGCTCCGATGAACGTTTAGATGAACTTGCTCAAGAAGTAGAACACAAGTACCAAAGCTTTCTAACACAAGCAGAAAAACTGCACAAATCACGCAGCCGTTACGCAAAAGAACTGAACAAACTGATCACACAAAGCATGCACGAATTGAGCATGGAGAAAGCAGTATTCAGTATCGAAGTTAGCAATGACAACACGCACCCATCGCCGCTTGGCATGGACAGCGTGTGCTTCTTAGTATCGACCAACCCGGGACAACCATTGCAACCTATAGCAAAAGTTGCGTCAGGCGGTGAGCTATCACGTATCTCTCTAGCTATCCAAGTGATCACCGCTCAGAAAGTAGATACACCAAGTTTAATCTTCGATGAAGTGGACGTAGGTATTAGTGGCCCAACAGCTGCCGTAGTGGGCAAAATGCTACGCAAGCTTGGCGAATCTACTCAAGTATTGTGTGTCACTCACCTCCCTCAAGTTGCCGGATGCGGCCATCAACAAATGTTTGTTGCTAAGCAAACCAAAGCAGGCCAAACCGAAACCCAAATGCACGCATTAGATGAACAACAACGTGTGGCAGAATTAGCTCGCTTACTTGGTGGTAGTCAAATAACCGACTCAACGTTGGCAAACGCAAAAGAACTGCTTATCGCCGCTTAATAAATCAACAAGGGATGAGATATGGATATCAGAGCAATACACAAAACCAACTGCTTAGATCTCATCCCTATTTTTATTGAGTTAGAACATTACTACTTCAAAGAAAAAGCTTCATCAAAACACGATCTGGTCCATTATCTAAAGAGCCAAGTCTTCTCTGAACATTCTGGTGTTAATATCATTGCGGTTTACGATAATGATGACGTCGTAGGCTTTGCATCTTATACCGTCATGTTCCCTGCCCCAAAACTCTCAGGGCAGATGTACTTAAAAGATCTGTTCGTATCTTCGAAGGTTCGAGGAAAAGGGGTTGGTCTCAAGTTAATGAAGTATCTGGCATCTTTGGCGATCAAGTGTGGATGCCAAAGGTTGGACTGGACAGCTGAAAGTAGTAACCCTACCGCAGGTCAGTTTTACCGCTCAATTGGTGCAACACTAATTCATGAAAAAGAGTATTATCGTTTTTCAGGTGATGCATTACGCGAATTCGCCAAAACCGACTAACGAGTCACTAGGCTTTGCTCACCGCTGAAAGCGTCCATCACCCTACTTCCGATTGAAATTTGCTCTTCGTCACCTAACTAATACGTCATGTGGTGACATTTACCGCCTAATATCGGTGAATAAATGCAACTCAACTCAAAATTCGTTGTCAGATTGTCTACCATACGACGCATAGCTTTTTACATCTGCGTCGAGCTTGTTTATTATCAGCGCAGTATTTTAAAGGTTACTAAGAAATTATTATGCAATTAAAGAAGTGGTTAGTTGCCGTACCATTAGCAATGACATTGCTGACAGGATGTTCGGTATTGGAAAGACTGGTTTATCGTATTGATATCAACCAAGGCAACTATGTAGAACAAAGTGCGGTTGATAAATTAAAGTTTGGGATGACTAAAGCACAGGTTCGCTTCGTATTAGGGTCGCCAATGCTTATTGAAAACGGCTATCCAAACACTTGGTATTACATCTATCATCATACTCCTGGCCATGGCGAACCAGTACAGAAAGATCTGATTGTAAACTTTAATGACCAAGGCACACTCGCAGACATCAGTGGTGACTTTCCAAAAAGTGACGCATTTTACGAGCAAATTCAGTAAACTGACTTTTGCAAAAAAACCTCCCGTTTGGGAGGTTTTTTATTACATAGAAATCACGTTAGTCAAACTTTGAGTAACTCACATGAGCTATTGGGTTTATATTAATCCTGCTTATTTTTACGTACAGAACTAGGCTTGCCACCGGTGACTGGGTCTGCACTCCCCTCGGCTTTAGCCTGCTCCGCCCGTTTACGGCGAATCTCTTTCGGATCGGCGAGTAACGGACGATAAATCTCTATTCGATCTCGATCTCGAACGGTCGCATCTAACTTCACGTTACGACTAAACACACCCACTTTGTTCTTGGACAAATCAATTTCAGGGTACAACTCCAATACACCGGATTGTCGAATGATCTCTTCTACCGTTGCGTGATTATTTACCACTAAGTTAAATACACGCTGTTCATGAGGAAGAGCATAGACAACCTCAACGTGAATCATATCTGACTCAATACTCATAACACTCGTAGACCTGTTTTGCGCGTTTAGTAAATGCATTTACCATATTACTAGTAAGCTCGTTAAAAATCTTACCGAAGGCCATCTCAATCATTTTACTTGAGAATTCAAACTCAAGCTTTAGTTCAACCTTGCAAGCTTGCTCATCTAGCGCGGTAAAAATCCAACCACCACGCAACGTCTTAAACGGGCCATCCACCAAGTTCATCATAATTGCCTGACCGGGGATCAACTCATTTGAAGTCGTAAACGTTTTGCTGATTCCAGCCTTCGCCACATCGACAGAAGCCACCATACCATTCCCCGAAGACTCAATGATTCTAGAGCCCGAGCAACCAGGCAGAAATTCAGGGTATTTAGCAACATCATTAACCAGATTGAACATCTGTTCGGCGCTAAAAGACACAAGCGCAGAACGGCTGACTTGCTTCATACATACTCCTATCGATACATGTACAGATTTAAAGCTACTCGCCAATTTTACTTTTATTCCACGATTGCGCAAATAAAAGGATTTCCTATCCGATATCCAACCCGTATAATGACGCTATTATGGCAAAGAAAAAAACGAAACAAAAAGCGGGTAGCAATACTATCGCGCTGAATAAAAAAGCTCGCCACGAGTATTTCATCGATGATGAAATCGAAGCTGGCTTGGAGCTCCAAGGTTGGGAAGTGAAAGCCCTTCGCCAAGGTAAAGCCAATATTTCTGAAAGTTACGTATTTATGCGTGACGGTGAAGCCTTTGTGAGTGGCATGACAATCACTCCTTTAAACCAGGCATCGACACACGTTGTGGCGAACCCTACACGTGTGCGTAAACTACTAATGAGTCGTCGTGAGCTGGATAACCTATTCGGACGTGTAAACCGTGAAGGTATGACATTAACGGCCCTCTCACTGTACTGGTCTCGCTCTTGGGTGAAACTAAAAATTGGCGTAGCAAAAGGTAAAAAGCTGCACGATAAACGTACGGATCTAAAAGAAAAAGACTGGGCAAGAGAAAAAGCACGCGTAATGAAGAGCGCGCTGCGTTAATCTTGACCACTTAAACGCATAGTACTGGACAGCCAATGCTTTTCTGTTACTATGCGAATATTACCTGGGGCTGATTTAGGATTCGACGGGAATTCAGAAGTCTGAGGTGCATGCCGAGGTGCGGTAGGCCTCGTTAACAAACCGCAAAAAAATAGTCGCAAACGACGAAAACTACGCACTAGCAGCTTAATAACCTGCTAAGAGCTCTCTCGCCCTAGCTTCCGCACGTAAGACGGGGAATAACGAGGGATCAAACCCAAACGCGCTAGCCCGGATTCTCCCGCCTGAGAGATGAACGGCGAATTTTAATTCAGGCTAGTCATTCATTAGCGTGTCGGTTCGCAGGTGGATGGCGAAATTAAAGATCGACTAAGCATGTAGTACCAATGATGAACGGTTTTCGGACGCGGGTTCAACTCCCGCCAGCTCCACCAATCACTAGTAACGGGACGTCTCAGGACGTCCCGTTTTCTTTTCTAAACCCTTGTCATATCTAGCTTTAAGTGGTTCAGGGCGTCTCATCGAGATTCACTTAATCTCAGTCATTTAGTAACATTCTGCGTAACACTAACCAATAACAACACAAATTGGTGTTACATCAGAAAGGAACCATTAAAATGGCTAAGCAAATCAAGCCTTTATCATCAACTCAAGTAACCAAAGCTAAGCCCTTAGAGAAAGAATATTCGCTTGCCGATGGCAACGGTCTGTACTTACGTATAAAGCCGAATGGCGCAAAACTTTGGATTTTCAACTACATCCATCCAGTAACTAAAAAACGCAAGAACATCAGCCTCGGCGCATTTCCTGATATCACTCTCGCTTCCGCGAGAGAGAAAACAAGAGAAATGCGCCACCAGGTCGCTGAAGGCATTGATCCTAAAACTCACAGAGATAACCAACGTTTTACTGCTCAGGTAGCACAGTCTCACACGTTAAGAGCTGTCGCTGAAGAATGGTTTGAAGTGAAGAAACACGATGTGTCAGATGATTATGCAGATGACATTTGGCGCTCTCTTGAGCTTCACGTTTTCCCCAATTTAGGAAATATGCCTGTTAACGAATTACTTACTCAAACAGTGATTCAAACATTACGACCTATTGAAGCGAAAGGAGCTTTAGAAACAGTAAGACGCGTCTGTCAGCGCTTGAATGAAGTTATGACATATGCACAACACTGCGGCAAAGTTGAATTCAATCGGTTCGAAAACATCTGGAAAGCTTTCAAAAAGCCAAAAGGTGAACACATGCTTACGATAAAGCCTGATGAGCTACATATTCTTATGCAAAAAATGTCATTGGCAAATATCAAGCTTACCACTAGGTGCGCCTTTGAGTTTCAGCTTCACACGCTAACCCGCCCAAATGAGTGCGCTAGAGCCGAATGGAATGAGATAGATTTCGAAAACAGGCTTTGGATCATTGGTCGAGATAAAATGAAAATGAAACGCGACCATAAGATCCCTCTTTCAGACGCTGCATTACAGCTATTGAACTTTATGAAGCCTATATCATTCGGTCAACAATATGTTTTCCCAAGCGCTAGCTCAGCAGACAAACACATGAACAGTCAAAGTATCAACGCTGCAATGAAACGTGCAGGTATGGCGGGAAAGTTGGTGAGCCATGGTATACGCTCAATTGGCAGTACAGCGCTCAACGAACAGGGCTTCAACAAAGATGCTATTGAGCTGTGTTTAGCACACGTAGACAAGAACACGATTCGTGACATCTACAACAATGCTGAATACTTGGAAGAACGCCGCAAGATCATGGAATGGTGGAGTAACTTCATATTCGATGCTTCTAAAACTGCTAACACTATTGCAAAACCATCAAAATAAGTGACACGAGTCACACTATAAACGAAATGTGGGTGATTTTGTATTGACGATGAGAATCACCCACATTATTTTAAATCGCGTCTAAATATTTAATTTTTACATAGGAAACAGACATTTAAAGTCCGCTACGCGGCGACGTAACTTATTCCCGTTAAACTTCGGTTTAACTATTTGTTTATTGTTTTGGTATTAACTTAACTTTCGGAGCCTTTTTTGAAGTCTTCACTATTCCATTACATACGAATACCTTCCTTTAATTGTTAAGGAATGAGTCTGTAACCCAATAGGCTTCAGTCCCATCTAGGTGTTCCTTCACTGATAATAAACTTCCGTGGATCAGTGTAAGTATTGGAATATAAAGTTAGTACTAGACATGAATTAATGTAGGTTATCGTTATGTCTGTAAATACAACTCCTCTTCTAAAAATCGTACGTAAATCTGACGTTCTACAGCGCGTTCCATTCTCAAGAGCGACTCTCCATCGCAAAATCAATGATGGAACATTCCCACCTTCAATTCCACTTGGTGCAAACTCTGTTGGTTTCTTATCTCATGAAGTCGATGCAATTATCGCAGCCATGGCATTGGGCAAAGATCTACAGCAAACCGTTTCTCATCTTGTTGAGCAAAGACAGTCTCTTTTCGACAACAGTCTCTATGCACTAGCCGCATAACTAAAAACTCTCACTAAGCACAAATAAATCAATTGTTTACTGCATGCTTTAGCATGCTGGTAAAAGTGCAGAATTTTTTAGTTATATATATTATCTAGAAATTTTGCACTTTTACGTTCAAGCAGGAATTAGAATAAATGAACGTCATCGCGCAATCTCAAGCTACAGAACACACTCTACTTCAAACATCAAAAACTAAGTCGGTTTTCATTCTGCTCGATCCGAGTCTTCAGCATCGATCGAATGATGATCGAGTCGTTGCTCTACGCAACGACAGAAGCAATGCGATGGATGTCGTCCGATATTATCTAGATGCTGGCTATACGATTACATTAGTCGCCGATTCAAAGCTGTTCCCGACTCAAACGGCTAGATTAATGAAAAGCAACTACTGTGGAAGTCGTGTTCCAATGTTAGATAGCGCGACAGGGATTTACTACAGCCTAGAGAACTTTAGAAGCACTGTTACTTATCTAACCCTTTGCAACTTTTTATCACCATGTAAAGAGACATCGCAGTGGCTTTCCAAGCAATTGATTCGTACTGTTCCTCTGACAAACAGCACAACCGAGGCATGTGTTAACACCTTTCTATCTGATTTACAGGGCGTTCATAGTATCGACTTGTTGAGATCAGCACTTGATGAGCAACTCGAACAGAATCGCAATAGAGTGCGAAAGTTCATGTCTCCGACTCTTCAAACTAAGACCATCACCGTTGATTCATTGCGCTCTCCGCTGTGCACACAGCTTATCAACGACAGCAAAACTCTTGCAGTAAGAGCGGCAACAGGTACAGGGAAGACCAAGCATCTATTTGGTCCATTAGCGAAAGCGGCTCGAAGCAAAAACAAGAAGATCGTTTACCTGTCTTACCTGACTGCACTGGTCGAACAATACTGCAATGACAATCTCGCAGTCAGCTACAACCAAGATTTATGCGAGCTAGAACAGGCGGATGCAATGGGGGTTGTTGTAAACAGCATTTGGAAATCTCATATTCGCTCGGTGCTTAATCAGGCGGATATCCTTATCATTGATGAGTTCGAAAAAGTACTGACGACTGTCGTATGTTCTGAACCAAGTAAACAGTTACCTAAGCAAAACGTTTTTGAAAGCTTGTCAGAAGCCATTCGTAATGTCCCACAATTGATTGTGGGTGACGCTGATCTTTCAGATATTGGCTTGAGTTACATCAAAGAGTTAAGACACGAAGTGACACTGTTGGATTGTAAAGAAAATCCGTACTCTTCAATCAAAGCGGTGATCACAGATAAAAACCAGTACCTCTCCAACGTTTATCTTAAAGAGCAGCTTACTGATGAAGATAAGGTGTTCTTGTTTGACTCTCTCGTCACACTTCGCCAGGTTACCCAATCACTAGGCTATAAAGATTCTAATAAGCTAGATAGTGAAGAAGAAGCACTAAAAGACGGGGTCTTAATTATTCACGCTCACAATAAAGACATGCCTGCTCAAAAAGCCTTTTTGGAGAATCCAAACGAAGAGATTAAGAAGTATAACGCAATCATGGCATCTCCTTGCTTAAGTTCAGGATTCTCAATTACTACGCACTTTACTAACAAGGTTGTGGTTTTCTGCGATAAGACATTGACACCTTTAGAGCTGATTAATTTCGCACGTCGATTTCGTACAGCAAAACAAATTTGGTTTGCCGTTGATGCATACAAAGATTTCATTACGCCACATGCCAAAGAGACGACGTACAAACCAACACTCCATGTCCAACCAACTGACAAGTTAAACATTGCATTCAACAACGTTAAAAAGCGCTTCTTCGCTCCTTTAGCCTTGCATTTACATTTAACGTTGGAAGAACTCGGTTTCATGACTACATCGGCCCCATCCTCTTTTACAGCACAACTGTTTGCTCAAAAGAGTGCAACTCTGGCAGCCAAAGCGTACAAAGAGTTAGAAGTGCAAGCGATTGTATCCTCACCTGATTTAACTCAAGAACAAGCTTCCTGGTTATGGGCTAAAGACAGAAGGACGTCTTCTGATAACGCTTCTTTAACTAAGTTTCAGATCAAACGTGATTACGGAGTGAAGAAGGTTACAGAAGATGACGTTAACTTCCACTTCAAGTTCTTAGCCAATCGAAGTGTGTTTGATTCATTCCCGTTCGTTAATCGCTCTGGTGACAAAGTGGAAATCGAAGACAAGCACCATTCTGCCGCGATGTTCATCTATGACAATATTTTGAGAAAGTATGGGTTTTCTGTCGGTCGTGACGCTTTTTGGATTCACAAAGACGATGTTCGCCAGATTGTAAAAGCCTGCTATTTGAAGCAAGAGGTATTAAACTGGGCTTTTAAAGATGGCTTACACATTAGCAAGCCTCTTCATCAAGAGGCGAAACCAAACAAGGCGACGTCATACCTGAAAAGACTCTTAAACTCATTAGGCTTCGAAGTTGGGACATTCCGTAGCAGTAGCAAGAAAGCAAAAGTAGAGCTGCATAAAAACGCTCGTAATTATGCTTACTTTAAGACAGCCCCATCTGAAACTACCAAGTCCGCAGCTTAACAACCAACACTGCCCTGCTACCACGACACTCATAAGGTAGCAGGGAGTATCCCCCATCAAATCATAACCTTACTACAGCGCTTAATTCCTGAATCTAAAGCCTCTCAATCAACGCTTGTTGCGTTATAATGCCCACAATTTTGTTCTTCGCTCAAACCAAGGTTCTGAGCGAGCCGTGAACGTTTAAGAGATTCTTATGACAACCAATACCGCAGTAGAAAAAATCAGCCTTGAAGAGCTAAAGACATGGCTTTGGGGCAGCGCAAACATCATGCGTGGCACCGTAGATAGCTCAGATTTCAAAAACTATATCTTTGGTCTCCTGTTCTTAAAACGTCTTTCAGACGTATTTGACGAGCGTGTAGAAGCCGTGATGGAAGAGGAAGGTTGCAGCGCTGAAGAAGCAATGGCGCTCATTCAGGAAGATAACCCAGAGCAGTTCGTTCCTGTGTATGCACGTTGGAACAAGCTGATCGAAAGAACGGAAAATATTGGTGAGTACATCGATGAAGCCTTTGCTGAAATCGAACACCAAAACCCATCACTAGAAAAAGTGCTCACGGCTATTCAGTTCGGTGATAAAGAGAAGCTCAGCAATGAGCTACTGACTCGCCTACTCCGCCATTTTAACCAGCACAAGCTGGGCAATAAAAACCTCTACAAAGCCGACCTACTTGGTGATGCATACGAGTATTTGATTGGTAAATTTGCTGATGATGCTGGCAAGAAAGGTGGCGAGTTCTACACCCCTCACGAAGTGGTAGAGCTTATTGTTAAGCTGATTGACCCACAACCTGGTCACGAGATTTACGATTTGACCTGTGGTTGTGGCGGTATGTTGGTTGAGTCAGCTCGTCACATTAAAGAAAACTACGAGAATGGCACTATCATGGGTAAGCCTAACTGTAAACTTTACGGTCAGGAGAAGAACCTAGGAACATGGGCAATTGCCAAACTCAACATGTTCTTGCACAACTTAGATGGTGACATCAAGCGCGGCGATACTCTCGTAAACCCATTACATAAAGATGGCGAAGGCCTTCAAACGTTCGACCGTGTCATTGCCAACCCTCCATTTTCAATCAAAAACTGGTGGGAACCATTAGAATTGAATGGCGGTAAGATAGTTGGTGATAACGGCAAAGAGAGAAATGTTAAATACAGCACTGACCTTAAAGATCCTTATGGTCGATTTGGCCTTGGCGTTGCACCGAGGACGAAAGCAGATCTAGCCTTTGTTCAGCATATGATTGCCTCAACGAAAGATGATGGTCGCATCGGCGTTGTCGTTCCTCACGGTGTACTGTTCCGTGAAGGTGATGAGGGTAAAATTCGTAAAGGTATGCTTATCGGCAACGATGAATTTAAAGGCGACTTGATCGAAGGTGTAGTTGGTTTGCCGCCAGCACTTTTCTTCAACACAGGCATTGCGGCTGCTGTATTGATCATCAATAAAGACAAACCTGCTGCACTGAAGAACAAGGTTATTTTCGTTGATGCATCTGCTGAATTTGGGGAAGGTAAGGCTATGAACTTCCTTCGCGAAGGCGACATTAAGCGTATCTCTACCGAGTACAACAAAGCGAAACAAACTTTAGTTGATACAGAAGAGCAAACAGAAGATAAACTTTCGGAACTAGTTGACGCTGTCACTATTGATAAGTACCTGCGTGTCGTTGATATCGCTGAAATCAAGCAGAATGACTTTAATCTCAATATCAGCCGTTATATTGATACTTCTGAGAAAGAAGAGATTATCAACATTCAAAATACCTTAGATAATTTGCATAGCCTTGAATTACAACTAAAAGAAGTAGACAAACAACTTTCATCTTTTATGTCTCTTTTAACAAGAGAGAAAAGCAATGACTGATTTAATCACTCGTAAGCCATCAGATTGGGACATAAAGAACTTAGAGAATATTGCTACGTTCATAACAAAAGGCGCGACACCAACCACCTATGGGTTTGAGTGGGTAGAAGAAAGTAGTGATAGTATTCCTTTCTTGCGAAGTGAATGTGTTACAGCTAACGGATTTAACCGTAAAGGAATGAATTTCATATCGAAAAAAGCCCATGTAACGATGGGACGTTCGAAAATCAAATCAGGTGATATTCTGATGACGATTACGGGGAATATTGGCCGCATTGCAACTCTTCCAGATGAAATTCCAGAGGCCAATATTAACCAACATATTGCCAAAATAAGTGTGATTGATGGGGTTTCTAGTTCTTACGTAGCGCAGGCATTGCAACAAGAGCGTTATAATCGTTATTACGAGCGTATTCTAACGGGGCAAGCATACCCTCAGATTAGCTTGAAGCAAGTCCGAGAAACACCAATATTACTCCCCCCACATCCAGAACAACAAAAAATCGCGGAAGTTCTTTCAACAGTTGATAAGAAAATCGACCTTATCGACCAGAAAATTGCAGAAACCGAAAAGCTGAAAACTGGCTTAATGCAAAAGCTATTTTCAGAGGGTATAGGTGTTCAAGACGAGAATGGGGACTGGCAACCGCATGCTGAGTTTGAAGATAATGGGCTACCAATGCATTGGGGCTTTCTAAAGCTTGGTTCTGTAGCCAAAGTAACTAGCGGAGGTACGCCGTCTAGAAAAAAAGCTAGTTTCTGGGAAAATGGAACTATACCTTGGATTACTACTGGTGAAGTGAATTTTAATTGTATTACTAACTCTTCACAAAAGATCACAGATGAAGGTTTAAAGAATTCCGCGGCAAAGATGTTCCCGCCAGATACTATCTTGATGGCTATGTACGGACAAGGTCAAACTAGAGGAAGGGTCGCTATGCTAGGAATTGAAGCGTCAACCAATCAAGCTTGTGCCGCAATAATATGCTCCAAAAAGCTGAATCCCCATTTTTGCTATCACTACTTGTCTTCTCAATACGAAAAGATTCGCGCTATCGGGAACGAAGGCTCTCAAAAAAACTTAAATGGTCAGATCATTAAAGAAATTTTGATTCCTTGCCCTAATTTAGAAGAACAAGAGCAAATAGCTCTAGTACTATCGACCGTTGACGAAAAGATAACGCTATTGGCAAAACAAAAGTCTGAAACTCAACAACTTAAAAAAGGCTTGATGCAGAAGCTACTTACAGGTGAGTGGCGAGTTCCCGTTGAGGAAACTGAAGCCGCTTAGCGATTGCTTCATGATGCCTTCAAGCGAAGGCATCTAAAAAGCAAAAAACGTAATTTAAATGAACAATAAAAAATGAATAACAATAAATAAAGGAATAAGGTATGTCAGGTCAGGCAGAATCATCGAGTCCAGAGCTAGTTGGGGTAGAACGTCCAGCGATTGAATGGTTAAAAACTCTTGGTTATCAGCACATTAAAGGTCGAGATGTAGAGCAAACACACAAGACTGAGCCTGTTATTCTAGAGTCGGTGTTAACTGACAGACTACACGCCCTTAACCCTTGGCTGGTCGAGGTTCCGAACGGAGCAAGCAAAGCGATTAAACAGCTTAGAGACATATGGTTTGAGCATAACAGCGACTTAATGCTGGCTAACCATGCGTTCTGGAAGCATGTTCTGTTTCAATCGAACCTGCAACAAAAAGACAAAAATGGTCAACCTCGTAGTATCCGCTTCATTAACCAAACGGGTGCCGAGGGTAACTTATTCCATATGGTTGATCAGTACGTTGGCAAAAATGCTAACGATGAACTTTTTAAACCCGATTTACTGTTATTCATTAATGGCTTACCCCTTGGCTTGATTGAGTGTAAAAACAGCTCAATTAAGCTCAGCAAAGGCATTGCACAAATTGATGGCTACCAAGGCACTTTTACTCAACACTTTGCCTTTAATATGGTTTGTGCCGCCATTAATCGCAGCCAAGCCAAGTATGGCGCTATCTATGCGTCAGAACAGTTCTATCTAACTTACAAATTTGATCCGAAAAAGCCTGACGAGAACATTGTTCTTACCGAATTAGAAAACCAATTAGGAAAGAAACCTACAGAGCAAGACAAGCTACTGTGGGCATTATTCGAGCCTTCCCGCTTTGTGCGTTTAGTCTGTTTCTACCCTATGTATGAAATCGAGAAAGGCGTCATGATCAAGAAGCTGCCACGTTACCAACAGTGGCGTGCAGTAGAGAAGACGCTACTCCGTCTACAGGGTAAAGACCCACAGCTATTAGGCCAAGAACTTGGCGGCGTGGTTTGGCATACGCAAGGAAGTGGTAAATCACTGACGATGGCGCTACTTGCCCGTTTAATGCGAGCCGAAATTTCTGGTTTCAATAACCCAAGTATTTTGATTCTTACCGACCGCACTGACCTTGACCGTCAGATCCATAATACCTTTACTAATGTCGGCCTTGAATCGATTAAAGCAGATTCCGTCGCTGGGCTAGAAGCTATGCTCAGCAATGACTACGGCACCATTTTTACTTCGACCGTTCAAAAGTTTCAAGAGAGCGATGGTAAGCAGATACAGGCCGCAAAAGAGTCTGAAGATGAGGATTCCATTGCAGACTCTAAAAGTCGTGTCAGACGCGTTTTGAGAAAGGATGATTCGGGACAAGAACAATGCTGGATTTTAAAGGAGAACAATGTTCTTCACGGTCAAACCGATGCTAGTGGCAATCCTAGAAAAGCCAAATGGGAACTCGTGAGCGAAGAGAAAGTTGATTTTCGTGTTCTGAGTACCAAGCCAAACTTTTTCGTGATGGTTGATGAAGCTCACCGCAGTCAGTATGGATTCCTTGCTGCATTCATGCGTGCTTCTTTACCTAATGCCAAGTTCATAGCATTTACTGGCACCCCGCTTTTTAAAGACGATAAAGAAACCCTGGGTACATTCGGCGGTAAAGAGTACATCGATACTTACCGCCTCGACGAGGCGGTTGCAGATGGTGCAACGCTGCCTATTAAATATCTTGAAGGTATGGCGCAATGGGGTAGCGACGGAAAGCTAAAACAAGCTTTTGAGGATGAATTTGGTAATGAGCCTTTAGCCCGTAAGAAAAAGCTAAAGCAAGAGTTACTCAAAAAACGTCGTGGTGCTATCGGGCGTATTGAGGAGAATGCTCGCTATCTCGTCGAACATTTTCTATCAAGTGTGAAGCCTCGCGGCTTTAAAGCCATGCTGGTATGTGACGGGCGTGATATGGCTGTTCGCTATAAAGACGTACTGAACCAAATCATGCAGGAGCGTAAAAACAAAGGTCTGCCGACCTTTGAAAGCCGAGTGGTTATCTCTCTCGGTAGTATGACAGATAAGCGTACAGGTATTAGTGAGCAACAAGCTCACTATGCATCAGGCTCAACCTCAAAACTTGAAACTATCGAAGAGCGTATCAAGCGGGAACTCCAACAAAGCCAAACACCGATAGCCGTACCGTCTGAAAAGATCCCAAGCTTGGTGAATGATGAATTTAAGCTGCCTTATGGTGATGAATCCGCTAATACCAAAGAAGAAACCAAGTTTAACAACATTGGGTTAATCATCGTTTCTGACATGCTGTTAACTGGCTGGGATGCCCCTATTGTTAGCACTTTATATTTGGATAAACCGCTAAAAGAACATACTTTGCTTCAGGCTATTGCTCGTGTAAACCGAACTCGAAAAGGCAAGAAAGCAGGCTACATTGTCGATTATTTCGGTGTGGTTGAATACCTAGATGAAGCGCTGAAAGTTTATGGGGGTGACGTACAGCCCGATCAAGTATGGACGGACGTCGAAGCGGAGTTACCACGCCTTCAATCTGCTTTGACAAAAGTGTTAGACATTCTTCCGAAAAAGCACAACCCCGTGAAACAACCTGAACCTTACAAAGAGGATGCCGAACTCTACCTAGATCCAGATACTCGTCTAGATATTGTTGAAGATTTCCTCGTTGCTCTCGCTGGATTCAATAGCCGCTTAGATATCGTGTTACCCGACGAACGCGCATCTAAATATCAGCCTTACTTCAAAGTGCTAAATGAGATAAAACTCCAACTGCGCAACAAAATGCCTGAGAGTGCTGATACGGCTCGCATCACCGCATCTGAATCTGAACTGCTTAAAAACATACTCGACGAGCATATAGAAGCAAGTGAAGTTAAGAGCTTGCTAGGCCGTGAAATTTCAATTCTAGATGCTGCGGATATGGATCTACTCCGCAAACAAAAAAGTGCGGGGAGTGCGGCGTTAATAATGAAGAACAAACTCAAGCACACCATTAAGACGGGTAAAGGTAAAGATCCTGCCTTCTTTGGCGACTTGGAAGAAGAGCTAGAAAAGCTTATCCAAGATGAACGTGAAGGACGTATTGAACAAGCACTATTCCTAGAACAGCTAGAGCTTTTTGCTCAGCGTGTTCGTGATAAAGATGCCAAGCCATCTGAAATGGGCTTGGGTACAGCAACAGAGCGAGCCGTGTTCAACTATCTGGAAAAACAGGTAGAGGAAGCTGAAGCTCTAGCATGGACTAAAGGCATCTTTAGCCACCCTGATATCGCTGAAGTCATGTTGTCACCGATATGGAAAAAGCAGACTGATATTCATAATGAGATCAAAAAAACAATCAGAACGATTTTACGTGGTCTTGGAGGCTGGGATATGACAGTAGCACGTCAGCACTCTGCTGAAATTTTCAGTATTATGCTGAACAACTGATCCTTTGCTTCATCAATGACGAAAGAAACACATGCCAATTTTTCAATACGGTACAACTGAAATCGAGTGGGAATTTAAGCTCGACTCAAAACTCAGTCACCACTACGTTACTGTAGAACGAGGTAAGACTGTTCTTCTCAGAGGCCCAAGTGTCTCTGAGGATGAGCAACGTGAGCTGATTCGTTACAGAGCAAGATGGATTAAAGAGCGCTTAGCGGAAGTCAATCGACCGTTAAAAGAAGAAATAGTCACAGGTAGCCGAGCGCCTTATCGTGGCCGTTCTTTCTATTGTGAAGTGATCCCAGCGCCAGAGTTATCGACGGTAGAAGTAAAGTTTAACCAAAGCCGTTTTAAAGTTCTTTCTCCCGAAGGCCACTTCGTCAGCCGTGAGCGATTCAAACCAGCTTTAGAACGTTTCTACAAACAGAAAGCCTTAGAAAAAATTGCTTCTCGCTTACGCTATTGGCAACAGGAAACGGGCATGCAAGCCACAACTTTCCACATAAAAAAGTTTGATGCACGTTGGGCTAACTGTACCGAGAACAATGTTCTGGAGTTCCACCCTCGTTGCATGGAGTTTTCCAATAAGGTGATGGATTACATAATCCTTCATGAGCTATGCCATACCGTAGAAAAAAGCCATAGCAAAAACTTTTGGAAACTAGTCGCCAAGTATTGTCCTGACTGGAAAGAGCTGCATGAAGAGGTAGAACGTTCTGGGATGGGGATCTAGCGGAGTGTACTGCACTTTGAAAAACTCAGGTGGCACTGCCCATTGCTCTAAATCTTTCACTCGCCCCCTACTCACGACTTTTTATTCGCTAATTTAATTGAATAACTTTCATCTTTTAGGAACCTAGCGAGAACAATGTTCTCGCAGTATCAAACTTAGGTGATCATATAGGTTAATGATACATACACACCAATTAAAACCACTCAACTAAAAAATTTTAATTCAATATAGTTTTTAATGTTTTTCATTATACATAAAAAACTTTTTAGTCAAGTTGAAAAAACTCTTGATTAAGAAAAAACAATCTAATATATTAAATCCCGTAGCAAGAAGCAGAGCTTCTATCTAGAAAGTGGCTTAAAGATATATTTAAACTAATATTACTTCATCTTTAACAGTAAAAGTAATTTCTTCCACCTCACTGGTGGCTTAAAGAAAAATTAGTTTTAATACAAGTAAATGTATCACTATTTTATCCGCTAATAGATGGTTACTTCCGCGCCAACTGGCGGTTAAGCGTTGGATAAAAAGGTCGAGTTTATCTCGGCCTTTTTATTATTAATTGCAAAACTACTCTTCAGGACTTTTAATTAATTATATTTTTAGAAAGCTAGTTGTTGAGTATTAATTATTAACTCCACAAGCACTACTCTCTGAAAGCCTCTCTTATTAAAAGAAAGGTTCTCTGACTTATCATTCGGAACATTGTTCTTCCACAGTTTTTTATTGATTAATCAAATACCCAATCTTTACTATTTTAAGATTGCGATAAGAACATTGTTCCGAGTAAAGAGCAATTCACTCTCGATATGGTTATCATGCATCAATTAGCAGCTTATTCAAAACTAGCAAAAGATAAGACTTCTACTGAATGTCGGCGAGAGAACTTGGTATTATTCGATAAGCTAAGCAAGAACAAGGTTCTTGCAATATCGTTTAAACCTCTTAGCTAATAACTACATCTGGTAGCTCTCCGCCTCTCAGTATCATGGAACATTGTTCTCATTGAGCACTTTCCGTTAGTTTCTTATTCCAATGGCGCTTAACCGTTGGGATCGAGATGCCAAGAGCATTTGCTGTCTTAGATTGACTCAGCCCTCTTGCCCTACATTCTTGGACTTTTTGAGTTGTGGTTAGTGCTTCTGGTCTACCAATCCGCTTACCTTCAGACTTAGCCCTAGCCTGCCCTTCTAGCGTCCGCTCCCGAATTCGATTTCGCTCAAACTCAGCAAATGCTGAGAACATTTGCAGCATCAATCGGCCCTCCGCTGAGCTTAGATCAGCGGTCGGCAGATCCAGAGATATTGGCGTAACGCCCTTCTCTAACAGCATACTAATCGTATGCTGAACATCGATGTTATCTCTTCCTAGTCGATCTAGCTTTAATACAACTAGTTTGTCCCCTGGTTCTAGTTTATGCTCAATCAACATTTTGAACTCACATCGTTCAGTTGCAGGCACACTACCAGAAACTGTTTCATGTACAATTCGGTGTTCTTGAACATCGTAGCCAGCATTTCTGATAGCTAAGATCTGATTTGACACAGTTTGCTCGCTAGTCGATACACGACAATAAGCGAATGTCCGTCCCATACTCTCCACAATACTCTCCTTTTTGGTATCACAACTAGTATCATCAATCAGTTGGGTATCATAAAAATCCAAACCCTA
This sequence comes from Vibrio sp. 1167, assembly GCF_033340375.1. Taxonomy (NCBI): domain Bacteria; kingdom Pseudomonadati; phylum Pseudomonadota; class Gammaproteobacteria; order Vibrionales; family Vibrionaceae; genus Vibrio; species Vibrio sp. 1167. The sequence continues at coordinate 14,674 of NZ_JAWOWK010000010.1, read as the reverse complement.
TTTTATGAGACTGCAAACAGCTCACTCCCTTCTAGTGTCAGAAAACGGATGTTTGTTGATACTATCCTGGGATGTTTACATCTCGCTAAAGTTGACTACTTAAGTCGATAATTTTGACAAAGTAACTTTGCCTTAAGAAAACCTAGAAAATAAATGAATATCCGTGAGCAACAAACATTACTCTAAATTTAATTAATCTATAATAAAAACAAAGTTACTATTAATTTTCCTTGGCAATAAAATTAACACATAAAAAATAAATTTTATTTTATTAATTTTTCATGTTATAACTATTATAACGGTTATAACTATTATAAAGTTATAATTCTAATATAACGTTAGATTTTAAAAAAGTGAAGGTTAAGCCAAAGTAAGCTTAATTTATTACAAGAATTCTTCTGCCACTACTGGCACTTTCAATGCCAGCATTGGCACATTGATTGCCAATCTTGGCAAATTCTCTTGCCAACATCTTTAATTACGGAATTTCCAAGGCTTTTATCACTTGCCTGATACAAGTCCACTGGCTTTAGAGTTGTGCAAAAAAAGAACAACGTTAGAACACGTTGAATGTCTCATTTTTTCTTGACTTATAACGGTTACAACCATATAAACCAGGAACTCGACATTCTTTACTTTCTTTAATATCTTTTCTTTTAAAAAGAACTTTTTGAACATTGTTATTGTCATCTAAATTAATAGAATTTGCTCTGCGTAATGCTTCTTCATCTGAAATTTCATTGTAAGCCACTTTAAAATTATTAATCTTATTTTTACGTTCTTCTCTTGTAGATAGATAACTCATTTCACGATTACGTTTAGAATAAACCAAAACTTGAGACATATCGACAACCCTCTTGATATATATAGATAAATTCAATGAATACTATATTTATCAAGTAATATTCTCTTTGTAAAGGACCTTTGACCACTATTTTGAAAATCACATTAACATTTAATTATTAAATAAAAACCGTTTGATTTTTTAATTATTAAATTAGAGAAATAATAATTAGTTAAACTCCTACAAAAAAATGAAAAAGATCGGATTCTGGGCTATTAGTGCTGCTATTCCCCTCCTAAAAGAATCATATTCATCATCATAGATTCCGAGTTAGGATCCTAACCGAGAAAAACAAGCTAGGCATCACTACGGTATCAGCGACTATCGATGCTTTAGCTTCAATTATAAGTGGATAAAAATATATGTCATACTTACTTTTTATGACTACTTATGAGTATCGAAGTGAACATTAAGACTGCATTGGAGCGCCTGCATAGGTTTGACAAGCAAGGCATACATGTTTATCGGAAGAGTGATCTCAGAAGATTATTTTTTGATGATTCACTTACAGCATTCCAACAAAGCCTGCCACGTTTAGTAAAAGCAGGAGTAATAGAGCGAACGTGTAACGGTGTTTATGTATTCTCATACAGTCGTCATAAGGGCAGTTATACCATTGAATATATTGCTAAATGCTTGCGACGAGGAGAGTACAATTACATCTCTCTAGAATCGGCACTCTCAGAATACAGTGTCATTTCACAAGTGATGATTGATAGAATTACGATCATGACAACAGGACGCAAAGGAGAGTTTAGGACCCCTTACGGCGTTATCGAGTTCACACATACGAAACGTGATGATATTGACATTATCAGCAATACAATAACTTCAGATCGGCCCCTGCGGATTGCTAGTAAAGAGACTGCCATTCGAGATTTGAAGAGGGTTGGCAGAAACACACACTTAATTATGACGAATCACGAGTAGGCAGATGCTGGCACTCCCAAAAACCACTGACTCACTTTTGGACAAAAGTGTTTTAGCTATTTTACTAACTTAGCGATTCATAGATTAGCTCAGGTATGCCAAATGGTCTGCAGTGTTAGTGCATAGCTTAGGTTCCTGACATTGTGTGTTAAAGCATGTGTTTAGTCGACGTTCTGGTGATTTCGCTTTCAGGATGGGAGGCGAAGAGTTTTAGTGGTCATATCTGGAGCATCTAGTTTTGAAATCCTTGAGCTAGCGGAAAGAATTCGAAGGAATATTGAAACCATCGCTATCTCTTGTGAAATCATTGGCATCTCCCATCAAATCACAACTTCTGTCGAAGTATACAGTTATGTTCCTTAACGTAGAGTACAATTGAGTTTTATTTAGAGCAGGTCGACTCTGCTCTGTACAAAGCAAAAAGTAGCGGTCGCAATGTTTCTGTATCACCAAGTAATTGTTTTCATTGATTTAAAAAGCACTAATAACTTCAGGCACTGAACGGTCGCTCGATGATGTATCCAATCAAATTGGCACATGTCATATGCCAATTTGGTCTGATTTTAGGCGATTAAGATTAAAACTTAATCACACTCCAGCGTGTCGCTTGGTTCCTGCCATTTTCTTTCGAGTGATAAAGTGCTGTATCAGCTCTTTCTATGGCATCTTCTAGACTACTGTCATCTAATTGGAACTCAGAGATACCGATACTTACAGTTATGTTTTTAGGGCCTGAAAAAATATATTTTTCTATTAAACTTCGCAATTTTTCGGCAACTAGCATCGAGCTGTCTTCATCTGTGTTGGGAAGCAATAGAACAAACTCCTCACCGCCCCAACGAGCAAAAGAGTCACTAATTCTTATGTTTCTATGGATTAATTTACTAAACTGAACTAGATAATCATCGCCAACAGCATGACCAAACTCGTCATTGATGCTTTTAAAGTAGTCAATATCAATCATCATTACGGTATATATGGAATTATACCTTTTTGCTTTAACGTATTCCTGTGACAATAGTTCAACCATCTTATTTCTATTTAGCACTTGAGTTAGAAAGTCTATGGTTGACATTTTAAGTAGTTTATTTTGATTTCGATAACTTTGAAAAACAATTACAAAAAATGAGATTAACACTATGAATATCATAAAATTAAACAGCAGATAGTTTCTTTTCATAAGCATTAATGTATCGTCTTCTGATATTGAAATTAAATAGGCCACGTGCTCTCTTTTAAAATTTTCAACTGATAAGAAAGATACAATCAGATATTTTCCATTCACATTGAACTCTTTTGAAAAAGTATTACCAGTTTTAATATGAGGATCAAGCTGTTTTTTAAATAGTTCAGTATCACCCTCAAGTTCAGTAAACTTCAGGTTTTTCAGGCTTTTATTTAGCACGTCTTTATCTACATAGTAATCACTGGCTATTTTACTATGTATGTAGTTATTCTTCGTATCATCAAACACTTTGTAATTCACAACATCCTTATTCATCAAGAAGAAAAAATCTTGTTCAGGATATAGATTAAACAATAAATTGACGATACTACCCATTGATAGGGATACTTCTAAAGTGCCTATCTGAATGTCATTATATACTACTGGATAAACGAATCGATAACCGTTATATATTCTACCTTCTTCAAATCCCTGTACAAATCGCTTTTCTTTATTGGATATCCTTACCGATTCTCTTATAGAGAATAAATTATCACCAAATTTTTCAGGTTTGTGGACACGTAAAAAACTATCACCATTTTTAAAGTGAAAATGTAACTGTCGAAAGTTAAAATCTGTAAGAGTTTTATACTTTTCTTCCAGCATCGAGTATATTGAATTTCTATTAGATGTTCTTATGCTCTCATCACCAAAATAGGCTTCACTCATCAACCTAAAAATATCTTGGTCATCCTCAATTTCTTTAAATACGTAATTTGAAAAATCTTTATAAACGCCTAAGCTAGACTCAACTTTAGAACGTAGTTCATGAGAAGAACCAAGTAAAATTCGTTCTCTTTGAGTTTGATATTCATTAAATATGAATGTTATTGCCATCACGACTACAAAAACTAGTAACAAGCATGAATAAAGCATCTTTTTTATATTTGATTCTCTTGTTTGAATTGTCATTTTATCCACCAAGCCCACGTCTTCAACAAATCATAATCGCACAAATACTTATACGCTTAAAGGATTGAATTGACTATTTATATCTCACAACCCTTTGTCTACTCACATCAAAATGATGACAAACACACAAAAAGAAATCCTAAAGCGCCAACAAGCCTGTAGACAGGGAATTGTTCACATTATGAGCTAGTCAGAACCAGATCGAATCATTAAAATTATTTGGTCAGACATTGATACCAAAAATTGTTATGAGTAATAAATCTAAATGGGAAAGGGGCAATTTTGAGTTACCTAATTGCCGTATAACGTCAGCGAAGCTGCAAATCATTTTTGTTTGCTAGCCTTTGTTATCAACTGAAACTCCATACCAGAGCGCTTAGTGTTACGGGTTCTATAGCGCGTTGGATATTTATCAAAAAAGTCAGATAACTTCTTCAAGCCGTAGTTTCGAGGGTCAAAATCTGGCTTCAATCTTTTTAAATATTTGCCAATTTCACCTAGTTTTGCCCAACCCGATTCATCTCTATAGTTCTGCCAAGCTTGATGCATTAATCGCCATAGTTCGCGTTCTGCGTCTTGATTAGAGCTTGATTGTGCTTCCTCAAGATCAACATCAGCGTTTAAGTTCTCTATTGCAACAAAGTCGTCACAAGCGTTTTTAAAAGAAGTAGGAGTCATCGCTTTTCCAACACCGATAACATGTATCTCTGACTCTCTTAACCTCGTAGCAAGACTTGTAAAGTCACTATCACTGGATATCAAAGCAAAAGCATCAAACCGTTGACTGTATAAGAGATCCATTGCATCAATAATCATTAAAGAATCCGTGGAGTTTTTTCCAGATGTATAGGCAAATTGCTGTTTGGCTTGAATAGCTAACTCATTTAAAGGCTGCTTCCAGTTTTTTAGTTGCTCAGCAGAAAAATCACCATATGCACGTTTAACGATGATCTGCCCAAAACTAGAAAGCTCTTCAATAATCAGGTTTAGCTTTGAGTGCGGAGTGTTTTCTGAATCAATTAATACAGCGATTTTTCTGTTACCCATAATCCGTGCGTGACCATCCTTTATGTAGTTAGTTGCACTATATCGGTATTAGTAATATTTGTTCAAATGGGATTGTTCAGAAATGATAAGAGTAACAATTCTAAACAGGAATGGGGCAAAAGTGTTTCAGAGCTTACGTTCATTACCCCATTGGTTCTGACAAACCCACTTATGAAAGATAATGGGTAACACATTTTTCACCAGAGAGTTCTGCACTGAGAGGGCTTTTTATTTATCAATGAAATGAGCAAACTTTAGTTTTTGATGATTTGAGCGAGAACAATGTTCTCGCAATAGCATTTTCAGTTGAAAATTAGGCTTAAAAGGTTAACTTTTATGTTCTGAGTACACCCTTCTATACGGTTAGACTGCTTGAACCCTCCTCACATTCAACAGTCGCAAGTGTAGCGACACTTAGGATACGCAGAGCAACCATAGAAACTTTTACCCGCATTACGACCTTTTTTAGCAACACGGATTACAAGGCTAGACTGGCAGTTTGGGCAAACCTTGGAATGAGGATCGGGTGTAGGCTCATCAATGACAGGCTTATTCATAAAGCTGCGACCATCTTCAATCATGTGGACTAGCTCGCTACCATTAACCAACCAGAGGCGCTTCTCTTGAGCAAAGGCGATGGCTTCAGAAGTAAAATCTCCCGATGTTACGATGATCATTTTGCTAGCACGATTGTCGATCATCACACCATACATTTCTCTTAAGACTTGAACTCCGACTTTTCTAGCTTTCCAGTGCTTACATTGTACAAGACTCAACTCACCGTCTTTAGTTAACCAAATATCAACCCCTCCATCTGCCTGCTTTGAGAAAGATTGTTTAACGTCGTAGCCTTGCTGTTTAAAGTACTCGCCAATGTAGCTTTCAAATTCAATCCAACTGAGGGAATTAAGCGGAGTCGTGTTTTTGTGTGCTCTGATTTGAGATGTCGTCGCAAGATAATTATGCTTTCGCTGATACTGCTTAAAGAACGAAATTGGAGCTGGAATTAAAAACAAAAAAGCAAAATACGGTGCCATTTGCGGAAGATTCGGCCCAATGGCATTGAAGATGAAGTTATCACTGCGAGCCGCTAACCCTGGCAATAGGAAAGATAAACCAACATAAATGCCTGCTGAGAACAAGATACTCACCCACCACGGCGCATCCATCAAATGCCAAATAATTCCATCATTCTTCCGAGCCATAACCCCTCCAAATAAGCATCAAAGTGCATTAAAGCACAATTACTAGGTCTAATACAAAGAGGTAAATCATGTATTTATTGGGATTACAAGCAGCTAGAACATAGTTCTAGCAAGAGCATTTTTATTTATTAATTAAATGACCAAACTTCAGTTTTTGATGATGTGAGCGAGAACAGTGTTCTCGCAAAAGCGTTTGAAAGCTATCAGCCTTTGCCTGATATACCCAGACACTAATCGGATAAACCTGACTCTGCCTTTCGTCATTTCGGAGAACATTGTTCTCCGTTCAACTAATGAAGATTCGAGCAGAAATTGGATCCCTGAGATAGACAAAAGCAGGAACAAGGTTCCTGCAAGAGCATTTTTTATTCGTGTTATTAATCATATAAACAATGACATACTTATATTTACGAGGGCTAAGCGAGAACACTGTTCTCGCAGTAACAAGTCGCAATCTATTTTTGTTCTTCTAGCCAGCGCTCAATGTCTTTTCTCTGCCAGCCTACCACTCTAGAACTAAGTGCTACGACGGGCGGCATTTTTCCTTTTCTACGCCAACGCCACAAAGTACTTACGCTTACCCCGATCTCTTTAGCTAACTGCTCTTGTCTTACAAACATTTTATTACCTTTATTTCTCTATTATTTAGTCGTATCTTAGATTCTCATCACCTGGCTCGTAATATAAAATAAGCAACAAACCATATTGACATGATGACTAATGGACTTAGATCAAAAACGCAATGCTGTTGAGACTACAGATAGAAACAGCAATCAATGACTTAAAAAACCAGGCCAAATCTCGAGGTTGTAAAATTGCTCAGCGACGTCGTTCTGGGTATTTACACGCTGTTGATGCCGCTCGGAACAGTGTTCTACCATACTGCGCACTATGCTGGCGTCTACGCAGCCGCTCTCACTACTACAGCGAAAAACACCACCCCATCAAGTCCACTAAACTTTATAAACAGCCAAAATACGCAGCTATCACTGCGTTGAAACGTCTGCCCAACCAGAACAACACTGTTTACGAAAAGTACCTAGTACAACCTAACAAACAGAAAAATCTGGGACGACAACTGTATGACCTGGTCAGCGGCTATGCGCCGCATCCACGAGTATTTCTGCGCCACTGTAAAGATAGCGCGAAGGCAGGAGACTGGCTCTCGCTATCAAAGAACATTGTTCAGACATGTAAAGTACACTACCCAGCGAGCTATAAAAAAATAAATCAGATCAAGTCAGATGATTTTAGTCAATGGTCATCATGGTGTATCGCGATAGTGAGATGTTTAGATCCTAAAGAACCAAACGCGTGGAGTGATAAAGAGTGCCTAACGCTCGGCGCTTTTCAATGAGTTGAATACTTGGACCACACTGATTGGGATCTTGCATCGCTTCGAATGTGTAGAACGAATCAATAGCATTGAAACTAAGCGTGGCCCAGACGTTGGATATGGAGCTAATCTAGAACAACACCAGTTGATCAAAGAGCTGTTAAAACAACAACTAGCCACGAATAGCAAAACTAACCTAAGTGATATCGCCAGAACGCTTGGGCTTAGCAGACAACGCTACACCAGATCATTAAAAAACATCAATTGATCTCCTAAGCAGCAAAGTAACGGTGCAAAAAACAATCAAATTTATTTTACATTTTTAATTATTAAATCAAATAAAAATCATAAATATAATTACGAATAATTTGATTATTAAATTGAACCAAGATAATTATGGCAATAAAATAGTTTTTACTTGTTTATTTTTTCATGTTATAACTGTTATAATTATTATAAAGTTATAGTTCTAATATAAGGATACATTATTTAAAATCACTTAACAAAAGATAGAAAATCGTTTTTTCTGCTAAATTTCTTCTGCCATACTTGGCACATTCACTGCCAATCCTGACACTTCCTCTGCCATTACTGGCAGTTTCGTTGCCAATCTTGGCAAAAAAATATGCCACTCAATTTTGGTTTAAAAACTTAGGCAAACATACAGTGCATTATTTTAATAAATAAAAAGTAAAACTTTGTGTTTATTATTTTCTATATATTATATTCAAGGTAAAGAAAAATATTTATTTGAACAATACTACAGTTCAAGTGTATATTATTCATAATATCGTTATTGAGAATATTCTTATGAGTAGATTTGTACTCTCCGCAGACTTACACCTAGGACATGATACTATATTGAAATATCGTTCAGGATTCGATTCTCCTGAAGAGCACCATAATATTCTATTTGATAACCTTGCATCATTTGTACAACGTCGTGACACGTTAATCCTGCTAGGAGATATTGCAACGACCCCGTTTTGGCTAGAGAAGGTTGCAAGTATTCAATGTACGAAGAAAGTACTCGTACTTGGCAATCAATGTACAAACATGAAGGTCAGCGGCAAGATGCTCGCAGATGGCTTCAATGAAATTCACTCGATGCTATCTAAACGAAATACCTGGTTTACACACTGCCCTATACATCCTCAGAAATTACATGGAAAGATCAATGTTCATGGACATATACATGACAGTATCATTCTAGATGATGCTGGCAAACCAGATCTCCGCTATATCAATGTATCAGTAGATCAGACTCAATTTAGACCAGTCTTGTTCGGTGACGTCGTTAGTCAAATCACTCGCTAAGTGGCTCTTGCCAACACTATGTTTGATAAACAAGACAGAACCATATAGCAAAAAAGGCTCACTGGTAATGGAAACGCTCACTGCACATATGAACAACGAGCTTCCAGAAGCTATAGACCGTTTAAATACGAGATTGCCAAATGACTTTCCAGAACATATCTCTAGCCTTATTTTCGACAATGCATTGAAAATGCTTCAAAGACTCTCCTTACAAGCATCCGAGTAGAGTACAAGTTATATGTCAAAAGCGGCTTAGACCTTGTAAGGATAAACATCATTAAACTTTTTGGAAAAACCTATGGCATTCACATTTAAATTAGATTCCCCTATTCATGAGCTTCAAGCATCTACAGCACTTCTAGTTCCAAACGTTCCAGGGCAGAATCTAGTTGAGCAGTTAATTGAGCTTGCAACAAAAGAATATATTTCCTCATTAGAAAAAGGAAAAAATGGGGAGTTCGGCTTACTAATTCATGACAGCAATGGAGAGGAAGTAATTCATCTTGCTTATCGTAGTGACATAACTTATCTAACGCAATTTGATAAAACCAAAACTCACATTATTAAATATGCTAACGAAAAAAGCATACCTACCAAGGAATTAGTTCTACCTAACGGTGAGATATTAGTTATTTGCAAAAACAATGCTGACTCTGAAGCGTGGTGCCAGTTATTAATGAATTTTTCCATGCAGAAAGTAGCTCAGATTGAGAGATTAGATTTGCACCCTGCTCTGCAAGGGAACGGTTTTTTTACTAAGTTAGTAAACCAATTACTCTGCATTGCTGATACAGAGTATGTATTAGTGACTAACATCGTCAATGACGAATGGTTTGAGTATTTAAAAGAGGTAGCAGATGAAATCGTAGAAAATCGTTTTCAATGTAGTGCTTTGTTTAACCAGAAGTAATCAATCTTAGTTCTAAGTAATAGTGGATATGGACTAACCTAGGCACTGGTGTACATAGCAAGACCAAGCATCAAAGCTCCCTCCCAAGGAGAATTTCAAACTCTTGATTCATATCGGTTAAGAGAGTCCGAATGATTTGGAGGAGCTTGCTGACATTAGCTGTATTGACTCATACACGCTCCGACAGTTTTGATTATATAAGTTGGTCATGCACCTGTACTCGCCCCCACACAGCTCACTTCTGGACAAAAGTTTGTCAGTGCTTTCCCTAAATTAGCATTTAGCGGATAATCTGAGGTATTGTAAATACCTCTTATCTATTGGCCAAATCAACTCATCCACTACAGTTTGAGTTAATCCGTCATGTGGCGGAGATCTTATACGTCATACTGTTTCTTAGCTATGAAGACTTCCGACGAAACTGTTTTTGGATGATAACCCTGTCCCTTAGGTTGCACGATAAACTGCAATGAGTCCGACAAAGCTACAGGATTCTCTTCATAATCGTCACCAATGTACATTTGGTCTGAGAAAGGGGATATTGCATAAGCAAGATGTTCGACAAGTGTATCTCGATTAGAGAACTCACTTTCTTCTAAATTGATCATCTGCGCAATGATTGCACTATCGATGAAAGTGCCACTTAGCCAGTTAGATGTCGAAGCATAACCTGCACACCAACGTAAATTATTGGCAGCGGTGAAGACTTCGATTAACTCAGTATTCCCCCCGACGAAACATGAACCGAACATAACCCCTGTTATGTTGTACTGTTTTGATTTCATGCCAATAGCGAAAAGAATATCCTCTAACTTCATATTACCTATTTTCTTCTTGTACCCATGAGCTGCAATATAGACAATAGTGTTAGAAAACCTGACTTTACAAAGACATTCTAAGGCATATTCAAAGCTCTTTTTGTCATAAAAATCAGCATGGTAAACTTCTGTATCCCCTGCTAATTTTGCAACACCTTCAATAAAAGGCACAACACTTGAACGGTTAGAGTCACTATCATCCAATTCCCATGGACTTTCCAGCACCAGTATTCCCCGATTGGCACTATGTCTTGCCATCTTTAGTTCCTTTTAAAAAATTTTGGTATTCATTAAAGTTAAATTTGTAGCCATCATCTGAGCAAATCGTAAGGTAAGCTCAAAGCTTGAAAAATAGGCTTTGAGCTTCTTAGCTATTCGCAGCGTCAATATTGAAGAGTTTTTTCCTAATTATCAATATTATAACACCAAAATCGCTAGGTAGGCCGTTCACTTTTAAGTTATTAACCAGATTGCCATACAGTGTCATTTCCCAAGTGATGATTGACCGAATTACGATCATGACGACTGGACGCAAGGGGGGAGTTTAGGACCTCATATGGCGTTATCGAGTTCACACACACGAAATGTGATAATATTGACATTATCAACAATACCATAACTTCAGATCGGCCCCTGCGAATTGCTAATAAAGAGAAAGCAATTCGTGATCTAAAAAGAGTTGGAAGAAACACACACTGAATTGTGACGAATCAGGATTAAGCAGATACGGGCACTCCCAAAAACTGCACAAATCATTTCTGGAGAGACGGTAAACAGTCCTTTGTAATTGTCGGGGTGACATATAATCACTCAGTCTGTCTTAGAACATAACCATCATATCAAGCACCAAATTACACCAAGAATATTACCGACCGTCTATATCTTTACAGGTTACGGTAATCAATACCTTCACTTGTTCCAAAGCACTATCAAGGCAATATTGAGTTGAAAAAACATGGTTATCTATCAACGACTCTATCTGCTTTGAGAGCCCTAAAAGTTTACGAAGAATTTTATCGAGGGTTAATGCATTGGTTTGCCAATCACTCTGGATACGGCTATTGGCTATTAATAAATCTATCCTTAAAAGATAAATTTGTAGCTCTAAGAGAATGTTCTGCTCTCCAACCTTTTTCGATATTAACTTCGCATCTTCTAGGCATTTGTGAAGATTACTGGTATTGATCACGATAGGTATTTGAGGGGTTAACAACACAAACCTCCTTGGAGGATGAGTGGCTACTATCGAGTAACCACACACCTGCGCCAGTCTTATTTAGATTTGAAAACTAGTCCATTTCTAGCCAGTTCGAAGTCTAGATACTCCCAAAAAGTGAAGTTCGTTAAGCAGATTTCATCATTCTGTCCGATACCTAGAAGAGATTTATCACCTGTTTCTTCATACTCTTCTTCAACTTCATCTGTTGCTTCCCTTAAAGCCTCTTCCACAAGCTTTTCCTGAATATCTTCGTCCGACCAACCTAAGAACTTTGCAGTTAGGTTTGATCTAAGTGGATAGTAATCGTAAATCTCTCCCAGTTGCGGCTCATATCCCTGCTGTATTGCTTTGATGCTTTGCTCCAGCCCATACAGGTAACTAGCCTCATCCCACTTAAATAGTTGATCTTCATCCACCGCAAATACAAGCCAATAATCAGGGTTAATGGCTACCTGCCAGCCTAGATAATTAAACTCTCTGATAATGGAAAAGCGGTCATCATGAGATAAAGGTATGCCCGTTATCTTCTGGATGAGACCTTCACGAACTTTGAACCTATTTTGACCTGCTTCAGCATCTGAACAGTGTTTTTTAGAACACAAAAGAATCAGCTTCGCCACATGCTCATAATTGATATGATTATTTTTAACTCTTCTTTTAATAGGCATAGTTAGTTTCATCCTGTTGTTTAACTAATAAAGTAGTATGTGCTAACAACTAGCTAAACTCGCTTATACCTAAAACTAAGAAAGAAATCTCACGATTTTGCCCGATACTCAAGTCATCAAGCCAGTAAGTAACTCTTTTGTGACGTTTACAGGATGACCTGCTCCCTTGTGGTCTTGACCAAAAACGTATTGATTCACCAAGAGTTTGAGGACTTCCATCGTCACCATTGGCAAAAGGGATATTCAAATCAAATGGAAAAAGAGCATTATGAAAGCAAGTGATAATGTCTTGTTTAGAGTTCAACTTACCCTCGTTAATATACCCTTCAGTGAACTCTTTGATTATTGCAGTTTCTAGTAGTACTGCCCACCGATGTAAAGTATTTGTATGTTCTCTTCCATGTCTAGGTGATTTAACGCATACCCCAAGGAGTTATTATCGTAATATTCACATGAATAAATATTACGCTGTAATTTCTTAGCATTTTTGTTCACATACTGCTTTATCCCTGTAAAAAACGGAGTCCACTCGCTTGATCTCTGTTGTTTTTGAAAGAAAACCAAGGCGCTTCGGCTACTAGTAACGCGACATCTCTTTTCAATTTAAATACCTCTTAATCAAAATTTCTGGTGGCTTATTTACTCTTACTTGTCATTGTTCACCTCGTTAGTGGATTGGGGTGACGATGAAATCCTATAAGTTGGTATTACCTGCATCTATGGCTAGTCACATTACCTATTCTAGGGAAAACTGCGAGTACTCTCTGATACTGAGTAAATAATTTAATCCGAAATGGGGCAAAGATGCGTTAGCTCATTTGTGCAAAAGGCTTGTTGCACAAATGGTCAACCGCTTGTTGGCTAAATTTATCTTGTATAGGTAAATGCTGTCTAAACACGTTTCAGGGCAATTATGATTTAACTAAAAGTAATACAGTGTCGCATTTACTATGTAGCTATCTATCTTCATGATAAAGGAAATAAGTTTGCCTGGTGAAATTATCAGAATAAATTGTGCTTGTGGTGTCAATGGCAGCATCTCGCTTGGTTTTTCGGAAGCTGAGCTTTTTTTGAGGTTACGAGAGTCAGATGCGCTACCGAAAACAGTGTTTGAATACATCACAATAGATAAGAACCTAGAGCTAGTAACATTACAAAGTAGTGTGAGATTTTTACCATTTAGTGATTATTTGATTCCAATCGAATCTCTTAATGGCTTGATTTCTGGTAGGAGTGATTTCAGGTGTCCGCGGTGTCAAGAAGGTTGGTCGGTTGTTGGTGTGATAAATTTCGATTAAGTGGTGATATTGTGAAATTTCAAAAGTCGATATTTTTATTCTGTACCTTGATTTTGAATGCGAACGCTATGTCTAGCGTTAATCTAGAAGTAAGTGAATCCCGTGATATTCTGGAAGAGTGTAGAGGTGTTGGAGAAGTGGCTCAATCTTTTATGACGTTTCGTCAAATGGGAATGTCTTATGATTTAGCTAAGGAAACATTGAAATCCACAACAAGTAATATTTCTGATTACATGCGTGGGCTTGTGGTGCTTGAAAAAGCTTTTGAGTATTCTATTTTGACTAATAAAAATGAAAAACAGTCGTTAGCAGTCTATTTCTCAGAACAGCAAGCGGGAGAATGCTTAATGGGGTACATCAAGTGACCGTCCCCTGTAAAGATAGATTGAGAGGATGGTTTGACTAAAATTAGAGAACTGAGCACTTCAACTATGAGCCGCCATGAACCCACATGGCGTTTACGAAGCGCTTATACAAATATAGCATTTTCAAAAAAGCACTAACTAATTGATAATATGTTGCTTCCAAACGGTTGGTGGAGCTGGAGGGTTCACTTTCCACCAAGAACACACTTTAGCCTATTCACACGCAAAAAAGACACATGCTAGTCTTCATGAATCGGATTAGATTTGGTAGGGGAAAACGCCTGCCCCTAGATTTTGTAGGGTATTTAATCTAAACAACTTTGGGGCATAAGTGTGCCAGCAGTGATAGTTCTGGCACGTCTCTGGACAGAAGTTACTTAGAGCTTCTACTTTAAAGTAGCAAAACATGAATAACTTCAAGTATGGAAAATTCACTTAAGTTAAGTGTCCACTCTGACTGGAGCAGATCAAATTGAAGAGATATCTGAGTCTGTACAACCATGCCCAAAAACTATACCTCTTCGTGGGCTAATATTTAGTTTGGAAAGTTTCTGATAAGCCGATATGTAATTTTGGTATT
>NZ_JAWOWK010000009.1:0-178236 GCF_033340375.1 Vibrio sp. 1167 | reverse complement strand
AAGCCGATGATTGCGATTTTTTTCATGAAGTAACAAATGCTCTGGATAAATATTACGATAAATCATGCCGATAGCAGGGCCGTTTATCAAGCATCAAATACAATAATCTGTGATTTTGATGTGATGAATAACACAAACTCCATAAGCATCGTACACATTTTCTGCAATGTCTGGTCTGAAGATGTTTTATCAGTAAATTATTCGTTTATGATTGATATGAAACCGAGAAGCCAACGTGACTTACAAACGGCTAGGAGTCAGCATGAATAAACTACATAAACTCTTTAAACCCAACTCTGTGGCCGTTATTGGGGCATCTCAAAAAGCATTGCGAGCAGGACATGTTGTGATGCGCAACCTTCTACAAAGTGGATTTGGTGGCGCGATTATGCCAGTAACGCCGCGATATAAAGCCGTATCTGGCGTGATCGCTTACCCTGATGTAGCTTCCCTGCCCTATACGCCAGATATTGCAATTTTGTGTACGAACGTTTCACGTAACGAGCAGTTGCTTAAAGAGCTAGATGAGAGAGGCACACCGTTTGCGATTGTTATCTCTGATGACCCTAAGCCTTTAGATATTTCATCATTGAACATTCGAGTTTTAGGCCCAAACAGCTTAGGTATCATCCTTCCTTGGCACAATTTTAACTGCACGTTTTCCCCTGTCGCAGCTAAACCCGGAAAAATTGCTTTCATCTCACAATCCGCGGCGGTTTGTACCACTGTTTTAGACTGGGCAAATGATAAGAACATTGGTTTTTCTTCGTTCATTTCGATTGGGCGCGGACAGGATATCGATTTTGCAGATTTGCTCGACTATTTGAGTATGGATGGAAACACAGAAGCTATTCTGCTTTATGTTGATAATATCCAAGACGCTCGCCGATTTATGTCTGCTGCGCGCGCCGCTTCACGTAACCGACGTATATTGGTGCTAAAAGCGGGCCGCTCTAAAGAGATGAATACTTTTGAGCAGCAAGACGGAGATACACTTGACGTAATTTACGATTCTGCTATTCGCAGAACTGGTATGTTACGAGTCAGCAATACGCATGAGCTTTTTGCCGCGGTTGAAACACTCACGCATTCTGTGCCACTTCGTGGAGAGCGTTTAGCGATCATTACCAATGGCGGCGGCCCTGCTGTTATGTCCGTTGATACTTTGATTGAACGTGGTGGCCAACTCGCAACGCTTGATGACGCTTCCATTGAGCAATTACAAGCAGTACTTCCATCCAACTGGCGTGCTCGAAATCCAATTGATCTGTCTGGTGACGCAACCCAAGAACGCTATATTGATACCATTAACGCACTGATGAATAACGACTGTGCAGATGCGATATTAATTATGCATAGTCCTTCTGCTGTTTCTGATCCTCTTGAAACTGCTCAAGCCGTTATTAATTCAATCAAATCTCACCCTCGGCATAAGCATTTTAATATCTTGACCAACTGGTCAGGAGAACAAACGTCGAGAGAGGCACGACTGGCATTTACTCAAGCAGGTATTCCAACCTATAGAACACCTGAAAGTGCGGTTGTAGCATACATGCACTTGGTCGAATACAGACGAAACCAGAAACAACTAATGGAAACGCCAACGACGGCAGAGCCATTACATTCTGGAAGTGTGAGTTCAGCAAAAGAGTGGGTAAACGAACGACTACTGGATAAAAACACAGTCACCTTGGATACGCATCAAACCAGCCCATTATTTAAGCTGTTCGGGTTTAACGTTTTGCCTACGTGGATTGCATCTGACGACATTGAAGCTGTTCATATGGCAGAAAATATTGGATACCCTGTTGCGGTTAAATTACGTTCTCCAGACATTCCTCATAAATCGGATGTTCACGGTGTCGCTCTAAATTTAAGAAACAGTCGAGAAGTTTCCAACGCAGCGCTATCCATTTTAGATACCGTAAAGCTCAGTTACCCTTCCGCCAATGTACATGGGCTGTTAGTACAAGGGATGGCAAAGCTCGGCAGCGCTGAAGAGCTACGGATTAGTATTGCAGTAGATAAAGTCTTTGGACCAGTGATCTTGCTTGGTCAAGGCGGCTCTGAGTGGAATATCGCCCAAGATGCCGTCGCTGCACTTCCTCCTTTGAACATGACGCTTGCGCGCTACCTTGTCGTTGTTGCCCTAAAGTCTGGAAAGATTCGCCTGCAGAAACACAAAGATGCGCTCGATATTACTGAGTTGTCGAAGTTCTTGGTTCGTATCTCCCAAATGGCAGTTGAGTTACCAGAAATACAAAAACTGGATATCCATCCAGTGCTAGTGTCCGGAAGCGATTTAACTATCCTTGATGCAGATGTCACACTGTGTAAATACGAAGGAGACGCCCAAAAACGGCTAGCGATTCGCCCTTTCCCGGCAGAGTTTGTCGAAACTGTAACGCTTCGAGATGGCCAACCTATCCTGCTTCGCCCTATCTTGCCTGAGGATGAGCCGCTGCATGCTCAATTCATTAATAGCGTATCGAAAGAAGATCTCTATAAGCGTTTCTTTTCTGAAGTTGGAGAGTTCAACCATGAGGCTTTGGCAAACTTTACTCAAATCGACTACGACCGCGAAATGGCGTTTGTTGCGGTAGCGTTTAATACTGACGGACCGTCTATCATAGGGGTAGCCCGCGCATTGATTACACCAGACAATAGTGACGCTGAGTTTGCTATTTTGGTTCGTTCAGATTTGAAAGGAAAAGGTTTAGGCAAAGTGCTGATGCAGAAAATAATCAGCTATTGCAAAATTAAAGGCACAAAGCAAATGTCTGGAATGACCATGCCAACAAACAGAGGAATGTTGATGTTGGCTCAGAACTTGGGGTTTGAGATCGATGTCCAGTTTGCAGACGGTACGGCAGATATGGTGCTCCCTTTAAATTGAAAAGCGCAGCATTAGCGATGACTTTTACTTCTTACATTCGGTAATCAATGGGAATCTAAGAAGTAAAAGTTACGTTGTTACTTTAGTTTCCAATTCTTTTTTAAGTACTGAATACACCAGGATTTTGCCTCACCCATAGTGTTCCGGCGCCATGCCAAAATAATATTCATCGGCTGTTCTTCAGTGCCTTCGATTCGTTTCAATACACCACTATCAATAAGAGGTTGTGCAATTTGGCTTGGTAATGTACCAATACCTAAACCTGCAGTGAGCGCTTCTACTTTTGCCGTAAAGTTGGTGACGGTCAAGCGAGGCTGTTTTTGAATAATATTAATTGAGAGCGCGGGTTGCTCACGTGCGGTATCTGCAATAGCAATGATCCGATACTTTTCTCGCGCTGCTTCATCAAACTTACCACTACGCTTGTGAACATAGTGATCAGCGGAAGCTACCCAATACATACTCATTTTACCAATTTTTTCTGACTTAACTTCTTGAGGAAGCGTATCCAGTGATGGGCAAATCAGTAAATCAGCTCTCCCCGTATTCAACGACTCCCAGCTACCAGCCAGAATCTCCTCTTGCAGCCTGACTCGAGTTGAGCTGACCTCGGCCAGCGCATCAACCATCGGGAAAAAGTTGGATATAGGAATAATGCCATCGAAGGCAATGGTAATATCCAGTTCCCAGCCATTCGCCAATAACGTTGCATCGTTCACTAACTTTTCACTGGCTTGTAAAATGGCTCTTCCTCTTTCAAGAATAAGCTTACCTGCTTCAGTAAAATGGGCTTTGTGACCAGAGCGATCGAAGATAATAATGTCTAAGTCTTGCTCGAGTTTCTGGATTTGATAGCTCAGCGATGACGGGGCTCTGTCTAACTCATTCGCAGCAGCAGCAAAACTCCCTCTTCGATCAATAGCATCTAGAATATGGAGTGCTTCTAACGTAATTGGACTCTGCACATGGCCTCTCTTAATGTGACATTTATCACATTCGTTGTATTTGGATGAACTTATCAAGAACTAACGACAAATTATATAACATATTGATAACTAAAGACTAGGAATGCTAATAGCCTAAGAAGAAGATTCAATACAAATCAATAAATGACAATGGTAATGATAGTAATTACCATTTATATCCATTAATATCCGCGTGTTGTTACCTATTATGGATCTAAGGTATTGAAGCCAATGTATAAAAAATCAATTTTGTCAGCCTCCATTTTAGTTGCCCTTTCCCATACTGCTTATGCGGAAGAAGCTTCTAAGTTTGAAGAAATCGTTGTGTCGGCCACCCGTACCAACCAAACCATAAACACTGTTGCTGCTTCTGTTGCTGTTGTATCAGAGAAAGACATCGAAGAAAACATGGTAAAGGACTTGAATGATCTATTCGAGTATACGCCAGGTGTTACTGTTAATGGCACTCAACGCCAAGGCGTCCAAAGTATTAACATTCGCGGGATGGAAGGTAAACGAGTTAAAATCTTAGTAGACGGTGCATCTCAACCAGGTGTATTCAGCGGTGGACCATATTCGTTTATCAATTCTAGTGCCGTTACTGTCGCCCCCGATATGCTAAAGAGTGTCGAAATTGTTAAAGGAGCAGCTTCTAGCCTACATGGTAGTGATGCAATTGGCGGTGTTGTCGCATTCGAAACAAAAGATCCGAAGGATTTCCTCAAAGATGGCAAAGACTTTGGTGGTCAAGCTAAACTCTCTTATTCATCGGAAGATAACTCTTTTAGTGAGCATGTAGCTTTAGCAAAGCGTTTCGGTAGTACAGAAGCACTTGTAGCCTTTACACGCCGTGATGGTGCAGAGCTACAAAATTTCTCTAAGGCGCCTTACGATAACTATTCTGTGGACAACCAAGATTATTACAAAAACGATCTATTGGTAAAACTTCAATCTCAATTGAATGACGCTCATCGCTTGGAGTTTTTGGGAGAAGTTATTTACAACGAGACTGACTCAGAGATCGCACATAAAAGTTACAAAAACTTCAACGCTGAAGACACAACCAAGCAAAATCGCATTGGGCTCAAGCACATTTGGTTTGCAGATGCAGCTATCTCGGATACGATCACGTCCAAGCTTACATGGATTGGTAAAGAAGAAAACGGCGTCTCTAATCGCTTTATCGAAGCTAGCCCTGGTTACCCACCTTACGTACCGCCTAGTGGTGACAACCAACAGAAAAAAGATTACGAATATACTGAAGACAAATTTGAATTCGAAACTCAGTTAGATAAAGAGATTCAAAATCACTATATTGTTTACGGAATATCGTACAAACATAGTGACATCAGTAATACCAATCGCGAGTTTAATTCCGATCCTGGCACGCCAGATACTGTTTACGTTTACACACCGGATGCAAAAGAAGAAAGCTTTGGTTTATTCTTGCAAGATGAAATTTCGCTTCTTAATGACAAGCTAATTCTGACTCCAGGTGTGCGTTACGATTACTTCTCTACTAATCCTTCAAATACTTCTGAAGAGTCATTCGAGAAGTTTAGCGACTCTGCATTAACTGGTCGTTTAGGAGCGACTTACTCTGTATCGCAACCTGGCACGATCTTCGCGCAAGTGAGCCAAGGGTTCCGAGCGCCATCGTTCGACGAGCTTTACTACACTTACGATAATCCGGCTCATGGCTATACCAACCGCCCTAACCCAAATTTGGGATCTGAAAAGAGTTTGTCTTATGAACTTGGTTACCGTCATAACACTGCAGCGTCTGCAACTGAAGTAGCGTTCTACTACAGTGATTACAGTGACTTTATTGAGCAAACGTCATCAAACAATGGTGGTTTAACTGAATTCACAAATATCAATATTAGTGAAGCAAACATTAAAGGGGTTGAGCTCTCTAACCGTCTTGATTGGCATGCCATTGCTGGTCTTCCATCAGGCGTGACAACTCGCTTTGTTGCAGCATACACAGAAGGTGAAGATGGTGATGGTAATCCTTTGAACAGTGTAAACCCATGGAATGCCGTAGCTGCTGTAAATTACGATTCACCAAATGCACTTTGGGGGACAAGCCTAAAAGTAAACTACACGGCTAAGAAATCGAACAGTGATATCAACTCTGATGGTGATAAAGGCGGAATCAAAGACCAAGTTGCTTTGCCGTCTGCGACAGTCGTTGACTTAACGGCGTACTACAAACCAATGAAAGATATAACCATTCGTGCTGGTGTTATGAATCTAACGAATGAAGAATACCATCTTTGGAACGATGTTCGCGGTAAGACTGAGTTAAGTCGAGACAAAACGCAAGCTGAGCGTAATTATAACATTAGTGTTAAATACGAGTTCTAAACCTTAAAAACACAAAAGCCAGCGTAATGCTGGCTTTTTTTATGGCTTTCATTTCAAAAATGTAAAGAAAAGTATGAAAAATGAAAGTTTACTGTTTTGCCATCTCTTTTTTCACCATTACTGCTGCTGCAATGATGAAAGTGATGATCAGACCGAGTTCCATGAACTACCCCAATAGCTATGAGAAAATTTATAACCCAAATTAAGAGTCGGGCATAGTTTAACAGCTCTATATATACTTGCTACCTTTTAACCAGTAATTTACGATTTTTTCCGATTTGGATCAAAAAAGACGCAATTACGCGCCTTTTTGTTACTATTTTGTAAATTAAAGATTAGGCATCTGGATAACCTTGAGGGTTAGTAGACTGCCAGCGCCATGTATCGCCAGTCATTTCTTCTAGAGTGCGAGTTGCTTTCCAACCTAACTCATTCATCGCTTTTGATGGATCCGCCCAACACTCTGCAATATCACCTGGACGACGCTCAACAAGTTGGTATGGGACATCTTTACCACTTGCGGCTTCAAATGCTTTCACCATGTCCAGTACACTGTAGCCGTTACCAGTACCGAGGTTATAGATATGAAGGCCAGCTTTGCTACCTACTTTTTCTAATGCAGCAACGTGACCATCAGATAAGTCCATTACATGAATATAATCACGTACGCCTGTGCCATCTTTGGTCGGATAATCACTACCAAACACAGAAAGGAACTCTCTGCGCCCTACCGCAACTTGAGAAACAAACGGCATTAAGTTGTTTGGAATACCTTGAGGATCTTCACCTAGCTCGCCTGTTGGATGTGAACCTACCGGGTTAAAGTAACGAAGAAGTGTAATGCTCCAGTCAGGGTTCGCATTTTGGAAGTCGGTTAAACACTCTTCTACCATTAATTTGCTGCGCCCATATGGGTTAGTTGCGCTAGTTGGAAAGTCCTCTGTGATGGGTACAGAAGCAGGATCACCGTATACAGTCGCTGATGAACTAAATACCAACGATTTAACTCCGGCTTCACGCATTGCATCAACCAATACTAAAGTGCCATTAACGTTGTTGTCGTAATACTCTAAAGGTTTTGCTACAGACTCACCGACGGCCTTTAAACCAGCAAAATGGATAACAGCTTCAATATTGTGCGACTTTAGTGCTTCTACCATCGCCAATTTATCTCTGATATCGGCTTTAATGAAGGTTGGCTTTACACCACATACCTTTTCAATTCGATCTAATACCGTAGATTTACTGTTGTACAGGTTGTCAAGAATCACTGGCGTCATGCCAGCTTCGATCATTTGAATACACGTATGACTACCGATATAGCCCATACCACCCGTAACGAGTACTTTCATTTTATTATTCCTTCTGACGCGAATTGGGTTAGTTTAAAGCTTTGACGTTACGATTTAAACTGTCTCTTGTAATTCGCATCCCATTAATATTGCTTGGCCTTTTCCGGCTTTCTTTGCTTGATACATTGCCGTATCCGCACTTTTTAAAACTCGAGTAGCATCGCGCTCATTTACGCCGACTAATTTTACGCCGATACTAACGCCAACTTTGAGTAAGTGACCTTTGTACTCAATTGGAGCACATATGCTCTCGAGCAACTGTTCTGCTATTCGGGTGACCACTTTTTGATTGGCGGGATTTACCAACATGACAAATTCATCACCAGAAAGTCTTGCGATTAAATCACTATGTCTCGTCGCAGATGTTAGACGCTCGGAAACTTTTTTCAAAACTTCATCACCTGCATCATGACCGTAGGTATCGTTAACTTCTTTAAATCCATCCAGATCGAGGTACAAAACTGCAAATTCGTCACGCAAGTATCCAGAGCGTTGTACTAGTTGTTCCAACTCTAAATGGAACTTAGATCGATTGGCTAACCCCGTTAAAGCATCGTGATGAGCTAAATGCTCTAATCGTTCCATCTCTTTTGCGCCGGAAAGGTCGGTAAGAACAATAACCAGATCATAGAAACCATAGTCTTCACACTTAACGATACGATTGACTCGAGCAAACATCGGTACAAACTGACCAATATGGTTCTTCTCGATAACTTCACCTTGCCAAACGCCATAATTTTCTATCGACTCGATGATACTAGGCATCATTTCCTGTAACTTGCGCCACTTTAGCGTTTGGATGAATGACTTCCCAATAAGCTGATCCACCTCTAAGCCGACTAACTTAGTGACGGCAGGGTTTGCCATCGTAATGACACCGCGATGATTAAGAACAATGAGACCATCTTGGCTGCTTTCAAAGACACGTCCCGCAACACGTTGCCGGTTTATGGCTTCTTCAATTTCGGTGATATCTTGAATCGAAAACAGTAAGTATTCATGTGTCGAGAGGCGACGACTGGTTAGGCTCAACTGCTGTTCGTTATCTGCATTTTTGAGGTGAATATCATCGCACTCTAGGCCTCGACTCAGGATCTGACTCAGCTCATTCGGTGTTTTGGTTTTAATTAGATCACGAATATTGGCGTATTTAAGTTCATCTAATTTTTTTTGAAATATTTGCTGGGTCGCCGTATTACAATGAATAACACGTCCGGAATTGTCTGTAATAACTAATGCATGCTGAACAGATTCGATAACCTCTTCTGAAAATGCGCGCTTTTGTTCTAGTGTGTCTAGCGAATGTTGCCGCTGCTTCTCACGTACTGTTAACCTATTCATCATTTGATTGAAAGAGCTCGCGAGGTCTCCAATTTCATCCTTGGCGTAATAGCGAGCTTGATGTTCCGTGTTTCGTCCGTGTGTCACATTCTCTATTACGCGGTTGAGTTCCATCACGGGCTTGAGAACAAGCCTCTCGATACTTATGTAAAAAACAGTGCCACCAGCGATCAGAAACAGAAGAAGTAAAGCGCCATCTTGAAGTGAAGATTGTATGGCTTCTACAATTGGGCGATGAGAAAGCGTAACTCTCATGCTACCAATGACATAGCCATCATGGATAATCGGCTCTAGAACATAAAGAAATTTGGTTGATAAGGCATAGCCTAGAGCGTGCAACCTACTTCTTTCGGTTTGACTTGGAACGGGTGCTAGTGCCCCACTTATCTCCATAACAGCGAATGGTTGGTCATCTTGGTCGTAAAGTTTGACCCGCGTTACATTTGGCTGGTTTAAAAAGTTGGCGAGAATAGTTTGAGCTTTTTGCTTGTCCTTTGTTGTCAGCGCATCTTTAATTGAGAAAGAAACATTGTTAATCAGCTTTCTTGTCTGCTCGACCAGTTCATGCTTAGACGATTGGTATACAGTATACGAGGTGTAACCTTTTGAGATAACAAAGATAGCCGTTAAAAAGACCAGAAGAGGCCAAATAAGCTTCGCTCGTAATGACATATATATTCCTGTCGCAGACAACCACAAAAATGACAGAAGAACCATTATGCAATCTATCACCCATGAAGGGCGACAAGATTAACACGATGCTAATGCAAAATAACCTTAAATTCTCAAAAATTGGATGGAAAAGAAACGAAATACCTCAAAATTCGGATCAACTCAAATAACGGCAACATCTTTATGGACTAACGTGATCTTTTTCGTCACCTATCTGCTCAAAAAGCCTCGTTTTCATGATAGAAGAATGAAGTGAGTCACTGAACCTAGATGCATTTTCCTGCATCGTAAACCCATTGCTTGTGTAGAAATAAAACGTATGACATTGAATAAACAGCAACTTACATTGAACTGTGATATGGGCGAGAGCTTTGGCTCTTGGAGTATGGGCGCAGATGAAGACGTGATGCCCCATGTTGATATGGCGAACATCGCGTGTGGTTTTCATGCCTCCGACCCTAATGTCATGCACGACACTATCACCCTAGCGAATGACAACGATGTTGATATTGGCGCACACCCAGGTTACGCCGACCTACAAGGCTTTGGCAGACGAAGCATAAGCATGACGGGTGATGAAATTACGAACATGGTTATATATCAGGTTGGTGCTTTACAAGCATTATGCCGGGCGCAATACACAGACATCAGTTACATAAAGCCTCATGGTGCTCTATACAACGACATGATGAAAAGTGATGCGATATTTAGAGCGGTAGTAAAGGCGGCAGCACTGTTCAAAGTACCGTTAATGATCCTAGCTTCACAGGAAAACGAAAAATACTTAGAAATCGCAGACGATTATGATGTTCCCTTGCTATTTGAAGCATTTGCAGATCGTTTATACCAAGATGACGGCTTACTGACTCCTAGAACACAGCCCAATGCCGTGTTAAAAAGCGAGCACGCGATACTTGAGCAAGTCCGGACCTTAGCTGACTCTGGGCGTGTCAAAACCGCTTCAGGCGGTTACATATTATTGGAAGCCGACACAATTTGTGTTCATGGTGACAATGAAGAGTCGATCGCGCTGATCCAAAAGATCCGCCAAAGCCTATACGCTGGAGGAAATTAATGCATAAAGAGAAATTTAATATCTCTTTGATCTCCGAGTGCAGTATTTTCATTAAGTTTGATGAGAGTATTTCTGAAAATGCAGTCGGAGAGCTTGCTCGCAGCATAAGAGAAACTTTCGCTTCAATTGTTATGAACGTTGTCCCCTCCTATCAAACTATTCTCATTGATTACTTACCTTTTCGAATCAACGAAAAGAACTTAGTCAATGAGCTGCAACAAATCGTGAGCCAGTTTGATACTCAATCACTTAAGCTTTCCCAGCCGAATCACATTACTATCCCTGTGTATTACTCTGAAGAAACCGCGTTAGATCTATCTCGTTTTCAAAAGCGAGGTCTGTCATTAGACGATCTTATTACCCTGCATACGAAAACTGAGTACGCGGTTTCTGCAATTGGCTTTGCTCCAGGCTTTGCATTTCTCTCTGACGTTGATACTCAATTGCACATGGCAAGGCTTGCCACACCAAGAACTCAAGTGCCGGCCGGAAGTGTCGGAATCGCAGACTCTAAAACGGCCGTCTATCCATCAGATAGTCCTGGCGGATGGAACATTATTGGTAAAAGCCCGCTTGCGCTCTTCTCCGACTCTCCTCCTTTTATACCGTTTGAAGTGGGTGACAAGGTCACCTTTAATGCTATTTCAAAACAAGAGTTTATCGATTTAGGAGGCGTACTATGAGTTACGGTGGATTACTGGTGGAAAAGCCAGGACCGCTCTCTTTAGTTCAAGACTTTGGTCGTTTTGGCTTAGCGCATGTCGGTGTGACTCAAGGTGGCCCGGTCGACGACTATGCTTACAGTTGGGCCAACCATTTGCTTGGTAACGTAGTCAATTGCGTTGCGATTGAAATTACTCTGGGTAACGCTTGTTTTATTGCCTTGCATAACTGCCACCTTGCTATATGTGGCGGTGATTTAAATGCAAAAATAGATGGTGAACCTATTTCAAATTGGTCTGACTTTACGTTGAAAAAAGGACAGAAGCTTCAGTTCGGAGTCGCAAGGAATGGACTTCGCTCCTACCTAGCGGTTAAAGGTGGATTCAATGTTGCTCAGCACTTAGGAAGCGCATCGACCGTCTCGAGAGAATCTCTAGGTGGTTATGATTCAAATGGTGGCGCTTTGAAAGCTGGCGATATTCTTCCCTTTGTCCCTCATAACTTACCGAAACGTAAGCCAAGGCAAATGACGTTTCGCTTTAAGCCAGATTACAACTTACCCATTAAGTTGAGAGTGATTGAAGGCTATCAGAACGAGGACTTTGATGAAGACGCTCGCCAAGCATTTTACAACAAAGCATTCATCATCTCCCCCAATTCGAATCGCATGGGCTACCGTCTTGAGGGCAATAACATTCGTCCACCTTACGAAGGCGTACTATCAGAGGGAATTGCGTTAGGTTCAATTCAAATACCTAGCGATGGTAACCCTATTGTGCTGCTCAACGATCACCAGACTATTGGCGGGTATCCTAAATTTGGCTGCGTAGCTCGTATTGATTTACCTAGACTGGCACAGGCGAAACCCGGACAAAAAGTCAATTTTGTTAAAGGAGACAGACTAGGCTTGCAAGAAGTATGGTGCCAATGGGCTCAGTTTTTTGGGTATTAATACAACCACTGAGCCCAAACACAGCCGATTATGCAGGCATACCATAACGCACTGCTAAAGCTTGAGGATAGCCTCGCTCTTGAGTGAGTTTAATCGCGTAATGCTCGACCTCTTTTTCAGACCACTTTACAGCGACCGGATGCTGTGTTTCCACATTTTGGTTAGGATCGATGTCAAACCAGAATTGAAGCATTTTTTGCGCTGCGAGTAGTGTCGATGACGCTTTTACCACCTCTATTCTCGCGTAGTGATTATCTTCAAAAGTCACATCTGCCGCTCTGAGTACTGGATCTGTTCCGGGAATTTGCTGAGCGCCAAATAATGCTTTTCCTCCTTTTACAGCAGAGTGATAGTCGGGAATGAACTGTGCCATGTGTTTGATGGCGTTGTTCGTTCGCTCTTCTAACACTTCTTCTCTCCAGCCGTTACGGATCTTCGAGAGTAAAGGCATAGGCAGTTCAGGTTGAGCAGATGAGTTCGTGCTCTCCACTAAACCATCTTCAAACAGCGTGATTCCTTTTGTCATACCATGAAGTTGAAAGTAACCATCGCCATAAGGCGTCAATTGAGCCATTCCTTTATCGGTTCCACGCGGGCCATGAAAAATAACTTCTGGCCATTGTTGTTGACAGTCTGCCCACCTCGTAACATAAGCGGCTTTAAACTCCACCAACCTGTCTCGCTTGGCACCAACTGTGTTGTCAATTGAGCCTGTTTCAAAGCCACACGCGTTAACCAAGTAGTCGCATGTCATCAGGTAATCGATACCTTCACGTTCATAGCCAAGTTGCCAGTGTTCCCCCATCCAATCGGCTTGCTTAAACGTTGCTTGTGTGAAGACCGAAGCATTAGGAAGCGTATCTAGTGTTAAGTTGGCAATTGCGGCGAGGCGAAAAACACTCCAACCATATTCTTGAACTGCGACAACAGGATACTTTAGCGCTTCAAGATCAGCATGTTGAGCAAAAGGAATGCACCACTCATCGAAGTCTGTAGGATGACTTGGTTGAGTACGTTGCGCGAGAGCTTCTAGCTCCGCTTTTGAATACAGTTTGTAGTATTCGCTTGGTTCGCCGAGCACTTTATTACTCTCATCTTTATCAACGAGCGTCTGATAAGCACTTTTCACAACCTCTAATCGCGGAATTAGTGTGGATGGGTCTCCACCATCGGAATGAGGAACCGCGATGATTGTCGGACGAATATTCAGTGAAAGCGGATACAGGCGAACAGTATCAATAGATTGTGCTAACAAGTCTAAGCATTGTTGCTCGGAAATCTCTCGATATAAATTACCACCAGCATGCAAATGACAAATGGGTGGACCATTTACTAGTGATACGCCCTTCTCTATTACGGAAACTTTAAAACCCAGCTCCGCAAAATGAATTGCTGCTGTTGCACCTGCTACACCGCCACCAACAACAGCGATATGCTTATCTTTATAACTTGGAAACTCAGACTTCATTGCTTCACTAAAAATTTTATAAGGAAAATTCTTTACTAACGGTGGATTCTACTCGTGTTTGGACTTGATTAAAATCACAAAAAGTTCATGGGTTTGCGAAATATCCAACAGCGCCTGTAAAGTGCATTAAAGTAGAAAAAATTTGCGAAAAAGTACTTGACGACATGGTTAAGAAGACACTTTTTTGTGTCTATGTGAATAAGAATTTCACTGTAAGACCCATGGCGCAAAGCCTGCAGAAACACCCCACTTTTTACCCCATTTAGTTATCCCAAAAGTTATCCACTGTTTTTGTGGATAACTAAAATAAAAGTGTCATGGAGTGTTCCAAACTTGATAACACTCGCTGCGATTAAGTGTTTACTGGCGTTAACAATCTTTTCAACAAACTCATCACTACAAGTGCCAACGTAACAAATGTTGCAAGCGGTAAAGCTATCCACAATTCGGGGTGAATTTGTGCATTGAGATCGAACCCATATGTCATGACTGCGGCCACACAAACTTCCGCAGCGAATACCGCAACACCACTAGCAATCAACGCCATAATTCCGTACTCGGCCCACAGGGTTGTGTTGATCCGTTTCTTACTTGAACCTAATGTGCGATACAAACGAATCTCTTGTTGGCGTTGGGACAAGCTTAACCTCAGTAGCGTAAAGATGAGCAGCAGACCAGCAACAACGCCTAAAAGAGCAAGGATGGTGATTGCTGATACGATTTGCTGAATCAAAGCCTGAATTTTCTCGCCCATAGTTCGGATATCTAAAACAGAGACCGTTGGGTGAGCACGTGACATTGACGTCAACAACGCTTCATTTTCTTCTTCAATCCTATAACTGATGAGGTAAGAACCAGGTAAATTAGCCATCACGTCAGATGAGAAAATAAAATAAAAGTTAGGCTTCATGTCACGCCATTCGACATAACGGATGGTATCTACTACTGCATCGTAATTCTGGCTGTTTATTACAAAGCGCAGCGTATCACCGAGTTTGATGCCTAAGTCATTTGCTACATCCGCTTCTACAGATACACTCCCTTTGTTTGTCCATTCACCCGAAAGCACGTCATTATATTCTGGTAGGGTATCTCCCCATGTCAGGTTTAGCTCTCGACGTATCGCGTCAGAACCTTCTCCTTCGTACTCAACCTCTTTAACATTTTGACCGTTAATCTCTGTTAGTCGTCCACGAATTATTGGATAAGCTTGTGACCGCGTAACTCCATTTTTATCTAGGGTTTCTAGGTAGTTATCGAGCTCATAATCACCAATGTTTAAAGCGAACACATTTGGCGCGTCTGCAGGTAAGGTTCTCTCCCAATCAGCGAGAATATCGCTGCGCACAAGCCAAATGATAGACAGCAACATCAAAGATAATGCCAAAGCACCAAACTGTAGACCGCTGGTTACTGGCGTCCGGTTGATACGACTCAACGCAAGCTTCATTGCAGGATGGGTTGACACACGTGCAAACAGCTTTGTGAGTGTGACGCTAACTGCTGCGAGTACCACAAACAGTACCGCTATACCAGTGAGCACGATCCAAACTAAGGTGTTATCTGCATACAGTAAAAGCAATGGAACAACGGGAACTAGAACAAGTAACATTCGCTTCCAGGAACGTTGCGCTTTGCCCTGCTGTAGCACTTCTAACGCGGGAGTTTTAATCAAGCCTAACAATGGTATACCGAGAGCGGGAACAGTAATCAAGACTGCAGAGATAAATGCCACCAAAAATGGTGTGACGCCGTAACTAGGGAGTGGATCGGGTAATAAGTCTTTGAGTGGAATGCGTAATAAATACTCCAACCCGCTCCCTAGCAGTAGGCCGACGACACTGGCACTAATGAGAAGGATTGTGACTTGAATAAATAACCACTTTTCAATCCATCGGCGGCTCGCACCAAGACTTTTCAACATCGCGATAGTTTGTGTCCGGCTGTTCACGTAATTTTGACAAGTAAGAACCAATGTTGTCGCCGCCATAATGATGACAATCGCTACGGTCAACGACAGATACTGCGTCGTGCGTTCAAAAACCTCATTACTACGACTGGCAGTATCTTGCGTGCGCCAGCGATCGCTCGGAGAAAGCTGCGTATCATCTTGCAAGCTCTTTAGTGTTTTGTCATCGGCTTGTAAAAACAGACGGTATTGAACTCGGCTCCCAACTTGAATTGCTCCTGTTTTATCTACGTCACTTTGATGAATGTATGCAGAAGGCATTTGCTGAAATGGATTAAAGCTCAAGCCTGGTTCCATCAATACTGCGCCTGATACAGTAAACTCGGCATCGCCTATCGTGACGCTGTCACCTGATTTTACGTTTAGTTGAGTCATAATCCGCTCATCAAGCCAGAGTTGGTTCTCTTTAACGCGACCGGCTGGATTATTTTCAAGAACGAGCTCTCCCATTAAAGGGTAATTATCATCCACCGCCCTTACAGAAATAAGCTGCATACCATTATCGCTAAATGCCATAGTGGCAAAGCGTGTCATCGTCGAACGTTCAAGGCTTTCAGTCGAGGCTAACAACATGTCCGGAATGGGATTAGCAGACACAAACACCGCATCTGCCGTTAATGCGTCCTTCCCCTGCTTGACGATCACCTGCTCCATTCGTTCTGCTAATGCAGAAAGCGCAAAGATACTCGCAATCACGAGAATAAGAGCAACGCTAATAGGCCAAAGATTCCCCTGCCTTATTTCGCCGAAACTCCAGCGTATCAAACTTTTATTCGGCGAGTGCTGTGTTGTACTGTTTTGCTCTGTGGATGTTGCTTCACTTGATGATACTGCAGACATTATATCTCCTCCTTAAGCTCACCCGCCTCCATACGATAGATACGGTCACATCGGCTTGCTAGGTGACCATCGTGTGTTACTAAAATCAGAGTTGTCCCGTGCTGTTCATTAAGATCGAATAGCAGCTCAATCACTTTGTCTGCGGTTTGATGGTCAAGATTGCCGGTAGGCTCGTCTGCGAACAACAGCTCAGGCTGTGTCATAAATGCACGCGCTAGCGCAACTCGCTGTTGTTCACCACCAGATAACTGGCTTGGTAAATGGTCGACACGTTTTTCCAATCCAACAGCAGCTAATAATTCCGCTGCTCTTGCTTCATCTTCGGCTTCACCACGTAAAAGACAAGGAAGCGTGACATTACGTAATGCACTCAAACTCGGGATTAACAAGAAACTTTGGAAAACGAAACCTAAAGAGTCAGCCCGAATTTTCGCACGTGCTTCATCGTCCAGTTTTGATAATTCATGACCTAATAAAGTAATTTCGCCTGATGTCGGCGTATCAAGACCAGCTAGCAACGTCATCAATGTTGACTTACCTGCACCGGAAGTTCCGACGATGGCGATTTTTTCTCCTTTTCGGATGTCAACATTTACGTCTTTGAGGATTGTTAATTGTTCTTGATTAGTAGAGACTTGTTTAGAAACCAAATTGGCTTGAACAATAGGTGCATTAAGTACAGGTGTTTGCATGATTCGTATACTTTCCTTAGTTCTATTTTTTTGTTTTTCCGCTACTGCACATGCGAGCGAAAAGCTACTTGTCTTGGGTGATAGCTTGAGTGCAGGCTATCAGATGCCGATCGAAGAGAGTTGGCCTAGCTTACTCCCTGATGCGTTGTCAGAACATGGTCAAGATGTAACAGTTATTAATGCCAGCATTTCTGGCGATACAACCGGCAATGGCTTAGCACGGTTACCTCAGTTGCTAACTCAGCATAGCCCTGACATGGTACTTATTGAGTTAGGTGCCAACGATGGCCTAAGAGGTTTCCCTCCTAAACTTATTACGTCGAATCTTTCAAAAATGATTACCATGATAAAAGATTCTGGTGCGGACGTTGTCATGATGCAAATTCGGGTTCCACCTAATTATGGTAAGCGCTATAGCGATATGTTTTACGATATCTACCCTAAGCTTGCACAGCATCAACAAGTTGCCTTGATGCCATTCTTCTTAGAGCATGTTGTCACCAAACCAGAATGGATGATGGATGATGGCCTTCACCCAAAACCAGATGCACAACCTTGGATCGCTGATTTCGTTGCTCAAGAATTAATTAAACATCTCTAATTTTAATGGTCTAGCTCAATAAGTTTTACGTAACTTTACGTTAATCTATTTTCAATTCCACTCATCGAGGATAGATAACAACATGCGAATAGAACCGTTAATTCAAGGTGTTGTTGCTCGCTCTGCGCACCCCAAAGGGTGTCATGCATCTATTAAAGAGCAAATTGAATACGTAAAACGCGCCCCACAGATCAAAAAAGGCCCAAAACGGGTTTTGATTATTGGTGCCTCCTCTGGTTTCGGCCTAGCGGCCCGAATAGCCCTAACGTTCGGTGGCGCTAACGCCGATACCATTGGCGTCTCATTTGAGCGTGGCCCTTCAGAGAAAGGGGTTGGGAGTGCGGGTTGGTATAACAACGTCTTTTTTAAGAAGGAAGCAAATCAAGCCGGGCGTACCGCAATAAATATTGTTGGCGATGCATTCTCTGGTTCGGTGCGCAATCAAGTGATTGAAGCCATTGAAACGTACTTTGAGGGTGAAGTTGACTTAGTCATCTATAGCTTGGCAACCGGTGTTCGACCTAAACCTGAATCTGATGAGTTTTGGCGCAGTGTCATTAAACCGATTGGTGAACCTGTCACTGGCGCTTCTATCATGCTGGAGAACGATAAGTGGATAGAAACCACCTTAACGCCTGCAACAGAAGAGGAAGCCAATGCCACCATTAAAGTAATGGGCGGCGAAGACTGGGAAAGCTGGATTGACACACTCATCAATAACGACTCTATTGCAAACGGCTGCAAAACCATCGCCTTTTCTTACATGGGCCCTGACATTACGCACCCAATTTATCTCGATGGTACGTTAGGTCGAGCGAAAATCGATTTACACCAAACCAGTCATTCATTAAACCTCAAACTCGCCAACTTTGACGGCGGTGCTTACGCAACCGTGTGTAAGGCGTTGGTGACGAAAGCCAGTGTATTCATCCCTGCGCTAAGTCCCTACCTGTTAGCGCTTTATAGAGTGATGAAGGAAAAAGGTACTCACGAACGCTGTATTGAACAAATGCAGCGACTGTTTACTACGAAGTTATACGATCAAGAGAAAGTGCCAGTTGACGGTGAACGCTTGATTCGAATAGATGACTTGGAACTTGAACCGCAAGTTCAACAAGAAGTCCACGCTCTTTTAGAACAGATGAATGCTGATAACTTTAAAGAGATTGGTGATTACAAAGGTTTTAAAGATGAGTTTATGAAGCTCAATGGCTTTAACTTTGAAGATGTCGACTATTCGCAAGACATTTCTATTGAATCGTTAATGTCGCTTAAGCCTTGATGCTTGTTACCTGTTTCAAGGATGAGATATGTGACAACTATTCCTAGTCCTGAACACTTTTCAGGACTTTTTTTTGTTTCGAGCCCTAGCCACCCTATACTTAATTAAAAAGCGAGAACAAAATAGAGCAGTCTGCATTTTTAAATTCACAGGAAGTGAAACCACGTAAAGGATGACCTATATGGGGAGATTGCAAACATTAGACTACGAAATCCCTGAGTCTATGCGAAGAAGTTGGCAAGAAATCGTCAACTTACTGGCTCAAATAACACACGTACCCACCACATTAATTATGCGTATCCATCCGGATCGCATAGAAGTAAATACATCTAGCGAAACTCTAGGTAATCCTTATCGTACTGGTGATGCAGAGCAGCTTGGTAACGGTTTGTATTGCGAGCAAGTTATAGAACAGAAAGGCGAGCTTGTAATCCCCAATGCGCTTGAAGATGAAGAATGGCAAAATAACCCAGACATCAAACTAGGCATGATTTCTTATTGCGGCTTACCGCTATTCTGGCCAAATGGGGAGTCATTTGGAACAATCTGTATGCTTGACTCTGAGAGAAACGAGTACAACGATAGTTACCGTCAGTTGCTTGAAACTTTCAAAGATTCAATCGAAGCACAGCTTTCAGTTGTGTACCAACAACATAAACTTCAGCGACTTAACACCGAGCTAAAGAGTCGAATTGAAAATCGTACCACGGATTTAGCCCAGTTAAGTTACTCCTTAACACAAGAAATTGATCGCCGTAAAGCCGCGGAAAAACAAGTGAGCTACCAAAAAACACATGATCAGGGAACTGGATTTCTAAATCGTTCTGCACTTGAGAACATTGTCCAATACACCTTACAGTCCCTTGATAGTGATCAGCAATCGCTTGTGGTCATCAACATTGGTTTTAGTAACGCTCGCAGTATTCAGACCAGGCACGGGTTCGAGGTCTTTGACAACATTTTAAAAGAATTTCACTCCAGATTAACCAGACACGGTGCTAGCGGATTTATCACTGGTAGACCAAGTTCGAATGACATGGTTTTATTGATTTGGGGAGAGGATATTGAAGCTCGGTTAAATCAACTATTAGATGATATCACTAAAATTAGCGTAGATGGATTTGTCTTCAACAAAACAGAAATACATTTGCACACGTATATCGGTATAGTTCAAGCTTACAAAGATTGCAGCAATGCTAAGCGTATCCTTCAACATGCATGTTACGCGATGCTTCTATGTAAAGAATCCGGCGAACCTTTTAGTTATTTTAGAGAAAATCATTCGGCGGATCTCAATAGTCACAATGAACTGGAAAGTTACCTTTTACAAGCAGTGCGTAACGACGATTTAGTGTTGTACTTTCAACCTCAAGTAGACTCCAAAACACGTAAATGGATTGGCGCAGAAGCCTTGCTTCGTTGGAGACATCCAATACTTGGCGACGTTTCCAACGAAGCATTGATACATATGGCCGAACAAAACGGGCTTATCTTTGAAGTTGGCTCTTTTGTTCTGCGTACCGCGATAGACAAAGCGAAACAATGGTCTGAGTTAATCGATAACTTCAAAATTGCCGTCAACGTTTCTCCCATTCAATTACAAAACGTAAATTTTGCAGAACAAGTGCAACACCTACTCGACACTTTCCATTTGCCAGCACACTTTCTCGAACTCGAAGTAACCGAGAGCGCTCTAATTGCCGATGAAATAGTAGCACGCACAACGTTAAATAAGTTGCACAAACTAGGTGTGACATTGTCACTTGATGATTTTGGTACAGGATATGCCTCGTTCAGCTATTTAAAGA
This sequence comes from Vibrio sp. 1167, assembly GCF_033340375.1. Classification (NCBI taxonomy): domain Bacteria; kingdom Pseudomonadati; phylum Pseudomonadota; class Gammaproteobacteria; order Vibrionales; family Vibrionaceae; genus Vibrio; species Vibrio sp. 1167. The sequence goes on along the minus strand of NZ_JAWOWK010000009.1, from coordinate 157,290 downwards.
AATATCCGTTTGATGCCATCAAAATTGATAAAAGCTTCGTCCAGCAAATGGAAAAGTCAGATGATGATCGCGAGATCATTTGTTCAATCATACACATTGCAAAAAAACTGGAACTCCAAGTAGTGATCGAGGGCATTGAATCCCACCAACAAGAGCAGTTTCTTATTGGTGAGGGTTGTGATATCGGACAAGGTTTTCTTTATGGTAAACCTATGCCTTGTAATGAATTTGAGCAAAGTTTGTTTAATCAGCGCCTTTCTGGCGGGCAATACGCCTACTCTTCCTAAGCATTCTCTTTACTATGAGGGCGGTGGTTTCTATAATCGCCGCCCGCTTCTATTAAAAGGCCAATATCTTCATGGATCAGTTGACTGCCACGCTTAAGAAAATTGAAAAGCAGAACTACCGAGCTTATCAGCAAATCAAAGGTCGATACGACTTCACTGATTTCACTTTGTTTATCGATCATGTACAGGGTGACCCTTATGCATCGGCGTCACGTTTTCGTGCGACTCGCGCATGGTCTTTGACTGGTCTTGAGTGGCTAAGAGACGAGTCTCCTGCATTTCAAAGAGCTGCACGTGATTTTATTGCGCGTAGTTTTGAACAGTTTGCTAAACAAGAAAACTCAGTATCAATTTCACTGACAGGCCAAACTGTATTGGATAGCACCGCGGTGTTGTTTACTGAAGAAGGTATTGAACTGCGTTTTCGAGTTAACTTACCAGCGGAAGGTCGTTCAGTATTGGGGAAAAAAGCCAACAACATACTGACTTTCCACCTGCCTAAGTTTATCCGTCGAGCAACTTTAGAGCGTGAACTCGACAAAGCCGCTTTAATTAAGCACTGCCAAGTTGTTGAAGACCAAGATGCCCTACGAGAACAGTTAGAGGCCAATAACTTAGTCGCGTTTGTCGCAAACGGCAGTATTCTTCCTCGAATTGCAGGTAATTGCGACCTTCCAATGAAAGAAGCCGTTGAGTTTAAAGCCCCTGAATCTCTACAAGTCACTTTACATGCGCCAAACAAGGGCCATGTCACAGGATTAGGAATTCCAAAAGGTATCACACTGATTGTAGGTGGTGGCTTCCACGGTAAATCTACCTTATTAAATGCAATAGAGCGTTCAATTTACGATCATATTCCAGGAGATGGTCGCGAATACATTGTTGCCGATAACAAGGCTATGAAGATTCGTGCCGAAGATGGCCGATGCGTACACCACTTGAACCTGTCGAACTACATCAACCATTTACCGATGGGTAAAGATACGGCGGACTTTTCTACTCAAGACGCATCAGGCTCAACGTCGCAAGCCGCTTGGCTTCAAGAGTCTATTGAAGCGGGTGCAAGCACATTATTGATTGATGAAGATACTTCTGCTACCAACTTCATGATTAGAGATGAGCGTATGCAGGCATTGGTGGCAAAAGGTGATGAGCCAATTACTCCTCTCGTCGACCGCATTGGTCAATTACGAGATGATCTTGATATCTCTACCATTATCGTTATGGGTGGGTCGGGCGACTACTTAGACGTTGCCGATACCGTCATTCAAATGCACGACTACCAAGCCGTTGATGTGACTGAAAAAGCGAAAGAAGTTATCGCTCAGCACCCTACTCAACGCCATAACGAGTCAGAAGAACGTTTACAGACCTTCCCACCTCGAGCACTGAACCGCGTTGCGTTGATGAATATTCTGACTGACGGCAAGTTCCGTGTGAATGCGAAAGGCAAAGAGTCACTTCGATTTGGTAAAGAGTTTACTGATCTTAGCGCTTTGGAACAGATAGAGTCAGCCGATGAAGTCAACACAATTGGCTGGTTATGGTTCCAAATTGCTCAACTTCCAGGTTGGTGTAATCATCCGGCGAAGGAGATTGAAGAAATGCTGTCTGGTGAGTGGCATGCCGCTCTTCCTAAGCAAGGCGACTTAGCCAAACCACGCACACTAGACGTTATGGCTGCCCTCAACCGCATGCGAAAATCTCAGTTTAAGTCATCATGCTAGTTTTGATACGCTGACAGAGACAGTTCAATCAAAAGGCAGCTATAGTTAGCTGCCTTCCTTTATCTTTATTCTTAGCGAATCATTCGTTTCTCAGTACATTCCACGCTTCACAAAGAACTCTAAATCTTTCTGCATCGCCATTTTCTCGATCAGGATGCCAACGAAGCGCGAGTTTTCGCCATTGTTTTCTAATTTCCGCAGGCGTAGCGTCAGTGTTAAGTTCAAATAGTGACAGTGCCTTTGTCTTATCTACGCTGGCTACTGACGAACCACCGATGAACTTTTGATAAGTTGTCCAAAATTCATTCAACAGTCGACGCACTTCATCTTCGTCCGCTTCGTAATTGCGCCAATCTAAGTAATACTCACGCAAAGGATCATGAATATCGATCTTATGCCTCAAAGCTTCCATCGAAGACATGAGCTGAATATCCATGGCTTCGACTTGAAGCCAACTATCCGGATACAGAGTGTCTTGCAGTTGATATAATGCATTCATGATCAGGAAATTTCTTTTGAATAAATCCTTATCGGGAGAGTCGTCCAGCTTTGAAATATAACCTTGTTCACCCAACGAGCTTGCCAAGGTGTGCACTTTCCAATTAGAGGGCTGTTTTCTCAGAATTTCTAGCATTGGCCAAAGCAGCGGATTTTCTATTGCATGAGGCTCAATACTATTGACAGTACGTTGTCCTTCCATTCATCCTCTCTGACACGAGTTTAGGGCCCCATTCACGGCACAAAAAACATAGTTTCCACTTTGTAGCATAAATGCAAAAAGGCCGATAGTCATTCACCATCGGCCTTTGTAAGGAGATCACGTAAAGGTTAAATAACCCCTAGCTCACGTAAACGTTCCATAAGGTAGCTATGTGCAGTGTAGCGCTCAGATAACACCACTTCCGGCTTTGGATGCAGGAACAACGGTAATGAGATACGTGACTTTTCTTGACGGCCACCCGTAGGGTTGATTACACGGTGAGTCGTTGAAGGGAAATAACCACCTGACGCTTCTTGAAGCATATCACCAATGTTGATGATTAAGTTTCCGAAGTCACATGGTACATCGATCCAATCACCCTCTTTACTCTTTACTTGCAGTCCAGGCTCATTGGCAGCAGGCAAAACCGTTAGCAGGTTAATGTCTTCATGCGCAGCAGCGCGAATAGCGCCGGGCTCTTCTTCGCCTGTCATCGGTGGGTAGTGAAGCACGCGTAGTAATGTTTTGTCGCTGTTATTGATCATTTCTGACAACGCGATAGAGAACTTCTCTTGAACGTCCTTAGGTGCGTACGCTTCAACCCAACCTAATAGCTCTTGAGCAAATGCATTGGCACGCTCGTAGTACTCTAAGATTTCAGCTTTAAGCTGCTCTGGGATCTGCCCCCAAGGGTAAACATGAAAGTACTCTTTGATGTCTTTCACTTTGTGCCCTTTCGCCACTTCAGACACTGAAGGTGGGAAGTAGCCATCTTGGGTGTCTACGTTAAAGTGAAAATCATTCTTTTGATCTGAACAGAAAAACTCATGCCAGTTTTTGTAAATTGACTCTACAAGCTCTTGTGGAATCGGGTGGTTTTTCAACACACCGAACCCCGTTTCGCGTAGAGAGGTAACGAACTGTTGAGCAGCATCGTCAGCAAGATAATCGACAGTTTCCAGTTTCATGGCTTTACTTCTTTTTTATTAGACTGAATCATGGATTCTATGGATGGGCATGTTGTAAATCAAACTTTAATGAAAACTGCACGCGCAAACGTTTTAATGTTGAGCAGTTTGCCAATAAATCAACATTTTCAGTGATCAAAAAACCCATTAAAATATCAATTGCACAGCGTTCAATTAAGTGCAATCATTAACACAATCTATGGAGTCCCACTGTAAGATAAATTGAAGGATCAAGTAACTCTATGAAAAGCACCTCGACACTCTTAGGATTAACGATTTTTTATGCCATCGTGTTTTTATTTTCTGCGTTGGAACCTAACTCACGCGCAGTTTGGTTTGCGGAGATTATCCCGGCGATTGGTATTCTTGTTGCTATTTGGGCGATTTCGATTCGCTATCAGTTCAGTAATACGGCTTACTTTTTAATGTTCATCTGGCTCTGTTTGCACACTATCGGTGCGAAATATACGTTCTCCGAAGTGCCATTTGACTGGTTTAACGACATGATTGGTTCAGAGCGAAATAATTTTGATCGCGTTGCGCACTTTTCAATTGGCCTTTACGCATATCCGATCGCTGAATACTTGATAAACAAAAAACGGTTCAACAAAGCGTTCTCTTGCTGGTTTGCTTTGTTTGCTATCATGTCACTTGCTGCTGGCTATGAGATTATCGAATGGTGGTATGCGGAGTTGGCTGGTGGCGATGAGGGAATTGCCTTTCTGGGCTCGCAAGGTGACATATGGGACGCCCAGAAAGATATGTTGTGCGATACCGTTGGTGCAGTGTTGTCGTTATTCTTAATGTCGGCTCAACGTCGATTCTCTCAACCATTCTAAATAAGGGTTAAACCCATCAACAATTGGAACCTGTACGATTTGAGCTACCTCGTATTCGTGCAGGTTTTCTATTTTCTCTTCCACCAATTCATAAAGTTCTCGACGAGTTTTGATCACCAGCAACCATTCGTTGTCAGTACAAATCTCCCCTTTCCACACATAGTGACTTTCAATAGGCATCGTTTGAATACACGCGGCTAATTGAGCATCTAGCAAACCTTTAATGATCTGATCTCGATTTTTTTCATTACTGGTTGTACTTAAAACCATGCAATAGTCATGTTTCATACTCATTTTCTAGCCCTTTATTATTTCATCGTCACTTTGCCGCCAATCATTTTGTAAGCGGGGGTTCCTCTTACTAAAGTATCTCTTGCAAACTCTTGTCCGCAAGCGGGGCAAATACATGGGGTTTGTGTGAAATCGTCAACAATGCGCTCTTTGAAGCATTTAACCAGTGCGCCTTTCCCGCCTTTACGGTACTTAAATAGTTGAGTTTTACATTTAGAGCAAAAGATATCGACGGTTTTCGTCGGTTGTTTTTTATTCGGTTTCGCCATGGTTACTTTCTATATCCGGTTTGACCCATACATTATTAAAATCAAACCAACCTAAGGCATTACACTTTGCATTTTGTAACGCACCGCTGTGGTCTTTATTCACGCCTAGCCAGCAGTGAAACATAGGAATCACCTGACAGCTTTTTACTAACTGTCGTCCTAGCTCACGCGCAGGAAAGTCTGTGTGCATGCCGGCACGCCATTGATCGACAAGTTTAGCCCATTCACTAAAATCGTAACCTGAACTGAACTTCTCAATATCACTGTAATCCAGGAGCCAGCCCGCCAACGCGTCATTTCGGTTCGTTGCAATGCCCATAGCTTTCACCCAGATATCCACTTCCTCCGGTGCGGGCGGTTGAGAATCATAACGAATAAACTCAACCTCGATACCGTGCGGTTTTAAGAGTGTCTTGATGGCCTTGGCAACTACTGGAAACATCGGATGCTTTTTCTGATACGCTACGGAAATTACCTTATTAACCTGTGGTACGCTGCCCGCTTCTGCTGGCCTAAGATCAATCCAACCGGGCTTAAGGCCAAACGCTTGCAATACTCCCAGTTCCATCACTTTATCTTGTGGAACATGCGCGTAAATCTGGTGACTGTTGAGGGTTTGCGAGAGGAACTCTGCCCAACGTGGATCTTTTGCAATCCCGGTGTTTTTGTTTAGTAATAGGAATGTACAGCCAGGGTCCAGCTCGACTTCATCGGATGAACCTTGTTTATCCATCTTCGGTTTTGACAGGCTTGGATAAACCATTGAAGAATAGGCTTCATCGATTACCCACACCTCCACTTGGTCAAGTAAAGGGCGAAAACCAAAGTAGCCATCAAAAGCAGTCAAAATAAGACGCTTATCATCATTCATTTTAACTTGGAACGGCCCTGTCCCTATCGGTTGTCTATCGAAGCTTTCAGAACGCAAAGCACTCGGTAGCAAAATTTTTGCTTGCGACTCACTCAGAGCCAGAGGCAGGTAGCGATCAGGACGGACGAGCTCAATATCAACGGTCCACTCTTGTGGCGAAGACACCCGCTTTATGTGAGAAAACAAGTTCAAGCTATTTAACGCAAGCACACTTTCAAGAACACAACTAGTTGTTAACGGTTCACCGTTATGAAAGCGTACTCCACGACGAAGATAAAAACGCCAATGTGTATCAGAAATTGCTTCCCACGTGTGGGCTAAATCTGGTTGAAGTTGTTCATTTTCATCAAGGCGAGTGAGTCCGCTAAAAATTTGTCTGGCGATGTGCTGTTCAGAACGCCGCATCGGTTTCTGCGGGTTTAACATCGACAATGGTCGATAATAAGGCAAACGCACGACCTGCTCGCCCTGTCGATGCTGAAGCCCTAAATAACCTTGGATAACCTGCGTCAATCGTGCCGCATCGTTATCAAGCGCATCTAGAGCCTGACCGATTTTCCCTTCATCGAGATAACGCCTGGCGAGGTTTTCGCTGACGTCGCTTCGATTACGTTTAAAAACGAGTTTCGAAAGTTTTCCTCGACCCGCTGCCGGATGCCACTCAATCCAGCCCTCTTCTTCAAGTTTATTTAGAACAATACGAGCATTACGACGTGTACAAAACAACGCTTCCGTGATGTCTTCGAGCTGAACGTCCGTATCGTGACCGGAAAATTTTTCAAACAGTGTTTCGAACTGAACACGTAAACGAGGGCTACTCATAAAGAGGAAATTCTTATCTTGTTGTCGACAAGCTAAGTTTCCTCATTTTTACCAAAAAGTGCAAACATCACACTATAAATTATTGAATATCGATACCAATTTCTCGCGAAAGTTCGGCCAGTTGTTCCTCGCTGTCCAGCTTGATAGACCATTTGCACTCTGCTCCATGAGATAAAACAACGTTCGCTCCTCTACCCAGCAACTGAATTGCATCGGTTTGCGCTTGCAAGGTTACCATTGCGCTGCCGGAGATCTTAATCACTATTTCACGCTGGGTTGCAATGATTTTTCCTAATGAAAACTCAATCACCATCTTAGTTTATACCGACTTTGTTTTATGTTGTTTCACAGCGATGGTCAAGCGACTGGTACACACTAAACGGCCTCGCTCATCAGTGATATCGATTTGCCACACTTGCGTTGAAATACCCAGATGAAGCGGTTTTGCCGTACCAATCACATGACCACTTCGCATGGCTCGCACATGGTTCGCGTTAATATCTAAACCGACGCAGTAGCTGTCCTCATCGACAGAGAAGTTTGCAGCCAATGAGCCTAATGTTTCTGCGAGCACGACTGATGCACCACCGTGAAGCATTCCTAAAGGTTGATGAGTAAAGCTGCATACGGGCATGGTTGCTGTAAGGGAGTCGTCAGTGAAATCTGTATATTTAATTTGTAGGTGCTCGATCAGGGTATTTTTTGACGTGGCATTCAGAATCTCTATGCTTACGGGCTTTTTCCATATACTCATTGCTTTACTCTTAGTTTCACAAACTGGTTTGTTAGGTTGTAACGATGTGCTAGGAAGTTAGCATAGACGCTACTTGGGCATAACTTCAAGACGTAACATCTCACCTTCTTTATTAAGCAGATGAATAACTTGATCCATGCATCATGTTACTATTTGGGTATATACTATTGCTTCAAAACAAAAAATTAAATGGAGCCTGTTATGAAGGTATGGATGAAAGCCTCTGCTCTTTTAACTATCGCGGGTTTAACAGCGTGTAGCGCATCACCGACGGGTCGCAACCAGATCCTGATGTTTTCAGATCAGGAAATGTCATCGCTTGGCGCTAAATCTTTCGAACAAATGAAGAAAGATATCCCAATCAGCAAAGATCGCAAAACGAATGCCTACGTTCAATGCGTTGCCAAACACATCACTGACACCATTCCCGCTCAATCTGGATTTAAAGACTGGGAAGTCGTTGTTTTTGATAGTGAACAAGTCAATGCGTTTGCTCTACCAGGTGGGAAGATCGGCGTGTATACCGGGCTTTTAGATGTCGCGAAAAACCAAGATCAGTTGGCAACAGTTATTGGTCACGAAGTCGCTCACGTCCTCGCTGACCACAGTAATGAACGTCTTTCACAAAGCCAGTTAGCAAATGCAGGGTTGTCTCTAGCAAACGTTGCCATTGGCGCTTCCGAGTACAAACAGTATCAACAAATGACGATGGCGGCACTTGGTGTCGGTGTTCAATACGGTGTTATCTTGCCATACGGTCGTACTCAGGAATCCGAGGCTGATATTGTCGGGCTGGAATTCATGGCAAAAGCAGGTTTCGACCCACGTCAAAGTGTCGATTTATGGAAAAATATGAGTGCTGCATCAGGTGGTTCTCAACCACCTGAATTCTTCTCAACCCACCCATCGCACAGTACGCGCATTAAAGATTTACAAGCAACCATAAATAAGCTGCCTGCGTATAACGCGAAAGCACCAAGATGTGGCTAATTCATTGCTACTTGCTACTATCGTCTACTACTTAAGCTTGCCAAATAAAAAAGCTCCCTAGGGAGCTTTTTAATGATTCTAATCAAGTGCCCAATATCTGTAGCGGCAAACTTAACAAACTATCTCCGAGAGTGGCAAAATACCAGATGATAGAAACAAAACCTCCGACAGAGACCAAGTACCAAGCCAGTGAGAATAGCTGCCCATAACGGGTTAATGGCAATAAATGGCTTTGATGTCGAGCTCTCCATTCCATCACCACTTCCAACATTCCCATTAACAATAAAAACCCTAGCAACGTCAGACCGAAATAGTAACTGATAAAAATGCCTAATAAAGCGGTCGCAATACTGCCAACTAACCCGACCCAAGTATTCATTGAGAAGGTAATACTTTTGAGCACATGGCCACCATCTAATGGTAAAATAGGCAGCAGATTAAATAGGTTTAGCAAGGCGTTAAACACGGCAAGCCCAGCGAAGATCACCTCACCAGTCATCCAATAAAGCAAAGTAAAAACAATACTAAGTACTAAACCGAAAAATGGCCCCATGATTGAGATAACCACATCCTGCCAGCGCGTGTTTATCTTTTCGTCACTTAGCGCCAAACCACCTAGGAATGGAATCAAATAGATTCCTTTGGTCTTCATTCCAAAATACTTCATCGCTCTAATGTGACCATATTCATGAAAAACCAAACAAGCGATCAACGCTAGCGCGAACTCGATGGAAAATAGCCAAGAATATGCAGCGAGACTTGCAGACGCTAACGCCACTTTAATAACTTTCGCACTTTTAAGTGCTTTCATCCCAAGAGATACGAGGCCTATTACACTTAAACGCTTTTCGGATGGTGGCGTAACTTCTGGCACTTGGCGCTCGATGTCTTTTTCATTTCGACAACCTTCGTTGACGAGCTCACCGTTAATTGTGACCTTGTAACTCAATTCAAACGGTTGCCATGTTAAAGAACACTCTAAATGACAGTTCAGGATTTCCTCACCCGCAGAGAGCCTAAACTGGTGTAGACAAGTCTCTGCGGTATTGTCACTGGCATCGATTTGAGACACCAACGTATTATCCCAATATAACTGCTGCCACCCAGCCATCGATCCTTCGAGCCTTAGCGAACGACCTAAAAATTCAACATTCAGTAATTCCAATGCGGTTCCTATTGCGTCTATTGAATAACTACATAGCGAGCGCGAATTATGCCTGTGAAGTGAAGAAACAGCAAAGCGAGCTATCTCTTGATTTGATCGTTATTTAACTATAAAGCTCGCAAAACAATTCTGGTCGTACCATTCTCTTCAAAAATATAACGATAATACATGCCCTTACAAGCCATCGTTTGACCTATGCATCATATTTAAAACGCAAAATACGCTCAAACTTTGACAAGTTATTAAACATACAATTAACATTACATTTACATCATCGTTGTATTTCGCGTATTAACAATTGGTGTAAGTACCACACAACAATTACAAGGACTTCGGTCCAGCATTATGACACCCTAGGAGGGTCAAGGATGAACAAGAAGCACTGCTCTCTGCTTACAATTTCAATATTGTTTGCGTGTAATGCCCACTCAGCGGGCTTCCAGGTAGCTGAACATTCGGCATCTGGTCTTGGTCGAGCATTTTCAGGTGAAGGGGCTGTTGCAGATAATGCCAGCGTCCTTGCTCGTAACCCTGCAGCAATGACACTTTTCAAAGAAGCTCAATTTTCGGGCGCGTTATCTATCATCGACCCTGAAGTCGATGTGTACGACACTGTAAACAATGAACACGCGAAAGATGTCGCCCCTTTACAGATCGTGCCAGCAGGTTATTACATCAGCCCTATCAATGATAACTGGGCTTGGGGTATCGGTATGTTCACAACATACGGTGTTGCTACCGACTATCCAAATGATATTTCCGCAGGTGATATGGCGGGTGACACTTCCCTACTTTCAGTAAACATCAACCCTAATGTCGCTTACCGTATCAACGAGTCTTTCAGTGTCGGTGGTGGTATCAACCTCGTATACGCTGAAGCAGAGCTGACTCGTCACAAAGGCGCACTCGCCGGTATTTTAGGTGGTAATAAGTCCGATAACCTTGTCGGCATGGAAGGTGAAACTTTCGCTTGGGGTTGGAATGTCGGCGCTTTATTTGAGCTAAATGAAAACAACCGTTTTGGCTTTGGCTACCGCTCTAAGGTTGATCTAGATTTTGATGACGGTGAGTTTAGTAGTTACGACTCTGGTCGAGCTTCATCACCAAAAGTTGATGGCCGTTTAAAAATCTCTCTCCCTTCAATTATCGAATTATCGGCTTTCCATCAACTGAATGAACAATGGGCTGTACATTACGGCTGGCAACAAACCGACTGGAGCACATTTAAAGAACTAAAAGCGACCAGTAACGAATGTAATGACGGAGTATGTTTCTTTAAACCTGAGAAATATGAAGACAACAATCGCTACTCCATTGGTGCAACTTACATACTTAATACAGACTGGACATTCCGTGCAGGCTTTGCGTACGACGAACAAGCAGGTGAAGCGACATTGAGTATCCCTGACAGTGACCGTTTTTGGTACAGCGCGGGCCTAACTTACGCAATGAGTGAGAATTTAACTTTCGATGCAGGCTTTGCACTTGTTAAGAGTAAATCAGGCTCTTTCACTGAGACAAATGCTCTGGGTGAAGAGATTAAGTTTGACTCAGAAGGTACTGCTTACATCAGCGCGGTACAGATGAACTACACCTTCAAATAATGGGATTACGGAGTAAACCAATGAAACACACGTTTAAATTATCAATGCTTTGTTCTGCAATCCTTCTTGCTGGTTGTGGTGATGATACCTCCAGCTCTGGTACTTCCGACAAAGTTCAATTTGAAGATGAAGTCCAAGCATTGCTTGATCGCGAAACATCCATCAGTTTTACGCTTCAAGGAGCGAACGCAGATGTACCGGCACCGTCTTACTTATTAATGGACACAAGCGATGGTACGCTTGGTCTGCCAACTGATGGCGATGATGCTTTAACCAACCCTAGAGCCTCAATGAACACGATGGATGGATGGTCAACGTCTATGCCAATCGTTCTTAACTTCAACGGCGACGGTTTTGCAACGGGCATGCTGTCGTCTGGTGTTAAAGTCATCAAGATTAATCAACGCTTAACCGAGTGGGACCGCAAATCTAACCCAATCGAAGAAGAGCTTGTTCAGAACCAAGACTACGTAGTTCAAGCAAAAGGTAACTCTCTATACATCCAGTTCTTGGCTGCACTTGATGAGTCAAGCGAGTACATTTTTGCGGTCACACAAAATGTTACTGACGTAAATGGTGAGCCAATTGGTACATCTGCAAGCTATGCAACTGGTAAATCGAAAGAGATCGTTTATGAAACTGGCGACCTTGCTTCTGTTCAAGCAGTCACTCAGGCGGTTGAAGGAATTTTTGGTATTGCCAAAGTAAACCCTGCAGACATCGTTTATTCTTCATGGTTCAGCACCCAGTCAGTAGGTGATACGTTAGCGGCAGTCAAAGGAGTAACCGCTACTGGTTTTTCTACTGGCGCAAACACACTAAATACCGTTTACAAAAATGACTCAAACGAAGGTTCAGTTGACTTATCAACGGCCTACACAATAACGCTCGGTGAAACCCAAGACTTTAGCACTGCGCTAGACTCTGACGATGACTTTAGTAAATACATTAGCGATCTAGACGCAGCTAAAACGGCAATTAAAGGCCTTTACATGCAATCAGGTGCCGATGTAAGCGTGACACAAGGTGTGGTAAGACTGCCTCATTACTTGGAAAAAGGCGCAAGCTGGAACATGCAACCAATGGTATCTGCGATGCCAAGCCTAGCGAAGCTAAGCGCAGCATTAGCGGATCCGAACGAGCAAGCAAACATGGTTCAGCAGCTATCAACAGGCGTTTTTGCAAATGATCCTGTTGATGTGACAAAGCTTGCTACAGATCCTACAGAGCAGCTAAAACTTGTTGGAGCTAAGCTTACTCTTACCGATGGTACCCAGCTTGATAGTGAGCGTATTATTACTCGCTACTCGCCTGTTCCCGTAGTGAAATCGGTTGAAGATGTCGAAGTACTGGTCTTCACACCTAAATCTGGCGTCGCGACAGACGTTGTGATTTATCAACACGGCATCACCTCTGCGAAAGAGAATGCGTACGCGTTCGCGTTCAATATGGTAAAAGCAGGTGTTGCAGTTATCGCTATTGACTTACCTATTCATGGTACGCGCAGCTTAGATGAACAACGTTCCGCAAATGCGAATGTACTGGCTTATCTAAATCTTTCCAACTTAGCCGTTGCGCGTGACAACCTACGTCAAAGTGTTCTGGATGTGTTAGGTTTGCGCGCTAGCTTGGTAGTATCTGCTCAAGGCGGTCTTTTAGCTGGAGGTCCTCTGCAAGGCTTCAACCCAATGACGGGTTCAAAAGTCAAAATGCTAGGTCATTCACTTGGCGGTATTGTAGCTACATCTGCCGTCGCAGCAGCAAACAATACATTGGGCAGCCCTACTGCGGATGCGCTGTACACCTTTAGTTCTGCATCAGTACAGAACTCTGGTGGACAAATTGGTAATTTGTTACTGGGTTCAGACAATTACGGCCCTCAGATCAAACATAACCTCGCTTATGCAGCATCAAAAGACTATGCGAATTACGCTGATGCATCATGTGCGGATCTAGAAGATAAAACATGTTACGAAGCATTTGAGGCTGCGGCAACGGAAGCTCAAGTAGCAGCGCTAGAAGCAGGTTTCTCACAATTTATCTATGCAGCACAGACTACACTAGACACTGTCGATCCGTTCACAAACGCTTCAGATTTAGTGGCATCTGGTTCGCTAACGACACCATTCTTTATGACAGAAGTGGATGGCGATAGCACAGTACCAAACAGCGTTCCAAATGCACCATTCGCGGGTACTGAACCGCTTGCTAATAAGCTAGGGTTGAAGACTGTGAACAGTACGGACACTGATGTGAATGCAACTGCGAGCTTTGTACAGTTTAATGCTACTGCATCGCACAGTACTTTTGCTTCGCCAAATGGCACTCTGTCTGATATTGATCATCATGTAGAGATGCAGATGGAAAACACTGACTTCTTAATGGATGACGCACTAACAGGTGTCACTAACACTTCTGTTTTGAAGTAATCGCAACGCCCTTCCTACCAAAGCCCAGTTTCTACTGGGCTTTTTCATTTCAATTGTATTCAAACCCACTCATATTTCCTCTGCTATAGTTAAAACGATGTCTTTGCCTAACTCACTTGTTTAAAAGGAAAACTCTATGCGCGTATTGACTGTTATTGCCACTGTATTACTTCTTGCTGCATGCGGAAGTAGCCAATATCTGATGTCGACAAATGAAGGGAAAATTATTACCTCTTACGGTAAACCAGACCTGAACGAGGAAACGGGTATGTACGAGTATGAAGACATGGATGGTAAAGAAATGAGTATTTCAAAAGAGCAAATTGTCCAGATTGTCGAACGTTAACGACAGGCCCTCTGTAAATTAGAGGGCTATGTTCTAGCCACCCTCTCTCTACATTTACCTCTTTTAGGTTTGTAATCGTTGTAGAAATTGACACAACCAATTCATAAACCAAAACAATTAATAGTGTCTTTTATACTTCCGTATTATTTATTTAGCGAATATTTTACATCTTCACCTTAATCAGGTTGGAGTATTGTAAAATCTAATCTTTAATTCGCTAACACCCTTTTATTTCTCAGGATAAAGTGGATAATACCGCCACAAAATAACATTACTAAGGTGAGTCCTTATGTCTATTGAAGCTACTCTGCTTGCGCGCTGCGAGTCAAAATGTGAACTGTGTTCTTCTGAATCTCAACTAACTGCATACGCTGTCCCACCTCACGGTAATGTGACGGTTGATACTGCCATCATGGTTTGTGATAAGTGTCTGGGTGAGATCGATGAGCCAAAAGACATTAACCACTGGCGTTGTCTAAACGAAAGCATGTGGAGCCAGGTTCCTGCTGTACAAGTGACTGCATGGCGCCAACTCACTCGCCTAAACACAGAAAGCTGGGCTCAAGATGCTCTTGACATGATGTACATGGAAGAAGAGCAAATGAACTGGGCAATGAAAGGGATGTCTGCTGACGATAAAACGGTTGACTGTAACGGCACTGAACTTAAGAAAGGTGACGATGTAACAGTAATTAAAGACCTACCAGTAAAAGGCACTAACCAAGTAATCAAACAAGGTACAGTGATTCGTGGTATTAGCCTTGGCGATGATCCAAAGCTAGTTTCGGGTAAGGCAAATGGTGGTCAGTCGATGTACGTGATCGCAGAATACTGCCGCAAGAAGTAATATCGCACTTCAGTCATGTCAAAACGGGGCACCAATGGTGCCCCGTTTTTCTATACAACACTTAATCTACTATCATGTCTACCTCCTCTAGAGTGTTTCTTTTCTAGGGCGTAGGTTGAGTAGGCATGTTTTACAAATAAAAAAAATACCGGCTCATAGGCCGGTATTTCTTACACTATTTCAATATCAACGGTACATACCGATGTCTTTTTGAATATGTGCTGACAAGTCTTCTGCGTAGCAACTGCGTGGCGCAGTGTTATCTACAAATAGAATGTCCAGTAAGTGAGCAATCAGTCCTTTGAAGTTAACCGCGTAGGTTTTCTTATCCATAGAGGTTGGTAAAGCTACATTTGTCATTTGCATTGCTTGTGCCATGATTGCCTCTCTTTAAAAGCAGTAGTCTGTTTAGTTGGTTGTATATTAGTCAGTTTCTTATTGTTTAAGAAATGACAAATTTTACCCATTCAAATTAGAATTTCTAATAAAACAAACTCATTACAAAACTCAAAAATACAAATGAATAATAACGGCATAAATAATCACAATTGCTGTAATTACATTGAATAACTGAACATTACCTGCATAATCGCCCCTTAAGCAACAACATATATTTAACAATATTTTTCGTTATTTCTTTTGATTTTAGTGCTTACTTTATATTTTTTGATTAGTAATATTAACGCTAGTTTGACGCTTCGATTTATTTTTTAGGAGTGATGCAACCACTGCCGATGTCATCACAACAACTAAAAATGTGAGAGACCATGCTGTCGGAATCTCATATTCTGTTCCAACCAATAGCATTTTTACCCCGATAAACATCATGATTACTGATAATGCTGGTTTTAAGTATACAAACTTGTCTAACATTACTTGAAGAACAAAGTACAGCGATCGCAAACCCAGTAATGCAAATACGTTCGCGGCTAAGACTAAAAATGGCTCTCGTGTTACCGCGAATATAGCTGGTATAGAATCCAACGCAAACATAACGTCCATTACTGCAATGACACCAACAACGATCAGCATCGGTGTTGCCACCCACTTACCAGCTTGCTTTAAGATTAAGCGATTTCCTTGGTAGTCATCTGTAACTGGCAATACCTTTCGAATCAACTGCTCCGGATATGGATTAACCTCTTCTGCTTCGCCTTTGTCGCGAGCTAGCTTAACACCCGTCCAAATAAGAAAAGCAGCAAATAAGTACAATACCCAGTGATACTGTGAAAGTAACTGAGCACCAACCGCAATCATGACAGCGCGTAAAACTAGCGCACCTATCACCCCCCAAAGCAATGCTCTCGGACGCAAGTGCTCCGGCACACTGTATTGTGCAAAGATGATGGCAAACACAAACAAGTTATCAACGCTTAACGACTTCTCTAGTAAGTAACCAGTTAAGAATGAAATCGTTGCTTGGTCGTTCGTATAAGCGCTATGTGGCGCGTAAAAGTCCCAGAATAAATAAATAGAACCTGCAAAAACAAAGGCAAGCAAGAACCAAAAAACACTCCAAACGATGGCTTTTTTCATCGTGATAACGCCACCACGTGTTTGATAGATATCAAGCGTAACAAGAACAAGGGTAAATAAACCAAAAGCACCATACATCGCTAATGATTCTTGAAGAGGCACCGATTGGCTCAATTGGGTGGTATTTTCGATAAGAGACATATTTCCTCCCATGGCGGAAGGACTTCGTTTGGTGACCTTCCGCAGACAATAACAACCAACAGCCACATAACGATTATGTGCTGCTAGTCAATGAATGCGTTGGTCTCGTTGAAGTGTTGATGTGAATAAACCACGTAACACCTTTACTTACCGGATAAGCTGATGCTTAACGAGATGACGATAAATAAACTTGCGCTAACTACTCCCCAAACGTCGACATAATAACGCCGAGCGTCAGGCTTTCCAACAAAAAAACCTTGTCTTATCGAAATAAAATTCTTATCAAAAATCAGGAAGCACTATAAAAAGAAAGAAATGGATTCAACCACCTGAACTTTAGTAAACAGACAAAAAGCAGCAAATGGCTCAAGACAAACTCTTCATTGGTTAGAGCCCTAACGGGGAAGATAGATACAAAAAAGGAGCATTACTGCTCCCTTTTGTAACATCCACATTCTTAGCAATTCAAAAGCCGCTTAGAGGCACAAAGTAGACCAGTGTTGACCAAATTGCGATCCAGGCAACCACGACTGCCGTATCTGCCCAATCTTTATTCCACATACTGCCATCCTCATCAACCCATGTAGTAAGTGGAGAGCAGCAAAATGAATACCAGTATCTATTATCGACGTCGCTTTGTGTAAAGTTTGTGACTTTGATTCAAACAGTTTGGCTCATCGGTCAGGAGTTCAATAAAACAATCAGCCATGGACAAACTGGTCACACGCCCTTCTCCTTTCATCTCCTGCAATGCGTCGTACCCCTCTTTCCCTTTCATCGTATAGGCAGAAGAAGTCCCTCGATACCAAACATCATCTTGAACACCTACCCATTGTTTACCATCAAAAATCACTAATGATTGAACTCTTTCACCTTTTGGGGCATCTGCGTGGTACTCGAAGTTTAAATTGTAAGTGTACGGATAACTGCCAGATCCAGTGCCTTCTACGCCATTGTTGAGTGCATTATTTATCGCGCCTTCAAGTGCACGGCGAATAGCGCTGCCTTTTACATCGTAAAAGCCGATAGGAACGGCAAAAGGCAACAGCCGTCCGGCAATGTCTGCCACTGTAATGTTGCCAGGGTTCAAAGAGGTTCGCACGCCACCCGCATTATGAATTGCAAATTGAACGTTATATCCACGTTTGTTTAAACAGTGCAGAAATGATCGGGCAACGGAGGAAGCCAACTCACTCTCACCAAATTCATCGGGAATTCTCACATGACGCTTTTTGGTGTCAACACTAGCAATGACTTGTGACTGTAACTGCCTGACCTGAGGAATATATTTATCGCTCAGGATCGCTTGAGTTTCCGGGTGTTTCTTACAAACCACGACATTCGGTTGACCATGGATGAAGTCGCACGCGGTTTCGAATACACCTTGGTCGAGCTGTTGGTTTAGCGTCGAGTCCCAAAAAATACGTCGACCCAGCAACAGTTCATTTTGTCCACTCAACATCGTTGCTTTACCGTGTTCATCAAACTCAATGACACAGTGCCCCATTGTCAAAGCATGGAAACCCGCTTGCACCACATAGGTATCATTAATTTTGATACCGTAGGGATCGTCTTGTCCTAACCCTATTGATGAAAAATCACCTTGCAACCGGTGGCTGTGTCCACCAACAATTATTCCAATACCTGCAACTTGCTCAGCTAACTCTAAATCACCTTCATAACCTAAGTGGCTCAGAAGAATAATATTTTTTATACCTGATGAATGGATTTGTTTTACGGTCGCCTTGGCGGTTTCAATTGCTGAGTGAAAAGGCGTGTCTGCATCAGGGTTTGCGATGTCGCTCATTTTATCTATGGATAATCCGAAAATCGCGACCCGCTCACCATGGAATTCTTTAACAATGTATTGAGCGCTCTGTGTATCCGGTTGGTAACTATATACATCCTTGCAATCACTGATACGGTGAGGTTTTTTAAGTGATTCATTGGATAAATCCCAGTTGCCAGCAAGCAATGGGAACTGAGTACGTTGGCAAAACAATGCAACTGGCTCATTCCCCATATCTAATTCATGGTTACCTAACGCCATTGCATCAATCTTTAATGCGTTCAATAAGTCGGCATTGGCTTTGCCTTTAAATAGTGAGAAATACAGCGTGCCTTGGAAGCAATCTCCGGCATGGAGGAACAACATCCCATGACCTTGGCGCTGAGCATCATCTCTTAACTGCTCGACTCTGGTTGCGATACGAGAAAAGCCGCCAGCACTGACATAGGGTTCTAGCGTGAGTTCATTGTTTATCTTAAGCTTTAACTGTAATGACGTTGGTTCAAAGTAGGAATGTGTGTCATTGATGTGTGCCAGTTTGATTCTCACTGGCTTATGATTGTTATTCATCTTCATCTTCTCTTTTTTCATTCCTTATAATAATAAGAAGTGAATCATGACAGAATCATGAATTTTATGAAACTGCGATTTAGGATTTCATGTTTAAGTGATCACGATGCTGTCCCCCAGCTTTGAAAGCAAGCCTCGCTTGTAACGGTCTCTATTCAGTAAGAGGCTCTCGTAATTTTGTGAACTGAGCTTAACTCAAAAATTCCGAATTCATATATGCTTAGGAGTAGCAAAATAACTCTCGATAATTCAAATAATTGCAAGGAGGATTGAGATGAGACTAGAACGCATCGAAATCTCCGGGTTTAGAGGCATCAAACGCCTTTCACTCTCTTTTGACGAACTCACCACGCTTATCGGTGAAAACACGTGGGGCAAATCATCATTGCTCGATGCCCTTTCCATCGCACTACCTGCCAATGGCTCATTGTATCAATTCAAACTGAAAGATTTTCACGTTGACTACTCAATTTCTCATCCACAAACACAACACTTACAGATCATTGTTTGTTTTAAAGCACAGGATAAAAACGAAGTAAAAGCGGGACGCTACAGACGCATAAAGCCTACATGGTGCACCAACGAAGATGGTGAGCAAGTCATTTACTATCGTATTAGTGCGTCTCGCGATGAGCACGGCATTAATACAAAGTACGCGTTTTTGGATCATAACGGCAAACCCAAAAAACTTCACCACTCAGAGAAACTCGCTATTGAGTTAATGACACTTCATCCTGTAATCCGACTACGTGACTCCCGACGCTTCCCAGATTTAAACCATGTCAACGGCGATGGTAAAAATGCTCGGATTGAAAAACGAATCAACAACACCTGTCGACGCTTATTGGCTATGCCTGGCCATGTGAATAAAGGTGAGATTCGTAGTAGCCTCGACTCAATGCAAACGCTTGTTGAACACTATTTCGCGTTCAGAAGTGTCAGTAAAGGCAACCCACGCAAACCTCGTGATGGTCTTTTCTATACAAGCCCTTCCTCTGATAAAGGCTTGAGTCAGTTCTTGAAAGAAACCAATGACAAACAAAGCCGCTTGCTTTTAATGGGGTTACTCAATGCCTATCTTCAAGCTAAGGGTCCCACCGATTTAAGGCGCTGTGCGAGACCAATACTGATCATTGAAGATCCAGAAGGTCGACTGCATCCAACTCATCTAGCGAGAGCGTGGTCCTTATTGCAATTGTTGCCAATGCAAAAGATATTAACCACCAACAGTGGCACGTTACTTGGTTCTGTTCCACTGTATTCAATCCGACGTTTAATTCGGCTATCAGACAGAACCATCGCTAAGAGTTTAAACTCAACAAAGTTTGGTCGAGATGAGTTGCGCCGAATTGGTTTCCATATTCGTTTTCATCGTTCCGGAGCATTATTTGCGCGGTGCTGGTTACTTGTTGAGGGCGAAACCGAAGTTTGGCTTTTTCATGAACTGGCTCGTCAATGCGGGTATGACTTGGCTGCCGAAGGGGTTCAAATCGTTGAGTTTGCTCAATCAGGTCTAAAATCACTCATCAAAGTAGCAAAAGAGTTTGGTATTGATTGGCATGTCGTTACCGATGGCGACCCAGCAGGGAAAAAGTACGCGCATGCAGTACGAGCACAGCTCGACCATGATCAGCAAAGGCATCGACTTACGGAATTACCCGACCGAGACATCGAGCACTTTCTGTACAACAATGGGTTTGAACTTTTCTTTAAGGACATCATCAAAGTTCCTCATGACCACCCTATCCCTGCTAAAAAAGTCGTAAATCGTGTTTTGAAAAAACATGCAAAACCGGACTTAGCTTTGGCTATTGTTTCTCATTGTGAAGAGAAAGGCATGGAGTGTATTCCTGTTCTTCTGCGCTGGACACTTAAACGCGTTGTTACCATGGCCAACGGCAATACATGAGTTAGACGTATTTTACACTCAGCGTATTGTCTTGTAATACAAAAAAAAGCACACCAATTTGGTGTGCTTGTATCAAACATCATTAATTTTGATTAAGGGTATTGAGAGGGATAAAACTCAATACACAGTGGATACCAATAAGATCGGGGGTTCACTACTGTGCTTGCTCAGCAAGCGAAGAAGAAGTAGCGGTTGATTTCGTATGCAACCATAGCCCTGTCGCTTTCATTAGATAGCCAAACACACCACCTAGCAACAACGATGGAATGACAAGTTGCCAGTTTCCGTCAGCCGCAAATGTTGCGCATGAACCAATAAAAGTACCAGGGATGTACGCGAGCCAAGCCTGTTTAGCTTGAATACACATGAAGAATGCCACAATAGCGGTAATCACATAGCCAATAATTTCCAACCCCACGTAAGTGGAACCGTGAATAATTACCATTGCCCAGAATACGCCTGTCATATTGGTGATTAAGCTGATGCCTAGTCCTTTCAATCCGCTCGTTGGCGCTGCAAAGTAGCTCGTGCAACCTAAAAAACCAGCCCAAGAAAGCAAACCTAAAGAGATGGCGATCCAACCCCATACGCCAGATAAAATTCCAGTAGTAATAGAAATAGCTAAAAGTGTCGTCATGGTAGTCATACCTACTCGGCTATTATCGTACCTATATGGTTCAATAACTGCCTTCATACATTGAAATCAAGGACACATGTTAGATACATCAGCTCAGCTTATCGGTGATATTGATCACAATAAGATATTATTATTTTCACAATTTACATTAAAAGTTTGACGCAACCGATAAATCAACAGATTTAGGGAATAAACCAACTCATCTCGTAGGCATATTTAATCAACCTTTAAAGAACTGAAGGCTTCCCTTTCATCATTCGCAGCCCCTCTCTTTTAATGCAGTCGACTAATGGGTTTTCTGCCATATCTGAACGCCATATAAATGAAAGCGTCCTTTCCATTTTTAACTCAGGTACATTTAATGCCACAAGGTGACCTGCTTCTATATATCGCTCTACATCTAAATACGGTAAGCAAGTAAGGTACTGACCATTAGCAACTAAACTACGTAACACCGGAACGTGTTCGTACTCGCGCCACACATCCAAATCTTCAATAAGGTGGTGAATGGAACTATCAAATGTTTTTCGTGTGCCAGAGCCATGCTCTCTTAGTACCCACTTCGCTTGCTCTAACTGCGCAAGGCTAACAGACTGATTACGCGCAAAAGGATGATGAGAAGCTGCGACAACAGTAAGATGATCACGACACCATACTTCTTGGTGTAAACGGTTATCATCACAGCGCCCTTCAATAATCCCTAAGTCATACTTGTAATCTAATACCCCATCAATCACCCCTTTTGTACTTTGTACACCGAGGGAAATACGCATTTCTGGAAAGTCATTATCAATGATACTGATAAGGTCGGGAACTAAGTGCTCTGCTGGGGTTTGACTCGCTCCCATGCGAATCTCACCACTCAATAAATGTTGCTCATAGAAGCCCATTTCAATCTGCAATGCATCTTGTAGCAAGCGTTTTGCTTTTGGTCGTAACCACATCCCCCAATGGGTTAACGCCATTTGCTTGCCTTGCCTCTCAAACAACGGCCTGCCAAGCATCTTCTCTAATTGCGCAAGCGACATACTCGTCGCTGATTGTGTTAAAGCCAATTTTTCTGCGGCTTGGCTTACACTGCCGGTATCTGCAACTGCGTCGAAAACCGCTAATTGCTTAAGTGAGTAGCGCAAAGTGTCCTCCATTATTAGTGGGTATTTCCCAATTCCCACAATTGTTAAAGCATGCCCCAATAAGCAATAGAGTTCATTTTACCTAGCCCCGTAAAGTTATCAATTAATTTGATGAGGTTTCTAAATATTATCAATTTTACCTTACTAACCGTTCTCCCTATTCTGAGTACGCGGTTCGGGAACACCGCAAGCCTCAATGGTTTTGAAACCGAAGTCATTGAGGCTCTTAATAAAAACAACAATTTCATTTTTGAGTTAATAACCAAGGATTTTTTATGCGATTACAAATTAAGGAGTCAATATGGCGGTGACCAGTTCTCAAAATCACCAGTATTTTTCTCCAAAAGAGATGATGGTTGAAGCGGAAAAATTTGCGTTAAGTAAGGCAAACAAAACCAGCAGTATGACATTAAGCCTCGCCATTATGGCCGGCGCGTTCATCGGGTTAGCATTCTTGTTTTACATCACGGTGACCACCGGCAGTACGGGCGCTGGTTGGGGCTTGAGCCGCCTAGCTGGTGGACTCGCATTTAGCATGGGATTGATCCTCATCGTGATCTGCGGTGGTGAATTATTTACCAGCTCCGTCCTATCCAGTATTTCTTGGGCCAATAAGCAAATCTCGTTCGGTAAGATGCTTTCGATCTGGGGCAAAGTTTACGTTGGTAACTTTATTGGTGCGATGTTCCTACTTGCGCTGGTTACTGCTGCTGGTCTTTATCAGATGGATGGCGGTCAATGGGGATTAAATGCGCTTAACATCGCACAACACAAACTTCACCACACTCTCATTCAAGCGTTTGCACTCGGTATTCTCTGTAACCTGTTGGTCTGCCTAGCGATTTGGCTGACATTTAGTTCTGCAAATGCAATGACAAAAGCAGCAATGACAATTTTGCCTGTGGCAATGTTTGTCAGCAGCGGTTTTGAGCACTGTGTTGCGAACATGTTTATGGTTCCACTTGGTATTGTTATCGCGAATTTTGCACCTGAATCTTTTTGGGCATCTGTCGGTGTGCCCGCGTCACAATACACAGACCTAAACATTAGCCACTTTATTACCGCTAACTTAATTCCTGTCACGCTTGGCAACATCGTCGGCGGAGCGGTATTAGTTGGCCTTTCAAACTGGTGTATTTTTCGCCGACCAGAACTAAAAGCAGCGAATGTTTCTTCTATCACTACAACTACAACACTGTCGTCAGTTAAGGATTTCACCATGAAAAATGCCTCTTTTGTTAAAGACATTATGAACCCAAAACCAGTCACCGTTCGTGCAGAAACGCCAATTGCAGCCGCGCTGGATGTGTTACTTGATAACAACGTAACTAGCGCACCTGTTGTAGACGTACAAAATCGATTAGTTGGCTTCTTCTCTGCTCACGATGTGATGGTAGAACTATGGTGTGAGGACTATATTCCGGTGAAAGACCAAAAAGTCGTCGACATCATGAGCCGAGATGTGGTCGCAATTGACGCTGATGATCGCCTCGTTGATGTTGTGGAGTTCCTATGTATCGATAAAGCGCAGTTGTACCCAGCGAGCAGTATGGGTATTGCCACTCGCTTGACGTCTTTGTCTCTCGAAGAACGCGCTAAAAGTATCAAAGTAAGTAAGCCACAAGTGCTTCCTGTGCTTGAAAATGGGCAGATGGTCGGGGTCGTTACTCGTACTGAAGTATTAAAAGCACTACGCCCGATTTTTGGTGAGCGTTTAAACCTAGTGGAAAAAAGCGAGTTAGAAACAGCGTAATTCGCTAAACATTTACAACGTCTATTGGCTTTCAATCGCTATCACTGACTGGTTTATCGATGTTAGTGATGTGATTAAGATAATAAAAAAGCGCTCTTCAAGTGAAGAGCGCTTTTAGTGTATCTAAAAGGAACTAATTACTTCTTAATACCTTCGATATGAAGTTCCATATCGACGTAGCTTGAAGCACCCATTACTGGGATGTCAAAGTCAGCAAGCTCTAGGCGAGTGTTGCCAACAAAGCCAGCGCGCTCGCCGCCCCATGGGTCACTGCCAGCACCAACGAATTCAGCCTCAATAGTAATAGGCTTAGTAACACCGTGTAGCGTTAAATCACCAGTTACATCTAGTTTGCCATTGCCTTTATCAACCACTTTTGTGCTCGTAAAGGTTGCTTCACTGTATTTACCAGCATCGATGAAGTCACCACTACGAATGTGTTTGTCACGTTCAGCATGGTTTGAATCTAGGCTGGTTGTATCAACAACAACATTTACTTTTGAGTCAGCAATGTTGTTTTCATCAAAAGAAAAGTCACCAGAAAATGTATTGAAACGACCTTTGATGAAACTGTAACCCAAGTGGCTAACTTTAAAGTTGATTGAAGCGTGAGCACCTTTGGTATCGATGACATAATCTGCAGCTTGCGCACCAAATGGCAGTGCCATAGCGATAGCTAATCCTGTAGCGAAAAGTGACTTTTTCATTTTGAAGCTCCTAACATTTTTCTTAATGTGTTGTCTTTATCGATAAAGTGGTGTTTTAGTGCAGCAATAGCATGTAAACCTGCAATCAGGATGACTGCCCAAGCTGCATAGAAGTGAATCTCACCTGCAATATCTGATTGGCCTGGGAATAACTCTCCCGCTCCTGGCACGGTGAACCAATTAAACACTTCGATGCCGCGTCCATCAGACGTTGAAATGAGGTAACCTGAAACAAAGATGGTGATCAATAGTAGGTACATGACACCATGCGCTGCTTTAGCAGCAAGCACTTCGTAACGTTTGCCTTCTACCTTTGGTGACGCCGTCACATGTTTCCATACGATGCGTGCCAAAATTAAAATAGCGAGTAAAATACCGACAGAGCGATGGTAATGCGGCGCAGTTCGATACCATTCGCTGTAATAGCTAAGGTCGACCATCCACAAACCCACTGCAAATAGACCAATAATGCACAGCGCTGATAACCAATGCATCACGCGTGCAGTAAGGTTGTAATTCTTTACCAGTGTATCCATCTCAAGTTCCTAGATATATTCCTAAGTTAATGCTGAGCAAGAAACACTACATTAACCTATTTACGTCATATGAAACAGATTATTTACCATCATTTACATCCAGCCAATGGTACCGTATCTATCAAGTTGTTCGAATTTTTTGAAGGAACTTTAAATCGTTTGTAAAACTGAAACTTACAGCTTAATTTCTTGTTCTATCTCATACAGCTCTTCGGAAACTTCTAACATTCTGCGTTCAACCAGTAACTTAGCATCTTCAACACCCTTGTTATAGTAAATTGGCCCTAGTTTTTCTGTAATAAAATCAATTAGAAACTCACTATCGAACTGGCCAATTTCAACATCTAGCTCGTCTTGCATGTAATCTTGAATGGCGGTGGCCAGCGCCTCTTTTTGTGCGCGTTCTAGCTTTATCATTTTTCCCTTTCAAATTTTTGTTCAACTTCTGCTTCTTTCGTGTTGTTCTATTAAAGATTAGACACGGTCATTTGTGAGAAATTTGGTGTTTAGATCAAGAAGTTGCCGAAGTAAATTAGTCTATTCTCAAAAGACTATGCTAACCTTTTGCAGTTCGTTTTGTAATTATTAAGGGATATTCTTTGCTACTCGACCTAGTTATTCAAAGTGTTAATGATTTTCAAGACGACTGTCTTAAGCTGTGTGAAAAGCATTACCCTGCGGTGCATAACCAAGGCATGAGTGAGCATCATCTTGGTCTCGCGTTTTCAAGAAGGATGGAACATACTTTTCGTCACTTTGGATACAACTGCGTGATAAAGCCAATCGAAGTGTTGGATTCTCCAGACCTTCCCCATCACTATCGAATTTCATCCGACATTGGCACTGTCTGGGTTCTGAGTCACCATATGGTCAGTGCCGGAAAATCTTGCCGGGAAAACTTACTCTCATCAATTACGGAATGGCAGAGTGAATATGGCTATGCCTTACAGCCTAATGACCTACTCTTTTTGGTTTGCGATCATTGGATAAGTCGCAGCAAAACGAGCCGAGAATTGCTTCATTGGTGGATGGGTGAACTACCCGATCAGATCAACGAATACACAGAACAAGGAATCACACTGTACACCAGCGAGTCGCAACTCACGCAATCGTTGGACACTCGATTCGGTATTAGCCCTTGTTACATTAAGTTTGGGCATCCTTTACGGCGTTCGAACAAACAGCAGTTAGTCAGAAAATATTTGCAGTTGTATGCCGTACTGCAATGGTAGCATCAAATTGAAGTGCTGAGATTATCAATTATTTCATCAATTTGTTTGATATCACTCGACAAAACTACCCATCCATTACCATCGTTCTTGCTTGAGTTAATGAGCACACTTAGATTCATTGCCAATGAAATAGAAAAATTAGCGCGATAACGCTGATGTTGAGACATTGATTTAGGTTGTGGTAACAATGATGAGCATCTCGCAACTACTTAGTTGCATCCGGAAAGAAGCCGACGGGCAGTATATTGCGAAATACGCGAACTTCACTCTCCGCAGTGTCTTTCAACCCATATATAAGAACGATATTTCCATCGTTGGCCTTGAAGCACTGGTAAGAATTAGCAATGCCAATGGCACCATGGTTAGGCCAGATCAGTTTTTCCAATCCAAAGCGACTCCCACTCAAGATTTGCTCAATGTTGAACGCTTAAGTCGCCTAATCCATATCAAAAATTTCTCTCAGTCTCGCTTTCACACAAAACAATTGTTTCTCAATGTATTACCGGTAGCGGCAGAGATACTAGTCAAAGACGTCACTTATAACCGACTGCTAAAACAAACCATTTATGAATCGCATTTGATGAATGAACAAATCGTCATGGAGTTACTTGAATTGAAGGTGGAGGATGAACTCTCTTTGTCTCAAGCTACTCGGGAGTTAAGTCTTGAAGGATTTAAATTAGCGATTGACGATTATGGCGTCAATGCATCGACAACTGAGCGAGTGAGAAGCGTTTGCCCAGATATAATCAAGATGGATCGCTCTTTATTGCTAAGGTATGAAAACGGTGATTTTAAAGCGCTTAACGATGCATTATCACTCGCAAAAGCGTTATGCTCTAAAACCGTTATCGAAGGAATTGAAACCGAGCATCAACTTCGCTTAATGAAAAAGCTCGGTTTCGATATGTATCAAGGGTACCTACTTGCTATCCCCCAAACGTTAGACGTCTATGAAGAGGCAAAAACAGCCTGACTATGTAAGAACAAAAGTTTGCGCGGTTTAGCGAGAGCTACGTGATTTACCACGATTCTTATGAATCGCCAATTTTGCTTTTAGCTTACGCTTCTCAGATGAACGACTACGACGACGCCCACCCCCATTTTGTTCAGGCTCAACTTCTTCTACAAGACTTGGTTCGAAACCTGCCAGCCATTCTTGGGGTAAGCGTTGATCAAGCAGGTTCTCGATAGCTTGCAACAAGTACTCCTCATCTCTACTCATAAGAGAAACCGCCAAACCTGACTTTCCTGCTCTTCCAGTGCGGCCAATTCGATGGACATAATCTTCTGCTTTGAATGGCATATCAAAGTTCACGACTTGTTCTAGCTCTTGAATATCTAACCCTCGTGCTGCCACATCGGTTGCAATCAAAGCACGTACCTTACCTTGTTTAAATTCATCCAAAGCTCTTTGGCGGGCGCCCTGTGATTTATCACCGTTGATAGAAACCGCTTTGATGCCATCTAACTTGAGCTCTTTCGCTAACTCATCACTGCCTTGCTTCGTTTTTGTAAATACAAGCACTTGCTGCCAATTCCGCGAGCCAATTAAGTACGCTAGCAATTCCCGTTTCCGTTTTTTATCCACTGGATAAACCATTTGTGTTACCGTGTCAGCAGTCGTATTTGCTGGTGAAACTTCGACTTCAACTGGCGATTCCATGAGTTTATACGCAATAGTTTTGATTCGCTTCTCAAATGTCGCAGAGAACAATAGGATCTGTTTCTCAGCAGGCAAACGTCGGAAGATGCGCTGCAAGTCAGGCCAAAATCCCATATCTAACATACGGTCGGCTTCGTCTAACACGAGCATACCGGTTTTAGAGATGTTTACGTTACCATTAAACAGGTGATCCAAAAGGCGGCCTGGCGTGGCAATCAAAATATCAGCGCCCTCTTCTAACTTTCTCTTTTGTACGCCAATGCTTGTACCACCATAAACACACACGATGCGAAGTTCTGTTTCTGCCGAGTACTGATTCAAATTATCAAATACCTGCTGTGCAAGCTCGCGTGTTGGAACCAAAATCAATGCTTGAGGTGTGCCATTAAGTTTCTTTTGCTGAACGGTTTGTATGATAGGTAAACCAAATGCAGCCGTTTTTCCCGTACCAGTTTGTGCAGCAGCAAGTAAGTTTTTTCCTGCAAGGACGTGTGGAATTGACTTTTCTTGCACTGGTGTTGGCGTCACGATATTTAGATTGCCTAGCGTCTCGATTAGCTTTTGTTCGATGCCTAAATCAGCAAAATTAACAGACATGTGTAACCTCATTATTTTTGGAGCGCAGAGTTTACCAGAGCCCCTAAAGCCATACTACTTTTCTATCTCATTGAGTTGAGTCATTAAGCTGTTGCTGAAAATCATACGACTGGCGCAAAACATCTCGATAAAGTGACGAGAACTTCTCTTCTAATTCGGTGTAATCACTTTCAATCACTTTAAATGTTGTGGTTAAGTCTGCCATCCTAGGACTTCTTTGCGACATCCGATGTAGTGCAAATTCTATATTGTCTAGATCTTGATAGGATTGAAGCCATCGGCCATGCCACATTCTGCTGTGGAGCACCAAAAAACGTGGCGGCAAATGTTCATGAACCTCTCGGTTTACTCTCTCGTATGCCGTTTTTACAAAGTGTTCGAGAGGCTCGGAATGAAAGTCGTTCCAGTGTTTTGCGAGGCAATGATCCCAAAACATATCCAAAGCGATAGGTGCAAAACGTCGCGCAACACCAGTGAAATGAGGCTTACATTCGTTGACGATTGGATGATGATCAGTAATACGGTCAACAAATCTATGTAATCTGATGCCGTTTGAGATATCGCGATCATACAGCTTGCTTGGATCTCCTTTTACGAAGTCTCCAAGCAAGTTTCCCAATAAATGGCTGTTACTGTGATCTGCGATATGCAGGTGGGCTAGAAAGTTCATTCGACGCCAATTTTGGCCTCTAGGGCTTGGTGTGACATGAACCTAGTATAACGTCAATTACGACGAGATGAGAGTGTTCCGCTATTCGGCTTCGTTGTCTGAGCCAACGTATTCCGACAAGATAATGCCAATTTCAAGCGCATCTAGCAGCTCTAAGCTCTCATCGTTTTGGTATTGGTCGCTCATTGTGACCTCCTTTATTTTAAGCTCTCTTGCTTTTACTTGCTGACGGCCTGACTCTTGCCATATCCACATCAGCAACTCCTTTTTATAGTCTTTATATGACACATTCATGACAGCGAGAAGTAAAGATTTAAAAACCTATGAGCATAATCAAAAGTAAACGATTGCAATTAGATTTCATATCCGCTTAACACTTTAGAGAAATGACTCTTTTATCAACATTCATGTCAATTTAAAGATATAACATACTGTTATAGGCGTCCTTAGATCTCATTTCTTAAACTAAATTTAGTATTCGTTACATATTTTGCTGATTAACTTCGCATATTTTGTTTCGATATAGCAATAGATTTGGTCAATATCTTTTATCTCTAATGGAGCTTTAAATGAGAGAAGTTGAGTTTAGAACGATAGACAGGCTGTTTATCAAGATGTCTATCAACGACAAAATGTGGGTTATATTCCTACTATTTTTAGTAGCCCTCACTTCAGTGGCTGGAAGCCGCTACTTCAATGAAATACAACAATTTGAGCAGCAAGCCATCTCGGCGAGCGAAGCGAAGCTTTCTGGTATCGTTGATGCTCAATCAAACCGCGCTACAGAAATTGACGGCGTATCGAAATCGAACCGCGTAAGCGAGAGTTCTTTTGTCGATGGGTCTGTCACCGCTTATGCCAAGTTGCATTCTGGAGAAGTGATTAAGCTGACTCAAAATGTGTCCACACAATACGAATCGGTAAAATCATCAGCTCTATCGTCACTATTACTCAGCTTCTTATGGGTTATTCCTTTTGCCCTATTCTCTTACTGGGTGGCAACGTTTATCGGAGGAGCTCTGTGGGTTTTATATACAACAACCGAAAAAATTGGTGACGGTGACTTAACCTCTCGTCTTGGTTTTCACCCTGGTCGAGATGAATTCGGTACCATCGGCTGTGCGCTAGACAAGTCTATGGATACCTTAAGTGAACTGGTTAATAGTGTTAAAAATAATGCAACGATGTTGAGCGAGACATCTTCTGCATTCGAAAAAGATATGCAGTTGAGTGAAACCCAGATATCTCATCAATATCAAACGCTTGATTCAGTCGCGACGGCAATGGAAGAAATGACAGCCTCTGCAAAGGAGGTATCAAGTATTTCTCAACAAGCAACGACGCAGTCAGACCAAGATGCCCAGAAGATCGAACTAAGCAGAAGCCGTGTACAAAACGTGATTGGCGAGATAGAGACGTTATCTAGCTATATTGAACAAGCCTCTACGTCAGTAACCAATTTAAACGAGAATACGACGCAGATTAATGACGTGATCACAACGATTAACGCCATTTCAGAACAAACTAATCTGTTGGCACTAAACGCAGCAATCGAAGCAGCCCGTGCTGGTGAACAAGGTCGTGGATTTGCAGTGGTTGCCGATGAAGTACGTACATTAGCAAGCAGAACTCAACAGGCAACAGTAGAGATCCAAGCCATGATTGAGAAGCTTCAAATAGAGAGTCAGAACATTGCTTCAATCACCAACCGAACCGTTCAGCAAGCTCAAACCAGCAGCCAGCTTATTGATGAAATCGGCCATGATGTTACCTCTATTGCCGAGTCAGCACGCTCATTAATGGACATGAGCATTCAGATTTCCACATCTGCTGAAGAACAAAGCGCAGTGGCTAACGATATTGCATCGGAACTTTCAGAAATTCGTAGTCAATCAAGCACAATCAGAGAAGTGGCGGAGCAATCTACCGCTGGCGTCGCTAATCTCACGCAAGCCTCCGTTTCTCTTGGTGAGATATTACAACGCTACCGCACCGCATAACGTTGTGAGGCTTATGATCAACAAGGGCTCCTTAAGGAGCCCTTTTCTTTAAACCGTGTTCAACTATTACCTTCGATATTTTCTACGACATCCAAGTGGATATTTGAAGTGAATCTCAAGTTCTCGCTGTACCGGATGAAATAATGTTCTTAAACAAAGCGTTCCGCTATGCTTGATCTTGCCAATTCCAATTTGCTGCTGGAAAACAATATGAATAATTACAAAGACACAAAAGACATAGAGAACCTGAACTGCCCACTCTGCCAAGGAGATGAATATCTCATTTCATCGGATGGCGAGAAATTCACATGCGCTGCTTGTGGATTTCATACAAAAAACTTCTCATCTATCCAATGTCTACATCAAACGCCTTACCTACAGTCTAAACTTAAGCACATCCACAGCTTGAGTCCGGTTTGCCATTAGTAGGTCAAACAGAGCAGCCACACAGCTGCTCTTTTAATTCATCTAAATGATGGATGCGAATTACACGCTCGTCATCAACACGATTGATAGCTTCACCATTAAATAACTGCACCGTTTTGATACCGGCGTTTAGTCCCGCCTCAACTCCTTTAGGAGTGTCATCAATATAAAGACAGTCACTTGGTAAAAAGCCCATGCTCATAGCACTGTACATGATTAAATCGGGCTCAGGCTTCCAACTATTCGCATCGAATGCCGAGAACACTTTCCCTCGGAAAGCATCGAGTAAACCGGTTAACTCCAAAGCGTATTCAATTTTATCTTTAGGTCCATTAGACGCCACACAATATTCGATATTATGCGAATCCAAAAACTGAATTAATCGTTTTGCGCCATCCATCGGCTGTAAGTGACGCACAAAAAGAGACTGGACTTCTTCTCGGTATTGCGGCTCTAAAACATCAATTGGGACTTTGATATCTTTCAATTCTTTAGTATCTAAAAGGATGTCAGCGAGCTTTCCTCCTTTAAAGTGAGAAACGCACTCTTCCATCGTTAACTCAGCCCCATGCTGGTTAAATACATTGACGAGCGCTTGGCAACACAGTCTTTCGCTGTCGACCAACGTACCATCACAGTCAAATATCACGCACTTAATATTGGTAATTGCCATAGCCATCTCCAGACGTCTTAAAGGCTTACGCCCAAGCTGATTTTAAGAATGTTTGGATTAATCTTATTTGAGTTTGGGATTGTTGAAACGACGAGCTTGGCATTTCATGGAAATAGAAGGGAGCAATTACAGTTTTTCTAAGCAAGATCACCCAACGTCATCTTGCTTTACTTTTTATGCACATTGATGTGTAAGTTAGTTTTCGATAACCACTGAGTCTAACAGTTTTTGCTCGGTGCTTAGTCTTTTAGCCAGATCAGCCACAAACGAGCTTTTGTAGTTTGATTCAGAAACAGCAACATCAGAGATGAGTGTATTTCCTTCGAGATGGCTAACAATAGCAGCACCAATTGGGACTCCAGATTTAAAACCAACATATAATTCAAAATCTGGCGTGAGGATAATCTGTGTCAGATATTCAATGATCATATCTTTATCATACTGCTGTTTCCAGCGCTGAGATTGCAAGATAGAGAACATAATGGTCAGTCGATGAAAATCGACCAGAAAAATATCGTCGGGGTTAAATTCAGAGTCACTTTCCAGTAGTGTGTCTTTGTCGACTACTTGATACGTTGCTTTTTCTAGCGTTTTGAAATAGACATCGCGCCCTTTCAAACTCTCTGGTGTCGGAAATTCAACTTCGACCAGATCATACAGCCATGTATTTTTACGCTCGATACTGGCTAACTGTTGTTCATTCATCTTGATACCTTCGTTTAGAGCAGTACATTAGCATGAAGCCCGCAACAAACCTAGCGCACATAGACCTTTCCGTGGCTAAATTTTGTTTTAGGTGCAAACCTCTGATAGATTTCATCAATATCTTTCCTAGTTAAGGACAAAAATAATGAAAAAGATGCTGTTAAGTGCATTGCTTGCTACTACTCTAGTTGGTTGTTCAGATAACGATGTTGCTGACGTGGGGCTCGGTTGGTTTACTTTGAAAGACATCAAAGTCGGTGAGTTGAAAGACGAGGTGGTAACAGGTGTCACATGTCACATCGCCTCTATCGAAGCGGATTTCAGCTTAGCAGATCCAAGTGATAGCTCAATATCATGTCGTCAGACTGGCGAAATCACACCGGAAATGATTGCAAAAATAGATAAGAGTAAGTCCGGTGAAATTGTATTTAAGAAGTCAAAAAGCATTTTCTTCAAAACAATGAAGGTTCGCCGTATTTATGATGCCGATAACCAAACCTTACTCTACTTGTCTTATACAACAAAAGAGACCGATGGTAGTTTTAAGCATAGCCTTTCGACAGTCCCACTTTGGGGTACCAAGGCTTACGTTGAGCCAACTGAAGTGAAAAAGTAACGCGGGTAAATTTAGTTAGCGCGGAGCGGGCTCTTTCCGGGCGCTGCTGAGCAACAAGTTTAAAAAACAACCCATTGCAATACGACAAGCCTCATAAATTGCAGCTGCTTTGGTTGCTATTTACTCAGCTCGCTGATTTTTTCAGCGAGCAGACTTCTTTGTAATAAATCGCCACGATTTTCATTTTTTTGTGATATAATCCCGCCTCTTTTTTTTCTCACTCAAGAACAAGCATGAAGTTTCCTGGTCAGCGTAAATCTAAACACTACTTCCCAACTCACGCTCGAGATCCATTAGTAAACCAAATCCGACAGGCACCTAAGCTATATCGCCCAACTATTGTTGGTGTCGGTCAAACCATTGTAGATATCGAAGCACGTGTAGATGACGCGTTTTTAGAGAAATACAACCTGAGTAAAGGACATTCGCTCGTTCTTGAAGAAAGCAAAGCAGATGCACTTTACGAAGAACTGGTTGAGCAAGGCCTGATCACACACCAATACCCAGGTGACACGATTGGCAATACTCTTCACAACTACTCAGTTTTAGCCGATAGCAAATCCGTTTTGCTCGGTGTGATGTCTAAGAACATTCAAGTCGGTTCTTTTGCTTATCGCTACCTTTGCCGTACGTCTTCACGCATGAACCTTAACCATTTACAAACGGTAGATGGCCCTATTGGTCGCTGCTACACCCTAATTTCTCAAGACGGTGAGCGTACATTTGCTATCAACGAAGGTCATATGAATCAACTACTTCCGGAAAGCATTCCTGAAGAGATCTTTGAGAAAGCATCAGCCCTGGTTGTTTCTTCTTACCTAATGCGTGGTAAAGAAGAAGATCCAATGCCTAAAGCGGTACAAAGAGCGATCGACTTTGCTAAGAAGCACGATGTCCCTGTTGTACTTACGTTAGGGACAAAGTACGTTATCGAAGGTAACGCACAGTGGTGGCAAGAATACATTCGCGAAAACATTTCTGTTGTCGCTATGAATGAAGAAGAAGGTGCGGCGCTAACAGGTGAAACAGAGCCGCTAGCTGCTGCTGATAAAGCACTTGAATGGGTTGATCTCGTACTGTGTACGGCAGGACCAAATGGTCTGTACATGGCTGGTTACACCGACGAGAAAGTAAAACGAGAAACCACACACGACATCCTTGAAAGCTCCCTCGAAGCCTTTAACCAGTACGAGTTTAGTCGTGCGATGCGTAAAGAAGACTGTCAAAACCCAATGAAGGTCTACTCTCACATCGGCCCTTACCTTGGTGGACCATTAGAGATTAAGAACACTAATGGTGCAGGTGATGCAGCCCTTTCAGCCTTACTGCATGACATGGCAGCAAACTCTTTCCACCAAAAAGAAGTGCCTAACTCAGAAAAGCACGAAGTACGATGCTTAACCTACTCCTCGCTTTCTCAGATCTGTAAATACGCAAACCGAGTAAGCTATGAAGTGTTGACGCAGCACTCTCCTCGCCTATCGCGAGCGCTTCCTGAACGAGAAGATAGCTTAGAAGAGACTTATTGGGATCGTTAAAACGACAGCTTTAAAGCTAAAAATATATCAAGGTCACCATTTGGTGGCCTTTTTGTTTTTATCTAGCACTATAACGAGTAGATTTCGTTAGTATGTCGCACAATACGAAGCAGTAAACTCTTTACAAGCCTAACCGAAACAGTACCATCACCAAGCAGACCTTTGCCTCACAATAATACTCGTTATAACTCAGGTAGTTTTTCAACGCTACCTGTGCCACT
Source organism: Vibrio sp. 1167 (assembly GCF_033340375.1). Lineage (NCBI taxonomy): Bacteria > Pseudomonadati > Pseudomonadota > Gammaproteobacteria > Vibrionales > Vibrionaceae > Vibrio > Vibrio sp. 1167. Next base: position 121,326 of record NZ_JAWOWK010000009.1, on the reverse strand, counting down.
TTGGGGATTCTCCATGCAGTCAGATATCGAAATTTGCCGAAACACACCACTTTCTTCTATTGATGTTATCGCGGAAAAAGTAGGACTATTGCCCGAAGAGTATGACACTCACGGGAAGCACAAAGCCAAAGTCCACCCAAAATGTTTGGAACGACTCAAAGCAAATGATGACGGTAAACTTGTACTCGTCACTGCGATCACGCCGACTCCTCTTGGCGAAGGAAAAACCGTTACGACGATAGGACTGGCGCAAGGTTTAGCAAAGCTTAATCAATCTGTTATTGCATGTATAAGGCAACCTTCGATGGGACCCGTCTTCGGTATTAAAGGTGGCGCAGCGGGCGGTGGTTATTCTCAAGTAGCTCCAATGGAAGAGTTAAACTTACACCTTACTGGTGACATTCACGCAGTGACAGCGGCGCACAACCTTGCTTCAGCCGCTCTTGACGCTCGCTTGTTCCATGAGCAACGCGAGGGTTATGATGCCTTTGAATCACGCACCGGGTTAAGAGCACTTAAAATCGACACGGCAAGTATTACTTGGAAACGAGTGATGGACCATAATGATCGTGCACTACGTAAAGTCAAAATTGGCCTCAATGATGCAGGAAAAACCATCAATGGTTTCGAGCGTGACGAAGGGTTCGATATTTCAGCCGCTTCTGAGTTAATGGCTATCATTGCACTAGCCAAAGATTTAAAAGATTTACGTCAACGTATTGGGAAAATTGTCGTAGCGTACGATTTGAACGGAAACCCCGTCACTACGGAAGATCTACAAGTTGCAGGAGCAATGGCAGTAACACTAAAAGAGGCGATTGCACCAACACTGATGCAAACTCTAGAAGGTGTTCCTACGTTGATCCATGCAGGTCCATTTGCAAACATCGCCCATGGAAATTCATCCATTATCGCGGACGATATTGCGCTCAAACTGTCAGGTTACACGGTAACTGAAGCCGGTTTTGGTTCGGATATGGGATTTGAGAAAGCGTGTAACATTAAAGCTGCTGCCGCCAACAAAGCCCCGGACTGTGTAGTGATCGTAGCAACATTACGCGGCCTCAAAGCGAATTCCGGACACTACGATTTACGACCAGGTATGGCTATTCCAGATTCCATTTTTAATCCGGACCAAGCAGCATTGGAGGCTGGGTTTGAAAATTTAAAATGGCACATAAATAACGTTCATAAATACGGTTTACCTGCTGTCGTTGCCATTAACCAGTTTCCACAAGATTGTGTGAAAGAGCTTAAAGCTCTTGAAGATCTGATTCACCAATTTAATCCCGAAGTTAAAGTAGCCATCAGCACCGCTTTTTCGCAAGGCGGACAAGGCGCAACGGAACTAGCTCAACATGTTATTGATGCGTGTACCACGCCTGTAGAGTTTTGTCCGTTATACAACAAAGAGCAATCATTACTCGAAAAGCTCATGGCAGTATGTGAAGCGGGCTATGGAGCAACCAATATAGAAATGACTCCTATCGCGACTGAACAGCTCAAACATTTTGAGCAATTAGGCTTTAACAACTTAGCGGTTTGCATCGCGAAGACACCACTATCTATAACCACGGACTCCGCAGTCAAAGGGGCACCAACTGGTTTTACCGTCCCAATCCGCGAGCTGCGCTTGTGTGCGGGCGCAGGATTCGTTTATGCATTATCTGGTACCGTGATGACGATGCCAGGCTTACCTGATAAACCCGCATTTATGAACTTAGATCTTGATGATGAAGGAAATATCGTCGGTCTCTCTTAGTGCAGTGATAACGTATCGCTATCAGTGAAGTGAGCATATTCATTGAGTGAGTGGTCTACTTACCTATCCACTCACTCTCAACAACTGTGAAAAGAGTTGTCTCAGGCCTTCTACTCTTGAATTGTTGATACAAAGCTCTCCTGCCTTACATCAACGCGCCTGTTTTAGACCTTTAGAGTTAAGGCGCTAACCCTAAGCCTTGTTTAGCCATAGTTATTAAGCTAGAAAACCCTATTTATCTTCTTGTTTTGTCGCCACTTTACATTGTAAATCCATACTTGTTGACTTCTCCTTTCTACAATTTTGCGCCAATTTGATGCACGGGCTATTTAGCGCTTCACTAATATGGTGCAGTTGTCTTACAGTGAAATTTTAACCTCCTTGATTTTTAAGGAGATATTCTATGGCTCGATTCTTGTAGTAGACTTTTCACTAATAAGCACATTAGCACATGCTTTTCAAAACCTCTGCGTTGCATACCACCTCCTTCAGGTTAGCACCGTTTTGATGCATGTCAGAAAAGGGAAAGGGAATACTATGGAAGACGCACTCGCCGTAATTTTAGCAGGAGGGATGGGGTCTAGACTCAGCCCACTCACCGATGACAGAACCAAGCCAGCCGTACCTTTTGGCGGAAAATATAGAATTATAGATTTCACACTAACCAATTGTTTACATTCGGGTTTACGCAAGATCCTTGTTTTAACCCAATATAAATCTCATTCACTTCAAAAACACTTACGAGACGGCTGGTCGATATTCAATCCAGAGCTAGGCGAGTACATTACTGCTGTTCCACCACAAATGCGCAAAGGTGGTGCATGGTATGAAGGAACCGCCGATGCGATTTATCACAACATGTGGTTGCTATCGCGAAATGATGCAAAGTATGTGGTTGTGTTATCCGGCGATCATATCTACCGAATGGACTACGCCGCAATGCTTGAAGAGCATAAAGAGAAAGGTGCTAAGCTCACCGTTGCCTGTATGGATGTTCCCGTAGAGGATGCTTCAGCATTCGGTGTAATGGGCACCGCAGAATACGGGCTAGTTACTTCGTTTATAGAGAAACCTGAAACCCCACCTACCCTTCCTGGAAGCGCGACCAGAAGCCTTGTTTCTATGGGAATATATATCTTTGATATGGATGTTTTGAAAGAAGCGCTTGAAGAAGACTCAAAACTCGATTCATCAAGCCATGACTTCGGAAAAGACATCATACCTAAGCTGATTGATACCGAATCCGTTTACGCTTATCAATTCTGTGGCAGTAAAGGGCGCGTCGATAAAGATTGCTATTGGCGCGACGTGGGTACCATTGATTCCTTCTATGAAGCGAATATGGATCTACTAGAACCTGTGCCGCCAATGAACCTTTATCAGTCCAATTGGGCGATTCGTACTTACGAGCCGCAGTTTCCACCAGCTCGTACCGTTTCTTCTGCTACAGGCAATGAAGGTATTTTTATTAACTCCATCATTGCTACCGGTGTCATCAATTCTGGAGGCTCAGTACAGCATTCCATCATTTCCTCTAACGTACGCATTCAAGACAGTGCAACGGTAGTCGATTCCATCATATTTGATGACGTAGAGGTTGGTGAAGGAAGTCAGTTGGTCAACTGCATAGTTGATAAACATGTTCGTATTCCGCCACATACTCAAATTGGCATCAACAAACTTGAAGATGCAAAGCGATTTAAAATCTCAGACAAAGGTATTGTCGTCATACCCGAAAGTTACCAATTCGATTAAACGACAAACTATCACAACAAAAAAGCGCACGATAATCATCGTGCGCTTTTGTTCAAGTGCCCGTAAACATTAGGCTATAACAAATAATCCATAATAATTAGATGTTACATACCGTTGACCAGCTACCATCTGTACCCGGTTCAGCCGCTGTCCACCAGTTCGCTTGGTAAACCACATCGTTGTGGATGATCTTATCACCTTGGTTAGCGTGGCTTGGATTACCTGCCCAATCCGTTTGTGGCAGAGCTGGGTATGTCACTAAACCTGTCGTATCACACGTACCTGGTTCAGTGGTACCACCACCCGTGCCCGCATTGAGATCACCAATTGGTAGATCTGGCTGTTCAAACTTAAACGCAAACTCTTTACCACCAGAAATCACTGAGTAGTTAGCCGGACCAGAGATTGGTAGGTAGTAAACCATATCAAGCTCGTAAGTGCCGCCCGCCGGCAAGTCTTTCCATGCTGGTAGAGAGAACGACACACGGTGCATTACGCCATCTAAGCCACCAATGTTGTTTGCTCGAGTATGTCCAGAAGCAATCACTTTCAAACCACCACCTGATTGGTCTTTCGCGTTGTCCGGCGCAGATACTGGGATATCGAATTGGAATTCAGTACCGCCAGGGATCGCTTGACCAGTGTTGTTCGTAAACGTGATTTTCGGGTTAATTGGATAGTTTTGGTCGCCAACTTTGAAGCCGCCAACACTAACAGTAATGTCTACTGCTTCAGTTGGTGTTGGACCAGTCGCTACTTTGTTACCGTAAGGCGTCGCAGACTTAAACTTGTCGTAGATAGCTTTGGTCATAGTGTTACCCATGTGGTATTCACCATTACCCGCCGCACAAGCTTGTTCAGTTGCATCTACTGCCGTACGATTACCATTTGCATCCAGTACGTAACAGTTGTAGTCACCTGCTAGTTCCCAGAACATGATACCGCCGATCTCTTTATCGATAACGTAATCGGCTTTCACCTCGATAGAAGCTTTATCTTCCGTAGATAGGAATACGCTCTTCTCTGCGTTCCACAACCAAGGTGCCACAGCAACGCTATCGTAATGACGAGTATAAGTACCAACAAACTTATCTGAAGGATCGTTGACTGGGTCGAGACCGTAAGCAGCTGCGTAAGAGCCCCAAATACCGTTTTCTAGGTTCTTAGCATGCCACATTGGGTTAGAACCAGCGCCCATTTCGTTTCCTTTAGGGTCGGTATCATGCCACATGTTGTCGATACCAATAGCGCCGTGACCACAGTTGTTCTTCTCACCTTCACCTGTGCCCGGTTGGCACTCTGCTTGGTTTGGTAGTGCCGCTCGGCCCCAAAGGCCATTTTCGCCACCAGTAACACCTTGCCAACCACGGGTGTAGTAAGGAACACCAATGTTGATACGACCTGCTGGCATAGAACCACGGAAGTAATGGTAAGCCCAGTCTGTGTTCAAGTAACCGATACCACCGTATGCAGCAGTGCCGTATACGTTCCACTGCGCTAGCTCCGAGTCTTTACCTGTATCGAATAAAGCCGCGTTATGACCAACGTGATCATTCCAAGCCCCATGCAAGTCGTAAGACATGATGTTTACGTAGTCTAGGTACTTAGTTACATCGAAGGTTTCCATCCCACGTAGCAAGTAACCTGAAGATGGTGCTGCGATAGTCAGCATATAATGAATACCATCTTGCGCGGATGCCGCATCAAGTTTCTCACGCAATACTTTCATCAGCTCTTGGTAAGACGCCCATAAATACTGACGACGTGGTTCCATGAAGTCTTTGTCGTAAGGGTTACCAGCACCAGCCATTGACGTCGGGTATTCATAGTCAATATCCAGGCCATCGAACTTGTACAGACGCATCATTTCAACGGCAGAAGTTGCGAACTTCTCAATACCAGCATGATTAATAGAACCGTCCGCATTCGTCGTCATGGTGTAGAAGCCACCATCAGCTACACGATCGCCGTTCGTATCGAAGTGACCGCCCGTTTCAGCCCAACCACCAATCGAGATTAGCGTTTTAACATCATGTTTTTGCTTGTAAGTTGCTAGTGCACCAAAATGACCTTTAAAACCAAGAGCAGGATCTACCTCAACGCCTGGCCAAGTTTTACCTGTAGCAGGGTTGTTAGGATCATTAACGTCGCCAACGTTTACTTTGCCGTCAGAACCAATACTCACAAACGCGTAGTTAATGTGAGTAAGTTGTTCCCAAGGAATGTCTTTAACAAGGTAAGTCGATTGTGGGTCGTCACCTGCTCGCCAACTGGTGAAGTAGCCGATTACACGACGTGGGTGATCAGCCCCCATTTTCTCACGGCCTTCTTCGTCATAAATAGAACAGTAAGGAACATCTACACCCGTTGTTTGATAAAGACCATCAGGACGACAATTAGATGTCACTGCGCCGCCGTTTACCGTTAACGTTGCAAGTGCAGAATCTGCTGTTGCTCCAGCATCATCGGTTGCTCTCGCATAAACACTTAATGAGCCAGCTTGTGAAGGGGTTACATCCAGCGTGTATGGTGCTGTTGTAGCAGTGCCAGCAAGCACACCTGCAACATAAAAATCAACTTTAGCAACGGTACCATCCGCATCCGTAGCATTTGCAGTCAGTGTGACGGAACCACCCAGGTCAATAGAGTTCGCAGAAAGCACGACATCCACTGTCGGCGCTTCGTTACCAGGTTGCGCTGATGCCACAGTTAACGTCACAACACTTGCCGTACTAACGGCACCTGCATCGTCATAGGCCTTGGTAGAGAACTCGTGCTGTCCTTCAGTTGCTGTCCACGATGCAGCATACGGCGCAGACGTTGCCTGACCAACTAATACACCATCAACAAAGAACTCTACTTTGCTAACAGTCCCATCAGTATCTGCCGCATCTGCAGCTAGGTTAACAACATCACCCGCAGTCACAGAAGCCGACGCAGAAGGCGATGTCAGAGTAACCGTCGGGACTTCATTCTGAGGTGGATCAACCGGTCCAGTGCCATCACAAGCGCCAAGTGTTTCCCACTCGCCCCACTCACCAGATTGCGCTGGATTGTTGTTTTGCGTCCAGTAACGCGCTTTATAAGCATTACCTTCATGCTGAACTTGGTCGCCACCGTTATAAACTTTTGATGATTGCCAAGTTTCTAGAGGGGCACAGTCAACTGCTGCGTAGCTATTGAAGGCCATAAGACAAGAAGCGGTGAGTGTGCTTAGTGTGAACACGTTTTTCACTGCGTTGCCGTTTTTAAGGTGCATAATCGCTCTTCCTTAAGTTATTGTTAAAACAATACTAAATGCGCTAAACGAAGCGCATCTATACTTTTATTTCGACGTAAAATAACTTAAGTACAAGTTGGTGATTTCACACTATCTATTTACGAGTTTTCCACACCGCCTCGCAACAATCCACTAAATGATTGCAACAACGTACCTATTATTTGGCACCAGTAACTAATTTTATAACTTAAATAAATATGTCACTCGCAAATTAATAAAAAAGGTAAAAAAAGTCGCCATTTTGAAATAAAGATCACTAAGCCTTTGTTGACCTTGGCGTTTCATTAAAATGCCGCTTGTACTCGCGACTAAACTGTGATGGGCTCGTGTACCCAACCATTCTCGCTGCATCATTAACACGTCGCCCCTCTAACTGGATCAATTCGCGCGCTTTGTTAAGTCGAACTTTCTTAATATATTGCAACGGAGATTCAAGCGTGACATTGCGAAATGCTTGATGGAAAGCAGACACACTCATGTTGGCTTCTTCAGCCAATGCTTGTACGTTCAACTGTTCGTGATACGCTTGATGTACACGATTTAGTGCTTTAGCTACCCTCGCGTAAGAACCTTCTTGATGTGCTAGGTCAAATAAAACATACCCCTCTTTGCTCACCAAAGTACGATACACAATTTCCTCAAGAAGCAGCTCGCCAAGCATGATGACATCAAGCTCGTCACACATTACTTTCATTAACCGCTTGCACGCATCCAACATACCTTCATTCATACGTACCGACTTAAGGCCGCAACGGGTAGCATCCAGACACTTATTACTGAATTTCTCACCCTCTAATTTTTTAACGAGTTTATGAAGAAGCGTTGGCGAAATATCTATCGAAATGCCAAGTAAAGGCTCATTGTTTGTCGCAAACGCTTCGCACTCTAGTGGCATGGGAACCCCGACAACAAGGTAATCATCGGGCCCATATTGCACTGGTGTATCACCAATATGAATGTTCTTATGCCCTTGACCCAATACGATGATGCCGGACTGATAGACAAACGGCTGGCGATGATTCCCTTTGCTACTGCGATAAAACCATACGCCATCTATCGCTGTTTTCTTCATACCTTCTAGGTCATGCAGCCCCTGCTTTTCAACATATTGCTGCATGATATCTGCGAGAGTGTGCATTAGAGCGCTCCATCAATGACCAACGAGTTTGGTCTCTATTATCGTTTCGAGCACTATACTTCCTCTCGACTTTAACTTTCTAGCTCAAGAGCATTAATTTTGTAGAAATAGGCAAATTATTTGCAGAAATCGACCTGTTAACCATCGTTAATCAGGACTAATATGCATGTATTCAATCTCCTTCACTGGAAGCAAGAGGGCTAGTAATGAACTTTTCTTATGTAAACCCAACCAAGATTTTCTTTGGTCAAAAACAAATCGCAGCAATCAAAGAAGCTATCCCATCCGACCAAAAAGTTTTAGTGGTATACGGTGGTGGCTCCATCAAAAAAAATGGCGTGTACGACCAAGTAGCAGAAGCTCTTGAGGCACATGAATGGCTAGAGTTTTCAGGTGTTGAACCAAACCCAACCAAAGAAACACTCGATAAAGCAGTCGCAATGGTAAAAGAGCATGGCGTTGACTTTATTTTAGCGGTAGGTGGTGGTTCAGTCATCGATGGCTCCAAATACGTAGCAGCGGCATCAAAGTATGATGGTGATGGTTGGGATATCATGATTGGTAAGCACCAAGTCACTGAAGCGACGCCTCTAGCTGCAATTTTGACATTGCCAGCAACAGGCTCAGAGTCAAACATGGGCGCAGTTATCACTAAAAAAGAAACTCAAGACAAACTTCCGTTCATGTCTCCAGCAGTGCAGCCAAAATTTGCCGTGTTAGACCCAGATGTAATGAAAACACTGCCAGAACGCCAGCTTATCAACGGCATTGTTGACGCATGGGTGCACGTATGTGAGCAATACTTGACGCTTCCTACCGGTGCAATGGTTCAAGATGGTTACGCAGAAACACTGCTGAAAACTTTAAAAACACTCGGAGAACAGTTTGCGGAACGAGACGACGATATGTGGCGCGCAAACTTAATGTGGTCTGCTAACCAAGCATTGAATGGGTTAATTGGTAGTGGCGTTCCACAAGACTGGGCAACACATATGATCGGCCATGAATTAACGGCTCTATGGGGCGTTGATCATGCGCGTTCTCTTGCAATTGTCCAACCGTCGTTACTTCGTAACCAAATGCAGTTTAAGCGCCCTAAGTTAGAACAAATGGGTCGCAACGTATTTGCTCTTGAAGCAGGTGAGGATTTAGCAGAGCGCACAATCGAAGCTATCGAAGCGTTTTATCATCAACTTGATGTCGCAACTAAGCTCGAAAACTATGGTGAGAGCCGTGAACAAGCTATCGATGCCATCATTGATCAACTAAACAAACACGGCATGACTGTTTTAGGTGAAAACCAGGCGATCACACTTGAACGTAGCCGAGAAATCTTAGAGTTAGCTGTCTCATAACTGCAGCAATTCTTCACTGCCCTTCCTAGGGTTTAACGGTATTGTGACTTAACAGTCACAATACCGTTTTTTTATGCTATTTTGTAAGCCACATCACGTTCAAAACGAGGAGGCTTCTAAAAACAACGATTCCCTCCAGACAAAAAATCGGCCGTGTTGGTTAGTAAAGAGACAACTGTCCAGCTTTACACAAATAAAAATAATTGAGATCAAAGAACGAGTTAACTCGTTAATTAAGTTTTGATTTGTTGTAGTGATGTACTACATAATTTTGTCTGTTCGAGAAAACACTTTATGTGGCTAGTTGTTGTCGTATTAGCATTCATACATATCATCAGTATCCGTAAAGGCTCTAAATGGCTCTTTTACGTTTCTAAACCATTACCAGTGCTCTGTATGCTTGGTATTTTAATTCAGTCCCCGGCTTACCCAATGCCATATGCGCATTGGATTTTGATTGGCTTATCGCTCTCGTTGCTTGGTGACGTGTTATTAATGCTCCCTAGAGACAAGTTCATTACAGGATTAGTGCTCTTTTGCTCTGCCCATCTCTCCTATAGTTATGGTTTTGCCATCATGTCAGCGTGGCATTTTACACCTTGGCTCCCAATTGCCTTGTTCGGACTCGGTATATGCGTCTACTGGTTGTTCCGACCGGATCTCGGTAAAGAAAAACGGCCAGTTGCTAGTTATATATTGGTACTGATGACTATGTGCTGGGCTTCGATCGAGTATTATTTGAGTGGGAAAACACAATCCTCCTCCTTTGCAGTGCTCGGAAGCTTTATCTTTATTATCTCTGGCATCGTATTGGCTTTCGAACGCTTTGGAGGACGGTCAATATTTTCACGACAAGTTGTCATGGTGACCTACTATTCTGCACAGACATTAATGGTTATGTCTGTTGTTGCGATTGTTGTTCGTTATCCGTATCTCGTTGAACTGAGTTAGTCATACTCTAGACTGCACCAACATTAAAGAAACATGGATGTATCTTGTAAGCGATCTGAATAGAGTCTTAAAATCATCGCCTAAACATTAGCTTATTCTTAATGAAATTACGCGCACAACTTGCTATTGTAAAAGGATATTTTTCCGTTATAGCGTGCCCCTTTGAAAGAGAATACTCCCGTCGTTGAGTTTAGCGACGTAAATAAGTGGTATGGCGATTACCACGCTCTAAAAGACATCAACTTCTCCGTGCATTCTGGCGAGATCGTCGTGGTGTGTGGCCCTTCAGGTTCCGGAAAATCAACGCTCATTCGTTGCATCAACCATCTTGAATCGATTCAAGGAGGCCAGCTTCATGTGTTCGACCAGCCTTCTCACGCAAAATCTCTCAAGCCCGGTAAAATCGGCATGGTGTTCCAACACTTTCACCTTTTTCCTCACTTGACTGTACTGGAAAACCTCACCTTAGCGCCGATTCGCACACAAAAATTGTCAAAACAAGAAGCTGAAAAACGCGCAAAACATTACCTAAAGCGAGTCAATATTGAAGAGCAAGCGAGTAAGTATCCTATCCAGCTTTCTGGCGGTCAGCAGCAACGCGTCGCGATTGCCCGCTCCTTGTGTATGGAACCGGATTTACTCCTGTTTGACGAGCCAACTTCGGCGCTTGATCCGGAAATGATCAACGAAGTGTTGGATGTCATGGTTGAGCTGGCTCAAAGCGGAATGACGATGATTTGCGTCACGCATGAAATGGGATTTGCCAAAAAAGTAGCGAACCGCGTGGTATTTATGGATGAAGGCCAAATCGTGGAAATGAACTCTCCAGTCGCCTTATTTGAGACACCACAGCATCCACGCACCCAAGCATTTTTGAACCAAATTTTAAGTTACTGATGATAGTTCGCGTAATCAAACCAGTCCTTCAAGCTTTACTGCAAATGACGCTCCTCTTTATCGCGATTGTGTGGGTGTTGGACTCTGGTGCCGACGCTATGGGCTATCAATGGCAATGGGAGCGCGTACCTGATTACATCGCTTTTTATGAAGATGGCGAATGGTGGCCGGCAGAACTTATTGATGGGCTATTAGTAACGCTTAACATCTCGGCTATTAGTCTATTTTTTACCTTAGTATTAGGGTTGGTTACCGCGTTACTAAGGCTTAGCGATTCGAAAGTCGGCAATGTTATTGGTACCACTTATGTCGAAGTAATACGTAACACGCCGTTGTTGGTGCAAATCTATTTACTCTACTTCGTGTTTGGCCCCGCGATTGGTTTGGACCGATTCAGCACCGCCGTTTTGGCATTGTCCCTTTTCCAAGGTGCCTACACCGCGGAAATATTCCGTGCAGGTTTAAACAGTATTCCTAAAGGGCAATTCGAAGCAGCACAAACTCTCGGGCTATCACCGTTTTATACCTACAAAGACGTAATTTTGCCTCAGGTTTTACAGCGCACATTACCGCCATTAACCAATGAAGTGGTTTCTTTGATCAAAAACTCTTCCATTGTAAGCGTGATGGCGATTTTTGATCTAACAACACAGGCACGCAACATCGTCTCAGAGACGGCGATGCCGTTCGAAATTTGGTTCACCGTGGCAGCAATTTATCTTGCTCTCACTCTGTCACTTTCTGGCTTGTCTGCATGGCTAGAACACAAACTCGGAGCCAGTTGGCGCAAATTATAAGGAGATAACATGAAGTTATTCAAAGCGACCATTACTGCATTATTAGGGCTAGCCATCGCTATGCCTACAATCGCGAAAGAAGATGTCGCCACACCCAATGTAGATCAAATCAAAGAACGAGGCACTTTGCGCGTTGGTATGTCAACATTTGTACCTTGGGCAATGCGTAACAAGCAAGGTGAGTTAATCGGTTTTGAAATCGATGTTGCCAAACGCTTAGCACAAGATTCAGGTTTGAAAGTGGAATTCGTACCGACTGCATGGGATGGCATTATTCCCGCACTACTGGCGAAAAAGTTCGACGTGATCATCGGTGGCATGTCGGTTACGCCTGAGCGTTCCAAAAGCGTCTTGTTTACTGAGCCCTACTCGCACTCAGGCGTTCAAGTAGCAGCAAACAAAGAACTCGCCTCTGGTTTTAGCGAATTTTCGGATTTTGACTCACGACGCGTAAAAATTGCGGCTCGTCGCGGCGCATTCACCGTTCAAGTAGCCAGAGAAACCTTCCCGAAAGCGAAGATCCTGCAATTTGATGACGACGCGCAAGCGTTCCAAGAGGTGCTGAATGGTAACGCCCACGCGGTCATTGCTTCTAGCCCAAAACCAGAACATGAGACAGTGAAACACAGCGACAAACTATTCCTTCCATTCTCTGAGCGACTATCACAAGGTAACGAAGCCTTTGCAGTTCGCTTGGGGGAAGAAGATAAAAAGGCCTTTTTCAATAAATGGATTGAAGCAAGAACCCAAGATGGATGGTTAAAACAACGTTATGAATACTGGTTCTCGACATTAGATTGGCAAGATCAAGTCGCGCAAGGCCAGTAATCTAAATGGCTCGTGGACGCCGCGAGCCTATACTCTCCAATCATCCATTTTACTTTTCCATAACTTATCGGAGTCAAATTTTTGGGCGAACACACTACCACTCGCACAGCACCCGCGAAATCCAGCACAGGCTACCTTTTACCGCAATTAAACACACTAGACTGGGTAATACTTGTTATGTGCGGTATCGGTGGTGTTTGGCTGTACCATCGGTCCGCTGTTGGTGTGCATTATTTGTGGCAGTGGAAAGAGGCGCTTGAATTACTTTTCACGCCTAGAGCAGATGGTGGTTTGCCCTACTTCTTCCAAGGTTTGATTTCGACGTTAAGGCTCAGTATTTGGGGCATCAGCTTCGCATTAGTGTTTGGCACTTTGTTAGGCTTAGCACGCTTCTCTCGTTCCGTTTGGTTGCGCACACCTGCCAATGCGTTTATCCAGTTAGTGAGAAACATCCCTCCGTTGGTGTTTGTTTTTATTTTCTACTTTTTCATTTCTAACCAATTGATCCCGTTACTCGGTTTGGAAGATCTTCTACGAAACTACAACGGCGAACCAAATGCGCTACAGCGCTTTCTGTTTGGGCCTTCAAACCTTTGGGAAAACCTTGCCTCTGGCGTGTTATGTGTCGGCTTACTCTCTTCTGCCTACATTGCAGAAGTTGTGCGCGGTGGTTTACAAAGTATCGACCAAGGTCAGTGGGAGGCGGCTGACTCATTGGGCTTGTCTCGGTGGGTGAAATACCGATTTGTTATCGCGCCACAGGTGCTTAAATCAATAACACCTGCACTTGCCGGTCAAACCATCTCTTTGGTGAAAGACACCTCTATTGTTTCACTGATTTCGATACAAGAAATGACGTTTGTTGGGACAGAGATGGCAAATTCATCAGGGTATATATTTGAAATTTGGTTGATTGTCGGCCTCGCTTACTTCTTAATTTGTTTTGGTCTGTCACTTATTTTTCGCCATATTGAAGCAAAATCGGAAGCCATTTCAAATTAACTCAACCGCATATGTAATTAGGCACATTTGATTCTTCAAATCAGAATTGCACCCTGTTACATTGGCAAGATGCTAAATTTTCGGCGTTTTTCATGGAGTTAAAGAATCAATCCGACTACGAGCGATACATAAAACAAGATAATCTTGGTGAATATTACGTAGCTCTCAATCAATTCACTTTTCACAGTGTTTATCAGCCAATTTTTGATAGACGCCAACGTATTATTGGTATGGAAGCCTTACTGCGTATTCGTGGCATTGATGGTTCCCTAATTCGTCCTGACGTGTTTCTGGCCAATAATGGTCTTGATCCCTACTTTCGCTTATGTGTAGAGTTTTTATCCAGAGCAATGCACATTCGAAATTTTGCACGCTATTTCGCGGGGACGCCGATCAAACTGTTTCTTAACGTCATGCCTCAAACGCTACTCACACTAACCAAAGACATGGGCTTTAAAGATAACGGCCTGCTTTACAAACGCCTTTCCGAACTTGGTATGAGCCCAACAGACGTAGTTTTTGAAGTAGTCGAAGAGTCATGCGGAGATACGGATTTGTTAATCAAAGCCGTACAGTTAATGAAAGCGAATGGTTTTATCTTTGCTATCGATGATTTTGGCGCCCAACATTCTGATATCGCACGTGTTCAGCAGCTCTGCCCTGACATCATCAAAATCGATCGTTCCTATTTGCTAGACTACTGCGCCGGAGAAACCTTTTCCATACATAGCGCTGTTGATCTAGCGGATCATATGGGAGCAAAAGTCATTATAGAAGGGGTTGAAGAAGACGGGCAGCTACAAGCTATGTATCAACTTAATTTGGATTATTACCAAGGCTTTTACTTAGGAAAGCCTTGCGCCATTCATCACTGGACAGATAGCCTAAACATCGAGACGACAGTGCATTAACACTGCCCACTTACAGCACAGTGAAACCAAAAAAGCGCCGATATAATATGCTCGGCGCTTTTTAGTTTTACTCAGATGTCACTTATTTAGTTAAGCGTTCATTTCCCTAGAAAAAATCAATAGAATTACGTCCGCTCTTCGGATCACGAGTGGCTTGCGGTTTGTCTTCTTTTTTGCCTTTCTTAGCAGACTGAGACAACGCTTCTTTCTGCGCTTTACGCTCTTTATGTGCCGCTTTACGGCCTGTTGATTTAGGCCCAGAGGCTTTGGGTGACTTACTTTGACGAGACTTATCTTTACGAGAAGACTGTGCTTCTTTTTTCGCTTTCTTTTCTGCTTTTTGCTCTGCCGTTTCAGGTTCGGTTACTGGCGCATCGCAAACCACAACATAATATTCCTGGTTAAACTCAAAAAAGTCACCATCATACATCTTGCGGCGCTTACGTGTTTCTAGTTCACCATTCACCGCGACATAGCCTTCCTCGATGATATGTTTTGCTTCGCCGCCACCGCTGACCAAGTTTGCGATTTTAAAAAGCTTGTATAGTTCGATTGGATGCGCATCAACATCGATGCCAATCGCTTCGATCTCAATCTCTTCGCCTTCTAAATACTCTTCGTGGTCGTAATCTTGGGTCATGTTACTTACTCTTACTATTTGATGCCCTGAAGTTTAAACGCAATGCTTAAAAATAGAAACCTCTGCCGATGTTCAATCACCGATTCGCCTTGGCATTTGAGCACCTCTTAACCCATTTAACTTGTCGCTTGTTAGCTTGTATACCGATGCGTAGCTCAAACGAAGCTGCAATTACGCAGCCTGAAGGTATATACTCTCTAAGTTATTGTTGAAAAGAGCGAATACTTTGTCTCAACCAAGTAGAATTACCTTTGTCACTGCGAACTTGTTTAATTTTGTCGCACCGCCTAACGCCTACTATGATTTCGAGAACATATACTCGTTAGAGCAATGGCGAGACAAACTTTCGTGGACGCAACGTCAAGTTGAAAAACTGGAAGGCGACGTGATTGGCTTACAAGAAGTATTCAGTATCGAGAAGACCCAGGCATTCTTTTCAACCATCGGCTACCCCTACTTTGCGACCGTTGACACCCCACATGTTGAGGATGAGTACATTTACTCAAGCCCTGTTGTGGCAATCGCCTCTCGGTTTCCAATAGAAAAAGTACAAGCGGTAGAGTTTGACTTAGCAACGCTTGAGCCTTTTGGAGTAAGTGTTGCTCCAGAGTTCAGTCGCAAACCTATCTATGCCCAAGTAATACATCCTGTACTTGGTCATATCGCCGTTTACGTAACGCACCTGAAATCTCAACGCCCGGCCGACTCAGAACAACCAGAAACGTCCAGCACGATTATTGGGCGCTGGTTATCCACCCAGCAAAGAGGCTGGGAAGCATCGATGTTAAGAGACGCGATGCAAAAGAGGTATCGAAAAGAACCAATGCCGACAGTGTTAATGGGCGATATGAATCAACCTATCACTCCTATCAGCGTTAATAGCGCATTGGTATCCAACACTGGTGACAGTGTCACTGAATTACAACTCAAAGATGGTTGGATATTGCAAAGTGACGCTCAGAAGGATGAACGCCCCGTCACGCACTATCATTTTTCCACTGGGAACGTACTCGACTATATCTTGCTCTCACAAGAGTTTGACACCTTATCAGATATATCGGTTGCCGAGGTTGTTGACTATCAGGTGTCTAACCAACATCTGATCAACCCGATTTATGACAGAGATAAAAACGCCAGCGACCACGCATTTGTGGCGCTGACGGCTGAAGTAAAGCTTTGAGTAACCTATTTAGTTACTCAGTGGCGTTTCACAATTTTACGTGGGATAAGTTCTACGCCAGGCTTGTAACGCTTAGCGGAAGCGTTGAGTGCTAACTCCATTGCGCTGTCCGCGATCAACTCAAATTGTTGAGGTAAAGAGTTGATTTTCACTGGCAAGAAGTCCAGCAGTCGATTATCACCAAACGTCGCTAGGCGAACTTTGCTCATGAGTTCTGGCTTTTCGAGCATCACATCCAACACGCCTTCTAACAGTGTGTATGACGTTGTGACAATGGCATCTGGCAATGCGTTCTCTATTAACCATCTCTCTAAGACTTTCTTGCCTTCTTCCCGGGAGAAGTGTTGTCCATAACCCACTGTTGCCGTTTTACCACCTTGTTGAGAAGCAGATAGAAAACCGAGCTCACGCTCTTTTGAGACTTGAAGATCTTGCAATGCACCGATTAAGCCAATGGACTTAATATCCTCTGACAGTACTGACTGAGTGAGTTCAAGTGCGGCATCAAAATCTTCGCTGATGACACAACAAAAGTGCTCATCATCCATTGGACGGTCTAGCGCGATAACTGGCGTACCAGAATTTTGCAACTTAAGATAATACTCGTTTGCAGTGGGCATACCACTTGCCACAAACAACGCATCAATACGACGACTGACTAATGCTTCCGCCACCTTTTGCTCTGTATCAGGATCATCATCAGAGCAGCCAATCAAAATTTGGTACCCCGCTTTCCGAGAGTTTTGCTCTATCAGCTTTGCAAGACGCGCATAACTGGTGTTCTCTAAGTCTGGGATGATAAGCCCAAATGAGCGTGAATTACCTGCCCGCAAGGAAGACGCCGCATGATCTGGCTTATAATTGTACTCTTCTACAACGGCCATCACCTTTTTCTGAGTCTTCTCGCTGATGCGGTATTTCTGCGCTTTTCCGTTAATCACATAGCTTGCAGTTGTCTTAGAAACACCCGCTAATTTGGCTATTTCATCCAGTGTCATATTCTAAACCTTATTCTGTGCGCGCGATCATATTAATACATCAACGATCTTTCGATAAGTTGAATTATAAGCTGAACCGATTCAGTATAAAAGCTGAAAGGATTCAGCAAAACTTAAAAATTGACGTAAATCACCTGAATACACAACAAACCAATTTGTGAGCTAGGCTATAGGACAGCGGCAAAGGCTCGTTTGTTAACGTCAGTTTTTAAAACAGTTTTTCTGAGTCTTTTAAAAAATTTACCAACAAGCTGAATCGATTTAGCTTGAAATATAAAAGGTTTGAGGAGTGATAAGCGCTCAGAAGAAGCGGCGTTCAACTTCTCACACAGAATACATTTTTAAATTGATACCTTAAGGCTGGAGAAGCACCATGCTTAAGCTAAATAAGAACGACATTACCCTCTCGCAATCAGCGACAGATAAGTTTGAAGCAATAAAGAGTATTGCTCATAGCCTGACTGATAAAGGCCTAGTTGAGCAAGGTTACGTTGAAGGCATGCTAAACCGTGAAAACCAAAACTCTACGTTTTTGGGGAACGGTATTGCAATACCGCACGGTACAACCGACACTCGTGCAATGGTGAAAACAACGGGTGTTGCTGTGCACCACTTCCCACAAGGTGTCGACTGGGGTGATGGCAATACTGTGTTCGTCGCTATCGGTATCGCAGCTAAATCTGATGAGCACCTTGGCATTCTTAAACAGCTCACCAAAGTGCTAGGCGCAGATGGCGTAGAAGAACGTCTGCGTAATGCAAAAAATGAAGACGAAATCATCGCCCTACTGCACGGTGATGTTCAGCTTGAAGCAGACTTTGACGCTTCTTTAATTCAACTGATGTTCCCTGCGAGCGACATGCTACAGATGAGTGCTGTTGCTGGTGGTCTGTTGAAAAATACGGGATGTGCTGATAACGAATTCGTTGCAGATCTCGTTACCAAACAACCAACTCACTTAGGTAATGGCCTGTGGTTAATTGGCAGTGACAAACATGTCACTCGCACAGGTGTGTCATTTGTCTCGACGGCAAACGACTGCGAATATGAAGGTCAAAAAGTGCGTGCACTTGTCGCGTTCGCGGCATGTAACAATGCTCACCAACCTATCCTAAAAACGCTTTCTAATATTGTGTTTAACAATGAACACGGCAAGCTTTTAGATGCATCAGTAGAACAGATTCTTGCTTTGTTCAAAGGTGAAGAAGTCACAGCTGCATCTTCAGAAGAAGGCAATACCGCTGTATTTAAAATCAAAAACTCTCACGGCCTACATGCTCGTCCGGGGGCAATGTTAGTCGCAGAAGCGAAAAAGTTTGAATCCACTATACGTGTTTCCAACCTAGACGGAGATGGAAAAGCAGTAAACGCGAAGAGCCTAATGAAAGTCATCGCGCTGGGCGTTAAGCACGGTCACCAACTTCAATTTACAGCAGAAGGCCCTGATGCGCCGCAAGCCTTGGAGTCTATCGGAAATGCAATCGCTTCTGGCCTTGGTGAAGGTTAAGGATCCGATATGACAAACAAAACAAATAAGGTTGTCACTATTACGCTCAACCCGGCATTGGATTTAACAGGTTCAGTAAATGAACTAAACGTTGGTTCCGTGAGCTTAGTACAGCAAAGCAATCTCCACGCTGCAGGTAAAGGTGTCAACGTAGCAAAAGTGTTGAGCGATTTAGGCGCAGATGTCACGGTTACCGGCTTTCTTGGTAAAGATAACCCTGAGCTATTCCATCAGCTTTTCAATGACATCGGCGTTAAGAATGAGTTTGTAGAAGTACAAGGTGCAACTCGTATCAACGTCAAGCTCGTTGAGGCTAATGGAAACGTTAGTGACATTAACTTCCCTGGTGTTCAAGTTACGGCAGAAGAAATCGCGCGCTTTGAAGAAACCCTATTCCGCCTTGCTGAAACACACGATTACTTTGTATTGGCAGGCAGCCTACCGGGCGGTGTTACTGCAGAGAAATGCGCTGCATGGATAGAAGCACTGCATCAACAAGGCAAAAAGGTGTTGTTCGACAGTAGCAAAGCCGCATTGAAGTCAGGTATTGATGCTCACCCATGGTTAATTAAACCTAACGATGAAGAACTTGGTGATTTTGTTGGCGAACATCTAGCAACACCTGAACAGTGCCAAGCTGCAGCGCAAACACTGAGCGACAAAGGCATAGAAAACATCGTGGTTTCTATGGGACCTGACGGTGTTATGTGGCTCAACCAAGGCGAATGGCTTAGTGCAAAACCGCCTCGAATGCATGTCGTGAGCACCGTTGGCGCAGGCGATACGCTGGTCGCTGGCTTGTGTTGGGGCCACATGCAACTGATGCCTAAAAACGATTTATTGCGCTTCGCTACAGCACTTTCTGCTTTGGCAGTTAGTCAAGTTGGCGTAGGGCTAACCAGTCAGGAAGAACTGGAAAATATCAAGCGACAAACTGAAGTTAGCGCGCTTTACCCTATTACAAACTTAGAACAAAACTAAGGAACAGAAGGTTATCGTATGAATATTGCCATTATTACTGCCTGTCCGAGCGGTGTAGCAAATAGCATCCTTGCGGCAGGATTACTAGAACAAGCCGCCGCAAAATTAAACTGGAATGCCAAAATAGAATGTCAATCAAGTGTGGTTGAACCAACACTATTGACGGAAGCTGACGTTGAACAAGCAGAAGTCATTGTCATTGCGGCAAATACTAGCGTCGACACTTCTCGTTTTGTAGGAAAAAAGGTTTACCAAGCGGAAATTAGCGAAGTAGCAAAAGACGCAACTGCGTTTCTCCAGCAAGCGGTTGAAAACGCCACTTTACTTGAAAAAGCAACCACACTTGCAGCCCCTATCACTACAGATACAACATCAGCATCAAAGAAGATTGTTGCAATCACGGCATGCCCTACTGGCGTTGCGCATACCTTTATGGCGGCAGAAGCTTTAGAAGAAGAAGGCAAGCGTCGTGGCCATCAAATCAAGGTGGAAACTCGTGGTTCAGTTGGCGCTAAAAACCAACTGACTGAGCAAGAAATTGCAGATGCCGATCTGGTGATCATTGCTGCGGATATTGAAGTGCCACTTGATCGCTTTAACGGCAAAAAGATGTACCGCACGAAAACAGGTCCAGCTCTGAAGAAAACAGCCGAAGAGATGGACAAAGCATTCGAGCAAGCCACGGTGTATCAACATTCTGGTTCAGCTAACTCTTCATCTTCCACCGAAGAGAAAAAAGGCGCTTACAAACACCTAATGACGGGTGTTTCGCACATGCTTCCTGTCGTCGTTGCAGGTGGTTTGATCATCGCTCTATCTTTCGTGTTCGGTATTGAAGCATTTAAAGAAGAAGGCACACTAGCAGCAGCCTTGATGAACATTGGTGGTGGCTCTGCATTCGCATTGATGATTCCTGTACTTGCTGGTTACATCGCGTTCTCAATTGCTGACCGTCCTGGTCTGGCTCCTGGTCTTGTTGGTGGTATGCTAGCAAGTTCAACGGGTGCTGGTTTCCTAGGTGGTATCGCAGCTGGCTTCATTGCCGGTTACGCAGCGAAACTCCTCGCAGATAAGGTGAAACTGCCACAATCGATGGAGGCGCTTAAACCGATTCTGATCATTCCATTTGTAGCAACATTGTTCACTGGCCTTGTCATGATTTACATCGTAGGCGGCCCAGTTTCAGGCATCATGAACGGCCTGACTGACTTCCTAAACAACATGGGATCTGACAGTGCAGTACTACTGGGTATTATCCTTGGCGCAATGATGTGTTTCGACCTAGGAGGCCCGGTAAACAAAGCCGCTTACGCATTTGGTGTTGGCCTTTTGGCTTCACAAACTTACGCGCCAATGGCGGCAATCATGGCCGCAGGTATGGTTCCTGCGCTAGGTATGGGTTTAGCGACCTTCATTGCGAAGAACAAATTTGAACAAAATGAACGTGAGGCAGGTAAAGCATCATTTGTCTTGGGCCTTTGTTTCATCTCTGAAGGCGCAATTCCATTTGCTGCGAAAGATCCAATGCGCGTGATTCCATCTTGTATGGCAGGTGGCGCACTTACTGGTGCCCTATCGATGCTATTCGGTGCGAAATTAATGGCACCACACGGCGGTCTATTCGTGCTGCTAATTCCTAACGCAATTTCACCAGTATTAATGTATTTAGTGGCTATTGCAGCAGGTACAGCGGTAACTGGCTTTACTTACGCATTCTTAAAAAGCAAAGCAGAAGCGAAACAAGAAGTCGCAGCTTAATTAGAGCGACTCCGGTTAACAATGCCACCCTCGAATTTGGCATTTAGCACCTCCCTTTAATTCCGGTTAAGGGAGGTGTTTTTTATTCCGCAGCCGGAACGGCTACAATGTCTACTTCCCCACTGCTCATATCCACCGTTGCTTGATAAGCGCTATGCGGGTCACCGTAGTGCTTGAAGGTAAAGTGGTAAACGTTAGCTGGCGTCCACAAGGTTTTTGACTCTGCGGGCAGAATGTCATAGCCGTCTTGCTGATAAAGCTCTGTCGCCATTACATTTGCGATTGCCGCCTGCTGGTTAGCGTCTCGATCCACCTTTGGCTCTAGTGACGGGTTACTTGGATAAGACTCACCGTTGTAACTCATGAGTCGATATGAGCCATTACTCCAAACGATAAAGTCCTGCCAACCATTACTGTAACTGTCGGCTAGTACAATAGGCGTGCGAGTTACCGACATTCGATTAATAACGTTTCCCTCATTATCAAACATATATGCAGAGCAGCCACCACTACCACAGAAATAGCGATCTTGAAGCAACACTATGTGTTCTGCCTTTCCGTCGCTGTTTAGGTCGGCGCTACCCGATAGATAACGTAGATTGTCTTGCTCGAGCGACAGCCCTTCAGGGGCTAAAACCTTACTATCAATCCAACTGGAAATGACTTCAGCACTAACACTGTTGACTTTAGGGGCAGGTTGTTTGGTTTCTGTCGGCATGCTATCCGTCGCGGTGCAGCCAACCAAGGTGAAAGAACCAACGAAGAAGAGTCCGTTTAATATGCGCTTATTCATGTAATCTCAATCTTTGATGTGTCGTTACATCAGTATACGCATGATTTGCATTGTAATCGTAAGAAAATCATTAAAATCAAGCAAATGAATGGTTTGGTATATATTAGT
Source organism: Vibrio sp. 1167 (assembly GCF_033340375.1). Taxonomy (NCBI): domain Bacteria; kingdom Pseudomonadati; phylum Pseudomonadota; class Gammaproteobacteria; order Vibrionales; family Vibrionaceae; genus Vibrio; species Vibrio sp. 1167. The sequence goes on along the minus strand of NZ_JAWOWK010000009.1, from coordinate 98,685 downwards.
AAGATCAAAAAAGCCCCGAAGAAAACCTTCAGGGCTAGGCAGGAAGCTGGCAAATAGCCAGGAGTCCCTATGCAGTGGTCAGTTTTACCCTAAACAGAATTGCAAACATCACTGGCACCACTATCAGTGTCAGTACAGTAGCAAAACCAAGACCTGCCATAATCGTTATTGCCATCGAGCCAAAGAAGGCGTCGAAGACCAGTGGTATCATCCCCAAGATAGTTGTTAGGGCAGCCATACTTACCGGACGAACGCGGCTTATCGCACTATCGACAATCGCGAGGTAAGGATCTTTACCTGACTCCAACTCAAGGTTAATTTGGTCAAGCAACACAATACCGTTTTTCAAAATCATGCCACTTAGGCTTAACAAACCAAGGAATGCTGTAAAACTGAACGGCATGTTCGTGGTAAGCAAACCAAAAGCAACGCCAATGATCGCTAACGGAACGGTGAACCAAATGACCAACGGCTTTTTTATTGAGTTAAACAGTAAAATAGTAATGATGAACATCAACAAGTAACCCATCGGCAATGAACCGAATAGGCCTTCTTGTGCATCTTTGGATGATTCGTACTCACCACCCCATGTGATTTCGTACCCTTCTGGAACATGCAATGCCATCACTTTAGGCTGTACACGAGCAAATAAGCTTGCTGCCGTGTCGTCACTCAACACATCATGGTCCGCGAGAACGGTTAACGTACGCTTACGGTCACGACGCTGAATTAGCGGCTCACTCCAATCCAGTTGAACGCCATCAATCACTTGATCAACCGGAATATACGTTTGCAACGAAGGACTCCAAATGGTCACGTTTTGTAGTGATTCAAAATCTACGCGTTCTTCTTCAGGAAGGCGTGTCATAATTGGCAACGTATGTGTACCATCACGCAAGTAACCTAAGGTGCTACCACCAAACGCCATTTGCAGTGTGCTTGAAAGATCTTCTTTCGAAATACCTAAGCGACGAGCTTTAGACTCATTGAAAACGGGTACAAGTTCCTTGGTGCGCTCTCGCCAATCGTGACGAATGTTTCGGGCACCAGGATCGGTATGAAGGATGTCTTCAACTTGCACCGCCAAGTCACGTAAAACTTGTGGATCAGGGCCAGTAATACGCGCTTCGATCTTAGACGCTGGTGATGGACCAAATTCCATCAATTTAAACTGGAACGTAGGCGCATCAAATGTTTTCGCCAGATTCTCATCTAACTTATGCAGTAAACCAAACATTTTCTCACGATCAGTCGCGCGAACTTGGAACTGCGCGTACGCTTCGTAACTTTTTTCTGGTTGATAGGTTAAAGCAAAACGCTGTAGGCCCTGCCCAATCGAAGCAGAAACAAAGTCAATATCATCTTGCTGACGAATGTAGCTTTCGACCTCTTCAGCTTTTTTAATCGTTTCACGGATGTCAGTACCCTCTGGCATCCACATATCCACGTAGAACATCGGCGTATTCGATGGTGGGAAGAACTGCTGTTTTACATTACCAAATGCCACGACAGCACCCACTAATAGCGCCACCATGCCAGCAACGGTAAGCCAGCGGAATCGCAATGCAAATTTCAGTGATGCCCCAAATACGACAAACAACCAGCCTTTATAAGGATCATCTTCGCTAGTACCCTGCTCTTTGTTTTCCTCTTTCAACAAAAGATCGGCAAGGAAAGGCGTCAGTGTAATAGCGGTAATCCAGCTTAAAAATAGTGAGAAACACAGCACCCAGAATAGAGAGCCCATGAACTCACCTGTCGCATCTTGCGACAAACCGATAGGTGCAAAAGCCGTAATTGCAATAACAGTTGCGCCCAGCAAAGGCCATTGTGTTTGCTTTACAATATCGACAGCCGCTTGAACTTTGGTACGCCCTTTCTTTAGGCCAACCAATATGCCTTCCACGACAACAATCGCGTTATCAACCAGCATACCCAAGGCAATAATTAACGCGCCAAGAGAAATACGATGCAGTTCGATGTTGTTGTAATTCATCAAAATGAAGGTACCAAATACCGTCAATAACAACACAACTCCAATGATGACACCACTGCGTAAACCCATAGTAAACAGCAACACAATGATTACGATCGCCACTGCCTCCGCTAGACTAATTACAAACGCTTTAACAGATTCATCCACCTCATTGGCTTGGTTGTAAAAGTAGTTCATATCGATGCCAGCAGGCTTGATAGACTCTAGGCTCGCGAGCTCCGCATCCAAACGTTCACCAACCTCAACCACGTTCACACCCGATGCAAACGAGATACCGATATTAATCGCTTTTTGACCGTTAAAGAGTACGACGTTGCCTGGCTTCTCTTGAATACCGCGAGAAATCGTTGCTACGTCTTTTAGACGAATTAGATTTCCTGTGTCACGGCCATGAATGATCAGATTTTCTAGTGCTTCTACAGTGTTTAAGGTGCCGCTTGGGCGAATAACAAGGCTTTCGCCATTGACCATCACTTCCCCTGCTGAAACCACATTGTTTTGCTGGTTCAACAAGCTCGAAACCACATTCATGTCTAAGTTCAGTGCAGCAAGGCGATCAAGTGAGATCTCAACGAATAGCATTTCTTGCTGATCGCCCGTGATGTCTACCTTACCAACACCATCAACAAGCTCGATTTCACGGATCAGGTAATCCGCATAACGTTTCAGCTCTACATAGTCGTAATCGTCACCAGTGAGCATTAACATCACGCCATAAACGTCACCGAAATCATCAATGATCTGTAAAGACTGAACACCTTGAGGCAATGATGGTCGTAAATCATTAATTTTACGGCGCATTTCATCCCAAATTTGCGGCAGTTCATCAGGACCATAGTCCATTTCCATGCTCACCGTTATTTGAGACATACCATTAGAAGACGTAGAGGTAATTTTGTCGATATAAGGGAGTTTTCGAATCTCTTTTTCTAGAGGATACGTCAGCTCTTCTTCAACTTCTTTTGACGTCGCGCCAGGGTATGTTGAGATGATCATGGCATCTTTGATCGTAAATGCCGGGTCTTCTAATCGTCCAAGCTCCAAAAATGACGTTAAACCACCAACAGCAAGGATAATAATGAACAACCAGCTGATGACTTTGTTTTTTATTGAATACTCAGCAATGTTCATTATTGGTTATTCTCCACAACATCCACATGTTTACCTTCGCGTAATTTACGCAGATTTGAATTAATCAGAATATCGCCCTGGCTAACACCTGACGACACAATGGCTCCATTGCCATTCACTTGAGAAATCATGACAGGCACTCGTGTGACAATGTCACCTTCTTTTTTCCACACAAAGAACTCATTCCCTTCACCGCCTGCTTGAAGCGCCGTGACAGGAACACTGTAACCATCAATAGAGGTAATGCCCGCCTTCACCATATCGACCAAAACGCTTACGCTGGTTCCCGGCAATATCTCTGTTTTGGGCTGTGGCATCGTCAAGTACATTTCGTAGGTTTGAGTTTCAGCGTTGGGTTCACTTGTGTGCTCTAAATAGTCCAAAGCAAATCTGCCATCGATGCCGGAGAAGGTTGCTCTAGGCTTGTAGCTCATTCTGTCTGAGTTTGGGTCTACCATCGCTAAAACATTGTCGGAAAGCTCAATACGCACGTAAACCAAATCGTTTTGGTATAGGTTTAACACGGGTTCACCAATTGCCACACGCTCAAAACGTTCTTTGAAAACATCAGATACTTTACCGGCGAACGGGGCGAATAAACGGGTGTAATTCAATTGATTGGTCGCGTTATAGAAAGTAGCCTCAGCTAGCTCTTTATTGGCGGTTAGCTCATCAAGTTCCGCTTTTGAAATCATTTGACGTGCATGCAAGTCTTCACCGCGTTTAAGCTGACGAATTGCAAGTGTGTATTGTGCTTCTGCGTCATTCACGGCTTGCTTCTCTTTGCTATCATCTAGCTTTGCGATCATTTGCCCCTGCTTCACAACGTCACCCGCTTTAACCAATACGTGCTGAACTTCCCCAGCGCGGCGAAATGCCATTGGCGTTTGCTCTGCAGGCACTACTATGCCTTTGAACGCGCGATGTTGACTTTGTACTGGTGCATCCACCGAGATAGTCGACACAAAAAGTGACTGCTCGACGATAGCTTGGTTTTCATTTTTGCACCCTGTTAAAACTGCAAGTGCAATCGCAGAGATCGTAAGTAGAGAACGTTTCATTAAATGCCTCCCTCACGAACCCAAGCTTTCACCACTTGTCCTTCAACCAGTCTCTCAACACCAGCAATAACAACGTAATCATTGTTATCAAGCCCGGCTTTCACACCACCTGCTGCGTCAAGTGACACAGTGACTTTATTGACCTGCTGCGTGCTTCTGTCCATTACCCAAACTTCACCTTGCGTCCCATTTTTGTTGACCCAAGCAGACTGAGGTAACGTCATCGCGTCCGATACATGTTGTTTAGCAATGTGTACCTGCCCTGTCATACCTGTCAGCAAATTGCGATCTTCTGGTCGAGTGATGGTCACGATCGCCTCATAACTATTGGTATCGATGTTTGGCTGCGTCGAAATTTCTTTAAATTGCCCAGGAATACGTTTTCTTGGCTCGCTATCCATCGTCACCCACATATCGGAGTTTTGCAGTGACTCAAGTGATACAGATTCCGCATAACTTACTGGCAAGGTGAACGACACATCCAACGTCGTGTTATCAATGAGATTCAAGATCTCCTGCTTCTCTGCTACTACCTGAAACGGGTTGACATAGGTATATGACACAATGCCATCAAACGGTGCATGAATTTTGGTATAGCTCAAATCGGTTTTAGCTTGTTCGTAGTTCGCCAATGCCGCTTTATATTGAGTTTCTTTCTGATCGTACTCATCAGTACTAATGAGTTTTTTTCCGTAAAGGTTTTTCGCGCGGTCCCATTGTGTTTTCGCTAACGCGTACTGCGCTTGAGCGGCATCTAACGCAAGCTGAAGATCTTTAGGGTCTAACGTTGCGAGCACTTCACCTTTTTGGACTTTTTGACCCATGCGTACACGTAATTCATCAACCTCTCCACCAACCTGAAAAGAAAGCTGCGCGCGATGTGTTGCATCAATACGCGCTAAAAAGGCGTGCGAGTCTTCAAGTTCTAGGTCTTTCACCGCCAGTAATTTTACAGGTTTGATTAAAGGTTCAGACGGCTCAGAAATGGCTTTATTACACCCAGTTAGCATCCCAGAAAGACTTAATGTCACCACTGCGCCAACTAAAGTGCGCTTTAAATATTGTTTTCGCACCCGCTTTCTCCGTAGGTTTTATATATTACACAGCCGTGCAGTATAAGCAGAATTTGAAATTGATCAACATATTTTCCAGGTGGATAGCAAATTAATTAGTCAATGCGTTCGGTTTCTGGTAAAAGTAAGCGCGTGATTAATATTCGGGAAAATTCGAACTATGAATGAAAGAAAGCAGGGGCGTAGAAGTGCTGAAGCAGCAGAACAAACTAAGTGTCTGATCCTTAAAGTGGCAGCAGATATGTTTTGTGAACTTGGTTACGAGCGTGTCTCGCTGCGCAATATCAGTGAAAAGGCTGGTGTTTCACATAGTTTGATCCGTCACCACTTCGGCAGCAAAGAGAAAATCTGGCAAGCGGTTAGCGATGCAATGGACGAGTTCATGCAGTGCTATATGGCTGAACTCATCAATGAAATGCCGGAGAACACACCTTCGAATAGAAAAATTTATCTGTTTATGGTTCGCATGCTAGCATTTGCTCTCGTCAATCCTCATCCAGTACAGATGATCGCCGATGCCATTCGACAAGGCGATGACGGTGCTCTACTGCAGTATTTCTTAAAGTCAAAAGATGAGTTCGCTGCAATATTTACCGGAATTTTCGAGCAGTACAACAGCGAAAACCCTAATGCACAATTTGATCAGTGGGAATCAAAGTGGCAAATGTTGATCTTCGCACATGGTGCTGTCAGTCTCGCGCCAATGATGCAAGAAACATGGCCGGATATTGCAGATAATCGCGAAAAACTGCTGATCAAGCATTGGGAATTGTTTAATACCATTATGGCCTCTCAATTTGGGATCCCAAAAGAAGAGATGATTCATCCGGAAAAGCTTGAAGATATCGTTATTGATATGTGCTGTACTATTGATGAAGCAGTAAACTAAAAGTAAACAAGCGAAAAGAAGACATAAAAAATGCCGAGCTACAAAGCTCGGCATTTTTGTTTCAATTCGTTTTAACCACGGTAGTAACGTTGTGGTACGAACGGCATTTTTTCAACGGTCATTGGTAGCATTTTACCACGCACTTCAGCGAACACTTCAGTACCAATCGCCGCCAAATCCGCACGAACATAACCCATTGAGACTGGCTTACCTGCATTCGGACCCGCCGTACCGCTGGTTACAACGCCAATTTTAACGCCGTCAGCATCAAACAGTTCAACACCTTCACGCACTGGCGCTTTGGTTTGACCTACTAGACCCACACGCTTACGCGCCACATCTTTAGTCTCAATCTGCTTAAGAATAATGTCTGCGCCAGGGAAACCACCTTCACGTTCACCACCAATACGACGAACTTTTTGGATACCCCATAGCAAGCTCGCTTCAACAGGTGTTGTTGTTGTGTCTAGGTCATGACCGTATAGACAAAGGCCACACTCAAGACGAAGTGAATCACGAGCACCAAGGCCAATCCATTCAACTTCATCTTCCGCAGTCAGTTTACGTGCTAGCTCTTCCGCTTTGTCAGCAGGAACCGAGATTTCGTAACCGTCTTCGCCTGTATAACCACTACGAGAAACAATGCACTCGGCGCCTAAAATATCGACTTTACGAATATCCATGAACAGCATTTCAGAAACTTCTGGTGCAAAACGCGCCAATACAGCCGCCGCTTTAGGGCCTTGGATTGCAAGTAGAGCTCGGTCTTCGATAGTTTCTAGCTCAACACCAGATGGTAAATGCGCTTGTAGGTGTGCGATATCTTGCGCTTTACATGCTGCGTTCACAACCATAAACAGATGATCGCCTAGGTTAGCCACCATCAAGTCGTCCATGATGCCGCCCTCTTCATTAGTGAAAAAAGCGTAACGCTGTTTACCAGACTCAAGATCCACAATATCCACTGGGACTAATGTTTCTAGGAACGCAGCTGCACCGTCACCAATTAGGCGAAGCTGTCCCATGTGAGAAACATCAAACAGACCTGCCGCATCACGAGTATGTAAGTGTTCCTTCTTTACGCCTAGAGGATACTGAACAGGCATATCGTAACCCGCGAACGGGACCATTTTGGCACCAACTTCAACGTGAAGTGCGTGTAGTGGTGTTTTCAGTAGTTCTTGAGTCATTTTCGTCTCCATTTAGATAGACCCGAGAATGCTATCGGCATTCGATGTGTTTCCAATAATAAACATGGCTCATTCTATTTTGCACGAACAAGACGTAGATCGACTTGCAAAAGTGTGACTCTTAACATTTTAATCACAACAAATCGTACAAAAAAAGCGCTTTAATGAGCAAGTTCTCATCAAAAAAGCGCTTTTTCATCATAACGACCACCAACAGCAATCGTTTGCTTTCACTATAGGAAATTTACAAGTATTTATCACTATTTGGCTGTCACCCACAAAATGAGCGCATCTTCCTCGCTAACACTGGTCAACATATGTCCCATATTTGCATCGTAATAAACGCTGTCTCCCTCGCTTAAAACAACAGGTTCGTAAAACTCAGAATAGAACATGACCTCACCAGATAAGATAAGTAAAAATTCTTCGCCGTCATGACGAACCCAGTCTTTATATTCATCAAAACTACGAGCTCGAATTTGGCTCTTAAACGGCATCATTTTCTTATTGGAAAGTTGAGTAGCGAGCAGTTCATGTTCATAAGTTTGTGTTGGGTGTGGTTTACCTTCATTCTTCTTGGTAACATCCCTGCGCCCTGTCGCTACCTTTTTTCTAGGTGGTTCAAAGAGTTGTGGCATGTCAATTTGTAAGCCTAGTGCCAATTTTTGCATCGCTTGAAACGTCGGGGAGATCTGCTCATTTTCTATTTTGCTCAGTGTAGATCGAGCAAGCCCGGTTCGCTGACTCGCTTCTTCTAATGTGATACCAAGTTTCGAGCGGATATCCTTAATACGCTGGCCCAGTTTTAACGGCTCGATATTTTGGTCATGTTGCTCTTTTGCCAACGTCATCGATGGGTATTCATCGTAAATACTTTCTGCCATAAATCCCTCTATAGATATCCATATTTTTTGTCTTACTCGCATTGTGCATGAAGCACATAGTGGATAGAAGTCCACCAAGTGAATTAAAGCGTGCTCTTGTTAACAAATTTTGAAATCTTGTTTCCTATAGGAAATTTTTGGTTGATTGTTCCCGCCACAGGCGCTATGTTACCAACTTGTTAGATGTAGAGATGCATATTTCCGTAAGAGATTGGTAAAGGAAACACGCAATCCAACGGAGTTTTTTGCCCAAATTTAGGGCCGGATGTTCACTCTGTTCTGCTACGCAGTTCAGCTGTTTTTGAGGACAAATGAACCACAACCGCAAATCATAACTCATCTATTGCGGGTTCATTTTCAGATTTGGAAGGTCAACTACCATGAATAAGAGTTACCCTAACCACAGCTTGGAAAACTTTTTCTCTACCAACCTCTCTGCGACAGATGATGCTGTCTTTGCTGGAATTCAAGCGGAATCCGCTCGCCAAAACGAACAAATCGAACTTATCGCTTCTGAGAACATTGTTTCTAAAGCGGTAATGCAAGCTCAAGGCACATGCCTAACAAACAAATACGCTGAAGGTTACCCAGGTCGCCGTTACTATGGTGGTTGTGAGCACGTAGATACAGTGGAAGCCATTGCTATCGAACGCGCAAAAAAACTTTTCAATTGTGAATACGCAAACGTTCAACCACACTCAGGCGCACAAGCAAACGGCGCAGTAAAGCTGGCACTGCTTCAACCTGGTGACACCATTCTTGGTATGTCTTTAGACGCAGGTGGTCACCTGACGCACGGCGCACGCCCTGCACTTTCTGGTAAATGGTTTAATGCAGTTCAATACGGTGTTGATCGCGAAACACTAGAAATTAACTACGAAGATGTTCGTGAGCTTGCACTTGAGCACCAACCTAAAATGATCATCGCAGGTGGTAGCGCTATTCCACGTACTATCGACTTTGCAAAATTCCGTGAAATCGCAGACGAAGTAAATGCAATTCTTATGGTCGACATGGCGCACATCGCTGGTCTTATCGCAACAAGCGCACACCCTAGCCCACTGCCACACGCACACGTTGTTACGACTACAACACACAAAACATTGCGTGGCCCTCGCGGCGGTATGATTCTTACTAACCACGAAGACATCATTAAGAAAATCAACTCAGCCGTATTCCCTGGCCTACAAGGTGGCCCACTGATGCACGTTATCGCAGCCAAAGCGGTCGCATTTGGTGAAGCGCTTGGCCCTGAATTTAAAACTTATATTGATTCGGTGATCAATAACGCAAAAGTCCTAGCGGAAGTATTGCAAACTCGCGGTTGCGACATCGTAACTGGTGGCACAGACACGCACCTAATGCTGGTTGACCTTCGTCCGAAAGGGTTGAAAGGCAATAAAGCAGAAGAAGCTCTAGAGCGTGCTGGGATCACATGTAACAAAAATGGCATCCCATTCGATACAGAGAAGCCTATGATTACATCGGGCATCCGTTTAGGAACGCCTGCGGGTACAAGCCGCGGCTTTGGCGCTGAAGAATTCAAACTCATCGGTAATTGGATTGGTGACGTACTGGACGGTTTAGTGAACAACCCTGAAGGTGACGCAGAAGTTGAAAAACGCGTTCGCAAAGAAGTAAAAGAACTTTGCAGTCGCTTTCCTCTATACCAGTAAACGATTTTTTTGAAATCATAATAATTCCTGACAAGTTATTCGGAGATTAAGCAATGGACAAAACACTGAAGTTTGCAGATAGCCACGAGTGGGTACGTGACAACGGTGACGGCACAGTAACAATTGGTATTTCTGAGCATGCACAAGAAATGCTAGGTGACGTGGTATTCGTTGACCTACCAGACGTAGAAGACGAAGTTGAAGCAGGTGAAAGCTTCTCTCTCGTTGAATCTGTAAAAGCAGCGTCAGACATCTACGCACCAATCACTGGTGAAATCGTAGAAATCAATGAAGAACTAGAAGACAGCCCAGAGCTAATTAACGAAGAGCCGTACGAAGGTGGCTGGATCGTAAAAGTGAAGATGTCTGATGTATCTGAACTAGATAACCTGAAAGACGCAGACGAATACCTAAACTCTATCGAAGAAGAGTAATTAGGATGTGACGAAAGCTGTTCCCTAGCCTGTTTAGAGAACAGCTTTTTTTCTAGGTTCGGACGTATAATTTAATTTATCAGTAACGCAAATCCGTTACCCGAACCAAGGAGTAGGTAAAGGACAATGACTGAATTACTTCAAAGCCTCAGCACACAAAACGAGTTCGTTGCTCGCCACAATGGACCAAACAAATCTGACCAACAGAAAATGTTGGAAGCGATCAACGCAGTTAGCCTAGATTCGCTTATCGACGAAACCGTACCAGCACAAATTCGCCTAGAGCAACCAATGAGCTTGGCAGAAGCGAAAAGCGAAGCAGACATGCTGGCAGCAATGCGTAAGTTCGCCGATCAGAACCAAGTTAAACGTACATTCATTGGTCAGGGTTACTACAACACCTTCACGCCGAACGTGATTCTACGCAACGTGATGGAAAACCCGGGCTGGTACACCGCTTACACCCCTTACCAACCAGAGATCTCACAAGGTCGTTTAGAAGCACTTCTAAACTACCAACAAATGGTGATGGATCTTACTGGTATGGAAATCGCGAACGCGTCATTGCTCGATGAAGCAACGGCAGCAGCAGAAGCGATGACACTTTGTAAGCGTGCGGGTAAAAGCAAGAGCAACGTATTCTTCGTTGCTGACGACGTTCACCCACAAACCATCGAAGTGGTAAAAACTCGTGCGAAATTCATCGGCTTTGAAGTCTTGGTTGGTTCTTTAGAATCACTACCAGAGCAAGACGTGTTCGGCGCACTAGTTCAATACCCAAGTACAACAGGTGAAGTTCGTGACCTAACGGACATCATCGCTAAAGCGCAAGCAAACAAAACACTAGTGACTGTAGCAACGGACCTTCTTGCTTCTACCCTACTTAAACCTGCAGGTGAAATGGGCGCAGACGTAGCAATCGGTTCAGCACAACGTTTTGGCGTGCCGATGGGTTACGGCGGTCCACACGCTGCTTTCATGGCAACGCGTGATAAGCACAAGCGTACAATGCCTGGCCGTGTTATCGGTGTTTCTATCGATACCAATGGTAACCAAGCACTGCGTATGGCAATGCAAACGCGTGAACAGCACATCCGTCGTGAAAAAGCGACATCAAACATCTGTACTGCTCAAGCACTGCTAGCGAACATGGCGTCTTTCTACGCGGTTTACCACGGCGCAGAAGGTCTACGCACTATTGCTCGTCGTACACACCACATGACAGCCATCCTAGCCGCTGGCCTAACTAAAGGCGGCTTCGAGCTTGCTCACAACAGCTTCTTCGACACCATCACTATCAACACAGGTGCACAAACTGAAGACCTATACGCGAAAGCACTAGCCGCAGACATCAACCTACGTAAGTTGGGTACTCAGCTAGGTGTGAGCTTCGACGAAACCACAACCGTGGCAGATGTAGAAGCCCTATTCGCAGTATTCGGTGTGAAAGAAGAAGTCGCAGCACTATCAACTGAAATCGCAGGCAACGAGTTTGCAGCCATTCCAGAAGCATTGCGCCGCACAACAGAATATCTAACACACCCTGTGTTTAACACGCACCACAGCGAAACACAGATGATGCGTTACCTAAAACAGCTAGAGAACAAAGACTTCTCACTCACGCACGGCATGATCCCACTGGGCAGCTGTACGATGAAGCTGAACGCAGCAGCAGAGATGATTCCAGTAACTTGGCCTGAGTTTGGTTCGATCCACCCGTTCGCACCAGCAGAACAAGCAGCTGGTTACGCAGCACTCGCAAAAGATCTTAAAGAAAAGCTATGTGAAATCACTGGCTATGACGCATTCTCACTACAACCAAACTCTGGTGCATCGGGTGAGTACGCTGGTCTTATCGCGATTCAACGCTACCACGAAAGCCGTGGCGAAGGTCACCGCAACGTATGTTTGATCCCAAGCTCTGCGCACGGTACTAACCCTGCGACAGCATCTATGGTGTCAATGAAAGTGGTTGTGGTTAAGTGTGATGAAGAAGGCAACATCGACATCGACGACCTAGCAGCGAAAATCGAGAAACACAAAGACAACCTATCAAGCATTATGATCACTTACCCTTCTACGCACGGCGTTTACGAAGAGAAAGTGAAAGAAGTGTGTGAAATGGTTCATGCCGCTGGTGGTCAGGTTTACCTAGACGGCGCTAACATGAACGCGCAGGTTGGTCTAACATCACCAGGCTTCATCGGTTCAGACGTTTCTCACCTAAACCTACACAAAACCTTCTGCATCCCGCACGGTGGTGGCGGTCCGGGTATGGGTCCTATCGGTGTGAAATCTCACCTAGCTCCTTTCCTACCAGGGCATATTGAAGACGGTGTAGAAGGCGCAGATTTCGCAGTATCAGCAGCAGATATGGGTAGCGCTTCTATCCTACCTATCTCTTGGGCTTACATCGCAATGATGGGCGAAGCTGGCCTAACAGATGCTACAAAAGTAGCTATTCTGAACGCAAACTACGTGATGGAAACACTTCGCCAACACTACCCTGTTCTTTACCGTGGCAAAAATGGCCGCGTAGCGCACGAATGTATTATCGACATTCGTCCGCTGAAAGAAGAAACAGGTATCAGCGAAGAAGACATCGCGAAGCGTCTAATGGACTACGGTTTCCACGCACCAACTATGTCGTTCCCTGTAGCGGGCACGCTAATGGTTGAGCCAACGGAATCGGAAGATCTAGAAGAGTTGGACCGCTTCTGTGATGCGATGATCGCTATCCGCGAAGAAATGGAGAAAGTGAAAAACGGTGAATGGCCACTGGATAACAACCCACTTGTTAACGCGCCACACACTCAAGTTGATCTTTCAGCTGAAGATTGGGACCGCCCTTACTCTCGCGAGATTGGCTGCTTCCCGTCTAAAGCGACCAAATCTTGGAAGTACTGGCCAACGGTAAACCGCGTAGATAACGTATACGGCGACCGTAACCTAATCTGTTCATGCCCAAGCATCGATAACTACGAAGATTAATTTTTGTAGTCTCTAAATCGACAAAGGCGAACCGTTTGGTTCGCCTTTGTTTTTGGTGTGCCGCCCTAACATTTGTTGATACATCGAGAAGGAATGATGGCTAGTTATTGTTTGCACAAAAGTGATTTAGAAATACAGTGACTTCTGAGAACCTTTGAATTAGCACTAATATCTCAGAGCCTTAAAAGCTTGTTGGAAACTCCTCATGAACACTATGTTATGCAGGTGCTATGTAGTTTCTAGTTCAGTTGCAGTAAGTCCCATTTATTACCATAGAGATCTTGGAACACCACCACTGTCCCGTATTCTTCCACACGAGGCTCTTCATTAAATACAACACCATTTTTCTTCATCAACTCGTAGTCACGCCAAAAATCATTAGTTTGCAGAAACAGGAAAACACGGCCACCTGTTTGATTTCCTACTGCATGCGTTTGCTCCGGTGTACTCGCTTGAGCTAAAAGTAGGTTTGTACCATTGGAGTTTGGAGGAGAAACTTGAACCCAGCGTTTACCACCACCTAGGTTGGTATCTTCAACCAGAGTGAATTGAAGTTTTTGAGTATAGAATTCGATAGCATCGTCGTAATTTTCAACGACTAGAGCAATGTTTCCGATTTGCTGCTGAACAGTTTTGGCCATGATGATTTCCGCTGTGTCAAAACGCTAATTGTACGCTATTTTGAGACTTTTCTAGAAAGCACGTAACGCCTTGCAAATGTTTAAGGCACACAATACGAATGTTTACGCACAGCGCCTTTGCCACTAGAACCTACAAACAATACAGCTACCACAAGTGTCGAATCTTGATTGAGCAACTCATCAAAGCCTTAGCTATAACTCAAGAGCAAATCTCTAACCTAATAACGAAGGCTGCTCGTATACCACGGTATTATAGTTCTTCTAGTTTTCCCTTAGCTAAATCTTCTTGTTGCTTAAGGAACATGAAGAAGTTTGCCTCACTGATAAACGGGTTACCGCTTGTACCGAGCTTCTTCCTATTTTCAAAAAGGAAATTTTTATGTGGATGGTTCGAAAGGTTAACGTTCACAATAGGTGCCTGTAGTGAAATTTTTCGAATTTTCTCCATGCTAGTCAGGAACTGGCCAATAACTTCTGGATCATTGCTACTTACGCTATGCCCACCAACGATAAAAGCACGATATTGTTCGCCATTATCTTCAACAGTGAAGTCTAAGGAATAATCACCTTCCGTGTGGCCAGGTGTGAGATAGAACTTAAACTCATGTCCACCAATAGCCATAGAGCTATCGCTTTTTATCTCTATGTCTAAATTTGGAGGAAGGAACTTGTTCTCACCTTCGCTTTTGTTTGATTGCTGTATAGATAGTTCATGAGCGCTTTTGGTCATCACGACTTTGGAACCATACTTCTCTTGAAGTAACTGGGCGCCCCCAACGTGGTCAGAATGCCCATGAGTTACCAATATGTGCGTTATTGGCTTATCTTTTAGCCCTAGCTTCTCTAGGTTGATAGGTATCCACTCAGAGTAAGGGAAGTCAAGCGTATCAATGATAACGAGTCCGTCGTCTGTAGCAATGGCATATGATGAGACCCACTTGTCTCCTACATAATAGACATTATCAAACATCTGAAATGGTTCTACATAACCGTTCTTATCATTCATTGCTGGAACATATTGACTTAAGGAAGCAAAAGACGAAGCACTGAAAAGTAAACCTACAATAATTTTTTTCACGAAATCACACACAAATATATCCTTAATAATTTCTTATAGAACCTCGCGGATGAGAAAGCTCTAAACGATTTTCAGAGGCAAATACAACTGCAAATACTTTCTACTTAGCTTGAATTTTAGCTGACCGAATCACTTGTAAACTCGAATCCCATTAACTGCCTATGTATTCATGATTCTTTTAGAGGTTAAATAAATGAACTCAATTGAAGCAGAGTCATGAAGCTTCACTTGAGGTTACCGGCACAGCACAATGTGATAAACCTCTTTCAAGCAAACATTTGAATGCGATTTTTCCAATTTAAGACATGTTCAATAAATGCATCAACTCTTGCAGGCCTTTTATCGCGGTCTCGATACATAATGAATACTTCTTTACCCGAGCATTGCCATTCTGGCAACAAAGGCAGCAGGTTATGTTGATCATGATTTAGCTCATGAAAGTAATAGGTTGGAATCCACGCAATTCCTAAACCATGGATGACGGCGTCTCTAACTAGTAGTACATCATTTGAAGTGAATTGAAACTTTAGCGGATGATCAAATGTTTCATTGGTGATTTGATTAACTAATTTCCATTGGCTGTCGTTGTTTACCGTAATTAGGCGATGATGAACAAGTTGTTCTGGATGGGTAATCGGTTGGTGTTGTTCTAAATAGCTTCGTGATGCACAAAGCGCAAATGGAATCGACCATAATTTCTGAGCAATCCAGTCTTGTTCAATAAGATCACCAAGACGAAAACTAACATCGACACGGTTAGATACAAGATTGATTTTTTCATTCTGTACATCTAAATCGATACATATCTTCGGATGTTGCTCTGCAAATTCATAAACGCACCGCTTTAACCACATCTGTGTCATGTTAATTGGCGCTGATATTTTGAGCGTTCCGCTTAAAGACTGACGCTCAGTCGCAATTCTCGATGTCACATTATTTAAGCTAAGAAGTAACGGCTCACAGAGTTGATAATATTTTTCGCCATCAGTTGTTAACGCAAAGTGGTGTGCACTGCGGTTAAATAGTCTGCAATTTAAGTTTGTTTCCAGCCTTTTTAACTTCCGGCTTAGCGTAGCTAACGGGACATTAAGACGCTCAGATGCTTGTGTTAGGCTTTGATAGCGAGCAACAGAAACGAATAACAAAAGGTCATCCAAAGAGTGACGTTCCATATTTGGGATTAACCCTCTTAAATTTGGCTATTAAAAATCAAATATGAAATATATAGCATTATCGCGTCAAGTTAATTTTTATCAGGAAGATCTATGTCTAAGCATTTATCAATTTGGTGCGGTGTTGTTGTCGCTATCTTTTTTTGGTCTAGTAACTTTAACGTAATAAAGGCTATTAATAGCGATGTCTCTCCTTTGGATTCAGCGACGTTACGTTTTTCCGTTGCAGCTTTAATACTCTTACTGATAAGAGGTACTAAACGCTCTCCATATGGAGCCAAACTCACACGAAAAAGTATGTTGTCGTTGTTTGTTATAGCAACCGTGGGTGTAACTATCCAAAACTTCTCTATTTTCTCTGCAATGAGATTTACTACCCCAGTTAACGCAGCGGTTGTTCAGGCAAACCTACCACTTGTCACTATCTTGTTGTCGGGCTTTATTCTCAAAACTTCCATTTCGGTTAAAACTATTTTAGGTGCACTAATCAGTTTTTGTGGAGTGGTAATCGTCATTACAGGGGGAAATATTCATTCTATTAGCAGCAATAGTAATATTGGTGATCTATACATGTTATTTGCTTTAATTAGTGGGTGTTTATACACAATTCTAGCGAAGCGTTTAACATCTCATATCCCAGTAACTCAGCAGTTACGTTGGGTGTTAAGTATTGGTGCCATTCAAATGGTCGCTATAGCGATGTACCACGGCGACTTTAGCCGTAGCTTAAATGCCATAACATTTAAAGACCTATCACTAATAGCGTACATGAGCCTGTTTGGCACTTTGATCGCTTATTACTTTTGGATGAAAGGTGCTATCGTTCTTGGTCCAGATAAAATGTCTCCATTATTTAATATTATGCCGGTATTCACTCTACTGATTTCGTTCATTTCTGGTGAGCAGGCTCAATGGGAAAATGTTTTAGGCGTCTTTATCGTTGCGGCTGGTGTGTATATAGGTAACTCAGCACCTTTTGCTCGTTTACGGAAGGTGGTGGAGTAAAAATAGACGCCAACCTTAAGTCGCATTATTTAGAGCAATACTTTGTTAATTGGCATAAGTTTTCTTGGTTTCCAATAGGTACATTTTTTCGCTTTCGTCGTTCACTCTTTTATCTAACTTTATTGAGTGCATGTCGAAAATCTTCAATCTTTTGCTAAGAGCGTTTTTTACTATGTAAAAAACAGAGGAGAATGACCATGAAAAAACGACTCAACTATATTGAAGTAGCGCCAAAAGCAATAGAAATCCTATACGCTCAGGAAGCTTACTTCCATGAACAATTTAGCCAATCAGAAACTATGAACATGATCATATGGGAACTGGTTAAGTTACGCATATCGCAAATCAATCAATGTGCATTTTGTATCGACATGCATAGTAAAGATGCGCTTAAGTTAGGTGAAAAGCCGGAACGCATATGGGGGCTTAGTGCATGGAAAGATATGCCATTCTACAGCGATGCAGAACACGTTGCGCTTGGCTGGGCTGAATTACTAACTGCTGGCCTACCAGTAGATGATGATACCTATCAGCTGACCTTGAATACCTTTGGAGAAGAAGCTATGGTCAACCTAACAATTGCGATCAACGCGATCAATAGTTGGAACCGAATAGTTAAGGCATTTAAGCCAAAGGTTGGAGTCTATAAACCTCGATAATTCTATTTGACGGTTCTTACTTGTAAGCCACTGCTTATACCTCAACTTAATAGGATGAAAAGTACATGTGTATCACTTTCTCATTTAAGTTGAGGTTAAATAGGATGATTCATTTGAACTTAGAATTTGATATTTTAAAACCTCAAAAGGCTTTAGCTGGCTATGTTCAAGCCATTTGGTCAGCATCCGTCAAACCTGATACGACGCAAACCGTACGTAAACAATTACTCAGTGATGCTGGTACAGGTGTGGTATTCATTTTACAGAATGAAGTACAAATGGATGGTGAGTGGCAGACGCCGGGGGTTGTCCTACTGCCTATAAGCATTCTGGCACATCAGGTCTGCCTACCGCCAGGCGCGGTGATGACTGGCGTACGCTTTCATCCTGCTGTTGGTTATCAACTATTTGGTAAACGTCTAGAACAGCTATTGCGGATTCAAGACGACCACCCTTTGGCTTCTTCTGCACTAGCAACATTTGAGTCTCTGCAAATAGCTCGTTCGCCATATGCAAGGATTTCTACGTTATATCGCTGGGTTCAAACACTGATTGAGGAATATGAACCGCAGTATGTCGGCCACATTATTGACCAACCTACAGGGACCATCAGTCAGCGCCAGAGAGAGCGCAATTTTCAGAAATGGTTGGGGATTACTCCTAAACATTACCAACGCATTAAACGAGTGAAGCACACTTTAGAGCAACTCCGAGCGCAACCCGATCTTACTTTATCGGAGTTGGCGCTGGAGCAAGGTTTTTCCGATCAAGCACACATGACTAGAGAGTGTAAGCAGATTGCGCGCATGACACCGAAGCAGTATGTCCGAAAGAGAAACCTCTAAACCTTATTAGCTTTCTACATCAAACCCCATTGATTCAGAATCGACCATATACTTGTTACAATGTTCGATCATATATCACCTACTTTTTCGATCGCTCATTCCAGCTTGATGTGAGTTGGTTAGCTCGCTTTTGATGCCGCGTGCCGCTCTACCATAAACGCGATCACTTCTTCGCTTAAGCAAGATTTGCTGATGTATTGGCGTTGTTTACCAAGGTGAAGGATAAAGCCCAAATCAGTTTGTTCGAGTTGGTCGATATCACTCCAAGCGAGGCTGCGATCGATTTTACCGCTTTTATAGCGCACGCCATCTGCATTAACTTCAAACACTACTTTGCTGCCACGGCTTGAACTGATGGTTTGACGCCATAGCCACCAGGTTCTTTTGAAGTAAACGCTACACGCTTCAATCACACTCAATACGATAAAGAACCAACCGACATAACCGTTAGGTAGCAGTTCAAACTCCAATAAAACCACACCAAAGATAAGAAACAGCATCCCTTTTAGGTACGCTTGTGGGAACTTCGTTGGCTGGCTAGTTTGATCATAACACTCAGCAAAGAAAGGTTTGTCGAGTATGTATTCTGTAGTGAATTCGAAATCTTTAGACATGTATGGTTACTTCAAGGCTTCTGTAAATGAGTAATCTTGGTTGCACTCTCGCAACACCTGCATTGTGGCGCTTCTCGGGATTTATCTTTAGTCCTTTTGATTTTGTTTTGTAAATCAATGATACCGCCACGCCAAAAGACCTCGGTGCACTCGCCAAGATCAAACAAGGCGAACCATTTGGCTCGCCTAGTTAATTAATGACCTATATGACTTATGAGGTTTTCTACTTTAGAGGGTCATTGTCTGGCAATGCACTGTGTATCCAGACTGCCAGTCGGTGTTTGATGCTTGCGCCGTCTAGCTTGCTTTCCGGTAATGGGGTGATCTGTTTGGCATCAACCAAGAATAGGTAAATCGCTTTTACTCTTAGAGGTTGTGGTGACTGAGGAAGGTCAAAGCCTTGTAGCTTCGCCATCTTCCCACCAATCTCTAGTGCCTTCTTAACCAGTTTGTCTTCATTGTGAAGTTTGGAGCTTTTTGACATTGATAAATCCTCTTCTTCGCTTCAATTAAGAATACATGAAGTGCCACGTATGGCGTGTTAGTAAGCTCGCATATTGATAAGTTTATGCCTTATTACCGAGTAACTGATTGAAAAACGACCTTAATTCGTCATCACCAAGATTGAGCAGGTAGTCACCAACATACCATTCAATGATCGATTGATTTGGATGTGCCGTGACTTGCGGGTTACCAAACCAAATGCCCTTTTCCGTGGCAAACGTATATTGGAGTTCTTTCAACTCTTCGCAGCTAAATGGCAGGATAAGGTGCAACATGTTTGCTTGAGGCTGGGTTGGTCTTACCGCCAAAGTTGGGAACTCTTTAATGATCTTGTAGATCTGCTTTGTTCGCTCAAACAGAGCTGGCATTTGTGCCAACCTTTCATCAAACTGCATCGCCGCAGACACCACATAAGGTGTTCTGTGATACAGGTTGCCACCTTGGCGCTTCATCCACATTGAAGCCAGTTCAATGAACGACTTTGAGCCAAGCAGCATAGAGCCGCCCATACCGTTGATGCCTTTGTAGAGTGAAACATAGGTCGTATCAAAACCAGCGGCGATCTCGCGGTATTCTTTCTGATAGTAAGCTGCGGTTTCCCAAAGTCTTGCGCCATCCATGTGGAGATGAATGTCATTTTCGGCGCAGTACGCTTTGATTTCTTCCAGTTCTGACCATGAAGGTAGCTGACCACCAATTTCTCTCATCGGGAGTTCATAAAGAACGGCTGCGATTTCATCCGGCCACGCAGTGAGATCCTCAAGCTTCCATGTTTGATAAGGGTTCCCTACTGGCAAAATACTAAAACGATGTTGAAGCTGGTAGCCTTGTTTTTCATGCACAGGAATATGGCTAGATGCGTGCATAGCGACAATAGGATTACGCTTTTGTCTTGTGACAATTTCGAGCACTGTTGGCTGCGTCATCGTCCCTGTTACAACAAAAAGCCCTGCCTCGTAACCCAGCAGATCGGCAACCTTTTTCTCGAAGGCCTGAACCGTTTCGCCCTCGCCGTAGACATCGTGATTGACGTTGTTTTCTTCGCACCACTTTGCCATTTTCACAAAGTGTTCGGCTGGAGAATCTTCTTTATTACCAGGGAGATGGGTATGACAAAGCTGTTTTAGGTGGGCACTCATTGTTCTGTCCTTTGAATCAAAGTTTCAACAATGTAACTTGTTAAAACGGAGGCGTAAACTGCATTTTCGCGATGCATTTTCTGCTTATGCTTCCATGCTGAACCTCCGATTGGACATAGATTTAACTTAAGAGTGATTTACGCAGAACGAAGATCATGCTCACCGTAAACAAGCCATTTCGGTAAATATGCGGCTTCTGGAATCGTCCAGCCATACTTATCGTATGCTAATGCAGCAAGACCAGTCAGTTTCAGAGAAACATTTCCTTTTGGCGAATAGCGAACATCTTCATTCATGTAGAACTGGTAATGCGCCTCTAACGCATCCCTCAGTGCCTCTTGATAATGTGCCTCATCGCCATCGATAATGGCAACAAACACATTCACAAATGGAATAAACAAAGAGTGTACATATGGCACTCTGGTTGATTCTAAGTATTGCGGGGAGGATTTCTCCATCACAGTTTGCAATAACTCTGGTAACGCTGATGAATTGCTAAATACACCGTTAACGAACTCGACTAGCGCAACATCGAATGGATCTTTTAAACGCACTAACGACTCATCCATGATGGTCATCAGCTCTACGCAGCGCCAATCTCTCGCGGCCATCGCTAAACAGATTTCATCCAACCAAGCATCCATCGTTCCCCCTGCAATAGAACGGTTACCTACTTCCGAAAAATGTCGTTGCCCAACGGAGAATTCAACCACTTTGTCTGAATGATTGGCCAGCAAGTACACGTTATTCAGTAACTCAAGCGCTCTTTTTATATAAGCTGGTGAGGCCTGATGTTGTCCGTATTTTGAAGCAGTGAAGAATGCATCAAGCGAATACCAAGCGTCGCCTTTCATTCTTTTGAGAGGTTGTTGATAAAAGGACTGCTTTTCATCAAGCATTTTTTCCCAAAAGCTGTAGAAACGTTCGTCTTCTTCACGAAAAATACGCAATTTTCTTTCTTCAGGTATCTCTAAATAGTGATTTTTCATTTGTTCCATCGTTCCCTAGCCTCGCATTATAAGTTGTTCTAATTTTTTGCCGTGATGACATTCATCTTTAAAATCAAGCCGTGAATGATGCCGAAGTGGATTTATAAAATCAATTTATAATCAGTATTTTATATCGAAAGTTAATGCTTAATTGAAATGAATCGAAAAGCCGAAAAACATTTGAAATATAAGGCTACCGCACAAGCCGCGATGGGTAAGCCAGAACGTGCCTGTCCATAAACAGTGGACGACGAACACTGACTTTGTGGAGTAAAGATAGACAGATATTCACCATTGTGTTCGCCTTTCTTTTTCTGTCGCTTTCAATAATACTCTTGCGCAATATTACTCAGCTGGAAAATTTTATGCCTCAAGCAAACTCTGTGGTCGTACTCGACTTTGAAACCACAGGTCTCTCTCCTACTTTAGGTGATCGCGCAATAGAAATTGGTGCAGTAAAGTTAGTCAATGGCGAGGTTGTCGATAGTTTTCAGCAACTCATGAATCCCGGTTTCAGAGTGAGTTCTTTCATTGAGAACTACACCGGCATTACCAACAATATGTTGCGATCGGCACCAAGCTGCGAAGAGGTAATGGCGTCATTTAGTGAGTTCATTGCTGGCGAGAACCTTGTCGCTCACAACGCGTCCTTCGATAAACGATTTTTAGATGCAGAGCTTGAACGAATCAACTGTGGTTATTCGGGTGAGTTTGCTTGCTCCTTACTGGTAGCAAGACGGCTCATTCAAGAAGCCCCATCACATAAGCTAGGTGAACTTGTTCGCTATAAAAATATCGACAACGACGGTGTTTTCCACCGTGCACTAGCCGATGCGCAAATGACAGCCAAGCTTTGGCTCTTAATGGTCGAAGGGATAGAAAACTCAGGCGTCGAAAAACCAAGTTTTCAGTTGATGCAAACGGTCAGTAAAACAGCCAAAGGAAAAGTCGACCTGCTACTCGCCAAAAGCCGTGCGTAACACCCTCCGAACTAAAAGCTGATTCTAGTCTCTTAGACGTTTAAGTGATTTTCGATATACATGCGATATTGGCTATATCTGTCACTATCGCAGTGCTTCTTTTTCAAAACAAAGATCGCCTGGGTCACTCTATCCTCCAAAACTTCTAAAAAAATCGTGAATTATGTCTCACCGATTTAGATACTCGCTATAGTCATTCGAGACAATACGCAACAATTCGAGGTGTATTCACTGACTACTGATTTGTAAGCGATGATCAACAATGTTTTTCTGTTCTTAGAACAGTTTGCAGCTTTACTCATACTCGTACTGATTTCTGTTTTTGCTGTTGGCTTTTTATTTTTTGGTAAGGAAGCTCAAGAGTTTACACCAAGCATAAAAGGACGTATTACGAAGAACGATACTCCCATAAAGAATGCAAATGTAGTACTTAACATTCGGTCAGCAAATCGTTCTTTCGAACGTAGCTTCACCACGAATACAAATGGGGAATTCAAGTTTGATCCTGTTTTCAGAAAAAGGAACAAAGTTCTAAGTATTTTCGATGGCCTATTTCAAACAATATGCAGTGTAGAAGTGACCACAACCGTTGCCAATCAAAAGGTTGTTATTTGGAAAGGAATTTTCAGGCATCATGTCATCGGTATGAAGGAAAGAGTAAATATGTCTAATTTAAACTGCGAAGCCACCAACCCCATCAGAAAGTTTGAATTTCAATCCTATGGGGATTCCGTAAGTAGTCAATGTGACTTAAGTGATTACTTAAAAGTAAACAGATAGAGTAATGTTTACTCTATCAAACTCCTCAACTTCCTAATCCGAACGCGGTAGATCGCTGGTCTCACCAACCAAACTGGCTTACTATGCCAGGTACCTAAAACGCTTTGTGAGTCACTCATGAGCCGAAAAAATAACAAAAATCTCAGCATTCTTCTTAAACTCAACACCTTTATTGCGCCTTATAAATGGCGGGTTGCAGCGGCCTTAGTTGCACTTGTCGCGACGGCAAGTTTAACGTTATCCGTTGGCTATGGAGTGCGCATTCTTATCGACCAAGGCTTTGCTCAGCAATCACTGCAAGAGCTTACCAATGCGATTCAGTTTATTGTCGGTGTAACATTGTGTATTGCCATTGGGACTTTCTTTCGCTTTTACCTTGTCTCTTCCGTAGGTGAGCGCGTTAGTGCGGATATTCGCCTTGCGGTGTTTAACCATGTGATTACGCTGCATCCGAGCTATTTTGAGACCAACAGTAGTGGCGACATAATGTCGCGCCTGACTACCGATACCACATTGCTGCAAAGCATTATTGGTTCATCGTTCTCGATGGCGATGCGTAGCGCTTTGATGTGTTTTGGTGCCATCATTATGTTATTCGCTACCAACGTTAAGCTCACGCTGATTGTGCTTGCTTCTGTGCCTTTGGTTTTGGTGCCAATTTTGTTTTATGGGCGACGCGTGCGTGCTCTCTCTCGCCAAAGTCAGGACTCAATGGCCGATGTCGGAAGCTACGCTGGAGAAGCGATAGAACATATTAAAACCGTGCAAAGTTTTAGCTCAGAGTCGCATGAACGAGCGGCTTTCGCTGTCGAGGTGGAAAAAGCTTATGAAGTAGGCAGACAGAGAGTAAAACAGCGCGCGATCCTGATATCAGGCGTTATTGTGATTGTGTTCAGCGCGATTGCAGGCATGCTTTGGGTAGGCGGCAGCGATGTGATTCAGGGAAAAATGTCTGCGGGTGACCTAGCCGCATTTGTGTTTTATGCCATTATGGTTGCCTCATCGACTGCAACCATTTCCGAAGTCATGGGTGAATTGCAAAGAGCCGCAGGTGCTACCGAACGGCTGATTGAGATCCTTCAAGTAGACAGTGATATTAAAGCGCCAAGCAACCATTTGCCTGTCCGTGCCGACATGCCTGCTGAGGTTAACTTTAATTCGGTGAGTTTCAACTACCCTTCTCGCCCAAATCAACCAGCAATCAAAGAATTAAATCTAACCGCTGAACAAGGAAAAGTACTGGCGTTGGTCGGCCCTTCTGGTGCAGGTAAAACAACACTATTCGAACTGCTGCAACGATTTTATGACCCACAGCAAGGGCAAGTGTTGTTTGGTGGTGAAGATATTCGACAGTTCGACCCAAACGAGCTTCGACGTCAAATGGCGCTCGTACCACAACAACCAGCGCTGTTTAGCCATGATGTTTTTCATAATATTCGCTACGGTAATCCTGAAGCGACGGATGTACAAGTTATCGAAGCCGCGAAAAAAGCCCATGCCCATGAGTTTATTGAGAAGCTTCCCGAAGGCTATCACAGCTTTTTAGGGGAGCGCGGCGTTAGGCTATCAGGCGGACAAAAGCAGCGCATTGCGATTGCTCGCGCGATTCTAAAAGATCCAAAAATCTTACTGCTAGACGAAGCTACCAGCGCCCTTGATAGTGAAAGTGAACATCACGTTCAGCAAGCACTTGAAGCTCTAATGAAAGGACGCACAACGCTGATCATTGCTCATCGTCTTTCGACTATCCAACATGCGGATAAAATTGCGGTGCTCGACAATGGCGAATTAGTCGATGTTGGTAACCACCAATCATTAATACAAAGCTGTGAGTTGTATCAGCGACTTGTGGCATTGCAATTTAAGCACTTGGAGTAACGCCTAGTTAAGCGCTCAAAAATAAGCAAAGGCGGACCAAATAATTTAATAACAGGAGTTTAACGATGTTTTTGTGTCAGTCCAGCGAGCCCTTGCGAGACTAGGAATCTAATAGCAGCGCTCTGAGTGGTTAATGAGATAATTTAGACCATGAAAAGCTAGGATAGAAGATCCCACATCATATCCCATCGTCGCTGTACAAGGTGACGAAATACAAAAGATGCCACTCGCAGTTAAACGAGCGGCATTAAACCAAGCAGCTCGCCTTTTAACAAAGGAATTCCAGTAAGAGTCCAGTAACCAGCGTATTCTTCCTTCAACTAGAAACACCGTTCACAACCACCATATAAAAACCATTCAACTTCATTTGTAACAATCTAGGTTTCAAAAATAGGAAATCATTGCTGAAAAAGTTTACCGCGTTTTGTGTTGCTATCTATGGTTACAATGTTTGAGACATCAATGCCTTTAAACCAAGCAACACAAAAGCGGCACCGATATGAACAGCGAAGCGAAACAACTATTTTCTTATCTATGTCAGCGATACGATGCGCTTTCTCAAGAGCTTGAGTCTCGCCCTTTTCCTGAATTTTCTGAGACTATTACTCATCCTCTTGGGCACTGTTTAGTCCGTTGCCCAGCAGGTAGCCAACGCTTTTCTATTGTAGCAGTCAACTTTGCACCCTCCGTTCGCGGGCAAGGCGTGCTTACTGCATTTATCGACTACATCAAAAGCAATCCATACCACTACCAAGGTGTTGAGGTTGCAATCATTGAAAACAAGAACTTAGCTAAACGGCTTTTGTCTCTTGGCTGGAAGTACAAGTCCCTGTTTGGCAAAATTTTCTTCGCCAGCAAGCCAACCCTAGTAAAGGACTTTCAGTCTGCGTAATGGTTATTACGAAACCGCATCGACATCCAAAGTAAAACCATCACTCAAAATCCGTAAGCATGTTGAAAAAAACTTGGCGATCTTCTGCAGTACTTCCTCGATGAGCAGTGTATTCAACGTGCGCCTCTGCGTTGGCTTTTGGGGATAGATTGATGCCCCATAACGCATTAATTTGGTTTGGTACGATGGAATAACGCATATCAACAATTCGCAATTCATTATTCGGATCCGTCGCTACAAAACCGTTTGAAAACCAACGGAAACGTTCGATGTCTCTTGCTTGTTGCGATTGCGGGTTTAGCCACGGAAATTGCTCTTTTATATTTAACTTTGGAGTTGATTCGCCAGGGTAAATTTTTATTGAACGCCCCACCCTTACGGCATCTACATAGTAGCTCTCTTCCGTTTCATAAATTAGTTTCCAAACCAAAAGATTGCTGAAACTTGGTTTGGCTTTTAATTGTATAGCGTTGTGTTGTCGCTCTTTGACGATTTCCCAACCAGCTACTTCTGCTCTATCTCGTTGTATCGTTCCAAGACTTAGGTAAGCCAGGCACCATAAAAATGCAATGCGGGCATAGTTTGGGCTTCGCTTCAGTGCAACAAACAAAAGCAATATTAAAATAGGGAGTGTGAACGCGGGGTCGATTACCGAAATAGTGTTCCAAGCATAACGCGTGTTGCTTATCGGCCATAGAAGCTGTGTTCCATAACTGGTGCATGCGTCTAATAACGCATGGGTACTATAACCAAGCGCGCAGTAAAACCAACTCTGCCGGAAGCTTAGTCCTCGCTTTTTTGCGAACAATGGATACAACACCAAAGCACAAATGAAACTACCAAACGGGATAAACAAGAGCGAGTGAGTAAATTGGCGATGGTATTCCAAATACAGCAAAGGATCAGTTGAAGAACGGATGAGCACATCTAAATCCGGAGCCATCCCAGAGACCACGCCCAACACGCCAACAACTGCAAGGTTTCGCTTGTTGCTCACGGCCAGTGGCAAAGTTGCACCCAATAAACCTTGCGTTAACGGATCCATCGTTCACTTCCTTTAGATAGATGAAGCTCAGCTGGAAAGCGTACACGCTCAATAGTCGGTTCCAATTTAAAAACCAGAAGGTTCTTCGACATAAATTATCCGCATTTAAGTGGAAAACAATACACGACTTAGTCATGCATTTGCTTGTTTAGCAACAAACACCTTGATTTAGTGTAAGAAGGAATCACGCCGTTCGCTAGTGAACGAACAAATCTGAGTCTAGGCTTGTTTGGTATTTCAAACCCGAAGGTTTATCTGACGCGAAAAAACAAGGCGATCCAAATGGCTCGCCTTGTTTCTAATTTACTGAACGATAAACGACAGGGGTTTAGTCTTGAGGATTCTCTTTCGCGTTGATTTCAGCGTAAGTGTGCAGCAGCTCCGTCAATGTTTTTACCCACGCAAAAACATCCGAAGGTGCATTTTCGATTAGTTTTTCCACTAGAGCACAGTGTGTTTCTAGCGTGATGGCCTCTTCCAAACGGAATGAGATCGCGTAGAAATGCCAAAGCACCAATCGCGTCATTCGCTCGCTATTTTGCTTTGCGTTGTCTGAGTCATCAAACGCTTGTTGAATTTCACTCAGTGCGATTGCTGTCATGCGTAGCATTGCATCAAGACGTGCAGACAACATGCGGTCTTCACTATCCACTTCTTCTTGATCAAAAGTGAACAGCTCATTCATCACGTCTTCTGGCACCATTTTACTGATCATACGAGCACTAAACTCTTCCAGCTCATGGCGAGGCATAGTTACAAGACAATCGAAGGTGTAATCACGAAGCATAAAATCACTCTAGGTTAGAAATCAATTTCAGCCTCGCATTCTAAATATTGAAATTTCAATTGCCAGTGTTAATTTCTATCCATCTACGAAAAACTACAAAACACCGTTGATTGCAATACCAACACCAATCCGCTGCTGATTATGATCATAGTCGATCAAGCTCTTACCATAACCCGCTGAGTATTGTGCGTACCCCTGAACTTTGCCCCAAATCGGAAATGACACACCCAGTTCTGCAAAACCCTTATGTGTTTGAAAGTTCTGGCGACCTAAAAAGGTAAACTCGTAACCATTCCACTTGTAAGCACTCGATAGCTCAAAGTGTCCCATATAGTCTTCGATATCCGGGTTATCATCACCTTTGGGATCATTAGGCGATGTCTTTTCATCTTCAGGTATACGCCACCAAGGCTGGATAGAAACCGCAAAATTGTCTTTTGCAAAGGTTACGTTGGCATAGACACGGTTCCAACTGCGCGATAGCTCCTGTCTCTGACCGTTAGACTCATGTTCAATACCAAAACCTAACCAAGTCGAACCATCAAGTGGTATCCAGTCAGTTGGGGTGTAGTAAAAAAGCTCTGGACGATAATTGGTTTCACGGAATGGACGAGATGCTGCACCCGTGTATACCTGCCAAAATGATTTAAGAGTCATTCCAAAAAACAGACCATCGCCATCAAACAACAAGTCATCATAGTTCATTGGTACTTTAAAACTGATTTGGAACTCCGCCTCTTCCTTACGCAGTTCATCGCCGTATTTGGTGTCGGCATACGCGCGTTTATTTACTCGATCACTGTACGTAAACGGAAGAATATAGTTAACGCGATGCGCGACTAGGCTAAACGGTTCGAACGCGTTTTCTCGTTCTGATTCCAAACGCTTGTCGACCAAGCTTTCCTGAAGTTCTTCAGGCTCTTCAATTTCTGGATCTGCGGGCACTGTGCTGGTTACTGTGTCAAGCTCACACTGCACGCGAATGCTCTTTATGGTTTCCTCACCTTTGCTTTGCTTTATTTTGTCTAGCAAACATAAATCATAAGCACTGGCTGTTTCTCCCATCGCAACTGGCGCTGCCAATAAACTCAGTATTGATATCCCTGCCACTTTTGAAGCCATCTGAAACCCTTAATATTCTTTATGTCAAACCAGATAATTTTAGTTTTTCTTGGTAAACCGCTTGCCATTCTGACGTTAAGGCAATGTTAAATGTCCGCCGACTTTAGACATATCGGTCAACTATGATCAAAGCGCAAAAAACAACCAAGAGTTGAGCATCATAGATAAAAACCACTCGTTTGCATGATGCTCATGTTCTCTATGCAAAATACTGGCTCGTAACTTTGATTGCAAACCCGGCTATGAATAAACCCAAACCATAACCCAAATGCGCCAATGTGCTAAGAAAACGGGCTTTCCAAGGTGTTGGGGTTTTACTCGCAGCAAAACCAAATCCTAGACAAGGTTGAATGACCAAAAATGGGAAGATCAACGTTACCACGCCTGTAATTAAGCTGGGCATTAGACTGGGCTCTACCAACCAATGATGACCAAAAACAGTAACGTGAGCCAAAGCGAAAGTAACGCCGATGGCATAATGCAAAAACCAGCCAAGTGACTTTTCTCCCGGCATCGCCTCTGACGCCATAATTGGCGCATGCATAAACTTTCCTTGGGGCATGTACAAAACCCAGCGCGCAACCAACGCATAGTTTAATGAAGGAATACCAAACACTCTCCTTTGTAACCATGCCCATAAATCCATTATCAAAGTGGCACCAATCCCTATTAGCACAGCTTGCAATCCCATTAAAAGCAGCATTTTTCTCTCCTCAAGTTTTTGATTTGTTAAGGTCTTAGTTGCATGCTACAACTTAAAGCCAACTTGAAGTCAATGGGGAATAATATGGATATTGCAGAAGTGGTTAGAAAATCAGGATTGCCGACTTCAACGCTAAGGTATTACGAACAGCTGGGGTTAATTCGCTCGATAGGAAGGAATGGATTGAGACGCCAATATTCATCAGAGGTACTCAATACACTCAATTTAATTAGTTTGGGGCGTATCGCTGGAATATCGCTTAACGAAATGGCAGAAATGTTGAATCAATCAGAAGTTTCAAAGCCATATATCGATCGTGACTTACTAACGAAAAAGGCACTTGAGATTGATGAGCAAATAAAACGTTTGAAAGCGGTGCGAGACAGCCTAAACCATGTTGCCACCTGCCCTCATGAGTCACATATGGACTGTTCTTCATTTCAGAAGCTTATGAAGGTCGTAAAGCGTTATGTCCCCCAAAAACAGAGATAAACCGCTCTCACTACCTTCCTATTCTTGATTTAAAAGGAAGTAACTCGCGGTTGTGAGTTACTTCCTTTCATATTACTTAGCTTTCGCTTTTAAGTACTTCTTCACTTTTTTCATCGCCATTTTTTGCTTTAACGGTGAAAGGTAATCAATGAACAAGTTACCAGATAGGTGATCAATTTCGTGCTGCATCACAATCGCCAAGAACTCATCGCTCTCGATTGTAATCGGGTTGCCATCACGGTCTAGTGCAGAAACAACAACTGACGTGTAACGCTCTACATCTGCGTAGTACTCAGGAACAGAGAGGCATCCCTCTTGACCAAGTGCTTTGTTTTCTCCGCTCACCACTTCTGGGTTAACCAAGATTAAAGGATCATTGCGTTCGTCAGAGATATCGATGACAACAACCGCCTCTTTTCTGCCTACTTGGGTTGAAGCTAAACCGATACCATTGCCCGTTGCGTAAAGTGTTTCTAGCATATCGTCTATCAGCGTTTGTACTGTCGATACATCAGTGACTTTTTCTGCTTTTACTTTAAGCCTTGGGTCTGGAATGGAGAGAATTTCGAGGACTGCCATACTTACCTTTCATATCTATAAATCGTAATTCGTGGCGAATTATACACACGTTTCTCGATACATAAACCTGCTAAGCTATCTTGCGTACAAGGCATAAACCATTAACTCAAACGACAACACAATAAATGGGTTTGCCTTTTAGATAAAAATCCTACAAACAGGAAACTAAAACGCCAGCACATTATGGCTGACGTCTTGTCATGATCCTAATTGAATCGTTTGTTGTATTTTATCTACTGACTTTCCTTGGCTTTGAGTAATACTCTAATCGCCATTTTCTCACCACTTTTTAAAATTAAGTAGGCGATGCCAATCGTTATTAGCATTATGATAGCAATAAAAATACTTACCCCACCGAGCTCAGATAATAAATAAAACGGAGAAATATCTAACGACATTAAGATAAGAGAGAACACTACCAAACTTGCTAAAGTCCACAGTAAAACAGCATACCATCTTGTTTTTGATGGCATTACATCTCCAGTCTTGTAGCCGAAGTAATAACCAACACTCATGGCTGGGATTAACGTGCTAAGAAAGCCTGTACCACTCATTTCTATCCCAACAATATATTCAATGGCCAACAGCAATGCAGCCCAACAAACGGACGCCAGACACAACAGAGACGTAACAAGAAGTACCGATGGTGGCTGGTTTATTTCTGATTCTGAATAGTTATTTTTTAATTCCACTTTCATTTCTTTCCATTTATTTGAATAAAATAAGCGTTTTAGATCATGCTTCCGCTTGGACAACCTAGAGAAACAACACCACAAGAAATACAACTTGTAGCTTTTTAAATAGTTTTATTTTCATTTAACCTAGATTCCAACTAACTGTTATTTTTTAAAACTAAACCCTCTCTCTCAAATTGTATATTCAATAAGTTTACTCATATGGGCCTAGTGCAACCATGTTAATACGTTCTATGTATCAGAAACAATTCATTTATTTCCAATGACACTAGTGAGATTATGCGACGTGATTGGAATCTCACTTAAGTTTTCATGGACCTATCGCGCTGAAAATTGAATCCTCTACCTGTCATAGAATAAAAAGCCGTCAAAACCAGTTGGTTCTGACGGCTTTTTATTTTCTATTACACACTCGATTATTGTTGCAGATTCGCTGTGGCTTCTACTGCTTTGTAGAAGTCCAGCACTCTCTGTTTGAGGTTCGATTAAAACCCTATAAAACATTAAGCCGCAATATTAATTGAGTTGTTCTATATAGCGATTCAGCTCTACCGCATATGTTTTTTGATCAATCGCAGTGTCACCTATTTCTTCATCTAGAAATCCAAGTAGCATTTGTGCACCACCTTCACCATTATTTAACGCTTGCGTCAAGTAATAGGCTGAAAGCACCTTATTTTCAGGTAAACCACAGCCATCATCATACAAACATGATCCTAAATAAAATTGTGCACTAGCCAACCCATCATCAGCAGCCTCTGAGATTAAAGAAAAGCCCCGCTTAACATCCATGACTTTTGGCTCTTTCAGAAGGATTACCCCTAAAAGCTCTTTACTATGAACATCATCCACTTCGATAGCTTTGATCAATAAAGACTTTGCTCCTTGCACATCACCTTGTTCATAAAATTTATTTGCTTCGCTGTACAACTGCTCTGGAGCTTCTCGGTTCTTAGTTAGGAGGCTTTCTGTCGTTTTAGTTGCCTCAAACTTTGACGTAGTATCGTTACATGCCGTAACAAGGAGCACTACGAATAAAACGTTAACAATTCTCATGTTATTCCCATGTACATTTGATAAACAAGACTGCTGTCGAGTATGAATCGTCATACTGACCGCTTACAATTTGAAACTTTGTATTGATCGGAGCTTTAGCACTAGCTTCACACATATTGGCAATTTGACCACGAACATAAGCACTCGAATCAAAGTTATACTTGTCTTCTTGAGAAATTATACTTGCTAATGAAACTCTAGATAGTTGAGGAGCTTTCCCATATTCCCTTTCGACTTTCAAATACTTCACATTAACAATCAAAATGCAGCCAGATGATTCTAGATTTGCATTGTGTACTCGATTAGCTAGTACTCTAACGTTTTGTCGGATAATATCAAAGAGAAGCATAGCTCTGCCTTTCTGGTGAGAAGCGCGCTTTGACTTGCTCAAAGTTTTGCTGGTATTGCGCTTGTTTAAGTGTGTGTTTCATTCCTTTGAAGCCAAACTCTGTCCAATTGGAATTCTCCAACAACTGACCAGTGAGATACGTCATCCAATACGCTTTGATGGTGTGTCCAAAATCATTGTGTTTCGCATCTGGCATCATTACCGCTTTGTGGTGTATCGCGCCATAAAAACGCCGCTCTTTGTTGGAGTGGTAGTTATCCAGCATCACTTGCGTCAGCCACTCCAGATCTTGTTTCCACTTGGCTTGCGCTGGTTCTGGTAAAAGTGGCGCCGTTAACAACAGATAGCCATTGATCTGGTCAAGTTGAGCGACTAGCTCTTGCTGCTTCGCACTTTCCCCATCACCGTCTTTCAAAACCCACGCCAGACCGCGATCATCGCTTCGTCGGTATTGTTTAAATATAAACGCTTGCTGGTCGATAAGCGCTTGTTCGACCTTTGGATCTTGAGTCAAGTAGTAGTACATCGCCAAACCCACTAAGGCGTATGCTTGGTCTTGAGAAGTTCGTTGTTGTCACTCCATCCCCGGTTTCCCACTACGCGTAAAGCTCACAAAGCCGCCGTTTTTCTCATCTTGTAGATGATCAATCAGGTAATAAGCCCCTTTCTTTGCCAGCTCTAATGCTTGCTTGTCACCCGTAAGATGAAAAAGCACGCCATAAGCGTAAGTTTGGCGCGATTTCATGCGGGTGTATTCGCGATCGAAGTGCGGGCTAATCCACCCTTTGTTTAATTCTCCACACGGCTTTTGTGGATCGAGAATGACACCGTTATCACAACGAAAAGTCGGAAAATTCCCCGCAGGTTGTCCATGCGCGCTTTCCATCATCCAATATGGGGCTAGGCCATTCGTCACATGGTTTAACCAATCATCCCCCGAAGGCAGGCCTACATCAGCAAAGCTGCTCATGCTCGTCGTTGCGAGCAATAAGGTAAGATATTTAAAAGACATAACACTCAATTAAGTTATTGAATTTTATCCAGTATAAATAACTCCCTTTACGCATATTGTTGTCGTGCTCACAATAGCCTTACTCATTTGTTTGCATCAATCATCTTTCAGCCTTGTTCGATGACTGAGCCGAGAATAAACGCTACTCTGTCTTCGACTGACATTTTGGGCACTTCGATCAATTGATAACCAAATTTGTGATAAGCGTTGGCCATCTGTTGATACGTAGCCACCGCTTCAGAAAAATCTTGCTTTCGCTCTTCGTCGTTGCTGAATATCGATACCCAAGGTGGAAAAATGAACACTTGAGAATGATAACGAAGCGTCTGGCAATGCGTGATGAGCTCATGCGAGATTGGCAGTTGTTCCAACTTGCTGTAGCCATATACGTCCACAATACTGCGATCAAAAAACACGTCCCCTTGGTGGGCATTGAAAGCTCGGTAATTGCTCACTTCTGCCTTCATCATTTCGTCTCGAAAAGCTTGTTTGTCATTCCAAGGTAATGCTGAACCGTGATTGGCAACCTGCGTTTGTATTATTTGACGGCCGGTTTCTGGCGCGCAGATAAAGCCTTGTGTTTTTAGTTGTTCGATAACCGAGGTTTTTCCTGCACCGGGACCACCAGTGAATACAATGAGTTTTTTCAAAATCTTTTCCTTATTTTTTTGTTTGAGTGAAGTAATGCGTGTACAGCCAAGAAAATGGGCATCATCTGGCGTTTGAAATTGGAATTTGGCACGCTAACGTTAAGCGAGGATCGGTAGTGGGAAATTTGGGGAATAGAACTGAGCAGTGAAGAGATTTACAAAGTAAGAACCGAAACGACGTGTTCATCGGTTATGGAAAACGGAGGAATGCTGAGCGAAGCAAGCTCGCCCAAAATACTGGGTTGGGAAATGGTGCGATTGGTTCTGCTGGTTAACGCGTCAATTGGATATCTATATCAAGAAAATGGCACCTAAGCCTAAGAACGCAAAGAAACCGACGACATCGGTAACGGTCGTCAATACTACCGAGCCAGCCACGGCGGGGTCAATGTTAAACTTCTTCAACGTGAATGGTATCAACGTACCCGATGCCGCGGCCGCCAAACTATTGAGGAAAATGGCACAGCAAATAATAAGCGCCAATGGCAAAGAGTCAAACACCATGTAAACGACACCCGCGATCACCAATCCCATAATTAAACCATTAATGGTGGCGATTTTTAATTCCTTATTCACCAATAGCTTCAAGTTACTTTGGTGCAAGTGGTTTAGTGCGATACCTCGAATGGCCACCGCTAAGGTTTGGCTACCCGCGATGCCGCCCATGCTCGCCACGACAGGCATTAAGATCGCAAGCGCAACGACTTGCTCGACCACATTATCAAAAAGCCCAATGATGGCGGAGGCTACGAAAGCGGTCAGCAAGTTAATCACCAACCAAAGTGCTCTTAGCCTTGTCGCCACGCTTAATGGTGTGAACAAATCTTCTTCGCTTCGTACGTTTTCTGCCACTACAGCTTGTAGGCTGAGTTCGCGCAACGTAATCGCAATGGTCGCCATCGACAAGACGCCCATAATTTTGCCACCAGCCATGATAGGAAACCAATGTGCTCCACCATCAATCGAGACTTGTTTGCTGACGCTTTGAATCGTTTGAATATCTTCTAGAATTGGCGTAACTACGGTCAAGTCGGTAAGTTTGATATGATTTTCGTGCAGCAACAGGGTATGCGGCTCTATCGTACCAATCACACCACTTGCATCACGCACAATAATCAACCGCACAGGACTTTGCCCGCGTTTTAGCAGCTCGGTTTTGATGCCTCCTACGCTGTTTTTAGGGTTTGCGACCAGAAAGTGAGGCTCGGCATAACGTCCAACTTTGTTGTCTTCATACGACAATGCTTGTTGGATATGCGCGACCGACTCTTCACTTTGGTCGATAAGGTACTCATCCACAAACTCGGTCGGTAGAAAGTCTGCAAAGATGATCAGTTCCGAATCCGTGATGTACGCTAAGCGTTCATGTTGCAGCTCTTTGTTGAGTGATTGATGAATGTGCTTGGCGGTGTCGTATCGCAGCAAATTTAATACCGTCCAGTACTTCTCTGGCGGCACTGCTTCTATGACACGCTTACGGTAAGCAATGTTGACCGATTCCAAAATGTTCGCAATCTGTGCTTCTTGATAGTCTTTCAAAAAGCTCAAGTCTTCGGTCGATTCTATCGCTTTAATGATCTCAGCAAGCAAATGTGGCACTTTGCGGTTAATTTGCAATTGGTTGGAATCTATCATTACTTTTACCTATAGCTTTCACTACCACATTCGCCGCATTGACGATATGTGCTATCCGAAGGCATGAATTCTTGATGTTAAAATTCTAGGCGATAGTTGACTTAATTGCGGAATTTATATTTCGCTCGCAGAAACAAAACGCCTCTGCATCAGTTCATGGTATAGACTTGAATGTGTGTCAGGCTCATTCGCCTTGTTTGATAATGGAGTAATCAATGGCACCTGTATTTTTTCTGACTCAGCAGGCCGCCTTACCAAGTCGTAAGGTGCTTCGTAAAGTGATTCAATTTTCGACAGCGTTGGCTCAGCCTATTGTGGTTTTAGTGGAAGACCATCGCCGAAGTGAAGATCACGCATTCGCTCATTTTCTCAGTTTCAACTCTGACCATATAGAAAAAAGACAAGCTGAGTTTGAAGCTTGGACCTTAAAGTTCAACGCATTAATTGTCGAACTTTGTGAAGAAGAAGAGCTTGAAACACCAACGCTCTCTTACGAGCATTTCAAAGGGAGCCATTGGGTTGAGCAAGTTACGAAACGGCTTGTTGACCACACTGACTTACTGCTCGTGGGACACTTTAACAAACACGAGATTCAAACGATGCTCACAGAACTAGCACAACAAGATTGCGACTTGTTGCTACTGAGTGAGCGTTCATGGCCTTCTCACGCCAACATGCTTTGTGCAATCGACCCACTTCATCGAGGGGATGAAAAGTCGATAGTAGATAAAGCCATCGTCTCGCGAGGCTCAAAATTAGAACAAACCTTAAGCGGGAAAATGACGCTCGTTTACTGCCGATACGTCGCGCCATACCTCTCTCGCTATCGTGCAGAGATATTAAGCAATCAAAAAGCAG
The DNA here is from genome assembly GCF_033340375.1 of Vibrio sp. 1167. Lineage (NCBI taxonomy): Bacteria > Pseudomonadati > Pseudomonadota > Gammaproteobacteria > Vibrionales > Vibrionaceae > Vibrio > Vibrio sp. 1167. The sequence continues at coordinate 61,201 of NZ_JAWOWK010000009.1, read as the reverse complement.
GCATTACAGATTTTATTAGTGCGCAAAAGTTAACGCGAGTTCCATTACTATTACCGGAAGGAAACCCTGAAACGGCGTTACCAAAAGCAGTTAAGCAATCACAAGCAGCGATTTTGATTATGGGGGCATGTAAACGAAGCATGTCATCTCAATTTTGGTCTGGCAGCACTGTAGACACGTTACTTGACCAACCACCTTGTGACCTACTGTTGGTCAACAGCTCCAAGGGCTGACTAGGTATTCCCTATTAACCTATCCTTTCAATACCAAGCGCAGTTATTGGCTCTTTACATCTTCTAACTGCGCGGCTTCATGCTCTGCGTTCAAGGCTTGTTTCTGCTGCTGTTTTATCTCATCCCAACTGCGTCCCGACTCAATCGCAGATACACGCTGATCGTATTTGTTGCAGGCTCTTTCGAGTACTTTCTCAGGATCTATACCCTTTTCTCTTTCCAGCGCTTTTAATACGTTAAGATAGTTCCACAACACATCGCCTAACTCGTCTTCCAAATGACAAAGGCGATCCTCACGAATCTCTTCGCGGACTTCATCAACTTCTTTGCCAATGGCCTCCAGATAAGTCTCTACGCCTTTAAACCAAGTATTGGTTTGGTCATATTGAGATTTTCTCGTCGCAATTGCATACAGCTCATCAAATTTCTTCATTGCCTCTCCGTAGAACACGTTTTTATTTATGCCTTTTTAGGACGAATAAACTTCCCTTTAGCCGTCACTCTAACTTCGCTATTGACCCGTAATTGAGCCACCAGTTGATATATACCGCGTCGTTCACCTTCACAGTGTGCAGTAATCGTGACTCGATCATCTAACTGAATAGGTGCATGGTAGCGCACATCCAACTGCGCCGTAAGGGCTTGAATGTCTCTAGATAACAAACAATGCGTCATTGCACCATCGAGAAGCGAACTGGCAATACCACCATGTAACAGGTCTGTGTAACCTTGATGACGCGGTAAAACGTGAAACTCTCCGACAACAGAGTCATCGGCTAGGTATTGGTAGTTCACGGCCAAAGAGTTCGGATTCACATTAATTGAAGAACAAACCGCACATTGATGATGAGATTCGTGAGTGTAATGACAGTAGCTGTTTGTGGACATGATAGTTACTCGGTTTCTCAAAAGAGTAATTAGCATATGCCAACAATTAAAAAGAAACGGCGAGTAATCTTTGTTTGCATGTTGCAGGGCCAGCAACCTCGCTTTTCATAACACTAAATAATCATTTTAATAATTAACGATAATTTCCAGTTTATTTAGAGTGGCGATATGGTTTGCATAGTGATTACGCAACGTTATGAAAAGGCGACTTATGAAGTTTCTCCACACGATGATCCGTGTAGCTGACCTAGACAAATCTATCGAATTTTATACAAAAGTTCTGGGAATGAGTGTTTTGGATCGTTTTGAAAACCAAGAATACCGTTACTCACTGGTGTTTGTTGGTAACCCTGATCAACCAGATGGCGCGACCATCGAGCTAACTTATAACTGGGATACCGACAGTTACGACTTGGGTAACGCATTCGGACACATGGCACTGGGGTCTGAAGATATTTACGCCGCTTGCGAAAAAATTAAAGCGCTTGGTGGCAACGTTACTCGCGAGCCAGGTCCAATGAAAGGCGGAGAAACTCACATCGCGTTCATTAAAGATCCCGATGGTTACCAAATCGAACTCATCCAAACTCAAAAATAACGAGGTTTCCTATGACAGATGCATTATTTCAACCCATTCAACTTGGCTCTCTCTCATTAAAAAACCGTATCGTTATGCCTCCGATGACGCGTTCTCGTGCTTCTCAACCAGGTAATATCGCTAACGACATGATGGCGACCTACTATGCTCAACGTGCTGAAGCGGGCCTAATCGTTGCTGAAGGCACACAAATTTCGCCAATGGGTCAAGGCTATGCATGGACACCAGGCATTTACAGCCCAGAGCAAATTGCTGGCTGGAAAAAAGTAACTGATGCAGTGCACGAGAAAGGCGGCACTATCTTCGCGCAATTGTGGCACGTTGGTCGTGTGACTCACCCTGATAACATTGGCGGTGAGCAACCTATTTCTTCTTCTGCGCTAAAAGCAGAAAACGTGAAAGTATTTGTCGATAACGGCACAGACGAACCGGGCTTTGTCGACGTGGTTGAGCCACGTGAAATGACCAAACAAGACATCAAGAACGTTATTGAAGAGTACCGCCAAGCCGCACTAAACGCGATAGAAGCCGGATTCGATGGTATCGAGCTTCATGCAGCGAATGGCTACTTGGTTAACCAGTTTATCGATTCTGAAGCGAATAACCGCACCGATGAATACGGTGGCTCTATTGGAAACCGTCTGCGTTTTCTTGGTGAAGTGATAGAAGCGATGACGCAAGCCATTGGCGCTGAGCGTGTTGGTGTTCGTCTTGCGCCATTCACTTCGTTAAATGGCACCGTTGATAGTACGCCAGTCGAAACCTACACCGCCGCTGCAGCGCTGCTTGATAAACTCAATGTGGTTTACATTCACATTGCAGAAGTGGATTGGGACGACGCGCCAGACACTCCGCACAACTTTAAAACCGCAGTTCGTGAGGCGTACAAAGGTACACTGATTTATGCCGGTCGTTACAACGATGAAAAGGCGCAACACGCGATCGAAAGTGGTTTAGCTGACATGATTGGCTTTGGCCGTCCGTTTGTTGCAAACCCCGACTTACCAAGCCGCATCAAGCATGGCTATCCACTGGCAGAACATGACCCTGCCACATTGTTCGGCGGCGGTGAAAAAGGCTTAGTGGACTACCCTGCGTACCACGCGGGTTAATTCATCTACGTAAAGCTGATTCGCAACTCGCGACAAACCAATAGCGAAACCAAAAGAACCTTGCTCTTCCCCCTGTAACGCCAAGATGCAGGGTTCTTTTTAGGCAAGCCATCAGAATTAACGTCTTTGACAAGATGTACAACCTCGACACGCAGAGCGCGTCTTTTTACTGAGCAAACTGCGTTGTACTTTACAGTAAGCATTTTTTAAAGCACGACGACCTGAAAACCAATCATCCGGTTTAGTGAGGATTAAGTAGCCGTTAAACCTCTTAACCAACTCGGTTCGGTTGTTTTCGATAAATCGGCTATCAAACTCGATGTCGAAGTAATCCAAAGCCTCTTCGATACAAGTAAAGCTGGCAATTTTTTCCTGAATCGTATTCTCTGTCATCGTTTCTTTAGCGTAATCATTTTCAATGAAGTCTAAGTGCCTCGCGCTTTACGTTCTTTGATTTAGCGCTTCTTAAGATCATTCTTTATGGGTTTTCCATATTGAAATTCAATTTGGGAATTCGTTAACCCACCTAGCATTTTCATTTTGACAATCACTTTAAGGCACTGATTTAAATAAACATTATTTCTGGTTCATATTTTGCTCTACTTCATTAAACGGAATGTTGGAGCAACACGATATGACTTACAGAGCAGAAGTAGACGGATTAAGGGCGATTGCTGTCACGTTGGTGATTTTGTTTCATGCAGGAGTTGAGCAATTCGCTGGTGGCTTTATTGGCGTCGACGTGTTCTTTGTGATCAGCGGCTATTTGATCACTACCATCGTGATTAACGACTTAGAAAACCAGAAGTTCAGCCTTGGTGATTTTTATGAGCGACGCATTCGTCGCATACTCCCCCTCTTACTGGTGGTGATCGCCGTCAGCTATTTGATGTCTTGGTGGCTATTTTTGCCGCAAGCACACAAAGACGTTGGTCAGTTCGCAGTGTCTTCCATTCTTTCCGCATCCAACATTCTTCTGTATTTGAAAGGCCACAATTACTTCGGTTTAGAAGATCAAGCCAACCCGCTGTTCCACACATGGAGCTTGGGCGTTGAAGAACAATACTACATTGTCATTCCTTTGCTACTCATGCTACTCGCTCGTGGAAAAAACGCGTTTTACCTAACTTTTTTCATCGTGGTATTTGCGCTGAGTTTGATGACTATTGTCTACGCGAGCAACGATCCTGATTTCACTTTTTACATGATCTTCTCTCGTGCTTGGGAACTGGCAACCGGTTCATTACTCGCATTAGTGATGAGAAAAGTCCAAGTTCAATCTAACGATACGCTAGCAACCATTGGCATCGTTTTGATATTGGCTTCCGCGCTTTTGTTTGAAAAATCGCAAGATGGCGCGGGCATTACGCTGCTGGTGCCGGTCATCGGTAGCGCGTTGGTGATTTTGTTTGCCTCTAAAGACAATGTCTGCGGTAGATTACTGAGCCTAAAGTGGGTCGTGTTCGTCGGCTTAATCAGCTACAGCTTATACTTGTGGCACATTCCATTATTTGTCTTTTACCGCTACGTGTTGGACACAACACAAGACATCAATATCCCACTTTACGTTGTCACTCTTTTTGTACTTTCTTACTTCACTTGGCGCTTTATTGAAAAGCCGTTCCGTAGCCGAAAAGCCATGAGCATGCGCACTGTGTCCGCGGTTATTGTGTTGTTGACGCTGCCCTTGCTAACGCTCGGCGTTATCGGTCATCAGAACGGTGGTTTTCCAGAAAGAAGCGCATTTTTCGAGGCCATGCGCGTTAACAACGGTTATGGTTTAGATTGCAACGGCAACACCAACGTTAACGATGTGTGTTCGTCTGCGCCGCAGCCCGCCATCGCTGTGTTAGGCAATAGTCACAGCATGGTTTACGTGAAGCGTCTATCCGAAGTAACACCAACTGGCGTGGTGCAACTTACTCAAGATTCCTGTGCGGTCGGTTATGTCGACATCCTAGAAGCTGCTGGCTCAATTTCTTGCCGACAGTTCTTCAATGAGGCTGTCGATACCATTCTAAGTACCCCTTCCATTCGTCGCGTTGTTATCTCTTCTAATTTCAATAAAGAGCTTTCACAAGCCGATTATGAAGCATCATTAACCAAATTATTGAATGAACTGAAAGGAAAGGAAGTGGTCGTTTTCGGTCCAACCCCTTCTGCACCGTTTGCGGTAGGAGAATGCCTTTGGAAAGCGCGTTTGTTTGGCGAGACAGAAGAGTCTGCCTGCGACTTTTCTCCCAAACAACATCACCCTCAAAACGTGGCGAAGTTAGTGAACTACTTTGAGCAATTTGAGCACGTTGAGTTTGTCGACTTGACCGATGCCATTTGCAGAAATGGCGTATGTCGAATGAGAGTTGGAGCAAACAATGCGATGTATACGGATGACAGCCATTTATCTTACAAAGGTGCTGAGTTGGTGCTTGGGCATTACCACAACAGTACAAATGAAGCGCAACAGTTCACTTACGACCGAATAACCAAGGGAATAAACTTTTATGCTTCAGCGCTTATCTCAGGTAAGCGCTGAATGCTTTAAAGCAAGACAAAGCTAGGCGTCTATTTGAAAATGCGCGGATCAAACGCGAAATCGAGCTTTTCGGCTTTCTTGATGATCTCTTTCATTTTGGGATGATTTGGATTCACCACGTAGTTTTTATCACGAGGTGAAATCGTTGAAGGCACTTGCAGCGCGGCAAACTCTGGATGAGGATCATTGAGAAACTGATCACCAATGTACTGCGTAGACTCGCTCGCCGGTATTGCCCGCCACGTCACAGGGAGATCTTCTTCATCTAAGGTGGCGATGAGGTATTCTGGCATTTCAATACGATATAAATCGTAAAGTTTGGTGATAGCAGGATCGTTGTTTACGTGAACAAATACTTCCAACGAGCAAAGGGATTCCGATTCAGAGAAGTAGAGGGCTTCGGTTCCTTTTGAGTTCCATCGCCCTCCAAACAACTTTGCGCCAACGGGGCTGAATGGCGTGTCAGCAAATTTCTTTTGTGTGAGACGATAGAGCTTCATATTACGAGAATACCCCGTGCTCTAAACGGCCGATCAAATCTTTTACGATTTCAAAATCCACCGTGGTCGAGACCATATCAAGTGGACGTTTTCCACCTAAGCCGTACACATTCTCTCTCATCCATTTTAACGCGCGCTCTTCGTCGTCAAACAGTTCTGTCGCGAGTTTCAATAACATCGCTAATCGATAGATTGCATCACTTTCTTGCGTATTGAAGCGCTCATCGTTTTTTAGACGACGCTTGATCGTGCTAACAGGTATCAATGTGACGTTTTGAAACTCACTCTGAGAAAGCTTCACACGCTCAACAATATTGCGATACACCTTTGGCTCAAAGCCTTTGTGAACCGCATCAGTGCGACCTGTTTCAGCGTCTTCAATACCCAACATAAACCAGAAATTGGCTTTATGAGGTTGTTTCGGTTTGAAGCTTTTTAATGCTGCAGTTGCCATATCAAGCTCCTATAGTTCATATGGTCCAGTTATTATGGTTCAAATGAGCTTAACTTTCAATCAAAGTAACAATCAAAGTAAAAAGATAGGTAAAGAAAAAGGCGAGCTTTTCGCCCGCCTCTCTTACTTATTCATCAACCCATTTACCGACGGGCATCGTTTCACTTATTGCAAGTCAAAACGATCCGCGTTCATGACTTTCGTCCATGCGGCGATGAAGTCATGGATGAATTTTTCCTGATTATCATCTTGCGCATACACTTCCGCATACGAACGCAGGATCGAGTTTGAACCAAAGACAAGATCCACTCGAGTAGCCGTCCACTTCACAGCGTCGGTTTTACGATCACGGATTTCATATTGATTAGCACTCACTGGTTTCCACGTATATGCCATGTCAGTAAGGTTCACGAAGAAATCATTCGACAAAGTGCCTACTCGGTCAGTAAATACGCCCTCTTTTCCACCGCCGTAGTTACTGCCTAGAACGCGCATACCACCGATAAGTACCGTCATTTCTGGCGCCGTTAGCCCCATAAGCTGAGCACGATCTAATAAAAGCTCTTCTGGCTTAACCGCGTAGTCTTTCTTCAACCAATTTCGGAAACCGTCAGCAACAGGCTCAAGTACTTCGAACGATTCCACATCCGTCATCTCTTGGGTGGCATCACCTCGGCCTGGCGCGAATGGTACGGAAACATTATGACCTGCGGCACGCGCAGCCAGTTCAATACCTACGTTCCCAGCAAGCACGATAGCGTCTGCAACACTACAGCCCTCTTCTGCTGCTATTTTTTCTAGCACAGCAAGAACACGGCTTAGACGTTCAGGTTCGTTCCCTTGCCAATCTTTTTGCGGAGCCAAGCGAATTCTCGCGCCATTTGCACCGCCTCGGCGGTCAGAGCCACGGTAAGTACGCGCACTATCCCACGCCGTACTTACTAACTCACTAATGGATAGGCCACTTGCTTCGATTTTTGTTTTTACTAAATCAACATCGTAGTCTGTCTTACCTGCGGGCGTTGGGTCTTGCCAAATAAGATCTTCGCTTGGCACATCAGGGCCGAAATAACATGATTTTGGTCCTAGATCGCGGTGTGTCAACTTAAACCAGGCACGAGCAAAAACGTCATCAAAGTACGCAGGGTCATTTTGGAACTTTTCTGCAATCTTACGATATTCAGGGTCCATTTTGAGCGCCATATCGGCGTCGGTCATGATTGGATTGTAGCGCTTAGAACCGTCTTCAACATCGACAGGCTTGTCTTCTTCTTCAATGTCGATTGGCTCCCATTGCCATGCACCTGCTGGGCTCTTTTTCAGTTCCCAGTCATACTTAAATAGTAGGTGGAAGTATCCGTAATCCCATTGTGTAGGGTGTGTTGTCCAAGCACCTTCAATACCACTCGTTACCGTGTCACGGCCAATGCCACGTGTTTTGTGATTAATCCAGCCAAGACCTTGCTCATGAACGTCTGCTGCTTCGGGCTCTGGGCCAAGGTTTGCGGCATCACCATTACCATGACACTTACCCACCGTGTGACCACCAGCTGTGAGCGCGACGGTTTCTTCATCGTTCATAGCCATTCGCGCAAAGGTCACTCGCATGTCATGCGCTGTTTTGAGAGGATCTGGGTTACCGTCTACCCCTTCAGGGTTCACATAGATAAGACCCATCATTACCGCAGCAAGCGGGTTTTCTAAATCTCGCTCACCAGAGTAGCGGCTGTTATCAGCGTCACTTGTGGCTAACCATTCTTGCTCAGAGCCCCAGTAAGTGTCTTTTTCTGGGTGCCAGATGTCCTCTCGTCCAAACGCAAAGCCAAAGGTCTTAAAGCCCATGGATTCGTACGCCATGTTACCGGCAAGGACAATCAGGTCTGCCCAACTTAGTTTGTTGCCATATTTTTTCTTGATTGGCCATAAAAGGCGTCGAGCCTTATCCAGGTTGGCGTTATCTGGCCAAGAGTTGAGAGGAGCAAAGCGTTGGTTGCCTGTAGCAGCACCGCCACGGCCATCCGCAATACGATAACTGCCCGCTGCATGCCATGCCATTCGGATCATTAAACCACCGTAGTGTCCCCAGTCGGCAGGCCACCAGTCTTGGCTATCAGTCATTAAATCTTTTAAATCTTTTTTAAGTGCTTCGACATCTAGCTTTTTCAGTTCTTCTTTGTAATTAAAGTCCTGACCAAATGGGTTGGTTTTGGAGTCGTGTTGATGCAGGATGTCTAAGTTCAAGGCATTCGGCCACCAATCCATCACCGACTTATCTGTAGATGTTTGCCCACCATGCATAACTGGACATTTACCTACCGAACCGCCGTTTGCTTTGCTCATATAATGCTCCTTCGTGTCGTGGTTGTGGTAACCACTCTTTGTTATTCAATAAATCGAATATCCACCTCAAACAGCGTAGTTCATACACTGTTTTTTTAGTTAACGCCAAGTCAAAATTTCAAACATTTCAGCGAATAAATAATTGTTATCAAACATGTACCTATATGCAGAAAATATGGATAGAGATCAGTTTAAGTCCATACCTGAATACTTAATCCCAGACAGCCTCGCCATGTTGTGATCCCAGGTCGCTAAATCATGATGACTAAATTCATTCAGAGCGTGATGACCACACGCCCTCGCCATGACTTTCATGAGCTCGACCGAGGATTCGAAGAAATTTTTCAGTTGCTGGGATGACTTTTCAACGTCGAGACGCTGCCTCAAATCGGCATTTTGTGTCGCAATGCCTGCCGGGCAATTATTGGTGTTGCAGATGCGAGCCGCGACACAACCGATCGATTGCATCGCACTGTTTGCTATCGCTACTCCGTCTGCTCCAAGTGCCAACGCTTTGACAAAATCCGTAGGAACTCGCAACCCACCGGTGATGATTAATGTGACACGGTCACTTACGCCTTTTTCATCTAAGTACTTACGTGCACGAGCTAATGCAGGGATGGTGGGTACACTAATATGATCACGGAACATAGTTGGCGCCGCACCCGTGCCACCACCGCGACCATCTAAGATGATATAATCAGCCCCAGCATCAAGCGCAAACTGGATGTCTTGCTCAATATGGTTGGCACTGAGTTTAAATCCAATTGGAATACCGCCTGTGATGCCACGAACTCTGTCAGCAAACTTTCTGAAATCGTGAGTAGTGTGAAGATCTTTGAACGTTGGTGGTGATATCGCTGGTTGTCCCTCGGGGATGCCTCTCACCTGAGAGATCTTACCTACATTTTTATTTGCAGGCAGATGACCACCCGTGCCCGTTTTTGCTCCTTGCCCGCCTTTGAAGTGAAACGCCTGAACATTAAGAAGCTTAGATTCGTCGTAGCCAAATTGAGCACTAGCAAGCTCATAGAAATACCGTGAATTAGCGGCTTGTTCTTCCAGTAACATGCCACCCTCACCAGAGCAAATCCCAGTCCCTGCCAACTCTGCACCTTTTGCTAGTGCAATTTTCGCCTCTTCAGAAAGTGCGCCAAAACTCATGTCCGACACCAACAAAGGAATGGCGAGTCTGAGCGGCTTACGCGCGTTTGGTCCCACAATCAACTCGGTAGACACAGGAACGTCTTCCAACAACGGTTGTGTCGCCATTTGCGCCACCATGATTTGTATAGCATCCCAATGTGGTAGCAAATGCCTAGGAACCCCCATTGCAGCCATCGGACCATGATGACCGAGTTTAGAGAGTCCTTCTCTCGCTAATTGGTGGATAAACTCGAGGGTTGGTTCTTCTTGAGTAGCAGACGCCGTTGGTTTGTCTCTTTTCTCTCGCTTTTGTTCCGGTCCCTCTTTACCGACTTGCTCTGCGGTAAATCGCTTGTGTGTACCATCACAAAAAGGAGCATTGGCGGTATGCTTACATTGGCAGAGATAGGCATCTTCGTCTTTTTCCGCACTAAAGCTCATTGGCTTTAAGCCGGTTCCCGAATGAGACCCATCGCAGTAAGGTTGATTTTTAGAACGCCCACATCGGCAGAAGTAATATTCTTGCCCAGCTTTCAACTCTACTTTGATCGGCTTGTTATCAGCGATGATTGGCTTGCTCATGTTGCCCCCTATTTATTATTGTTAACCATGCTTTCTCGCTGGCTTGCAATAAGCGTAGAACAGGAGCGTAAAGAGCGTCAGTGTCGCCGAGTAAAATGCGCGATTGTCGCCCGACTAACCTATACTTTTTATGGGTCTCATACACGTGGAGGCTATATGACGATTGCAACCCGATTAGATGAATATTTGACTGAGCATAACATTCACTTTCAAACCGTGAATCACAGCCACAGTCATAGCTCGCTACAAAGTGGTGTTGCAGCAGGTGTGCCTTTAATGAATATCGCAAAAGGTGTGATTCTAGAGGATCATGAAGGGCGTCATATGATGGCGGTCTTACCTGCCAACAACAAAATCAGTTTGTCGAGATTAAACGACGAATTTAATGCCACCTTCCACTTGGTGAAAGAGCGTATGGTTTACCGACTCTTCACCGATTGTGAACACGGCGCTATTCCACCGATTGGTAGCCCTTACCACATGTCGACAGTTTGCGATGAAAGACTAGCAAACTTGGAACATGTCTACCTTGAAGCTGGCGATCATGAAACTCTGATTAAGCTGGACCGAAAGGCGTTTAAAGAACTGATGAACGACTGTAGATATCTAAGATTCAGCAGTGAAGTTCTGCATTAAACTTGCCAAGATCTCTCGACACTTCCTGAACAAGGCTCTATCAACAAGAGCCTTTCTTTGTTTTGTTGGTAGCACGCGATGGAAGTTTCTCGGACTTTGGTGCCCAGCGTTTCAGAGCATATAGAAACAAAAAACCGCCTATTAGGGCGGTTTTTTATCAATCAAATCATAATTATTATCGAACAAAGATCTTTTGGATCGCTTTTATCGCCATAGCCCTACGGCGCATTAATACGCTCGTTCTTGGCAACCATTTCGGTGTGTGAAGAATGGTTTTCGCATGACTAAAAGTTCTGAATCCTTCCTCTCCGTGATAATGCCCAATACCCGATTCACCAACGCCACCAAAAGGCGCATCTTCAGCGCCAACATGTAAAACCGTATCATTAACGCCGACGCCACCACTGTGGGTGTTGCGTACAATATGTTTGATGGTCGATTTGTCGTCCGACATAACATACAGCGCAAGTGGTCTTTGGTGCTGATTAATGTAGTCAATCGCTTCATCAACGGCATTGTAGGGCTTAACAGGTAGAAATGGCCCGAAGATCTCCTCTTGCATGATTCGCATATTCGGCGACACATCCGTGACCAAATGAGGATACAGAAGTCGTTCCTCTTGGGGCGACGCTTCAACAGTGTGAAGGTTAGCACCTTGCGCTTTTGCATCCTCAAGTAGCGCAGTTAAACGATCATATTGTCGTTGGTTGACAATATGGGTCAGCTTTTGATTCTTGTTGGATTTTAAATAGAGCTTTTCAAAACGTTTTAAGAATAGCGAAATGAACTCTTCGACACGTTCTTGCGGTACAAACGCGTAGTCAGGCGCGACACAAATCTGGCCTGCATTAATGCATTTACCAAACAAGATAGCATCAACGGCTTTCTTCATGTCTGCATCTTTTGCAATGATCACCGGGGACTTTCCACCCAACTCTAACGTCACCGGGGTAAGGTTTTCCGCTGCCGCTTTTGCCACTGCGCGGCCAACACTCGTAGAACCCGTGAACAAAAGGTGATCGAATGGCAGTTGGCTGAATGCTTGTGCGACGTCTGCTTCACCCTCAAAAACTTCGACATACTCAGACAACCCACGGCAAATATCGACGATGACTTTATTGGTTTTTGGCGTAAATTCGCTGAGCTTCATCATCACGCGGTTGCCAGCAGCCAATGCTGTCACTAAAGGCGCAAGGCTCAAAATCACAGGAAAGTTCCACGGTGAAATGATCCCGACGACACCTAACGGTTGATACTGAACGGTGACTTTAGAAGGTGCGAGCAATAAGCCGGATTCGCGCTTGCTGGGTTTGCACCATTTTTTTAGTCGTTTGAGGGTATAATTAATATGCGAGACCGTTGGCAAAACGTCGGTCATGGCGGTATCAAATTCTGAGCGATAGCCAAAATCGTCACTTAACGCTTCAACCAAAGCTTGTTTGTTCTCAAGCAGCGATTTTTTTAACAAAACGAGGCGCTGTTTACGTTCATCCAAACTAGGATAAGGCTCGGCTGCATATGCCGCTTTTAAGCGTTCGAGGCTTTGCTGTAACAAGTTATCTACTTCAACCTCTGTGATTGCGTTCATGATGCTTCTCCTAGCCTAGTTTCTGCCAATGACGCCCCAAGTTAACACGAGCGCAACAATGTTACTATTGTAGCGCTCGTGAAGTTAGAGTTCGAACTCTGATTAAAATATTTCTGGGGTGGATACTACATCAAACGTAGTTCATAAATGCCTAGTCGTTGAGAGCGGTCAAGCATATCGAACTCATGATCAACGTATTCTTTTAATGTGGCGCCTGCACGCTCAGCAATATTGATGCTAGCGATGTTATCTTCCATACAATGGAACTGAATGAATTGTGCGTGCCCTTTCTGCTTCAAAAAAGGGATCAATACTGCGAGCACTTGATCAATCACACGATGGCCTCGCCCATTGTTGGCAAGCCAGTAGCCAATTTCAGTAACACGAGTATGTGAATCCACACCTTTAATGCCAATAACACCCGTAAGCTGCTCATCAAAATAAATTGCACACCAGTGGGAATCCAGCGCGTTACTGTTCACTCGCTGGGAAATGTAGTTCACGGCTTCTCTATGATTCGTGACAGAATCCGTCCAAGGTAGATAACCCTCAAGGCTCTCTCGGTGAGTGTTCACAACCTCTAGTAAAGCGGACGCGTGTTTCGTATTGAGGGGCTCAATTGAGACCCTTTGCGAGACGGAAAAACGCTTCTGTAAGTGATTTCCTTGATACGTCTCTTGGCATGTGACTTCATCCATAGATGTTATTCCTTTTTATTGTGAACGCTCAGCGCAAATCCTAACGCTTCATTTTATGAGAACAAACCTCTCTATAAAAACTAATCAAAGCCGTTGCCGTTCATTTAGCCCTTTTGATCGATCAGCGTAAATGGCGTTAGTGATGCCACATCTACATAATGTTTCCATACATGTTCATAGAGGTGATGCTGATTGGCAAACGGAGCAAGCTGCTTAGCTTCTTCAAGCGTACACCAGCGATACTCTGTATGCTCTTCGTTAAGAACAACTGATTGGTTAGGCGGACAAAATAGTACAAAACATGGGATAACCATGATGCGGTTATTTTTTGCTTCGTAGAACTGCTCTAGAAAGTCTGCTGTATGTAACTCAACTTGGTCAATTCGTGTCTCTTCTTTTAACTCTCTTAAAATGGTTTGCCACCCGGCTTCACCCGCTTCGATACCACCTGCAACATGGCACCAATAGCCACCTTTTACGCGTTTGAGTAACAGCATTTTTTCTATACCATCAATTTTTGAAATGACAACGCCTGAAACATGCGTTGCTTTTATCGGGATCATGTAAGCTCCTTAAATATCGAGTTTTTATTGTTACGCTGAGAGAGGCAGATTAATTGCTACGTATTCTACTGTTTATTCATCTTGTCGACAGAAGTGTTTGAGTTGAGAGGATTTAATCGCTAACTAAGTATGCTAAAGTGAGATCTGTCGCAACAAATGAGCAGTAAAATGTCCAATTCATTCAACACTATGATTCCCATCGGTGTGCGCTTTATGGTGCTTTCCGCGTTCGGCTTTGCTCTGATGTCGGCTACAGTAAAGCACGTCGGCAACTACGGTATCCCCGTTTTTGAAATCGTTGCAGCAAGAGCGCTCGTTTCACTTATCATTAGTTATTTCGATGTAAAGCGAAAACGAATTTCTTTATGGGGCAATAATAAGCCATTACTATTTGCACGCGGTGCTGTGGGCACGATGGCTCTGATGTGTGTATATTATTCAGTGACCACCTTACCTTTGGCAGAAGCGACGATATTCCAATATATTCATCCGGTATTTACTGCACTACTCGCCGTATTTTTCTTGAAAGAGCGCATCCAGCCGTCAACTTTCCTTTGTATTGCGTTGTGCTTACTCGGCATCTATATCATGGTAAGCCCAGAAACTGGGCAAGGCTCAGATAGCGCTTTACCAATGTTTAGCGTCATGATTGCGATCTTAGGCGCATTTGGTAGCTCAATTGCCTACGTCATTGTCAGAAAACTGAGTCAGACAGAAGACAGCTCAGTGATCATTTTCTATTTCCCGTTGGTTGCTCTCCCCGCTTCACTCTTACTGATTGGCGACGATTTTGTAATGCCCGATCTATATCTGACTTTCATGTTGGTTCTAGTTGGTGTCTTTACCCAAATTGGGCAATTGGGGTTAACCAAAGCGATGCAAACTCAACAAGCGGGTAAAGCCTCCGCTTATTCGTATATCCAGATCGTATTTTCTGTGTTGTTAGGCATCATTTTCTTTGGCGAGGTTCCGATCATTTGGACGTACGTCGGTGGCGGTCTGATTGTTACAGGCGCATTAATTAATGCGTTTGGTCATCACTTACGGTTACCTTTTGTTAAGCGCAACGCTTGATATACCTACCTAGAACCGTAAACACGACATTTAGAAAAACAGCCAGAGTGACTCTGGCTGTTTTGTGTTTAGCCTAACGTTAAGCTGATATTTTTAACCCTGCGATACCAGCGACAATCATTAGCAAGCTTAAGGCTTTGATAAGTGTTGCTGGCTCATTGAACAGATAAATACTCACGACTGCCGTGCCTATTGCGCCAATCCCTACCCATACGCCATAAGCAATGCCTAAAGGCAAGGTTCTTAACGCAATGCCAAGCAACCAAAAGCTCAATAACATAAAGACAATAGTGAATGCCGAAGCACCGAATTTGGTAAACCCTTGTGAATATTTAAGACCGACAGCCCATGCGATTTCACACAAGCCCGCAATGAAGAGAATTCCCCAAGCCATGTCACATTTCCCAACGAGATGGGGTCGTCCCCGAGAAAAGATAGAGCGGTGAGGTCGTCCTCACTTCTGATTGACTACTTATTATATACGGAAATTTAAACATAAAAAATAAAACACGGCGATAAGCATACAACTCAAACATCTCATGCACGCTTAAATTCTACGCTTTTCTTTTTAACGGTGGCGGACTCTCTATTTCGCATCAATAACGACACCGTTTTTTAACAATTTACATATAACCTTCTGGTGTTGAAAGTGTTGCATTTATTGCACAAATCACACAAAAACTAATTGAACATGTAAATATGAAAACGTTTGTGTGACTAATATCGCTTAAAACAATGACTGATGACTTTAATATTCAGCCGAATTAATTATAAGGTATGACGTACCCATGAAAGCAATCAAAACCTCTATCGCTGTCCTTGTTGGCGCCGCTCTACTATCTGGATGTAATGACGATACTGAATACGTCAATGTTCAGCCTAAAGAAGTAAAAATAGCGACTTACAACCTCTCTTTTGACCGCGCTACCTTCGAAACTTTGGTAGATGAAATGCAAATTGAACCAACGCAGCAAGCTGCGTTGGTCACCTCTTATTTAGACGGTTCAATCGCAGCCGAAGACAAAACCACTGCGGAAAAAGTCATTCAAATTCGTAACGTTGCAGCAATCATTCAAAAGAATCGTCCTGATGTTCTTATGATGGCGGAATACAACAACGACGGAACAGGCGAAAACAAAGCAGCCATTGAAGGATTCCAGAAGAACTACTTGTCTGTCGCGCAAAGTATCGATGGCGCGGGCGGTGAAGCAAGCCTTGAGCCTATTGAATACCCTTATGCTGAATCTTATTCAACTAATACAGGGTTGTTGAGTGAGTTTGATCTCGACAACAACGGAACCGCAGGTCAAATGCCAGGTGATGCATGGGGTTTTGGCATGTACCATGGTCAATATGCATTTGCCCTTATGTCTAAGTATAAAATTGACACGGCAAACACACGTACATTCCAAGCATTTAAATGGAAAGATATGGAAGGTGCGAAAATTCCAACCATTACTATCTGTGACGGTTCGCAAAAGATTCCAGACGGCATGAAGTGTGGTGATGAATGGTACTCAGCGGAAGAATGGGATCAAGTGCGTCTATCTTCGAAAAATCACGTCGACGCGCCAATCATCATTCCAACTCGCAATGGCGAGGAAGTTGTACACTTGTTGATGTCTCATCCTACTCCACCAGTATTCGACACCGGTAAAAACAAAGCGCAAAACGCAGCAGAAGTGGAGTTTTGGCATCATTACATTCAAGGCAAAGACTATTTTTACGACGATGCGGGTAAAACAGGTGGCTTAACGAACGGCGCTAAATTCGTAATGATGGGTGATCAAAACCTTGATCCAGTGGCTGGTGACGGTATTAGCTCTGTAATGCAAGAGCTGCACAACGATCCATTGGTTAACCAAACCGTGATGAATGGTGAGCTTTACCCAACAAGCTTTGGTGCAGCTGAACACGCTGTTGACCGCAGTTCAACTCACCCATATCCGAATCGCATCACTTCAACGTTTGGCTTAGGGGTAGACTATGCCTTGCCTTCAGCAAATTTGAATGTAATAGACTCTGGTGTGTACTGGTCAGCGTCTTATGAAGAAGGCCGTAAACTATTTAACGATGCACGTATCGGTAAGTATGGTGATGGTAAAGATGTATCTTCTGACCATCGCATGATCTGGATTAAAGCACAGTTCTAGATTGCATAAAAAAAAGCCAACCACAAGGAGTCGTGATTGGCTGTATATATTTGTGAACAAGATGGTTCACTAACAACGTCAGTTGGCTAGGTGACCCTCGGCTTAGAAAGGGTCACTCATACTAAAGCATGAGGCGTGCCAACTTTTAAGCGCACAAAAACAGGTTGTTATTTAATCACTTTCATTAAAACTTAACCAATAGCTACTGTTTGCTCACCGAATAAATTGCAATTTGCAAACTACCATTGGCATTTCGCAATAAATCTGATCTTTAGCTATTGCTTTTATCGCTTCCTAGCTAAGTCGCGTGCAAGGATTAACGCAAGTCCGAATACTTGCAAGAAGAGTCCGATATTCTTGTACCAAGCGATCTTTTCATCCTGCTTTGCCATTACCTCATTGAGCTCTACATTCTCAATGTAGTAATTATCGATGCGGTCTCTATACGAAGCTTGTGCCTGATTTATCTTTGACATTAGTTGAGGAAGTTGATCAATTTTTATTTCATCCGACTCGTTGAGAACCCAAGAAGATAAATGCCCTGCTAATACCTCTTCTAGCTCTAAAGGTATCGCTACGCTCTGACTTATGTGCACATGCAGCAGTAAAGCTTCTCTTTTCCTTTCTAGGGTTTCCACACTGTTCCATGCGAGTTGGATGGAATACAAGTTTTCTGCTGTTTGCTCTGCGAGCTGCGAGTGCTGTTTACCCAACTTATCAAGGACTAAGCTAGTAACGATGATCGCGCCAATATTCAGTACTAATCCAATCAGAACGAGTACCCAAGGTGGTGGAATGTAACGTCGCAGACTTACCATAACTTATCGTATGGCAGGTAAATCATATTTAACACAACCAATGAAAGTATCACCAGAAATGTCACCTGCATCCCTCTAATGCGCTTTTTCAAGTCTTTTTTCAATATGCCTTTAGCATGAATAACTCGACCAATTACAAAAATAATACCGGTGAGATGTATCCATGTTGGGTAAGCACTATTGAATTCTAAAAGTGCCATTAAAATTAGGGTGATGGGGATATATTCTGTCGCATTGCTCTGGGCACTACGAGTAATTTGTAGAGCCTCTACCCCACCATCGGCATAAGCAATTTGATTTAAGCGACGTTGCTTAATTACTTGAACAGCCAACCAAATAATGAGTATTGCGAGAATGTTGGCATACAGAGCTGTGATCATATGTCGTCCTTCTTGATCTGGTTTTCACTTATATAAGCGTGTCACTTGGCTATAACTATAGCGGTATCATTATGATAATGCGTCAAATAATCTCAAGTTAT
Organism: Vibrio sp. 1167; assembly: GCF_033340375.1. Classification (NCBI taxonomy): domain Bacteria; kingdom Pseudomonadati; phylum Pseudomonadota; class Gammaproteobacteria; order Vibrionales; family Vibrionaceae; genus Vibrio; species Vibrio sp. 1167. The sequence goes on along the minus strand of NZ_JAWOWK010000009.1, from coordinate 42,804 downwards.
GATTTCTACTCGGAAAAAAACGAAAGCCAATGCTTCATGACATTAAAAATGCCCTCGAATGGAGGGCATAAGAATAAAGAAGCTAATATGTGAGAATATTGAAACCACTATAAGGGGTGTTTGACCAGCTTTTTGCGCCGATGCCCTTTGATAATACTTTCAAAAATTGTGAACAACAGCCCTACCCAAATAAATGCAAAGGTCACCGCTTTCACTTCGTCAAACAACTCGCCAAAAAACATAACTGCCAACACAAACTGCAAGCTTGGCTCGATGTATTGCATTAGACCGACAGTTGATAAATTAGTTATACGTATTGCGATAGAATAAAATACAAGTGGTAAAAGTGTGATAGGTGCACTGCCAAAATACAAAAGCAATGTTGTGGTATCTGTGCCCGAAGCCAGTTCACCAGTTGCCCATTGTTTATAGAGCAAATAGGCGAGTGCAACTGGAGTCAGTAACAACGCCTCAACAAACAAGGTTGTACTCCAGTCATAATTTATCTTCTTCTTGTACAGCCCATACAAAGCAAAGAACAACCCCATCGTTAGTGCGATAACGGGTAGCTGACCATAGTGAATCACTTGATACATAACACCAATTGTTGCCAACACTATTGCAATAAGTTTGCCTTTTGAGAGCTTATCCCCAAGAATAAATACGCCCAGCGCAACAGATACTAATGGCCCAATAAAGAAGCCTAAGCTGGCATCGATGACCCGATGATGGGTCAAAGCCCAAGTGAACGCACTCCAAGAAATACACATCAAACTGCTCGCCACAAACGTGTACCACAAGGATTTTTTATCAAGCCAGATTTCTTTCCAATTCAGCCCTCGACGGGTTATCCCAAGCACAATTAGAAACCCGACAGGTACAGACCCAATGATTCGCCATGCTAGCAACTCATCCATAGAAGCATTTGGTAAATAACGATAATAAATTGGTAGCAATCCCCAGATCACAAAGGAGAATGCTGCCATAAAAGTGCCATAACGAGTGTTATTCATAAAACTATCGCCCATCTAAACGACCAATTTGGCGCAAGTAAACAAGTCCGCCATACATAAAAAGGAATGCAATCCCGCAGTGACTTTATGATGCAGATGGCATTATTGGCTCAACGCTTGTACGACGGCGGTAAAGCCACTTACAAAACACAACATAAGCGCCCCAAACCGAATCTTTTCTTTTGGTAACGACTGGGTAGTTTTCATTGCTAGCCAGTAACCAAGCGCCGCAGCAGGTAATAGAGGAATAGTAATGACCAAATGATGCAATGTGAAGAAGCCCACTGGGATTTGTACTATTAGTGAAATAATCGAACTGAAAACAAAAAAAGCCGATAAATTACCGCGTAACTGATTCGCTTCTTGATGCTGCAACAATAACGCCATCGGAGGGCCTCCAATCGCAGAACTGGTACCAAACAACCCAGAAAAGAAACCAGCACATGTCATACGCGAAGGCGTAGGCTCAACCCGAAACGGTAAAACACTCACCACGACTGCAAACAGCACCAACAAACCAATCCAAAGCGTGAGAGTTTGTGTAGATACAAAAAAGAGTAGCAAGCCACCAGCAATTGATCCCGGCACTCGCCCAATCAACGCCATCTTTAAACCGCCGATTTCAACACTACTGCGGTGCTTCATCGCATTCATCAACGAAATAAATAACGCGACTAAACAGATTGGCGCAGGAACATATTCTGGTGCCCAAAGAATCAGTAAAGGTGCGGCAACAATAGCCAAGCCAAAACCGATTGCGGTCTGGACATAAGAGCCAAGAAATATCAAACCTATTGCAAGGAAGTTTATCGAATCGAATTCCATTTAGATTATTCTTATATTTGAAAAATAAACACAAAACCAAAGCACATTCGCATGATGAATACCTCAGGCATACTGCGATATGAATTCCGCGTAGCATTCATCAAAGTGAATAAAAAGACAATCCATTTGTGCGGTTCGCCCTCATTTGCATTTTGTATTTCATTCCGCTGATGTACATGTTTGCTTACATCGAAGAGGATTCATGCTCGCCTGTTCACGCAGCATTTCTTCAGCGGAATTAATGACCTCTTAAAATCTAGCCGAATTAGACCCGTGAATTCTCCGTAGCATTTAATGGATTCAGTCAATTAGTGCGGCGTCGGTATAGCACTTTACAACTCACCTCTTTATACTATTGATCGATTTATCATTACCGTACTTATTTACACAATAAACAAGTGTACGGTCAGTGTTTTTCTACCTTTAACTTGCTGTGAAAATAATATGAAAAAACAAACGGGATTTACTCTAATAGAGTTAGTCGTAGTTATTGTCGTGCTCGGTATTCTTGCTGTCACTGCCGCGCCACGCTTTTTAAACCTTCAAAGTGATGCACGTGAAGCTCGTTTGGAAGGAATGAAAGGCGCTATTGCGTCAGCATTAGGCGTCGGTTATGGGAAAATGGCGATTGCGGGATTGGAAAGCAAGCCTTACGTTTCAAACTTCGTAGACAGTGCTTTAATGGCAGATTTACCATTTGACGGCTGTAATATTGGTGGTTCAAAGCGCTGTGTTTTTTTATATGGATATCCTGATTCTGATAGCGAATCGATGAAGTTACTCGTGCAAGGACTGAACGAAGAAGACTCGGATTGGAAAACATTTCATCACCCGGCTGGTTCAACAACTCGCGAAATGGTCATTGCTGCAGCCGACGAAAAAAGAGCTAGCCTTACACAATGTGGAATTTTATATGGGCCACCGCAGACTCCAAACGAGAGTTACACCTTAGATATTCTTCCCTGCCCTCAATAAAAATAAGGCTGCCAATCGGCAGCCTTATTTGTTTCATCTGATCGGTTTTTTACGCAAAGTTAAACACGTATTTATCCATCATATTCACCATGCGGCCAATCTCTGGCTTGGTAATCGTATCATTTGCGCCAAGAGATAGTGCTTTCGCTCGGTTATCCTCACTCATCAATGACGAGAACATAATGATCGGCATTTCATGAAACGCTTCGGTATCGCGTAGTCTCTTCACTAAGTGCATACCATCCATTCGAGGCATTTCTACGTCCGTAACCACCGCATCTAATAGCTCTTTAACTGGCAAGTTTTCTTCTTTCGCAACCTCGATCAAGCTCATCAACTTCTCATGCGCCTCACCACCGTCTTTACATGTGATCACATTGTAGCCTGAAGAAGCTAATGTATCTTGGATCAAAGAGCGAATAAATGCTGAGTCATCCACCACCATGATCGTTTTAGCATTACGCTTACCGACCATTCTCTGGTTGAGATCCACCGACTTGTCCCCTTTCACATCGTATTTTTCCATACTCAGTTCTGGGTTGATGTCTGCGATGATTTTTTCAAAGTCGAGAATCATGATCAGGTTGCCTTCTTTACGGACAACGGCTACTACACAATCTTGTTCGCCCGCTTCCAAAAACTGACTTGGTGATTCCACATCATTCCAAGAAATACGATGAATACGCGAAATGCTGTCAATTAAGAAGCCATTGGTCATTTTGTTGAAATCCGTAACGATTACAAACTTGCGCTCCAGATCTTGTCGTGTTGGCACACCTAACCAACCAGCTAAATCCACTAAAGGCGTCAGTACATCTCTGGATGAGAACACACCAATCATATGAGGTTGTGCGTTTGGATAATCGGTTGTTTCTGGCACGCGAATCACTTCTCGTACTTTCGCAACGTTAATGCCGTAATAACAAGTTTTTGTGCTGCCATCTGGCAATGTTTTTTCTAAATGAAACTCGATGATTTCAAGCTCATTGGTACCACTTTCTGTCAAAATGGTGCTGGTTACGTTACTCATAAAGCCAATTATCCAACCAAAAATACGCATCAGAAAAGTTTGATGCAAACGCCATGAGAAGCCGTTCTCTGGCTAAAAATCCAAAAGTCCTTTTTAGTCGTTACAACAAAATTTGTAAACCATCAAAAGGACGGCTAACGCACATTTCCATACCAAACCATGTAAAATTGTCTCATTTTTGAACACGACATTATGAGTGGCCAAAGTGCGAATTAACACCTCCACTTTTAGCGGCAGAGTCAATGAAAAGTTTAGAAATAATTTGAAGTGATGTTCAGCGTCAATAGCCAAACCTATCTAACAGATATCAGTACAAAGTTGGCTAGCGTGCTCATACCTGGTGTAGAACAAGCTCTCTTCAAGTGGCTTGGTATAAAACTGCGCTTGCTAACACACGGGTTTAAATCGAAGCGCTAGAAACATCACAAGAAAATCTGAAGGCATAGAACACTGAAAGAATACTTTCAGTTTGTTAGTTTTCTGTCAGCGTAAGTTTTAAGCAATTATCCTATCACTAGGTGCTTCAATACCTGAGCTCGTTATTCCCATAATCAAGACACTGATTTTCATTTTTTGAAAGAGTCATTTTCCTTCCTCTTAGCAAGGTTTTTCCTACAATCCTACTCATCCAATTGCGCTGTCGTCTGACGGCACACTAGTTGAAGTATTAGGTGAGGTTCACTTTGAGTAATGTTCTTATTATTGACGCTCAACCATTGTATAGCGAGGCACTTGCTTCTCTTGTTGAACATGCAATCAATGCTGCTGAAGTAATTCAAACTACTGACAGTGCGGAGATTATGGAGCTTGTTCGCAGTAATAAAATTGATTTGATTATTTTAGATGTAGTGCTTGGTGAACGCGATGGTATGCGTTTAGCCAGAAATATTTTAGCGACCGGTTATCTTGGACGACTGCTATTTATCTCTTCACGAGACTACTCTAGCCTTTCTAAGGCGGCTTACGAAATGGGGGCCAATGGTTTCTTAAATAAAAGTGAACCAAGGAAAAGTATTATTGATGCAATTGCTGGGATTTCTCGAGGTTACTCTATGTTTAAGTCAACTCTGACAACGTCGTCGGGCAACGTAACGCTTTCTAACCGCGAAGCCATTGTTTTCCACTATCTCGTGCAAGGTTACTCAAATAAGAAGATTTCTGAGCAACTATCACTTAGTGCAAAAACCATCAGTACCTACAAAGCACGTATTTTGAAAAAGTACCAAGCAGCATCACTAATTGAGCTACTGAACACCCTTCCTACGTCGAAAAGTTGCGAGTTCTGCAGTTAAGTTATGTACTCACGTATTTTGCAATAGCACCGATTAACAATTGGTGCATTGCATCATAGCGATGTGTTTGCTTCACCTGAACTACAACTTTTGGCCAACCATTGACATATAGACTCTCCGGCACCCTTATAAAAGTGTAACCTTCAATAGGAGCTTGAAACTCAAGCAGTACCGTTGCGGCGCTTTTTTTCTTGAGGAGCTTTAATACACTGCTTACATTGTCCAATGCCGCGATACGTTTGATGACCATTCCATGCTTTTCCATTGCACGTATAAAGAGCTGCTCTTTCTCTTTCCAACCGATAATCTCTAACATGATAAAGGGAAGTTTGGCTGCTTCTTCCAGGGTGGTAATTCCCAGCTCTTCAGGGACAACTACCACAGCAGGCGCATAGCCGATGAACTTCTGATAAACAGATTTCGGAACATCCTCGTTGAAGTAATGTAACTGCGCATCCACTTTGCCTAGGATTATCTCTTCTATCGTATACTCTGTAATCGTTGCTATCGAAATATGCGCCTTAGGAAACAGCGCCATTAAATCCATTGCAAGTAGATGCCCAAATGAGTATTGAGCGGTTTGCGGTAAACAAATGGTGATGTCTTTTTCGTAATTTTCCGGTTCAAACTCATCTCTAATTAGACAAGTTTCAAGCTTCTCGAGTGCATCGGAAATTTTAGGTAATTGACGTTTTAAATAGTCCGTCGGTTCCATGTGGTGAGGATGCCGAATAAACAATTCATCGTTTAGCTGGAGTCGCAATCGGGCAAGGTATTTGCTAATTGACGCTTCGCTCTTCCCCATCGCTTTCGCAACGGGCTTGAGCTGACGGTGCTTATCCAGTAAGACAAGTATTTTAAGTAAGTTTAAGTCGAGATCTTTGTTCACGTGCGACACCAAATGTAAGGTCGAGAATAAAAAGAGCAATCACTATTTGTTGACTGCTCTAATATAAAAGACCACTCATTCTGTTTGGTCAAATTAATCAAACAGTTATGTCATGGTTATGTTCCGTAACTTAACATTGAGTCAATACTAGCGCTGCTTAATGGGACTTTTGTCTGTGTTTTTTCATCTCATAGAGATCTTCATCTGCACGTACAATAACGTCCTGAAGCGTTTCGTGTAATTCATTCGCCGCGATACCAGTACTCACACTAACTTCGATATCCAAGGTATTTAGTCGGTTATCTTTAACGACACTACGAAGCTTCTTCGCCAATATTGAAGATTGACTGATACTGCAACCCGGCAGAATCGCAACAAACTCATCACCACCAGTTCGAACTAGATAATCACTATTTCGAAACACTTTAGACATAGCATCAGCAATAATCCCAATAACTTCGTCCCCTACATGGTGACCGTAATGGTCATTGATTCGCTTGATCCTATCGCCATCTATTGCAATGACGGAATATGGCGCGGTTTCCAAACGACGTTTGAATTCGCTATCTTGAAAGACTCTGCGGTTAAACAATCCCGTTAAATCATCTTTCGTCACGTTCGTCAGTGCTTTCGCGAGGCGAAGTTTGCTCTCTTTAGATTCATAAGCTTTGTTGTAATACGCTAAGGTTACGAAAAAGAAGATGATAAACAAGAACACGTAATCCAATACAATTTTACTGAATGGGTACATGTAAACAATGAGATTGTTGTTGTCTGCGACATATGATTGGGTGTACGCGAATGATGGAAAGGGGTAGCCAGCGAAGTAAATCACCATTTGCTTGTTCCCATTCGCTATTTGAACATCCACCGCTTTCCCATCATTATAAAGCGGCGAGAGGTACAATTGTTCCGAAAACTCTCCCACTAACTCACCTTGAAAGTAAACCGGACTCATGATGCTTATCGCCATGTCATCGGAGTATGTCGTTTTAAATGGTAGGGAAAACAATACCCGGTCCGTCAGTTGCTCTTTCCACGCAGCTAACACACAAGAATAATTACTTTTACACCAATCAACATCAAATGTGGCTTTCACTCCCTCTAACGCTTCAATCGGTCTCTCTAAGATGAGTTTGTTTCCAGTATAAGAACGAAAATACATAACGGCATTTTGTCGATTGAACGCATTTGATAAATACGCTTCAGCCTGATGAAGCGATTTCCGTGCAACAGATTCAACGTAATTGAGTTTTTCATAAGGTGACAGGGAGTAAATCGCATCTTGAAAGCTCAGCTCTGTTTGCGCTTCTACTTCACTCACGCTCATGCCTTTGTATTGCTCGAGTTGCGCTTCCGTCAATAGCCCCATGAGAATTACTTTTTGTTTTATTTTGGCTAAATTATTCGCGTAAGTGTTGAACTGCTTTACTTCATAAGAAATTAACACCGCACCAATCATTGTGACAGAAGTGACGAATAGTAATGTTGCGATGAAAAGAGACAACGCGATACTTTTAAGTGTCATGATGCGGTCTTACGCCCCCGCCACTCTTGTTAGCTCAACAATGTTCTTTACGTTAAATTTATCCAATAGACGGCGTTTGTATGTGCTGACTGTTTTATCACTTATTGATAGCACTGAAGCGATTTCTCTATTGGACTTTCCTTGTAATAAATACTTCATTACTGCACTTTCTCTGCTTGAAAGTTGTGGCATTTCTCGAACGCTGTTAACAACTTGCTTAAATTTGAAGAAGGTATACCCCTTCTCTACCGCTTCTATCGCGTCTTTAAGAATGTCGTGATTTTCCGATTTACACACATAGCCATCAGCGCCAGAACGAAAAGCCATTTGGCTGTACATTTGGCTAGTTTCAGCGGAGAAGAAAATGACTTTGCCTTCATAACCATGGGATTTGATACGTTTGTAGAAATCAAACCCATCGCAATCTGCCAAGTTCACATCTAAGATCAACAGTTGAATTTCTTCCTTTTTCAATATTTGTAATGCCATCTTCGCTGATGTTGCAGTAAATACCCCATTTGTTTTCCCTAACTCTTCCAACAATGACTTGATTGCAACACAAACGAGAGGATGATCGTCAAAGATCAAGTAATTCAATTTATTCATATCTTTCATTTAGTATGGTTATGGCTTCTAGTGGCATGGGTTTATCAATGTAGAAGCCTTGGCAAAGATCAATCCCATACTCACGTATCGCTTGCAGTGTGACTTCGTCTTCAATACCTTCCGCGACCAGTCGTATATTCAAACTTTTCGCTAACGCGCAAATAGCAACAACGATGTTGCGTTTTTTGATGTCGCATTCGACACCTTGTACAAACGAACGATCGATTTTTAACTCGTTGAATGGCAGTTGAGCCAGTTTTTCAAACGTCGATGACCCCGTGCCAAAATCATCTATTGAGACAGTGACACCGTTCATCCTCAACTTGAGTAAATTCTTGTACAGGGACGCGCTAGTCTGAAATGTATCTCGCTCTGTAATTTCAATGGTGATTTGTGATGGGTCAATCTCGCTCTCTAAACATTGCTGTAAAAAGTAATGAGAGAACGCCGTATCTTCTAAGTTTTCATGGTCTACATTGATGGATACGTTTTGCGTCAATCCGCGGTGTTTCATGTCATAGATAACATTACTCAATACAGCTTGAAACAACTCTCCAGAAAGGCGGCAACGCTCTACAATTGGCAAAAAATAATGAGGGGGTAACACACCATAAATAGGATGATTCCAACGCGCGAGCGCTTCATACCCAAGCACTTCCCCACTTTGCACATCGACTAAAGGCTGGTAATAATTTTTCACTCGCCCTTCAGCCAGAGCAAACAGGAATTCTTGATCTTCCACTTCAATAGGTTGAGCAAAGCTGACTTGTTTCGCTTTTTCATCTTTTATTTTACCCAACAAATCAACGACTTCATTTTCATCGTATGGCTTAGGCAGCTTCCCTAATACTTCAAAGCTAAATCCCTCGCACATGGCTCTTACCGCAGAAATAATGGTCAATTCCATTGCACTGACCAGTACAACTTGCCCCTGGTACTGGACTTTATCGAGCATTTCCATCATATCGATGCCGTCTTTTCCGGGCATTTGGATATCACAAAAAATTACGTCAAAATGTTGTTCCTGCACACTCTGAATAGCGGCATCCACACAGTTAAAAGGGATGACTTGCGCGCAATAGCGATCCAATATTTGCGTAAGTATTGTGGTTTGTAGCGGATGGTCATCAATCACCATCACATTAAATTGTGTATTCATTTGTCTCTACCCAATAGTTTATGTTTTCGATCTCCTGCTCGGTTCGTAAAATTAGCTCCGCTGTTCGCCTGTCAAACTCCGCAGCAGTAACTCGTTCTGCCTCAATGCAAAGCTCAGTCAGCATGCTTACCCCTATCGCCCCAACCGCTCCTTTGATGCCATGAATGACCCGTTTTTTGTCTCGCTCAGTCGATGCGGCGTTTAAGTTTTTTATATCTGTAGACATTGATTGACTAAACACGCGCGCAATCTCTTTTGCGTCCTGTGCTTTGAACCGTTTAATCCAGCCGGGCAGCCTACCCCTCTCTTTTTCGCCAATAAATGGAATCAAAACGGTTTTTAATTGATTAAGGTCATAGGGCTTGTAGAGCACATCATCAATGCCGATATCCTGTGTACGTTCAATGGCAAGACGAGCATCTTCTGCTGTCACACCGATGATTGGAATTGCTTTAAATTCGGAGTTTTTCACGTGCCTAACAAGCTCATAGCCATCCATTTCTGGCATATGAAAATCGGTCAGCAGCAACACAACGTTTTCATCTTGGTTGATGTATTCCCATGCTTCGCGGCCGTTATTCACAATGACAGGTTCGATTCCAAGTTCATGAAGCTGCATTGCTATCACACTTTGGTTAATGGGATTATCTTCTGCGACCAGTACCGTGCCGAGAACCCAAGAAACCACTTCTTGATTTACGTCACTAAGCTTGGTTTCTTGCTGCGTTTGGCTGAGCAAATTGAACAATGTATCTGGATATTGAATCTCTCTTAGCGTAAGACTGCCAAGTACCCTTTGTTCGTCACGCAGCATTAGGCCATTAAAACTGGCATCGCTGTCGTGTATAGGGTGAAGGTTCGCCACCATTGTTTTTAACGTCGCTGGACGCATTTTCCACGCGTCACACCACTGGCGAATATTAAGTGGTAAGCTCTCGCTATACGTCCAGTTCAAACAAACGTCTGGCTCAGAGTCGCAATGCTCAATTGGCAGTCTGACAGTAATCGTCGTGCCCAAGCCAAATTGTGAATCGATGTAGAGCACGCCGCCCATGCAGTCGATCAATCGGTCAACAATGCTTAGCCCCAATCCAGTACCGCCATATTTACGCGTAATAGTGTCATCCGCTTGAACAAAAGGATTGAGAATGCCTTCGAGTTGGTCATCCGTCATGCCGATACCTGAATCCGCCACTTTCAAAATAAGCTGCTTTTCATGAAGAATGACACTGATTCCAACCTCTCCTTCGGCAGTGAATTTCACCGCATTGGAGAGTAGATTGGTGGTAATTTGCACCAATCGCAGCGCGTCGATTTCAATGAAAGCATTCGAAAATGGTTTGATTGTCACTTTGTAATCCAAACCTTTCGCAAGCGCTCGTGGTTCAAAGCTTCGAAACACATCGCACAAGGTTTTAAGCAAGTCGGTCTTAACTGGGGCGACGGTTAAGTGCCCTGCCTCTAACTTTGAATAATCCAGTACTTCGTCTACTAGCGTATTCAAATGATTGAGCGAGCGTATGGCTTGGGCAATTAACTCGCGATTTGAATCTGCCGTCACTTGGCGATTTAGCAAATCGAGGATGCCGTGTGCTGCCGACAATGGCGTTCTTAATTCGTGACTCATGGTTGCCAAAAAGTTTTCGCGCGCACGTACCGCGGTTTGCGCTTCTTTTTGCGCATCGATTAACGCCTGCTCACGTTCTTTTTGCTGGGTAATATCTTGAATAACAGTCAGTACAAACTTGTTCTTACCGCTAGGAGAAGCGATGACTTTGCGTTCTCGATATACATGTTTAATATCAAGTTCACAGCCCGACGAGGCAACCTCTTCTGAAATACGCTTTCCAGCGATAACAGTGGTTAGTTCATCAAAATTATTCACCAGAGGAGCGTGCGCAGAATCACTTTTCAACTTACATTGTTGGCACTGTTTACTGTTGTAGTTGGCACAATTGCTCATCTCCATATGGTTATTTTCACTATGGATAAAAACCAAGCTATTGATCTCTTTGATGATGTCCATCAGCCATTGCTTTTCCGCTTCCTCATTGTCAGCATTAAATTCGGCTAACCTCACTTTAAGTCGCATGTGAGATAAGATGAAATACGCCGCAATTAACATGAGACAGAATATGAATGAACCAGCAACAACAAATGTAGCGATCTGCTCCGCGTCATAGCCATAAGTCAGTTTGAAGCTTCGGTGAGAACGCAGCAGTTTTTCGATCTCGTTAGAATCAATGGTTTCGATGATGCTGTTCAACATGTGTTGAAGTTGTGTATTGTGGTTTGCAACCGCAAATGCATTAGAGAACGTCAAAACGTCCTCCGCATTGATCACCAAGCCATCGACTTGATCTTGTGCAATCATGTTGTGAACGATGTCGTCAGGAATGTAAGCCACATCCAAAACGCCCGATTTCAAATCGGTAAGCAGCTTTTTCAAATCATCATAATGATCAACTTGGCCTTGCTGCCAAGTGCCCAAATGAACTAACCCTTGCTTTTTCAAAGTGAGCAGAATACCCGCTTCTTTCAGTGCAGATTTATCGCGCTTGCTCTGCTCCGCTTGGATAGCCACGTAATTACTGTGCATGAATGGTTTAGTGAACAACCAATCTGACTTAGGTAGCTCACCCACATAAGAGATGGGGACTATATCGGCATCAAATGCCGTTAATCCATTTGAAAGGCTCGACGTCGGCTTCACATACTTAAAGCTCAAGCCAGTACGAGACTGCAATAAGTCGACAAAATCTGGAAAGAAGCCATCTAACTCGCCCGTTTGCGAATCTCGGTAGAGAAACGGATAAGCTTCGTCACTGCTGCTGTAAGTTATCACTAGTTTGTTTTGATGATTACGTCGGTAATCTACCAATAACTTATCACTGATATGGTAAGGATTTTTCGAGGCGACGGAGCGAATGTTTTTTCCATTTTGCTCCCACTGAAGGATTTTGTTGATGTCATCGATCAGACTCTGTTTGTCCAACGAAGCGATAAAACTCACCTCTTCGTTTTTCAACCAACTGGGAATATCGACAACCCCTTTTACAATGTCATTCAAATCCAAATATTGGGTAATACCAACATAAGTGTAAATCAGCGCGTTCGCTTTACCTCGCTTAACTTCATTAAACGCCTCTAAACGTGTTTTAACATAATGTATCTTATCGATACCACGTTCAGTGAGGTTGTCACAATACACACTGCCCTCAACACACACCCATTTAAGATCACGCGCATCACTATCTCGGTAAGTGGCATTCCGATACCAAACAGCGATAGTGCTCGAAAAGAAAGGCATCGAAAACAAGAAACGCTTTTCTCTTGCTGCTGTTTTACTAAATCCAACCGCACCATCAATCTTCTTGCTTTCGACATCCGCAAGTAAAGACGGAATATGCTTGTAAGTCCGAAGTTCTAACTCATAATCCAAAGCTTTAGTAATGTTAGACAAATACTCAAGACTAATTCCGTACGAAGGACCAACGCTACCGTCAAACGAGTCTTTAGCTTCGTCTTGCGCAATAACACCAACGATGACCTTCGGTTTAGGACTCTGTTTGGCAGTTGAGCAAAAAGAACTCGCTAAAAAAATTAAGGCGACGGACGATACCGTAATACTTCTAAGAATACTGAGCATGACTGCTTCCTCTGAATGGAAGCTCAGACTAGTTTTTGTCAGATAAAAGTCAAACTTAGCTCAATAGTGAAATAAAAATAACACTCTGATATAAAAGTAAAAAACCAAAATTCGTCAGAACAATCTGACAACACAATCCACCTTTGACTACACAGCGTTTGCGTTCGGTCTCTCACCCAGACGGATATTCACTGCGAGTCGGTATACATAAGGGATGTGTGCTTTTAGGTTTGCACGCCATAGCTTTTTACTTTCATCTTGAATGATTCATCATCATTCCATGATAAACTGGCGTATTAACATGAAAGAAAGCTCAACTCCGCGGTTTCGAGCAGCTTGAAGTAAACACAGTTTTAGAAAATGCGTTCTAGTATTGTATTACTCAAGACTCACATTGCTACTTTTACAACCGCTGGAGCATTAGAAAAATTAAGGTATTAAATTCAAATGGTTAATAACTCAATCCAGTGGTTTCCTGGCCACATGCACAAAGCACGTAAAGAGATCGAAGAAGCAATCCCTCAAGTGGATGTGATCATCGAAGTACTGGATGCTCGTATTCCTTTCAGTAGTGAAAACCCTTTGATTTCTCAAATCCGTGGTGACAAACCTGTCGTTAAAGTTTTGAACAAACGTGATTTGGCCGATCCAGAATTAACTCAACTGTGGATTGAGCACTTGGAGCAAGAGCAACATGTAAAAGCAATGGCGATCACGACTTCTGAACCACAAGAAGTGCATCGAATCATGGAGCTTTGCCGCAAACTTGCCCCACACCGAGAAGAAATTGGTAAAAACATTCGCACCATGATCATGGGCATCCCAAACGTTGGAAAGTCGACGATCATTAACACCCTCGCAGGTCGAACAATCGCTGTAACAGGTAACCAACCCGCGGTTACACGTCGTCAACAACGTATCAACCTGCAAAATGGCATCGTATTATCTGATACTCCAGGAATTTTATGGCCAAAAGTGGAAAATCCACACAGTGGCTTCCGCCTTGCGGCTACCGGCGCGGTAAAAGATACAGCGATGGAATATGACGAAGTCGCATTCTATACCATTGAATACCTAGCAGCTCATTATGCAGACAAGCTTAAAGAGCGTTATCAAATTGAAGAGCTTCCAGAATCAGATATCGAGATCATGGAAGAAATTGGTCGTCGCCGCGGTGCACTACGTGCAGGTGGACGTGTTGACTTGCACAAAGTATCAGAGATCTTATTGCACGAACTTCGTCAAGGCACTTTGGGCCAAATTACATTAGAACGCCCAGAAATGATCACTCAAGAGCTGATTGAAGTCGAGATTGAAACCGCCCGTAAAGAAGAAGAGAAAGCGAAGCGGAAAGAAGAGCGTCGTAAGCGCTATTTACGTAATAAGCGATAATTTTGTCTCTTATCTACTCATGTTTCAAGGCGCGATTTTCGCGCCTTTTTTGTTATCTAATGCGCCCATTTTTTTCACTTTTCAAACTTTATATTCCTCATCCAAAATCCAGATATGAAGCACGAAAAAACACCGCAAAATCGCCGTATAAACTTTAAGCACAAACTAGTTTAGACCCCGGGCCCCTATAGAGTTACAGCCACCATCCAACCCTCAAATGTCGAGTTTGCAAGGGTCTGCAAACTTATGCAACCTGGTTAGTGACACTCTCCCCAAAATCCGCAATATGAATAAGTGTCAGCGCTGGCGTTTTTCCATATGAAGAAGAGATTTATTATGAGTGAAACTATACAAAGCAAACCACTTCCCTCCTTTATCGAGGAACGCCTAGATTTTTATATTCAAGATCTAATCGAACCGAATGAGAACAAAAAACACCTTGTTCTTGGTAAACGCCCACCGTGTAATGCCGTTGTCCTGCAAAGCAATGATTACCTTGCACTGTCTCATAACAAGGAGATTCAAAGTGCGCATCGTGATGCGATTTCCCAGCACGATGACAACGTCGTGATGTCCGCGATTTTCTTACAAGACGATGAATCGAAACCTGTATTTGAAACGCAACTAGCCAGTTTCGTTGGTATGCCTAGTTGTCTACTTTCTCAATCTGGTTGGGCTGCGAATGTCGGTTTATTGCAGACTATTTGTGCACCGAACATACCTGTGTACATTGATTTCTTTGCACATATGTCTTTGTGGGAAGGCGCACGTATTGCCGGAGCACAAATTCATCCGTTCATGCATAACAACACCAGCCACCTAAGAAAACAGATTTCACGTCACGGTTCAGGGATCATTGTCGTGGATTCGGTTTACAGCACTATCGGGACCATCGCTCCTCTACGTGATATCTACGAAATAGCACAGGAGTTTGACTGCGGCCTGGTTGTAGATGAATCACACTCTTTAGGTACACACGGTCCACAAGGTGCGGGGATACTGCAGGGTCTTGGCTTAACTCATAAGGTAGATTTTATTACCGTTAGTCTTGCCAAGACATTTGCTTATCGTGCTGGCGCGATTTTAGGCCCAGAAAAACTGGCGAAGACGCTTCCATTTGTGGCGTACCCTGCAATATTTAGTTCTACCGTATTACCGCAAGAGATCATTCGGCTAGAGAAAACACTGGACGTTATAAGAAAATCAGATGATAAGCGAGACATTCTGTTTGAAAGAGCCAAGTCTTTAGCCGTTGGTTTAAAACGCATTGGATTTACTATTCGCAGTGAATCACAAATTATCGCATTAGAATGCGGCAACGAGAGAAACACTGAGCGAGTCCGCGATTTTCTCGAAGAGCGAAATGTTTACGGCGCAGTGTTTTGCCGCCCTGCAACTGGAAGGAACAAAAACATCATCCGTTTTTCAGTCAATGCCGACATGACAGCTGCTGAAGTTGATCATGTACTCACTGTCTGCCAACAAGCATTCGCACACCCTGACTTAGAGTTTGTGTAAGTTAGTGTGTAGATAAAACTAAAGAGCTCAACAGTTTTGCTGAGCTCTTTATTCGTGTTATTCGTTGTGAGCAACTCGCCTCAAGAAAACAAGTCGCGAATGATTAGATCCAGTTTGCGATTTTATCGAACAAGCGATTTTTATCCGCCGGTTTTACGATGAAGTCAGACATACCCGAAGACCCAATTTTGTCCAACGTGACAGGTGAACTATCCCCTGTATGTGCAATAATAGGTACCGACGCATAGTTTTTATCCGAGCTTCGAATTCGCCTAGACGCTTCTACACCATCCATAATTGGCATTTCGATATCCATCAGAATGAGATCAACATCTTCTTGCTCTAGTGTATCCAGAGCCTGCTGCCCGTCTTCTTTCTGAATCACTTCAAAGCCTTGCTTTTCAAGTAACATTGCCGTGAATTTACGCAAAGATTCATTATCATCCACGACCATAATTGTACGCTTATTTGAATTATCTAACGTCACCGAGGCCGTTGGTGTCGATACATAGCTTGAATCATATAAGAGACGCTCAATAGTTGGTTTAGTATTCAATAACCAGGCTTGCGTTTCGATCCAAATAGGTTCATATGCAGCCTTACGTGCTCTCTGAGTCGGATGATGCTCAAAAAGATAAACGATGCGTGCTTCAGTGAAAGACAAGAGAGATTCTAATCTATCCAATTGGTTTGCTCTTGGATCTAAGCTCTCAAGATCGATAAAAATCAGATCGAATTCGAACTCGTACTCTTTCTTTTTGAGTACTTGGTTGGCATCTAAAATCGTCGAGTCAAAGCCCATAAAACGGCTAATATCTGTTACTTTAGACACCAAGATATCTTGGCTAGTCACCGTTAGAATGGTTTTGAGTTTAGTCAGATCGTTTTTGATTTCATTAACGGTATCAGATGTCGTTAGTGGGAAAGTTAATGTAAATTGAGACCACTCCCCTAACTGAGATTGACACTCAATGTTCCCCCCAAATGAACGCATGACTTTTTTACAAAACGGTAGACCCAAACCATAACTTCCTGATTTGCCAGTGGTGTAAAAGTCTTGAAAGATATTGCGTAGAACATCAGGAGCAATGCCAGCACCATTATCGGTTACAACAATTTGATTAAAGCGTTCTGAACTTATCATGGATACATGTATGTGAAAATCTTCAGATTTACGGTGATGGAAGGCATTCTTGAAGAGGTTATACATAACGTATTTAAGTAACGTATCACTACCTAGAAATTCAAACTCACTTCTCGCATCCAGCGATATGGCAAATCGATCAGTGGCACGTTTATAACTGAAGCTTTCAATTGCCTGTTCAACGACCGAGTGAACTGAATATTTTTTGAAGCTAGAACGAGAAACTCGATTTTCATCAATCGAAGTTAGCAATAAATCGATGGTTTCATTACCCGATTGGATAATGTTCATTGCATCCTGACTCACTTCACGTAATAAGGTGACATCCTCTACACTCATGACGTACTGCTCTTTTCCTGCCTCTTTCATGTTGGGCAAGATCGACTGGATAACATCTATTGAAGTGCAAAGCCCACTCAACGGGTTACGCATTTCATGTGCAATCCCTGCCCCGAATGATTTTGCCAGCGAGACTTTCGCTTCATGTTCAACTTGGTTACGAAAATAGAACAAATTACCGAAGACATAAATAAACAGAAAGATTGGCACATGAGTCCAATCCATGGTCAAGTCAAGATGGAACCCTTTTGCAACCCAAGCGAAGAATGTTGCTAAACCTATCCCAGCAAAGGTTTGAGCAAACATGACCCTAGTAACATGAACCAGTAAAATGTGTAAGAAAATTGCAGACATAAACGACATAACCCATACATTGGACCAGTCATTCATCAGTAACATATAAAAAAAGAAAAACGGTAAGCACAGCGTTATCGTCACTTGGTAGTAAATAGGAACATAATCTCTCCAAGTCGATGATAAGCGGTTTCTAAAAATGATGCCGAAAAACAATAACGAGCAAAACAATCTAAGAGGTAAATTTTCATAAGCCTGTGGAAAGGCAAACTCCCAGACAAAGTAGTACAGCGGAAAGCCAAGAAACCCCATCCAGCCAACGAGAGTTAGGTTTGGTTCTGCATATTGATAAACCTTACGTATCGAGTCCATATAATCTGTTTTGCTTACTCCGCCTGACGCACAATAATGTGATTTTGATTCACTTTTATCATTTTATTATTAACTAATTATATATTAATCATCATTTATAAGCAGCGCGAAATGACGTAAACAGCTCGCAATACTTATCTTTAGTTTCAATCTTTTAAGACAGCTGCACTTGATTTACAACCAAATAAACAAAGTTGCATATAGTTTAGTGTAATTTTGCGATAATCGCTCTGTATCCAATTGGATGTTAATCTCATTTTGTTCTAGAAACTTAAGTCGCGCCTTTGGCACGGCTTTCCAACGATTCAAAAACAGCACTCACCGCATATACCGCGGTGGCAAACAATTGGCTTGGGGTGTGTCATGAATTCTTTCCAGATAAAAAATGTCATTTTTGATGTAGGTAATGTATTGGTACGCTGGTCTCCAGTAGAAATCGTTCGCTTAACATTTGGTGGTTCCGTAGAGTCAGAGAAAATGGCTCAGATGCTATTTTCATCACAAATCTGGAAAGATTTAAATAAAGGGACGATCTCCGAAAGGGAAGCAAAACAGCGTTATCAACGTGAACACCAAGTAACGACGGAAGAAATGGACCGCTTCTTTTATTATGTAAAACACACTCAAATACTACTTTACGGCAGTATAGAGCTGTTAAAACGAGTAAAAAGTGCCGGATATGGCGTATATGCGCTCACAGACAACATCAACGAAATTGTGGAACATCTTCGTACTACCTATGAGTTTTGGCCACTGTTTGATGGAGCAATCATCTCTTCTGAAGTTCAATTACTAAAACCACAAGCGGAGATCTACCAAACTCTACTTTCAAAGTATCAGCTTAACCCCGAAGAGACAGTATTTATTGATGACATGCCTTACAATGTTGAAGGTGCCCGAGCAGTTGGCATGGCTGCTATTCAGTTTGAAAATGCTCAGCAATGTGAGCTCGAACTAAAAGCTATGGGGGTTAACTTCTAGAAAGCTTTTAATAAAACATAACGTTAGGGTGCATAAACAAAAAAGAGCAGTGTTGAGACTGCTCTTATCTAATGTTTTAGAACGCTAGGTTAGGAGTAAATCACGTTTTCCTCAATCCCACTAACTAATGACTGGGCGTTCTTCCAACGGAATACTTTTTCTAACACCTCTTTGCCATCAGGTGCGCGCCAAGTTCGCTCTTGATCCTCTTGTCCACCAATGTGGCGATAGAATTCAATCGCAGAAATGTTTTGCGACACAACTTCTAAATAAAGACCTGTGTCTTTAAAGTACTGCTGTTGCCATTCTGCGACAGCAAGTAATAGCTGCTTACCAATCCCACGACCACGGTAACTGTCATCAACATGCAATGCGTCAATAAAGGTTCCACGCTCGAAATCATGGTTGCCGAACACACAAACAAAGCCAAGTAGCAAACCTCCCTCCTCCGCCAAGACAATGTGCTGATTGAATGGTGGGTTAGTCAAACGGGTTTGCCAAATCAGTAGTTTGTCGTCAATCGCTTCTTTCTCAAGATAGTTATCACTAAGAATGCCACGGTAATGACGCTTCCAGCTATCCGCATGAAGATGCGCAATGCGCTCGTAGTCCTTATATTCCGCTATTCGTAAATCCATTACGTATTCCTATTTTCTTACATTTTTGCTTCTTTATAGAGTCTCGGTATATTCCACCTTTATAACACTTGTTTCTTGGCAGATTTTATACACCTTAAGCCAGAGCTCATTTTTTAATACTACTCATTATTCAATTAAAAGCAAAATATCCCATTAAGTTCCTTAATCTACACCCAAAGGAATAGTCACATTTGTCTAACTTTAATTTGACTTACATGTGTACGCTGATATTCTGGCGAACAGTTGTTAGCTCAAAGTTAGGGATACACCTGTGACTCAAAACAAACCACCTGTTATCTGGTTGAATACATTAATATTTTCTGCCAGTTTTGTTCTGACTTTTATTGTAATGCCTTGGTATGCATATCATTTTGGACTGGGTTGGGAACATCTAATTTGGGGAGTGATTGCATTTAGTTTTACTAACCTTTCTATTACAGCAGGCTATCATCGTCTCTGGAGCCACAAAACGTACGAAGCTCATCCTATTTTGCGCGCCATTTTTGCGATTGGAGGAGCATTTTCTTTGCAAAATAGTGCATTACATTGGTCTTCTGATCATCGTGTGCATCACAAACATGTCGATAATAACGATAAAGATCCGTACTCAGCCAAGCGGGGTTTTTGGTATTCTCACATTGGGTGGATGTTACGTGATTACAATAAATCAAAGGAAAACGAATATACAAACTGCCGTGACCTAAAGCGCGATAAAATCGTCATGTGGCAGCATAAGTATTATGTTCCACTTGCCCTACTAACTAATATTGGTTTCCCAGTCATACTAGGACTGATCTACGGTGATATCTGGGGGATGTTATTGGTCGTTGGTGCAGCTCGACTCTTTATGAGTCACCATACAACTTTTTTCATTAACTCCCTCGCACATATTTGGGATAAGCAAACTTTCACAGACAAAAACACTGCTCGCGATAATGGTGTACTCGCCTTTTTCACATTTGGAGAGGGTTACCATAATTTCCATCATATTTTCGAGAATGACTATCGCAATGGCGTGTATTGGTGGCATTACGACCCAACGAAGTGGTTGATAAAGTCATGTTCTTGGCTAGGACTCACATCTAAGTTGCGCACAACGCCTACATTTAGAATTGAAAAAGCCCGTGCGAGTCAACTTTTGAAGAAAGCAAGAGAAAAGCTAGAATCGAAACCGAACACGCAAACGATCCTCGATCAGCTACAGCAAGAGTTTGATACTTTAGTTCATCACATGCAGGAATACTACGAGATGCGCAAAGAAGTACTCGGTGCCAAAACTGCCAGTGTGGTAAAAAAATACGAATGTTCTGTAACAAAAATGAAGTATCAGCAAATTAAAGCAGAGTTCGAACGGCAGCAGCGTAGTTGGAACCTTATGGTTCGTCGATACGCATAGTTTATCCTCATTCATACGATTACTTAGCTTCGCTTCGGCGAAGCTTTTTTGTTGTGAAGAGTGTTTTCCAATAATTGCTTATTGAGTAAAGTCTTTTTCCTATTGTGAATCAATTCACTCATTATTCATTCACTTTCCTAGTCATATTTTCCTTCCTATAAATAGCTTCAAACCAGCACATAACACTTAGAAAACCAAATTCCAACAATACAATCTAACGAAATTATTTATTAAATTATTATTTGTCTCAGATCATGCAAGCCCCATATTTGTCTCGTGCCACAGCTAAGAATTCTGTAAATTCCTTGTCATAAACTGAAACAGTTTCTTTCTTTTTTACATAACATTCGGAGATCCCTATGTTAGAGCTCTTAATTGGCTTAGTGGTTACCATTGCGGTGGGTTACTTTATTGTCAAAGGCTATAAAGCTGCAGGCGTGTTACTGACAGCTGGTATTGCTTTACTTCTTATGACTGGCGTTTTGGGGCACGACGTGCTGCCGTCAAAAATCACCTCAACTGGTAACATGGTGACAGATGCGCTTGAATACGTGAAATACATGCTTCAATACCGCGGTGGCGGTCTTGGTATGCAAATCATGCTGCTTTGTGGTTTTGCGTCATACATGACTCATATCGGCGCGAACAACGTGGTAGTGAAACAGTTCTCTAAACCGCTTTCTGTCATCAAGTCTCCTTACGTCCTTTTGGTAGCGGCTTACATTGTGGCGTGTTTAATGTCTCTTGCGGTAAGTTCTGCAACAGGCCTTGGCGTACTATTAATGGCGACATTATTCCCAATGATGGTCGCGATGGGCATTTCTCGTCCAGCAGCCGTTGCAGTGTGTGCCTCTCCAGCGGCAATCATCCTTTCTCCTACTTCTGGTGATGTTGTTATCGCAGCAGAAAAGTCTGGTTTAGAGCTTGATGTGTTTGCGGTACAAACTGTGTTGCCTGTTTCTATTTGCGCAATCATCGTCATGGCAGCGGCAGCGTTCTTCTGGAACAAATACTTAGATAAGAAAGAAAATACACCAATGGAAAAAATTGATGTATCAGAGATCAAAGCTGACGCACCAGCGTTTTATGCAGCTCTTCCTTTTCTACCTATCATCGGCGTTTTCCTATTCAACGGTCGTACCATTCCAGGACTTAGTCTAGACATCTACACTATTGTGGTTGGTTCGATTTTCCTTGGAGCTCTGATCCATTATGTTGTAAATAAGTTCGATGGTAAGAAATCACTAGAAGATTTAGATTCTTGTTACGCAGGCATGGCTGACGCGTTCAAAGGCGTTGTGATGCTTTTGGTTGCCGCAGGGGTTTTTGCGCAAGGTCTGATGTCTATCGGAGCTATCGATAACCTACTTCATCTAGCAGACAATGCTGGTGCAGGCGGCGTTGCTTTAATGCTTATTCTAACCGCATTGACAGTTGCAGCAGCAATTGCAACGGGTTCGGGCAACGCGCCTTTCTATGCGTTCGTGGAGTTAGCACCATCTTTAGCTGCGAAAATGGGATTAAACCCTGCGTTCCTAATTATCCCGATGCTTCAAGCATCAAACCTAGGCCGTACTATCTCACCAGTATCTGGCGTAATCGTTGCGACATCAGGTATGGCAAACATCAGCCCGTTTGAGGTTGTAAAACGCACATCCGTTCCAGTTCTAGCAGGCCTTATCACGGTGATTATTGGTACTATGGTGCTTGTTCCAATGAGTGCCTAACGGTATTGCCACGATCAAACTAAAAGCAATATCCGAACAAAATTACGTTTAATTAAAAACGCCAGCAAATGTGCTGGCGTTTTTTTTATTCTAATGTGTTGATTTACGCTGACTTAAATCGGTCAGGAATCTTAGTGATACTCTCTCTGTAGCTAAACCATAAGTAGGTAACGGCAAGCGAAAAGAATAAATATGAAAGTGCGAATACGATTGGAGACGTGATTAATTCCGCGGACATTCCCCACATCACACCGACTACGGTTATCGTCAACTTAGAAAGCATGCCGCAAATAAGTAGGAATAAAGCAAGCTGTGGAAAGCGCGAGCTGCGAAATGCGAAGAAATAACAGCTACCTACCGCTAAAGAAGCAATAGATAAGCCCAACATAAATGAATGGATGTGGTCTGCTGATGCGATACCAGCGGATACCGAAGCCATGAGTAATAGGAACAGTTTCATAAGTCACCTCACAACAAATCTAAAAAGCATCCCTTCATAAATGAAAACTCAATTTTCACTATATTCTGCGCCTAAAATCAGCAATTACAAGTTACTTTTTTGCTCACTTAATGTACATAAAAGCTAATCAGCTTCAATTATTACAAAAGGTTAACAATTAAGAATTAAGAAACCCTTTGCATCTGATACTTACGACAGTCAGATGATAAATTCGCCATTTTTGTTACAGATGGTTAACATAGAAACATTTAGAAATTTTTTATTTGAAATGTGAACTGTGCACTCAACAGCGTAAAACCTCTCTCTTGACTCATCATTCGTTATTAGTGAACAAAAAAAATGTCACTTTTTTACAACGTTCTTACTACATACAAAACCATGAATTCACATCCACTTTTAATGTTGCAAATTATTTTATCAGTAACCGTAAAAAGAGATTCCAATCACATATTTATTGGTTATAATCCGCGCTCATTGCGTTAAACGTTGAAAAACGCAAACTAATTTTGAGAAAAAACATCTTTAAACCAACCTTCTTTGCGGCATTGCCAATAAGAGGAAAAACTGAGAATAAAAATGAGCAAGATTGATAAAGCTATGCGCATCCTGTTAGCAGGGTTCTGTATCAACCTTTGTCTTGGCATCCTGTATGCTTGGAGTGTATTCAACAAGGCACTGGTAACTGAATCAGGCTGGAGTGCTGCAGAAGCTTCTGCACCTTACGCAACTGCAACCATCACTTTCTCTATCTGTCTTCTTATTGCAGGTATTCTTCAAGACCGCATGGGCCCTCGAATGATCCTTATCCTAGGTACTGTTCTTACAGGTCTGGGCATGATCGCTTCTGGCTTTGTGAACTCTCCACTCATGCTGAACATTACATTCGGCGTGATCACAGGTGCAGGTATCGGTTTTGGTTACGCATGCCTATCACCTTCTGCGATGAAGTGGTTCCACGCTTCGAAGAAAGGTATGGTTAACGGCATTATTGCGGCAGGTTTTGGTCTAGCGGCTATTTACCTTGCGCCAGTAACTTCTGCGCTAATAGACAGCATGGGCATTCAAACTAGCTTTATGGTTCTTGGTGTTGGTATCCTAGCGATTGCGGTTCCTCTTGCAGCAACCATCAACAACCCACCAGCAGACTACACACCTGCGGAGCCTAAAGTAAAAGAAGGCCAAGCACCTAAAGCGGTGAAAAAGTCAGATGACTTAACTTGGAAAGCAATGTTGAAAACGCCACAGTTCTACTCTCTATGGATCATGTACGCGTTTGCAGCTTCTGTTGGTCTAATGATCATTGGTAACATCACGACAATCGCAAGCGTTCAAGCAAACTTGCCAAACGCGGTTTACCTAGCGTCTATTCTTGCTGTATTTAACTCTGGCGGTCGTGTTGCCGCGGGTATGCTTGCAGATAAAATCGGCGGTGTTCGTACGCTTCTACTTGCGTTCGTTCTACAAGGCGTAAACATGGTGCTGTTCGCGACGTTCGACTCTGAGTTTACACTGATCATCGGTACAGCAATCGCAGCGGTAGGTTACGGCACACTTCTAGCGGTATTCCCTACTCTAACGGCTGAGTTCTACGGTCTGAAAAACTACGGCACTAACTACGGCGTGCTTTACACAGCATGGGGTATCGGTGGTGCAATCGGCGCAGCGGTTGTTGGTTTCTCGATGACAAATGGCGACGGCTACACCTTGGCTTACACAATTTCTTCAGCAATGATGGCAGTATGTATCGTACTAGCGTTCATCACTAAGCCATTGTCTGAAGCGAAAGTAGCACAGCTAAAAAACGCATAATTGCGAATTGATTTGATAGCGAAAAGGCTTAACCTATGGGTTAAGCCTTTTTTGTTATCGGTCGTTTATGGAAAGCCCTATCGAACTTGCACCAGACTACTATCTAGAGAACTTCTTCAAGCTGACTCATCACGCAATAACTTGGTACAGCGATTTACTGACCAAGGAAGAACACGCATGGCTTTGCTCGTTTGATTCTTTGAGCAAACACGCCCAGTACCTTTTGGTGCGTTTATACAGCCGAAAGGGATGTTGGTTTCGAAGTGATAAGCTGAGTTATCAAGAAATACCTTCTATCAATGAAGCACTGGCAGAATTGAGTCAGCATGAGTTTGTAGCCCTTTCCCCACCCCTTTCTCATCAAGAGTTAGCGGCTAATTTACTGACCAAACCAGAAATCTCCGCGCTTTATCCCGAACTGCCGAAATCACTCAAGAAAGACGCCCTTGTCGAACATTTGAGTAATACGGAATTTGATCGTATAGAGCGGCTTGAGTTTACGATCGTCAAACTCAATTCTGCTCATATGATCGACGTGTTACTCACTCTGTTTTTTGCCAACACCCATCAAGACTTAAGTCAGTTTGTGCTTGATGACTTAGGTTTGCATCAGTTCGAGCAATATCAATTGAGTAAAGTGCGCCGTTTCTTTGATTCACGTGAGCAAATAGACCGCTTAATTGAACTGAGCCAGTTGGCCAACCTGTACTGGCAATTTGACCGAAAAGACAAAGCCAATCTCGACTTATTAATTGAGGCAATGCCTCAGCCCGTTAAACACCGTTACGTAGATCGTAAACGCGAGCACATGTTGAATGACATAGCACGTGATTACGAACGGCTTAATGATCTAGAGACCGCCCTATCTCTATTTGGCCAAACTCAACTCACACCGAGCCGAGAACGACGCGCACGTATCTATGACAAATTAAACCATGATGATTTATTTGGTGACATTGTCACAGATATGCTTAACTCACCGATCGATGTGTCTGAGCTCGAAGTTGCACAAAAACTTGAGCAACGGTTAAAACGAAAACAAGGCGAGAAAGTGCCAAGAGTGACGAAGCCAACCTGTACGGAATACCGCCTTGAACTGGATTTATCTCAACAGAGAGTCGAACTCGCCAGCAAAGCGTATTTTGAGTCTTTAGGCTGGACCGTATTCTACGCCGAAAATGCACTGCTTAATGCATTACTTGGTCTCACTTTTTGGGATGCGATTTTTGCTCCTATTGAAGGGGCATTCATTAACGCTTATCAACACCGTCCTTTAGATTTATATCACTCGGATTTTGTTACCAAGCGCCAAGCTTTGATAGACACCGCTTTTGCCGAACTAGAAGCGGGCAACACCCAGATGTTATTGACAAAATACGATGAGAAGTTTGGCATCAGTAATCCATTTGTACATTGGAACTTAATAAGTAAAGAGCTACTCGAAACAGCACTCAACACTATCCCAACCAATATGCTGATGGCGCTGTTCAAAATACAATTGAGCGACCTTAAGCTTTACCGTAATGGGATGCCGGATCTGATTGCTTTTAAAGAAAACGAGTTCGAGTGGATTGAAGTGAAAGGCCCTGGCGATAAACTCCAGGATAACCAATGGCGTTGGATCAAAGAGTTTACTCGCCTTAATGTGCCATTTGCGGTGTGTTACGTCGCCGCAAGTTAACGATCTTTATACAAAGAGCTTGGCGCATGTTCATTAAAACAATTTCTTTTTTACCGCACCTTGCTCTTTTTCTGGAATATTTTCGTTTCTTCACGATCACTTCACGCTTCATCACACACAATGCGCTTCTACTCATTAAGTTGATTTGAAGAGGCAAAATAAAATGAACAAAACCATTCTTGCGTTACTCGTTACCTGCTCAGTTTCGGTATCTGCGGCTCCTTATGTAGGTCTGGAATATGGACTAGGCACCACTGACCATGACTTGGAACCTCACTTTTCATCTGAAAATGTAACGCTTAATCCAGAACTTGAGGATGGTATCTTCTCAGGTTTTATCGGTTACTCGTTTAATGACAATTGGGCAATTGAGCTAGGTTACAGCCAGTTTGACCTTGATGACGGCCGTTCTAAGAACCTTGGTATCAAGACAATTGATGGCAAAGATTACCATCATGAAATGGATTGGGATGCCTCTATCACAGCCAAACAAGTCTCGCTAGCACCAGTGTTTAGCTATGCATTAAGTGATAAATGGACAACAAAATTCAAAGCGGGTTTAACTTACACACAATACGACGCCAAGGTTGCTCAACATCAAGAATATGAGCTTGTCGCGAATGACGATGTGGAAATAAGCAACACGCTTTTCCATAGCTCGGAGAAAAGCAACGAGTTAGGCGCAATGTTCTCTGTGGGCGCGGAATACCAAGTGTTGCCAAAGCTCACCATTGGCGCAAACGCTAAATACCAACTAGACAGCTACGCAAACACTGCATCCTTTAACGTAGGCACAACTTATTACTTCTAATATAAGGAGATGATAATGAAAAGAGTATTGTTAACATCCATGCTTGCCCTACTTTCAAGCTCGGCTTTCGCCGCGTTTAATGGTCCAGAAGTCAGTGCAATCAATACGGTGAAAGAGGCGCGCAACGCAACCGACGACAGCGCTGTAGTGCTAACCGGGCATATTGTTCAATCATTTGGTAACGAGACTTACTTGTTCAAAGACAACACTGGTGAGATCGAAGTAGAGATCGACAACGAAGATTGGATGGGTCAAGAAGTGACACCAAAAGATACCGTAATGATTCGAGGAGAGGTTGACTCAGATTGGACAACTACGCAGATAGACGTTGAGACCATTCAAAAACGTTAAGAGGTTGACTGATACCTCAACACAAGCAACACAGCCACATTTTAGTGGCTGTGTTAAGCAATAATCATGGAAAACGCTCGTTTAGCTAGTCAAGCAAGGGCAATCTTGCGGTACGACTAATCGTATACTCTTAGGCTGAACATCAAATCTAATGGTTCTCGAATGATAAGGTTCTCCATCTAAATTAAGAGGCAATGGATTCGGAAAATCTATCTCCAACCAGCTTGCTTTAGTGTACTTCACAAACTCTCCTTTCTCACTCGGGTTATTGATCTCGTCGATTACTTTAGGCAGCTCATGAGGTAAAAATGGGCGCACCAATGTTAGATCCATCAGCCCATCATTAATCATCGCTTTTGGAGCTAACTCTTGCCCACCTCCAGCAAGGCGCCCATTACAAAACGCACCGAGCAACATTTCTCCCTGATACGCACCACCTTCAATCGTTATTGTTCCGTCATATGGTTTAAAGCCAAGTGCTTTTACAACACCAGTTAGCGTGTAAGCTCCGCCGCCAAGAAAGTTTTTGAGTTCAACAGGCGTTTCTGCTGTAACTTCTGCGCCAAACCCTGCTGTTGCCACGTTAATAAAGCAGCGATCGTTCGCTTTGACGCAATCGACCAAAGCGGACTGCCCCTCAACAGCAAGAGATAAAGACGCCTTAATGGAATTAGGTACTTGAATAGCGGTAGCAAAGTCATTGGCGGTACCAAGTGGAATAATTGCTAACTCAGGACGTTTTTCTTTGTCAATTTGAATAATCGCAGAAGCCGCCTCATTGACGGTCCCATCGCCACCAGCGACAACAATACGTTCAATGCCTTCATCAACCGCTTCTTTTACTAGCCGCGGCATGTCTTGAGATTCCCACGTCACACGCACCTGTACGTCGATGCCTTTGTCTCTCATTTTCATGATTGCATCTCTTAACTCTGGATTCCCAGCTTTTTTTCCGTTAAGGATGGCACGTATTGTCTTTTTCATTGCACTTCCTATTGGTTGATGACTTTTCCTGCTTGCTTAATCTGTGAACGCAACCACTGATGGGCGCTGTCGTTTGTGCGACTAGGATGCCAGATTGTGCAAAGCTCATACATTTGTTCATCAAATGGCATTGATAAAGATTTAACATGATAGGTGTTATTGAACAAGTTGATCATCGACTCTGGCATTAAACCAATGTATTCACTACCACAAATAATTGGGAGCATTTCTAGTACGCCTGAGGCTCGATACTTAATCTTTCTCTTATCCAAGTCGACAATGTCATCGGCGTTTAACAAGCTCTTACGACTCTGCCACTGCGAAACCACTACGTGTTCTTCTTCAAAAAATTGTTCAGCCGTAATCTCGTCATTCAGGCGTGGATGCGCTTCGCTACATACCACCACCAAACGCTCCGTAAGTACAGTTTCCAGTTTTAGCACCGTTCTTGCTCTTGGTGTGATATCAATGATCAAATCGTATCGTTGTAACCTCAGATCACTTTCAAAATCTTCCGTAAAAAGCGGATGTACTTCTAATGCAACATTTGGCGCCGACACACGGATTTGTTTCATGACTTGAGGTAGCAACTCAAAGCTTGCAACGGACACACAGGCAATAGAAAACACTCTATTCGACACTTTAGGGTCAAACTCACTAGAGGCCGATAATGTCGAAGTGAAATTTTGTACTGAAGCTAGAAGAGCAGGATAAATATCCATCGCAAACGAGGTAGGCTCGACACCTTTAACGCAACGATGAAACAATGGGTCATCGTAGATATCACGTAGCCTTGCTAGCGCTTTACTCACCGCAGGCTGGGTGATGTTTAAACGCGCCGCCGCCCGAGACAAGTTACGCTCTTCATAGATGGCAGTGAAAATGGGAATAAGATTAAGGTCGGTCGGTTTCATGCTATTAAATTTTTCAAAAGTCACTTTCTCTATTTTAATCTAACAGCATGATCCTTCACGTAGCCAAGTGCAATAAATGGGCGGTATCGCTTGTTTTAATGAGTTTTAACTCAATTTTGACGCACTTCATTCACCACATAAACTGGCACCGTAGTGCAACGTAAAGCTTGGATTAGGCTTTGCCTAAGTAAGGGGTAAGAAACTCGCTGACTTCCTCGCCGCACAAACCCGTTTCTACCTCTATACCTGCTTGTTTTAGAATCTCGATACCTCGACCACTGTTGCGCGGGTCGGGGTCCAGTATGGCTACGACGACTTTGCTTATGCCGGATTTGACTAATGTCACCGCGCAAGCTGGCGTGCGACCAACAAACGAACACGGTTCCAGCGTAACGTATGCCGTCACCGATTCTAACGAGCCTTGATACGCATTCAGCGCTTCCACTTCCGCGTGATTGCCACCAATCGCTTGAGTATGACCTTCAGAAACGATTTGATTGTCTTTCACTAACACGCAGCCAACCGGCGGGTTGGGTTGACATTCAGGAAGCGCATTTTTGGACACTTCCAATGCGCGGCGCATAAACTCTTGGCTCATTTGAACTCTATTCTCTAATAAAAACGAGGCGCTATATTAGCGCCCCGTTTTATTCATTGCCATCTCTTCCAATGACTTTGTCCAATTCTGGTAACGCTCGCGGAATACGGAATTTAAAGCGTTTTTGTTTGGTTTGGATTTTGCGCCACATCGACTTCAGTAAATGAGCGCTATTTTCACCATTTTGCATTCGCGACGCACTTTTTTGCCACGATTCACTCGTATCGGCTTTGTTCATTTCCAGCTCTGCCGTATTTAAACGCAATTGTTTGTACAATATGGTCCTTGCTTCAGACCAACGTTTAGCCTTTAACAAACGGTGGAACGTCAACCATGCTGGTGTCGGTCTGTTGCGGTAGTAACGTTTAATGGCTACCAATGAAATAATCACAAAACCCAGCAACACAAGCGTGGAAACAATCCATGCAAAGTACGTTCTGATGAAGGACTTCAGCGTGTGCTTCGCGGCAAAAGTTTTGCCCTCTAACATCACCGTTTCCACTTGCTGAGTCTTACTGTTCCACCAACGGAACTCATAATCTGGCAGGGTTAACTCTCCACCTTGTTGAATCACGTACACGCTCTCTTCTGTGCGTGTTGACTGGTAATCACCACGTGTTTGCGTATCTGTCAGGCGGTGAGGTTGAGGATACGCTTGGTAAAGGGTTGTTGATTCTCCTTTCAACAAGTCTGGTAGCAACACAGATAGTGAATCTTGAGCCGAAATGGTGATTTTACGCGTGATTGCATCCCCAACTTTGAGTGACTCAGTGGAGGTATCCCACTCTTGCTTTACCTCTACATCTGTTGCAGCAAACCAAGGTGTCTCACCACTCAGCAGGCCCGATGGCAAGACGGTTTTGAACTTAATCGGCTGCGTGTAAAGTGTGCCTGATACCTTCTCGCCGTCCGGCGCAGACACCTGAACGCCCACTGCGACAGGTGGAACCACAAAATCACCAGAAGCTTGAGGATACAAAGTCACTTCCCAGCGTTGACGCGACCAAGTTTGCCCCTCTTTTTGCTCAGTAAAGTTGGTTGCTAGTTGATTACGCTGTTTGGCGATAACATTGGGTATTTCAATATTGCCAATTCTCGTACCACCCGTAAACCAACGCGGCGTTGCCACTTCGATGGTTAAAATAACTTGCTCATTGACGCTAAAACTTGGTGTTTTACGCTTCTCTCCAGCCGTTGGTTGTTTACCAACCCACGCTTGTAACTCAACTCCATGCTTTCGTTGAACGTCACGAATATCTTGAGCCAACACACTACTGCTCAGGAGGAAACCGAAACAGATAACTAACCACAAGGGTAAAGCAAAGTGCGTAAAACGGTGGCTTTTCATCATTGCACCGCCTCCTCTGTATTTTCGTTCGCAGTAGAGGTTGATTCTCCGGTTTCTATTGAACGCAATTGAATCTGAAACTTCGCATTTAAGAAGTATTTAGGATCCGCTTCGACTCGCTTTAACCATTTGTCGGCTAATTCTTGGCTACCTAAGATGTCGTCTGCACTTAACGTCTCTTTAATCATCAACTCCGCTGACGTTTTTTCATCCGCCCCTTCTGCGGTTTGAGGGTTATCGCCTAGCTCGGTTGATGCTTCTTGCTCCGTTCCTGCCTGACTCTCACTCATCCGGTTGATGTCCTCTACAATACCACCAATCACTTTCAAGTTATGCTCAACATCCGGTCTTAGCCTCTCGCTCAACGTTGGCTTGTTGGCTAGGGATTTTAACAAGTCACGTGCAGCCAAATATTCACGCTGACGCGCCAATGCACTCGCCGCATTATAAAGACCGTAATCTCGAACCTCTTCGGACGGGTCGTTTTGCATCTCCAAAAACGCGCTGTGCGCGAGCTCAAACTCGCTAGCGTAGTAGTACGCCGTGCCTTTGCGTAATGGATCGACAAAGTGTTTTGCAGCTTCTAAATACGCTTGTTGGTTGAACAAACGCTGTCCTTGTTGGTCTGGCGTCAGCCACAAATCCCACCACCATTGCGCCACCTTGTCGAAGGTCGTCACTTTTTGCACAACTTGTGGCTGCTCGGCTTTAACAGAAATGTTCTCCGCCATTGCAATGGTTGGCATCAATAACGTGCCGCTCACCATTACAATCACGCACCACTGCACTAACCACCCTTTTCTAAACCACAGCATCATGATCAGCGCGATTGGGAACAGAAGTTGATATCCCATGTCTTTCCAAGGCATTGAAGATTCGCCATTAAGCTGCATATTGCGCTCAACGTATCGGTTCAGTTGCTCGATATCACTGTTATCGACGGTCACTTCCACCAATCGACCGTTGGTCTGGCTGGCCAGTTTTTGTAGAGAATCCAAATCCATTGGGTTGTTACTCACAATGTCAGCGTTCCCTGCCGCAAGAATTAACAGTTGATAAGGTTTGCCCGAGAAATACGCTTGGTATTGCTCAATCGTGGCCGGGTTCACGCCGTCGCTCACCAACAGAACGGTGGAGCCGGGTTGACCTTGCAATTGTTGGTCAATTAACGGCAAGGCTTTTTCGGCAAGCTTACCTTGCACGGGCATAATTTCTGGCGTAATGGCCGCCAAAAACGGGTCAAATACTTTGCTGTCTTGAGTTATAGGCATCGCGACATGAGCACTGCCCGCAAACACGACTAACCCCGTTTTTCCGCCTTTTCGCACGGCTAGCAAATCGCGTATTTTCTGTTTGGAACGCTCAAGGCGGCTTGGTGGGAGATCTTTTTGCAGCATCGATTCGCTGTTATCAAGCACCACCAGCAGAGAGGCTTTATCTTCGCCAAAGGGGGAAGATTCACGTTGCCACGTTGGGCCTGCACAAATCACAATGGCGATGAACACAATCAGCATCAAGAGCTTAAGCGGCAGTTGCTTACGCCAACCTCGATCACCTATCGTCAAAGCATTGCGTAAATGTTCGGGCAGAATATCCTTCCAGCTTGGCTTGCTTTCTTCTCGCCAGCGTAACCACACCAAGAAAAACATGGGGACCAAAGCCAGTAACCACAGTGGTCGAATAAAATGAAACTGCGTAAAGAATTGCGTCCAACTAAGAGAATCAAACATCGCTCTCTCCTAATGATGATCGTGTAACAGCCCTTCTTTTAAGTGTTGCGACGCTGAACGCGAGCAAATGCATGATGACCACTAACGCCATCAAGTAATGATGAAGGCTTTGTTTTGGGCGGTATGTGGTGCTTTCGTAAAGTTGAGGTTCCAGTTTGCCAATTTCGTCGTAGGCAGCCGATAGTTCATCACGGTTGAGTGCTTCAAACGCTTCACCGCCGGATTCTTTCGCAATGCGATGAATCGTGTCCATATCCAACGCGGTTTCACCTATCGTTTCCGGATCGCCCATCGCAATGACGTATACTCTCACGCCTTTGGCTTTCGCAACTTTCGCCGCATCAATCGGTTCAACAAAACTGCCCGTGTCGTTACCATCGGTTAATACAATCGCGACTTTTTCACGGTTTTGGTCTTGTTCTAAAGCACCACGCGACTTATCGCTTTGCTCAAAAACTTTAATCGATAGGCCAATCGCATCACCAAGATGGGTACTCTGCCCTGCCATCGCCACATCGGTTTGGTTAAGCAGTTCGAGCCACACTTTTTGGTCTGCGGTAAATGGCGTTTGCACAAAAGCGGCATCACCAAAAAGTACCAAGCCTAATCGGTCACCTTTACGAGACTGAACAAACTCCGACAGCACTTCTTTTGCCGCATCAAGACGAGAAATTTTTTCGCCTGTACGAGAGGTGAAATCTGGCTCGGCCATGGAGCCCGAAAGATCCACCACCACCATCACATCGCGCCCTAAACTCTCGCGAACTTGAGGCTCGCCTAATACGGTGGGTTTTGCCATCGCACACACCACCAAAAGCCATGAGAGAATTAACGTTGCTCGTTGCCACCAACTCGGGATCAACTGGCTTGCACCTTCTGATGGCGTCTCGCCAATCGCTTCCACCAGCTGACTAAAAAACGGCACTTTGATCGCCATTTGCTTAGTGCGATATGCAGGCACCAAGTAGTACACCACCAACGGCAAGGGCAAAACCAGAAACCACATTGGGTGAGCAAATTCAAAACCAGACAAACCAGTTATCGATGCAAGAAGATCATTCATGTTGACCTCCCTGATGTGCTTTGCGTTTCAATCGTGGTGATTTATTTGCCGCGCTTTTTTGAGCATCACAACGGTGCTCACTCACCCAGTTTTTCGCACGAGCAATAAGCGTTACTCGCTCTTCGTTGGTTAGCGTAACGCTTGGGTCAACAATACTTTGTAGCCAGCACTTTGAAAGCTCATCGTTAAAAACCATTTGCGAGTTTGCTTGAGAGTCTCTGGTTTGCGGATACAGCGCATCGAGCTTGCGCAGAAAGGCGGTATCAAACAATTTCGCGTTGCGGCTATCAATATGAATCAGCACTATTTTAAGCACAGAGAACAATACTTTTGGCATGTCTTTGTCGCTCGGGTTGATTTGCGAAATCGCCAGTAGAGCTTCTTTTCGGTAACGATTATGCCACCATTGCCGAGCCAAGCGATATGCGAAATATACCAATGCAATGAACGCAACCGCCGCTAAAATTTTCCAGCCAATAGTTTGCGGGTACCAACTCACGCTAGATGGTACGGCCACATCATGCAGCTCTCTGAGTATGTAGGTACTTGGAGGTGTAGGAAGATCACTCATTTAACGCCCTCCTACCAGTTTTTGGAATTGTTTAATGTGCTCACCTGTCGTATCGAGTTCGATGTGCGGAAGGTGTTTCATCGCCATAAGTTGAGAGAGTGATTGACGCTGTAAGCTAGTTCGAGCCTCAAGCTTTGCGCTCGCAGCTTCTACCTTTGCTTTGCTGTCTAAATTGAGTTGATACTGCCCGTCACCAACCACCCATTTCGATTTTGCCAAATCGTCTGGTAGCGCTTGTTCTAATGGGTCACTGACCATCACTGCAAGAACATCGTTGTGCTGTTGTAGCTGTTTAAGGTGATCAAGGTGGTGCTCCTCGCAGTCGCTCCAGTCGCTGATAAAAATCAAAGTGGATTGCTTGAGCTTCATGCGTTTAATAAGCTCAATCCATTTACTGAACGTTACTTTTTCGGAATTGCAGGAGTCCACATTGAGCGATTGATTGGCTTTAGCGAGACGTTTAAGTTGCGCCAGAAGATCGTTTTGCGAACGCTGTGCCTTGCTGTGAAACAACGCCTGCGGGGATGCGATGACAAAACCGACTCGGTCGCCATCTTTTAATACTCGCCACCCACACATCGCTGCGATCTCTGCCGCGACAACTGATTTCATTACTTGCGTCGAAGCAAAAAACATTGTGCTTCTCTGGTCGACACACACGATTACGTTGCGATCTTTTTCTTCTGTATAGCTGCGCACGTGCGGCTTACCTGTACGCATCGTAACTTTCCAATCAAGGTTACGAATATCGTCACCCAATTGGTAATGGCGCAGCTCTTCGAAGTTCAATCCACGACCGCGAAACAACGAATTGTGTCGGCCAGAGAGTACGCTACCCGCTTTTAGATGAGGAAGTAAACTGAATGATTCTGCTTGTGCTTGCAGACGTACTAAACGAGCATAATCGCAGTACAAACGGGGATCCATCCCCTGTGATTTTGGCGCAAGAGTTGGCTTAGCCATAATGCCTCCCACTTACCCAATTTCTACACAATCTAGCAGCTCTTGTACGACTCGTTGATGATCGACCCCATCTGCCAGTGCATCGTAGGTCAAAGAAAAACGGTGGCCCAATACAGACGGAACCATGGCACGCACATCGTCAGGAGTAACGTGGTCACGTCCTTGCATCCACGCATACGCACGAGCGCATTTGTCGAGTGCGATAGAAGCACGAGGACTAGAGCCAATCTCAATCCATTTTGCTAAGTTTGAATCGGCATAACGCTCTGGCTTACGAGTCGCCATCACTAACGCAACGATGTAGTTTTCCACTAGGTCTGATACCACGATGTTTGGTAACTGACGACGCGCTTCTAGCACCACGTCTGGCTCGATGTGTTTTGGCGTAATAATTTCGCTGCTGGTTTCCGCACCCAATTCTTCACTGCGCACCAAACGAATGATGTCACGTTCTGCGTCATCTTCTGGATAATCGACGGTAACCTTCATGATAAAGCGGTCCATTTGCGCTTCTGGCAGTGGGTACGTGCCCTCTTGCTCTACTGGGTTTTGCGTTGCAAGCACCATAAATAAGTCTGGCAATACGTGAGTTTTATCGCCTACTGTGATTGTGCCTTCGGCCATGGCTTCAAGCAGTGCCGCTTGTACTTTGGCAGGTGCACGGTTGACCTCATCAGCAAGTACAATGCTGTTAAAAATGGGACCAGGTTGAAAGTGGAGTTGCGGCTTACCATCCAGCTCTTGATAAACCTCAGTACCCGTCACGTCAGATGGTAAAAGATCCGGCGTAAACTGGATTCGACCAAAACTGGTGTTTAACAAGTTCGCCAACGATTTTACGGAACGTGTTTTTGCCGTTCCCGGTAAACCTTCTAGCAGAATATGCCCATTTGTTAATAACCCGATGACTAAAGCTCGAACCACGTGGCTTTGTCCAATGACGCTTTTTTCTGTTTGTTCGATGAGTTCTTTTATCGCTTGTTGTGCGTGGTTCATAGGATACCTTTTCAATGGTTTAAGCCGTCTTTTCGATAGTTAAGTATAAGAACAAATGAAATAACTTAAGGTTATATTCACTATGTTATCTTTGCGGTTCTTGAGATTGGAGAAGTTGTGCAAGACCAACCAACATCGGTAACGCATAATCAAAGAACATTTTGATTCCCGAACACAAATAGTTTAGACCACTCTCACCATTCGGCGTTTTGATCAAACGGTTTTTTGGGCACTCACCCCAACAATAAGGCAAGTAAGGGCATTGCTTACAATACGTCGGCAATGAATCGCGTTTTGCCATGCCAAAAGTATATTGTCTTGTAGAGAAGGCCATTTCATTCAGTGAGTGTTCATGAATGTTGGCGAGTTTGTATTCTGGATACACATAGTGGTCGCAACTGAACACGTCGCCATTGTGCTCAATCGCCAACCCTTTGCCACAAAACTCCGCCGTCACGCAAAGCTGAGACGGTTTCCCCATTACTTGCGCCACCGCGGTTTCAAACAGATTAACCAGCACACGGCCAAGATCGTTATTCACCCACTCTTCAAAGGTCGCCATTAAAAAGCGTCCCCAGTCTTCAGGATCGACTGACCAATCCGTTACAATCGACATTGGATGCCCCGGTTTAGCCAGATCACTGCCTTTGGTTGGGATCATCTGTTCGTTCCAAAACTGCGGCGCGGTTGTTTGGAAGTTGTTGGCTTCTACCACCGGCGCAAACTGAATATAAGTCACACCCAATTCTTGGGTTAAAAATCGATATACTTCGAGCGGGTATTTCGCATTGTGACGATTCACCGTGACCAACGCGTTGAATTTCACGCCATGCGCTTTGAGCTTATCTACCGCTTTCATCACGAGATCAAACGTTGGCTTACCGCTGCGGGTTTTGCGATATTTGTCGTGCAGCTCTCGTGGTCCATCAATCGACAAGCCAACTAGGAAGTTGTGCTCTTTTAAAAACGCACACCACTCATCGTTTAGCAAAATGCCGTTGGTCTGAAGGTCGTTTTCAATGCGAACGCCTTTCGGCTGATATTTCTTTTGCAAAGCTACGACATTGCGGAAATAGTCCAACCCAAGCAGCGTCGGCTCCCCGCCCTGCCATGAGAATACAATTTCTTCGCCATCCTGACTTTCGATATAGCTTTTCACGAACGCTTCCAGTGTTGCGTCGTCCATTTTTGGCTGCTTTTCTTGGTGCAGTAGATTTTCTTTATGCAGATAAAAGCAGTACTGACAATCGATGTTGCACTTTGCTCCGCCTGGCTTTGCCATCACATGGAATCGACGGTCATACGCGCCCAGAACAGGCGCTTTAGACGCCGTTTTAAGAGGAACAATAGGCATAGTAGTAGAATGGCGAGGGGAAATCTTACTCATACGTTTCTCACTATTACATATACCCAAATAACCTCGTGAGCGCTGTACAGCAAAAGTGAAGCTATTTGGGTATATAGCGCTCCAAAAAGCGCTATATAATCTTAATTTACTTAGAAGACTTAGGTACGAACGAACCTGCTTCCATACGAGGCGGGAATTCTTTGAATGTACCCATCACCTCTTTCACTGTATCCATTGCTGGCATCATTAAGAATGAACGCTCGTACATCCAACGAGAATAACCCATGCCTTGATCGCCTCGTTCAAATGGATCAATGCTCAAGTCAAAGATCAGTGGCACACGAAGTTTAGTGAACGGCTTACGCCATACATCCATACCCGTTTCATTCTCTTGAATCATAAAGTGGAACTTGTACTTTCCTTGGCGCAATGCCACAAGATCGCCGTCGTCGCTCCAGTAAACGAACTCATTTCGTGCGGATTTGTCTGACTTACCCGTTAAATATGGCAGTTGGTTGTAACCGTCTAGGTGAACTTTGTAGTCCATATCGCCAACTTTTTTGCCTTTTAGCAGTTCGTCTTTAACTTTGGTATCACCTGCCGCAGCAACTAGTGTCGGGAAAAAGTCCTCTAATGACATCATGCCGTTGAATGTTTTACCTGCCTCAATTTTTCCAGGCCATTTAATCAACATTGGCACACGGAAACTCCCTTCCCAGCCAGTGTTTTTCTCTGAGCGGAACGGTGTCATCCCTGCATCCGGCCACAAATCAACCATAGGGCCGTTGTCAGTGGTGTAAACAATGATTGTATTGTCATCCACACCTAACTCTTTGATCTTGTTAAGTAGCTGACCGATTTGGTCATCGTGCTGCTTAACACCATCCGCGTAGAAACCGGCACCTGTTTTACCTTGGTATTCTTCAGGAACATGTGTGAAGTTGTGCATGCGAGTGGTGTTAAACCAAGTAAAGAACGGCTTGTCCGCTTTTACTTGCTTTTCTATGAAGCTCTCTGCGGCATCAAGAAACTCACCATCAACATTTTCCATACGCTTACGCGTTAGTGGACCGGTATCTTCGATTTTGCCGTCAGCGTAAGAATGGATAACGCCACGAGGGCCAAATTTCTTCTTGAACTCCGGGTCTTTAGGGTAATCCACGTTCTCTGGCTCTTCTTCTGCGTTCAAGTGGTATAGGTTGCCGAAGAATTCATCAAAACCGTGGTTGGTAGGAAGATGCTCGTCTCGGTCACCTAAATGGTTCTTACCAAATTGTCCGGTTGCGTAACCCATTTGTTTAAGCACGGTTGCAATCGTCGGATCTTTTTCCGAGATACCTTCCGGAGCGCCTGGTAAGCCCACTTTTGATAGACCTGTACGTTTTGGCATTTGACCAGTGATGAATGCAGAACGGCCTGCTGTCGAGCTTTGCTGTGCGTAGAAGTTAGTGAACTTCGCACCTTCTTTAGCAATGCTATCGATGTTTGGCGTGTTGTACGCCATCATGCCTTGGTTATAGGTACTAAGGTTCCAGTAACCAACATCATCACCAAAGATGACAAGAATGTTGGGTTTGTCCGCTGCATGTGCAACTGCAGATGCAGCGCCCAAAGCTAACGTACATGCGTTAAGTACGAGTTTTTTACTGCTCGTTTTGGTCGCATTTTTCATATTATCTCCAAGAGTTCGCTAGTGCGTAAAAATGGTATTCGCTTTTCAATACCATTGTTGATATAAGATAAAGCACTAATTTCAGGCGATAAATGCAGTCAAAATTAGTTAACCTATAAATTAAATTTATGAGTGACGTTATGGACTTGAATTTGATCCAAACTTTTCTTGTTGTTGCGGAGTTTCAATCTTATACAAAAGCCGCGGAACAATTAGGGCTTACACAACCTGCTGTGAGCGCTGCAATAAAGCGTTTAGAGCAAGTCGTCGATAAGCAATTATTCGTTAAAAAAGGGCGAGGTATCACACTAACCTCCACCGCTTATCAATTACTGCCGCAATTCCAGCAAGCGGTTAATATTATTGACAATGCGATATCTGATAAAAATCATTTTGAAGTGTGTTGTTCGGAAATTTTGTTGCACATTATGGACCCGATAAAGAACACTATTTTTTATGAATCACCACCCGAAAAATTCCTATTATTTGAGCTGTTAAGACAACAAAAAGTCGATCTAGTAATCGATACGGTGATCACGAAAGATGCAGCGTTTATTATTGAAGATGCCTATGAGGAAGAAGCCGTGGTTATCTGTCGTGAGAACCATCCCCGTGTACACGGCACGCTCACAAAAGAGCAATTTTATGAGGAAACTCACTGTTTATTTTCAGGAAAATGGAACAACATGTCGGGGTTCGAGCAACTAGCAAAGGAAACAATTCAAGAAAGAAAAGTCGACTTGATCACATCTTCGCTAGCGGGCATGGCGCTGTATGTCGCCCAAAGAGACAGTTTAGGGATCGTGTCTCAATCTTTTGCAAACAAGTGGAGCAAAGCGCTCAAACTTCAAATTTTGCCCTGCCCCATTTCGATACGCTCTATCCCTTACAAGTTCGTCTACCATAAGCGAGAGGTAAACAACCCAGCCCACATCGCTCTACGTGAAAAAATCAAAGCCAACTTAACGGCAGCCCACTACGAACCAATTTGTTTATAAATCTTGTCAATTGAAGCGTTAGGCGTTTTCGTCATCAAGCTTTCTACAAACCTTAATAGATAGAATTTTACAGATAAAAAAAGAGGCTCACTTTAATGAGCCTCTTTCTAGATGTGGAACTTCACTTAGCTTTTCTTACTTATTTGGGTTCTCTTTTAGTTTCTCCATCACTTGATCGAGCGAGAAGCTTGCTGCTTTTTGCCTTGGTGGGAACTCTTTAAACGTTTCAAGGAATCTGCCTACGTAAGCTTGCGCAGGAACAAGCATGTAAGCACGGTCTAGCATCCAATCGTAGTAAGTGTTAGAAGTGATATCAGCCACTTCGTAAGGATCCATACGCAAGTTGAAGATCTTAGGAACACGAAGTGTGGTGAATGGTTCAGCCCAAATACGCAACGTACCTTTTGCTCGTTGCTCCATAAAGACCAGCTTCCATTTGTTATAACGAAGTGCAGTTAAGTCTCCATCATCTGAGAAGTAAAAAATTTCTTCACGTGGGGCCTTATCCTCTTTACCAGTCAAATATGGTAGGAAGTTATAGCCGTCTAGGTGAACTTTGAATTTCTTACCATTCGCACTATAACCTTTGAGCAATTTCTCTTTGATATTGTCATCACCCGCGGCAGCAACGAACGTTGGCATCCAGTCCATGTGATGCATGATATCATTCGAAACAGAGCCAGCTTTAATTTTACCCGGCCAACGTACCATCGCAGGAACTCGGTACGCACCTTCCCAGTTGGTATTTTTCTCTCCACGGAATGGCGTTGTGCCTGCATCTGGCCACGAGTTCATGTGTGGGCCATTATCGGTGGAGTAAAAGACGATTGTGTTGTCTTTAATACCCAAATCATCCACTTTTTTCAGCAGCTGACCTACATGATTATCATGCTCGACCATACCATCTGCATACTCGCTGATGCCTGTTTTTCCAGAGTTCTCTTCTTTCACATGAGTACGGAAGTGCATACGAGTTGCGTTCCACCAGACAAAGAAAGGTTTTTCAGCCTTGACTGCACGATCCATAAAGTCGAGTGCCGCATCTAACGTCTCTTCATCCACGGTTTCCATGCGCTTGCGAGTTAGAGGTCCTGTATCCTCAATTTTGCCATCAGCGTACGAACGGATAACGCCGCGCGGACCGAACTTTTTACGAAACTCAGGATCTTTAGGATAATCGACGTTTTCTGGCTCCTCCTCGGCGTTCAAGTGATAAAGGTTGCCAAAAAATTCATCGAAGCCGTGATTAGTAGGAAGGTGCTCATCTTTATCACCTAAGTGGTTTTTACCAAATTGCCCTGTCATATAGCCCATCGGCTTCAGCATTTCGGCAATGGTTGCGTCCTCTTCCTTCAAGCCAAGATCAGCACCTGGAAGCCCCACTT
This sequence comes from Vibrio sp. 1167, assembly GCF_033340375.1. Taxonomy (NCBI): domain Bacteria; kingdom Pseudomonadati; phylum Pseudomonadota; class Gammaproteobacteria; order Vibrionales; family Vibrionaceae; genus Vibrio; species Vibrio sp. 1167. Next base: position 355 of record NZ_JAWOWK010000009.1, on the reverse strand, counting down.
TACTCAAACCTGTTCTAAGAACGGTTTGGCCCGTAATGAAAGTAGAACGGCCCGCTGTACAAGATTGCTCACCGTAATAGTCAGTGAACATCATGCCTTCTTTGGCGATACTGTCTATATTTGGTGTTTTGTACCCCATCAAGCCAAACGTGTAAGCACTGAGATTGGACTGGCCAATATCATCACCCCAAATGACGAGAATATTTGGTTTCTCTGCTGCGATACTGCTACTTGTCGCACCGATTAAAGCGGCGGCAAGAATCGCTAATCGGCGTTTAACGCCATATTTCGCTGTCATATAAACCTCTGTGTGTATTAGAAAAGTGCTTCCTGCAACAGAATGTATAGTTCACAA
>NZ_JAWOWK010000008.1:0-182823 GCF_033340375.1 Vibrio sp. 1167 | reverse complement strand
GTTTGCAGTGAGTCTTGTGGTGAAAGTGGTCTGCTGAAAGTAGGTTTATGCGGCACTCACCCCTTAACGCGGCGTTAACTGGCGCAGAAAATACGAATGCACATTGATACGGTTTCTAGGTTCGGAGGTTTAGCGTGTTCGGTCAGTTTCCTTGGCTGAGGTAATGCGACTAATTTCAGTTTGGTACTTAAGTTTACTGATGTGAAAGGCGGCATAAAGCCTTCTAATAATATAAGGCGTTCGCGATTAGTTCGGCGCACTTACATCGCCGAAGTATGGTGTTGTGAGACGCATTTCAAACTAAAGATCAACGGTAATTTTTTTGTTAAACACATATTTGAGTTAGCTTTGCTAATCATTAATTAGCAAAACGAGCTTTGGCGAAAGTGGCTGAAAGATCGGCTAAAACTGAAAGGCGCTCAGTTAACAAACGGTTCAAGAGGGATTCGCAACGCGTGGCATTTTCATTATGCGTTGGTTTTAGTGTTTAGGGTGGCATGCGGCGACTTCGGTATTGCGTCGCTCACCCCTTAACAGAGCGTTATGTGACTTTTAGTGTAGAGGATTAATCGTTGATAGATAGAGAGAAAGAAAAAACCGAGCTTGGTTACGAAAAAACGGCTAGAGATTTGAGAGCCGTAGCCTTTGATACGTTAGAAGTATTAATAGTTAACTTTGTTGTTTTTTATTATCTAATATATCAAGCTAGTAAGGTTGATGACCAACCATGGCTAGACTTGAAAGCCGGACTTAAATATTCATACGAAGCTTTATTTAACAATCATGTATGGATGTTTTCTTTATTTTTAGGGTTTGTGGCTTTTATAATTTCATATGTTGTACGAAGTAAAAAATCGAGAATATCCAATATATTTTTTCCATATGTATTTGGTTTTTTGGCGGTTGTCTAGAAGCTTATTGTCTGTAGCAATAACATTATCAATGTTTAAGTTTTTAGCTCTAACACATGGACATTTTGAGAATAAGGCTGGTTTTGGGGATTTTATATTTTTCCTTGTTAGTATATTTGTGTATATAGGTTTGAGTTTTGTTCTTTTATACGACAATGCTAAATTAGCAAAGGTAAATATATCGAACTTATTTAAAGCCTTAAAGATTATAGCTTTAACGATATTGGCAGTGCTTTTAGTTGCAGTGATTATTTTTTAGAACTTTACTATCAATGTTTCAGTCAATCTATTCAATGTTTTATTGATTTATTCTAATTCACATAACAAAGCATTTAAGAGTGATTCCCAACGCTTGGCATTTTTCATTCCATCGTTGGGTTTTGTGTTTACGGTGGCATGGTTTAGCTTCGTGGTAGCGTTGCTCACCCCTTAATTGGGCGTTATGTTCTTGGGGGTTTATGGAAAACTTCAAAATTAGCAGAATCCACACAAAGTTAGGTATTTTCCGACCATCTGGAATCCTCAACAATGAAAGTGGTATTAAAAATATCAGCTATATTTCTGCTGTATATATGGGAACTGATGGCTGGTGCGAACTTAATTTACAGTCGGAGCATACTCAAAATTTACTGAGAGACATTCAAATTGAAGTGTTGCAGTACCTAGCGTGAGCAAGTTTGTTGCATCGACCAGAGATAGTTTTGTAAATATCAGTGGCTTCAAATAGCTACGAACATAACAAAGCGTTCAAGGGGGATTCTCAACGCTTGGCAATTTTGGTTTTAAGTTTAGCTTTTGTGTTTATGGAACAATGATTTAGGTTTGGTGGCTTGCGTTGTTCACCCCTTAACGCGGCGTTAGTTGCGTCATAGAAAAATTTTAATACGTCAGAAAGGGAAAGGATTATGCCAATAGATTTAACAGAAACTTTGGTTGTTGGGATTTCAGCTACTGCACTATTTGATTTATCTGAAGCTGATGAGATCTTTAGAGAAAAAAACAAAACAGATCCAAACACAGCGATAGACGAATATCGAACATATATGCTTGAGCACGAAGATGAACCGCTAAATGATGGTACAGCTATGCCGTTAGTAAGGTCACTGCTAAATCTCAATACGCACAAAAGTCCGGAAGATAATGCGCCGATAGTCGAGGTAGTTGTAATTTCAAGGAATAGTCCGGAAACTGGCTTTAGAGTATTGAATGAAATTCGTAGGAGAAAACTCCCTATTACGCGTTCAGCATTTACAGCTGGTGAAGCGAGCTCGATCTATTTAGACGCTTTTTATGTCGACTTGTTTCTAACTACCAATGAGCAAGATGCTCAAGAGGTCATCGATAGTGGGGTATGTGCTTCGGCATTAGTTAAAAGGCCCCCTCAGTCAGAGGCGAGTTTGAACGAAGAGCAAGTTCGCTTTGCTTTTGATGCGGATGCTGTGCTTTTTAGCGAGGACAGTGAAATTGTTAACCAAACGGATGGGTTAGAAGAGTTCTGGCGTAGTGAAAATGAAAAACAGGATATCCCTTTACAAGAAGGGCGATATGCTAACCTTCTGAAAAAGCTATCAAAAGTACAAGAAAGGTTGCCAGGGCGTATCGAGTATTCTCCTGTAAAATTGGCTATTATGACTGCGCGAAATAGCCCTGCGGAAATGAGAGTTATAAAAACCCTTCGTAGTTGGAATGTCTATATTGACCAAGCATTTTTTCTTGGAGGTTTAGAGAAAAGTCGCTTTCTAAAGGCTTTTAAGCCACATATCTTTTTTGATGATCAAGATTCACACTTGGACCCAGCGTCAACAGAGGTTCCGAGCGCAAAAGTTCTTTATCCATCAAACTCAATTCTGAATAAAATAATGCAGGAAAAAGCCAAGAAAAAAGTTGATACAGTGCCAGACGAAGCATGCAACTAACAATCTGTTTAAGAGTGATTCGCAACGCGTGGCATTTTTACTATGCGTTGGCTGTGGTGTTTAAGGTGGTATGCGGCGGCTTTGGTATTGCGTTGCTCACCCCTTAACAGGGCGTTAGGGTACAAACGTAAAAAAGCCCACCATATCAATATTGGGCTTGGAATTTAAGCTTCCTCTGCTTCACCTTGGCTAGAGTTACTTCTGTCGAAAGCAAACTCAAGTTTCAGAAACCAAGCATGAAATGCTGCAGAAACACTAAAACTAATCTTCATAGTCAACGCCTCTAAGGGTTGGTGACTATCAGGCTTGAAGGTGTGTTTTGAGTTTCAGGTATATTGAAATTAGTCGTTTTAAGTTAAATTAGAGAGAGTTTTAATATTAGTGTTTGTCTTCAATCTTATGAGCTTTAGCATCTTAAGCATTGAAATAGTAGTCTAGTTTATGTAGTTCTTTACTCTAATCTTTATTCAGTTATGTTAGTTTCAGTATCTTACTTTTGGTATTTAGTTACCTTAATTTTGCCTGACACCTCGCGGATAACCGCTTGAAATTTATACTATGCATTTAAGCACTCATGTCAAGCGAGAAGTGCCTTAACAAAGCGTTTAAGGCAGATTCGCAACGCTTGGCATTTTTGGTTTGATTCAGCTCTAGTGTTTACGGCACAATGTTTTAGTTGTGGTGGTGGCGTTGCTCACTACTTAACGCGGCGTTATAAATCAAGATTGAGATTCGTGTCTGAAAACAGAATATTAAGATGACTTTATTGGTATGTGATTTGTATCATATTTGCTTTGATTGAGGGAATAAGACATGAACGACATACCTGTTCTGAATAAATCTGCGGAAAGGAAGTTAAGCATTATCAATGATACACCTGCAATATTTACTATCGTTGATAGCGATAGCGCAGTCGGTAGAAAGCCATTATACGAAATTGATAGCTTCAGTGAAGTTGGGAAATGGTGCGGTTTGATAATTCATCAATCAAAGAAACATGGTGTAGACCCACGCCTAGTCGCAGCAATAATGTATATGGAAACTACTCATGGCTGGTATGATAAAGTCTATCCTTTGAGAAAAACCATACTGCCGATGAATCTACATTATTCATATTGGAAAGACATTGGCGTCACTAAAGAAGCCCTAGGCTGTCCTTACTACAATATTGAGTTCGGGATCGCTCTATTATCTAGAATACAGGCTCGTATTGAAAATCCGACGATAAGAAAAATAGCTACGATCTATAATTTTTTGGGTGCTGAAGTAGTTAGCGATTACGGTGCACGTGTAGCCAAGCTATATCTTGAACAACCATGGAGCCCAGCCAAATGTGCCGTTTAAAACACTTTATCGTGTCTATTGTTGTTTCTAGTATTCTAGCTTGCATTCCCCTGTATATTGCAGTTAAACATAACTCAATGGGAGAGTTTTGTACTGCTAAATCTCTAGCTCTAAGTACTTGTAGGTATGACTTTAACTATATTTTTATGGTTTGGGGTAGTTGGTTTGTAATTATCTTTGTTTGTTTAATTGTGCTCACTTTTTTAATGCTAGTCGTCAAACGGCTCGTACAAAAACAGTGGCAATGATTTATAACAAACTGTTTAAGAATGATTCGCAACGCGTGGCATTTTCACTATGCGTTGGTTTTAGTGTTTAAGGTGGTATGCGGCGGCATCGGTATTGCGTTGCTCACCCCTTAACAGGGCGTTATGGCGCAGGGCGAAAATGGACAAAATCGTAGAGTTAATAAGGCAAGACCCAATCAGAGTTGAGGCACTTTATCATGTGTCCCAATTAGATTTGCCTCAATGCTATATTGCAGCAGGTTTCGTTCGAAATTTAGTTTGGGATTCACTGCATGATTTCAACGAACCGACTCCTTTAAATGACGTCGATGTAATCTACTTTGATCCGACAGAATCTAACTCCAATGTCCACTTGGATTACGAAGTACTTCTTAAAGCTCGCATGCCCAAGCTTAACTGGCAAGTGCGTAATCAAGCGACAATGAATGAGCGTAATGGTGATGAACCTTATCAAAGTTCGTTGGATGCAATGAGTTACTGGCCAGAAAAAGAAACAGCGGTTGCTGTTCGTCAAATCGGGTCAAATCAGTATGAGTGTATGGCTGCTTTTGGCTTTGAATCCCTATTTAGTTACTGGGTCACACATAATCCTAAAAGGTTACGAGAAACCTTTGAAAATCGTGTAAGTTCAAAAGGGTGGCTAGTTCGGTGGCCATCTTTGAGAATTGCGCCATAACAAAGCGTTTAAGGCAGATTCGCAACGCATGACATTCTTGGTTCAAATTGGGTTTTGTGTTTACGGTGTAATGGTTTAGGTTAGGTGTAGGCGTCGCTCATTACTTAACGCGGCGTTAGTTCCCCAGAGGAAGCAATCAATCTGTAGGAAATTTTTGTTTTTGGTGGAGTACACGCATAACTCGGATGATATCGCCCTCGACCCAGTAAGAGACAATCATCGAAATCTCAGGAATAATGAGCAATCGTCCGCGGATGCCATCTCGTTGTACACCCATTAAAGGTTGTTCAAGCAAGTTTTCTACTTTTGCTTCAATAAGGTTGTCAGTTTTTTCTGCCGCATCAGGGTTAAAGTCATAGAGAAACTCGAAGATCTTTTCACGATCATTAAGTGACTCTTCTTCCCATAAAATCATTGCTTACCTCGATTACGGATTCTGGCTTTGCGCTCTTCCATTCGAGACTTAGCAGTTTGGTGCTCAACGAAAACGGATTTTCCTGAGTCAAACTTCTCAAATGCTAGGTTTACTTGTTCAGTTAGCCATGCATCGTGAGATAATGTTTTTCTTTGTTGTTCAGCGAGTTGCTCAGTAAGTTCACGGCAAGCATCACTTAGAGTTCGACCTTGGCTTTCAGCCATTTGTTGAGCTAGGCGTTTTGTTTCTTCATCAACACGAAATTGAATTCTAGTGTCCATGATGTATTCCTTTGTTGGTGTGTGTACAAATGTTAGCACTAGGCTTTGAGATGGGCAACTAACAAACAATTTAAGAGTGATTCGGCACGCGTGGCACTTTTACTATGCGTCGGTTTTAATGATTAAGGTGGTATGCGGCGGCATTGGTATTGCGTGCCTCACACCTTAATTGGGCGTTATGTGTCCGAGTAAGTTCGAAGATGTAATTGATAATCATGTAACTGCGCTTTCCTTCTCAAGGTCTTATTTTTAATCAGTTTTTAGTAATGTGGATTTGTTTTAAAAGTGTAGGCTAGTTTGCGTTTAAATGCGGAGGTCTCATGGTTAAACATATTTATCAACAATACAATTCTCTAAAAGAAGGTGAAAAAGAGTATCTTGAATTAAACCCTCACCATGCTATAGCAATAAAAGAAGCGAAAGATGTTGCTTTTTTCGAAACAGAATCTCGCTTTGGCATCAATGGACACAATGATAAAAGCGATGCATTTCGTCATTGTTTTTGGTCTGCGATGCTAGCGCGTGACATTGGATACAAAAATGCTCTCGAATTTACGATAGCACATGAAGACTTTCCGGAAAAACCAGAAAATGAAAAGGTCATGGATTTACACAATAATAAAGTTGGTATTCGGTTAGGGTTATCGATGGCGAGTAATGATAAACTGCACATTATTGTTACACTTCATTGCTAGCAGGTCGCCTTAAGGTAATAAAGAAAGAGAAGAAAAAATGAAAAAATTGGTTATGATTTTCTTTATTTTACTTCAAGTATCCTGTTCAGATACAACTAAGATTAAATGACAGTAGTGTCGATTTTTCTGAAGTTGTCGAAGGTGATTGGAATCGAGTCTGTTTTTTAGGTCCGTACTCCAATAATACTGCTGCTCGTTCTTTACTGGGATTCGATTGGGATGCTGAGAATCTAAGTAGAATATCAGATTTAGATAGTATTACACTTTTATTATTTTCTAATGATGACGAAGTTATTAAATATAGTAAATTATCAAGGGAAATTGATTTTTCACTTTTTAGTAATACATGTATAAAACGTACTGAGGCAAAATTTAGCATTGGTGTGAATGATGTAGTCAATGTAGGAAGGTAAAAATAAAAGTCACCTTAGTTGTAACACATAACAAACTGTTTAAGAGTGATTCGCAACGCTTGGCATTTTGGGTTTTATTCAGCTTTAGTGTTTACGGCGCAATAATTTAGGTTCAGTGGTAGTGTTGCTCACTACTTAACGCGGCGTTATGTGCCTAAGGGATAACTGGAATTATGAGTGAATTTGTTCGTGAGGTAGGTGAAAACTGGAGTCAGATTGGTGTAGACGCTAGTATAAAACGTCAATCAGTTGGTGCGACGAATCATGTTTTTCGTATCCAATCCTCAGAGACTTATTATCTTAGAAAATATAGTGTTCGCAATGTTGCTAAGATCAAGTTAGAACATGAACTGCTGAGAAAGCTATCGCAAAATTTGAATACTATAATTGCCCCTATTTTGACGCGTGACCACCACTCCTTTTGTAAAATAGGTGATGAGTTTTATGCTCTATTTCCTGAAGCAAAAGGAACGTTAATCGAAAAAAGTGCTCTGTCTGAGTTTCATGCTTTTCAGCTGGGAAAAGCCCTTGCTGACCTGCATGTTCAACTCGCTTCTGTGGTTGGAAAAGACTTTCCAACAATTGAGCTTTCTTGGGATAAAAGTGCTTGGGTCGATAGACTACAAAAAATAGTCGCTGCTATTGAAACAAATAGTGAATTTGATATGAATAACTCGGTGCTACGAAGAGTAAAACAACAGCGTGATTATCTAGCTAGCTCAGAAGCTACACACTCATATACCCCGTTAACAAGCAGGCAATTAATCCACGGCGACTTTCATCATTTCAATGTCTTTTTTGATTCTAATCGCACAGTAAGCGATGTAATCGATTGGGATTTAGTGCAAAACATGCCTCCTGCTTATGAGTTGGCGAGAGCATGCATGTATATGTTCGATTTGGAGCTTCATAGGTCATTAGCTTTGTTAAAAGGCTATCTGTCTGTCAAGCCTCTATCCCGATTAGAGCTTAACGATGGAGCAAAGGCGTGGGCTGTTTACGCTGACCACCATGTGTGGGCTTTGGAGGAAGTATTTTTAAAAAACAATACAGCAGCACAGAAGTTCATACCTCAAAGGGACTTCGTCCCTTTTATGGAACAATGGTCCCAAATTGAAAGTGTCTTGTTTTGAGGCGGTACATAACAAACTGTTTAAGAGTGATTCGCAACGCTTGGCGTTTTCGCTTCGCTCAAGTATCGCCAAGCGTCGCTCACACCTTAATGCGGCGTTATGCATCAGGGGGATTCATGGAATTTATAGATAGACCTGTAGGCGCAAATCTGGAAGAAATACACAAGTTAGAAACTATATTTCAAATAACTCTTCCTGAAAGTATGTTGAATTGGTGGAGTGTTAGCGATGGCCCTATAGTCTATTTTGGGTTCAAAGAGTTACAGTTCTTCTCTTTGTCGGAGATATACGGCGAAGATATTTATGGGGTAAAGCACGATATGCCTGGCGCAATGCCAATTTGCTTAGATGGTAATGGAAATATTTGCGTGGCCAGAATTGCAGGTGGTGTTATATGTGGTTTTTATGTCGTTGATTCTAGTGATTTAGGTTGGGAGCAAGCGAAAATTATAAGCTGTGAATTCTTAAAGTTTGTGAACGATAGTTTTTCACCCGAAGAACGACTAAATGCATAACAAAGCATTTAAGAGTGATTCCCAACGCTTGGCATTTTTGTATCTGCGTTGGATTTTGTGTTTACGATGTAATGGTTTAGGCATGGTGGTAGCGTTGCTCACACCTTAATGCGGCGTTAAGTGTATTTACAAGTAAGGAGACTAAATTGGCAAGGAAATCTTTGATAGAACATGTGTTTAATGAACTGGTTGATTTGAGTAAGCAGTTTTGGCAGGTGAACCTTTTTGCCACAATATTGTTTATTGTACTTACGTTGTTTGCAGTAAAATTCGCTGTTGGAGTGCTAAATGGGGTTGAATCTGGTTCACCTACGAATATAGCAATCATAAATTCAATTGGTTGGGTGTTTTATTTAGTACCGATAGTTTTCGGTATGATTACGGTGTTTTTTGGTGTAAACACTCTCAAAGGATATGTGGAGTCAAAATACACTTAACAAAGCGTTTAAGACGGATTCACAACGCTTGGCGATTTCAGCTCCAGTCAGGTTAAGTGTTTAAGGTACAATGGTTTATGTTTTGTGGTCGGCGTTGTTCACCACTTAACGCGGCGTTATGTTACCCAAGCGAACAGAGTCCCAATATTGATGCCTAGCTCTCGTATTAGTTTGCTGAGTTCTCTTACTCTTTATAAACATACGTAATTAAGAGGTTTCTGTTATGAGTAGTGAACGCCACGGTATATCAGTAGGGCTAGAGCGATTTAGCTCAGAATTCTTCCTTGTCTTCAAGGCAGTAGGGAAGCTCACTTACGAAGATTATCAAGCAATCGCGCCCGTATTAGAATCAGCTTTAGCAGGAGTTAAGGGGCAGCATGTCAAAGTGCTTGTAGATATTTCAGAGTTTTCAGGTTGGGAGCTTCGTGCAGCTTGGGATGATTTTCAGCTGGGTTTGAAAATCGGTCCTAAATTCGAAAAAGTAGCAATTTACGGTGATAAACACTGGCAAGAGTTAGCCTCGAAAGTTGGTGGCTGGTTTATATCAGGGGAAATGCAATCATTTAATGAATATGACTCCGCAATCAAGTGGCTAGAGGGGTAACATAACAAAGCGTTCAAGAGGGACAGTCAACGCGTGGCGAATTTGGCTCAAGTTTTGGTATGTGTTTTTATGGTGGTAAATTGAAGTTTGGTGGTAGCGCGTTGCTGCCCCTTAACGCGGCGTTATAGCGCAGAGTTGAAATTGTCGTATCGGCTTTCAGTGTTAACTAGCGAGGTAAAAATCCAAAGTTGGCATCGTTTCAAGGGTAGATTTGTTCTTTGGTGCGGCGACTTTTGGGGTCACTGAGTTGAACTTTTTTGCTGAAAATCTGCTCGTTGAGTTTGTTGGTACAAAAGCCGATTTACTCGCTGAAATGACGTTTTCTCTGGTGTGGTAAGTTCACGAGGTTTCAGTGACTTTGTTGAAAGTCCGCATTGTGAGATTGGTTTTCCAAAAGTGCTTTTTGGTGTTGTGAGTTTGTTTTCTGCGGCGTTGTTTGTTCCACGTGGTTTCATTGAGTAGCCGCTTTGAGACTAGGCCTGACTTAAGTGCGACAAGGCACATAAAGTTTGTTGTTTGCAAAGTTTAAAATAACGTAAAATCAACGTTTTGGGTCTGCAAACTAACAAACTGCTCAAGAGGGATTCGCAACGCGTGGCATTTTCACTATGCGTTGATTTTAGTGATTAAGGTGGTATGCGGCGGTTTTGGTATTGCATTGCTCACCCCTTAGCAGGGCGTTATACCTAAGGAAGCAAATGAGCAGTATTTACGAAATTATTCAAAAAGACCCACAATACTATGTTTGGCTTTTTGGGTTGATCAATGCGGGTTGGATCGTATTCGCATTTCTATTTAAATTATGGCATGAAAGGCAACTCAAAAGGCTAGAACAAGACTTAAGGTTTGATGCTGAAAGGCGCTTAAAAGTCTTTGACTTGAAAGCCACTGAGTATGCCAACTATGTTGCTAGTTTGGATCAGTTTGGAAAGAAAAATCAAAGTGAAATAATGGGGCGCATGCAACCTATTTTCGATCAATACCTTAATGATTTTATGGCAGCTTCGGCTGAAAACAACCAAGAGAAAACTCGTGAAGTGTTAGTGTGGTTTAGCCAACAAATTTCACTTATCATGCACGAAGGAGGAGAAGACTTTTTCAAATTAAAGTCAGAGTCTAATAGGTTAAAGCTGATTGCAACCGACGAGATGCTTGGTACTTTTCAACAGTTGGAAGATTTGACTGAATTATCAATGAATACAGCACATGAATTCATGGGTAAATTGACGGAAATAGTCCTACATCAGCAAACTTCAATCCAAGAAGAATATTTGGCGAAACTGAATGATATATCATCAGATATTCAGGTGCAGTCTAAGTTGCTAATGACTCAGGTGCGTACGGAAATTCGTAGAATTTAGGTATAACAAACTGTTTAAGAGTGATTCGTAACGCGTGGCATTTTTGCTATGCGTTGCGTTTTGTGTTTAAGGTGGTTTGCGGAGGCTTTGGTATTACGTGCCTCACACCTTAACAAGGCGTTATAAACACTGGCACGGCTCGAAGTTTAGATACGTTCACACTTAAATCACACTCAATAATCAACAGCATGCATGAAAATGCACTTTCATTTCAAGGAGGTGTGCATGCCGAAAATTTATGAGTACTTAGGGATTATATTGTTCTTTTATAGTAACGAACATGAGCCAATTCATATTCATGGTAAGTTTCAAGGTAAAGAGTCTAAAGCGGAAATTCACTTGAAAAATGGCCGCATTACAAAAATTGTCGTTAAGGATAAAGGTGCAGGATTAGAGAGCAAAAAGAAGCGTGAGTTTGAAGAGTTTGTAAACTGTTATGCCGATGATACTGTAGAAAAGTGGATTGACTATTTTGTTAAGAAAAAGCATGTAAGTCCAACTACAATTACGAAGAAGGTAAAAAATGTCAGAACTATCAGTGGTTAAAGTTACACATGTTACGGGTCATATTTTAGAAATAGAGTTTAGTGATAATCACGTTTCAATCGTTGATTTTGCTCCATTCATCTTTAGTGTTGGCCATCCTGATTACGATGTATATAAAGACATCTCTCGCTTTTTGCAGTTTGATTTGCTTGATGGAAACTTAAACTGGGACGACTACACAATGATCTTTCCTGTTGAACATCTATACAAAATAAGCTGTAAATCGAGTTTATAACAAACGGTTTAAGAGTGATTCGCAACGCATAGCATTTTGGCTATGCGTTGCGTTTAGTGTTTAAGGTGTTATGCGGTGGCTTAGGTATTGCGTTGCTCACACCTTAACAGGGCGTTATGTACTTTGGAGAAAATATGGAAGTTGTTACTACTGAAAAACACGACTCAGAATATCCCAATCCGTTTTATTTGAAGCGAGGCGACAAAGTAGCTCTAGGTACAATTGACGATGAGTTTCCCAACTGGGTCTTTATAACCAGTGTCGAAGGAGAGCGGGGTTGGGCTCCAGTTCAATATATCGAAAAGATTGAAGGAAGCTCTGAAGGTATCTTGCTTGAAGACTATGACAATGTTGAGCTTAATACTGTCATTGGCGAAAAACTGTCAGTGCTATTCGAACTCAATGAGTGGTATCGAGTTTCGAGGTCAACGGGTGAAGTCGGTTGGGTACCAGTGCGTTCGGTACAACGTACATAACAATAAATTTAAGAGTGATTCACAACGCTCGGCGCTTTCGCTTCAAGCCAGTTTAGTGTTTATGGCACAATGCTTTAGGTAAGGTGTTAGCGTTGTTCACACCTTAATTTGGCGTTAGGTGACATGAGACAAACGATAGACTAGTGGGTAGTATCTTGGCGTGAATCTAGCTTCAGTTAACAGAAAAGGAGTGGATTAATGAATGGTAAAGCATTTGATAATTGGCAAAAATCGCGAAAGAAAGGATGTTTAAATTGGCTTTTTAGAACCACTTTCGTCACAGCCATTTTGTACATGATTTTTAATGTTACTTTCCTTTACCCATCTTGTAATGCGGCAAGCATTACGATTTTCTTATCGGATAATGCTCTTAATTACTCAATTTACACGTTCGGGATGTTTTTCACATTTTGGGCTATCTGGTTATACAACGAATCTTCGTATGAGAAAGAAGTTAAACGTAGAAATGTCGCCTAACAAACTGTTCAAGAGGGATTCGCAACGCGTAGCATTTTCGCTATGCGTTGGTTTTAGTGTTTAAGGTGGTATGCGGCGGCTTTTGTTTTCAGCCCTAAACCACCTACTTCAGTAGGTGGTTATCATCCGCTTCGGCTTTGCCTGTAAAACTACTCATGCTAAATGCCTCTTTGATTTTTCCAGAAGTCAAAGAGGACAAATAACATGAGTAGATACAATCAAGTTTCCTCACCTTAGGAAGAACAGGCTTTGGGGTAATCACTTTTGGCAAAGAGGCTATTTTGTCGATAGTGTTGGAATCAATGAAGAAATAATACGCCGATATGTAAGACATCAAGAGAAGCAAGAGCGAGTAGAGCAGCAGCAATTGGCGCTGGACTAAACAAAGGCCCCCTTTTAGGGGGCTCACACAAAACCACCTTCTTTAGAAGGTGGTAATTTACTTCGGCGCAATTATGAACCAACAGATGAGGATAGAGAAAACCTTAACCGTATTAGAATTATCGGTTTTTTAGTCTACTCGTCGCCTTCGGGGTTATGTGGGACGCATTCCCAGAATTAGAATCTATTTTAAATAGTTACGTTTGGGTTATCAGTATTCCTTTCATATTGGCTTTAGCTGGTTATGGATCCCTGAGTTTTAGCGAAATGTTTGCCAGAATTCTAATTACCAGTTCAACGTTGTTGATGTTGCCATTCTTTTATGTGTTTTTTATTGTATTTGGTCTCTTAGGCGTTGCATTAAGGCTCATTCTATTACCAATAGTTAGCCTTGAGAATTCGGTTATTGGTCAAGAGCAGTCACCCCGGTTTTTGGGACTTTTAATATTGTTTTTGAGCTTTTTTCTACAACTTATAGCTTTGAAGAGCTAACAAACAATTAAAGAGTGATTCAGCGCGCTTGGCATTTTTGGCTTGGGTTAGTTAAGTGTTTTCGGTGGTCAAATTGAGTCTGGTGGATGCGTGCTTCACACCTTAATTGGGCGTTAGCAGGTATGAAACCAAATTATCAAGTTCATGAAGACATGTATGTTGAAGCTCGCCAAGCTGGCTGGGAAGGTTGGGGTGGCAATGAGCGAATGTCTAAAGCAGTTTTAGTGGATCGTTTTCTAGAGCTATGTAAACGACCGAAGCAAGGTAAACTGCTCGAATTAGGGTGCGGTGAAGGGCATCATTGCCGAGCTTTTTTTCAGAAGTTGGGTTTTGCGGTAACAGGTATAGATGTCTCACCAACCGCAATTGCATGGGCAAAGGAAAAAGCTAGAGCAACAGGAACTGAGGGTGATTATTATACATCTGACCTAACAGTAGAGTCTCTTGAACTTCCAGAACGTTATGATGCTGTGATTGACGGTAATTGCTTACATTGCATTATTGGCGCAGATCGAGCCATATTCTTGGGTAATGTTTATCGTTCACTATCTGAAAATGGGGTGTTTTTCGTCAGTAGCTTGTGTTCTAAAGATGAAAATAGCTATGAAACTTATAGGGATAACAGCCCATATCGTCATGTTACCTCTCAAAGTGGCCTTGTTGTTGAATTAAAGCAAGCTGGGTTTCAAGTGCTTCATGTTAGTGTCTATGAACGTTTAACTTCAAACCACATAACGGTATATGCAATAAAGCATAATTTGGTGTGGAAAAGACTGCTAACAAAGCGTTTAAGGCAGATTCGCAACGCGTGGCATTTTGGGTTTTATTCAGCTTAAGTGTTTAAGGCACAATAGTTTAGGTTCAGTGGTAGCGTTGCTCACTACTTCACGCGGCGTTAGGCAAATAGGAGCAGATATGGAAATTGCGGTACTAACATTTGACGGATTTAATGAACTTGATTCATTTATAGCAGCGGGAATTTTGAACCGAATGAAAGACGCTGGTTGGAACGTGCAAATAACGAGTCCATCTCAGTACGTCACTTCAATGAACGGAGTTACAATTCAATCTCAACAGCCTCTGGAGTTTGCGAATCAAGCCAACGTTGTATTGTTTGGTAGCGGTGTACTAACACGCGATATTGCTCAAGACAGAGATATACTTTCAAGGTTAAATCTAAACCCTGAAACTCAGTTAATTGGTGGGCAATGTTCAGGTACTTTGCTCGTGTCTGTGCTTGGCTTACTGCATCAAATACCAGCTTGTACCGATTTAACAACGAGACCTTGGGTTGTCGAATCGGGAGTGACTGTTTTAGAGCAGCCATTTTATGCTGATGGCAATCTTGCAACAGCAGGTGGTTGTTTGTCATCAAAGTACTTAGCAGCGTGGGTTATTAGTAAGTTGTCGAGTAGGGCGGATGCTGAATCTGCAATTCACTATGTCGCGCCAGTCGGTGAAAAAGAAAGCACGGTTCAGCATTGCATGTCAGTAGTCGGTGCATATCTGTAAAATTTGCCTAACAAATTGTTCAAGAGCGATTCGGTACGCGTGTCATTTATACTATGCGGTAGGGTTAGTGATTAAGGTGGTATGCAGAGGCTTCAGTATTGCGTGCCTTACACCTTAACTGCGCGTTAGTACGGGTTTGACATCAAAGGTCACAAGTTTTGGTGTTTATCTGTTTTGGTGCTCGAATTTACACCTTTCAGTTAATGCCTTTCACGTTCTTTCCGGTGGCACTATATGCGGAGTGTTCGCTTTGATTTCACCGTTTACGGTTTCTAACTCTTAGCCTATTTCTTTTGCGCTTCTTCATTTTCGTGGTGGCTTTTGAGAGAATCTCGATTACTTTTGGTGTTGCCGTCCGGAGTTCGAGGATCGAATCCTTTTCTAATTTGAAGTCCGTAAAAATAGGGGAGTTCAGCGCGTTTTTCTTCTAGCCAACTTTCGTCTCTCAATGCCGATAAGGTTTTGTAGCTGCCCGTCTCACTTCAGTGTTCAAAGCCTTTCATATTATGCCACTTTTCAATATCTTGGCGCGCACAAATAGAAGTAGCGCATGTACTAACAAATTGCTTAAGAGTGATTCGTAACGCGTGGCATTTTTACTATGCGGTGGCTTATGATGATTAAGGCGCTGTGCGGTAGCTTTTGTATTGCGTTACTCACACCTAAGCAAGGCGTTAGCTTTATCAATCCAATCGTTAAATGTAAGAGTTAGAATTGTCAAGTACAATGTTGCTTTGATACTTGCCGAAAAAGGGACTCTTGGAGGCATGTAATTAAGTTATTTCAGCTAGTATTTCCTCAATTTAATGTGAGGATCAAATAAATGACTGGCAAAAAAATCAAAGAAATATTAAATCTCAGACGCATAAAACAGTATGGAGAGACAACGTTAGGAAAACTAACTATTGAAGGTGTCGACAAGAGTTGGTTTGTTCTCGAACCAGGAGGTCCTGACTCGATAGTTGAGGGTTCAGACAAAAGAATTTCGGCTGGTACATACAAAGTGGAACCATTTAGTGGTACCAAGTATAAAAATGTGTACGAATTAAAAAATGTTCCAGGACGGACTTATGTTTTGATTCACGCAGGCAATTATCACAAAAATACGGAAGGCTGCCTAATGCCGGGTAAAAGTTGGGGAGTGTTAAAAGATTCTCATTATTATGTAAGCAATAGCAAAGTGGCGTTAAAAGAAATTTTTTTAGAGATTGGTAAGTATAAAGAAATTGAGATTAGAGTAACAAATCAACTGGAGAAATGATTCATGTTAAAAAATATTTTGATTTTAATTTTTCTAATGTTTTCAAGTTCTGTGTTCGCATCCACCCCACGTACAGAGCTCAACCTTCTCTGGATGAAAAATAATTATTTTTTAATTCAAGAACACTTGGAAAGTGATGAATCGAAAATAGTTGTCCCTACAATAAATACTCTGGGTGAAATATGGGTTCACAGGGATGGTGCTGTTTCTGGAGAGGTGTCCCTTTTGTTGTTAGTTGCCTTGACTCATCATACCTATATTACGCTAGCAGTGCTTTCATCAGAGCCCGATTCGTTTTCAAAATGGTTAAATGAATTACAAGGAATAGTTTTTACGGATTTCAATGGAGGAGAAGTTGAACGATTATCTCATGCTAAAGAAGATCTTGTTCGTGCTTTGAGTTTATATATGAACTCAAATCCACAAGTAGCGCTAGCTCCATATGGCGAGAGCTTACTTAAACGACTTGAGGGAATTTCAATCCGAAGCGTAGATTAATATGTCTGCTAAAAATTGAGCTGTAGTGTTTCGAACAGGAAGCTAACAAAGCATTTAAGAGTGATTCCCAACGCTTGGCATTTTTCATTATATCGTTGGTTTTTGTGTTTACGGTGGTATGTTTTAGTTTAGTGATAGCGTTGCTCACACCTTAATGCGGCGTTAGCATACTTTGATAGGAGTTTAGATGACTACGATAGTCGAACAAATTGTTAATCGTGAAATTGACTCGGTCATCGTGTACGAATCTGACCAAGTTATAGCTTTTGCAGACCATGACCCAATCAACTTTGGACATATTTTAATTTGTCCCAAGACTCAATACCGCACTTTCATCGACTTGCCCGAGTCTGTGTTTTTAGAGATCACCGACGTCGCAAGAGATTAATATAAGCGTATAGAAGCTAAGTTCAATCCCGAAGGTATCGGCTTTATGCAAAACAACGGAGAGGCACCTCATTTCAACGAGCTCGACCATTACCATTTGCATATTTTCCCTCGGTTCCATGGCGACCAGTATGGTTGGATTAGTAGTGAACTTGGGATTCAAACTATGGATAAACTTAGAGAATCACTTAAAGATCTATGAGCGTTGAAAAAGTATGCTAACAAATTGTTCAAGAGTGATTCGGCACGCGTGGCATTTTTACAATGCGTTGATTTTAGTGGTTAAGGTGTTATGCGGAAGCTTCGTTATTGCGTGCCTCACTCCTTAACAAGGCGTTATCCTTGAATGTAAATGACAATTGTGGGGATTACAATGAGACTGCTGAGTCTCTCGATAATATTTGCATCTAAGCTGTTTTTCATCTAATGGATTTCTGTAGAGAAAAGTAAGGTAACTTCTTGATATAAATAAAGAGAAGTTAAGCATGAATAAACCCTCAAACTATAGTGAATTTATTGCTAAATACCAAAACTTAAGAAATGAAGTATATGCTTCTGTGCCGATAGCTACTAACTTACCTCAAGTGAAGCTCACTCCAATCAACACCCAGGCTATGGCAGCATATAAAAGGTGGGGGAATATGAGGACACCGCCGAATGGTGGCTGGGATTGGTCTAGTTGGTTCGCACATTACCGCGAGCGTCATCATAAAAGGTTCGAGGCTGCAATTTGGTATGGTTCAACATTATGCGGTTTATGTTTAGGAAAGCTCTCAGAGAAAAATGTTCACGTAAGGTTGGAAATCTTGGAAGGCTCAACTGAAAGAGCTCATCCTTTGAAAGGTCGTGTAGCCTATGTTGCTTTAACTGGATTTGAGTTGTTTGGTTTGCTGAAGAAGTTAGAGTTGCTGACCCAGTTGACGGAGCAATTAGTACTTATAAGGCACTGGGCTATAGCTTACAGCCTGCAAGCAAAGTGAACCCTCGGTTTCTAAGTAAAAAAATAGGGATATAAGAAATGAATGCACAAAACAATCCAAAAAAAGAAAATCGAAGTATTAAAGAGCTACAACGGTTTGCTAATCTCCTTGCTTCCAAAGAAAAACCTCCTATAACCAAAGAACCACAAGGTATGATGAACAAATCAAATAGAGGTCTGTAAATGAGCAAGAACAACAAAGAATTAGATCGTTTAGCTAAAAAGGTCAAAGAACTTCAAAAACGAAATGCAGTACCTCCAAAGGTAGACAATGAGCCCGAAGGGTTATTATCAGGAGGTCCAGAGCACTTAGACTTGGACTCGGAACAAGAAAAGTCAGAGAGGAATAAGAAGTGACGGTATAACAAACTGTTTAAGAGTGATTCAGCACGTGTGGCATTTTACTATGCTTTGGTTTTGGTGTTGAAGTGCCATGCTTGGGCTTGGTCATTGCGTGCTTCACACCTTAACAGGGCGTTAGTCACCAGAAAAAGCTAGCAGTCAAAACCATGTTTGTAAGCTCAAAACTTGGCTGTTGGTTGTTTGATTCATAGTTCCATCTTCGTCGGTCAAAGTTCAGTTTCATCGGTTCTAAATCAATGCATTGCTATTTTACGAGCGGTTTTTCGTTTTTTGGTGGTGATAGAGCGGGGCAATCGAGAATCTGTTTTTGGTTGCAACTCTGCTCGGTGAGTTTGTTGGTTTAAAAGCTTATTTACTTGCTGAAAGGACGTTTTCTCTGGTGTTGTAAGTTCCACGTGGTTTCAGTGACTTTGTTGAAAGTCCGCACTGTGAGATTGGTTCTCCAAAAGCGCTTTTTGGTGTTGTCAGTCCGTTTTCTGCGGCGCTGTTTTTTCTAAGTGGTTTCATTGAGTAGTCGCTTTGAGACTACGCCTGACTTAAGTGCATCAAAACACATAAAGTTTGTTGTTTGCAAAGTTTAGTTCGGCTTAAAATTGTCGCTCGGTGCCTCGCGACTAACAAACTGCTCAAGAGGGATTCTCAACGCTTGGCAATTTTGGTTCTAAGTTTAGCTTTTGTGTTTATGGCACAATAATTTAGGTTTGGTGGCTTGCGTTGTTCACCCCTTAACGCGGCGTTAGCCCTAAATTAAATAGAGAGGAAAGTGTAATATGCAACAAAGGAAAAAAGCGATAGTTCTCAAAAAAGAAAAAGTCTTAGATGGTGACAATAAGACAGAAGCACTCAAAAGAGATGAAATCAGGCGTTCAGCAGCGTTAACTGAACGAGCAACGATGAATGATTCAAAAATAAGGAACAAAGTAACTTTTATTGAAATGGAGTAATAAAAATGAACAAGGATGTAAAGGTTTTTGTAAGCTCAGGATTTAGAGATAATCTTGATAAAAGTAAACTAGATTTATTGGTCAGTTCAAAGATTACAAGAAAACGGGTGTTCCCCACAAATCATTTGGTCGAGACACTACTTATGATTTTCCAAGTCAGGTCAAGCAGGCTGGGATGTCCCACATCCATATTAGAGATTCTTCATCCAAACTTTGGCATTTGAAGAAGCTTTCATATCATAAGACCAGTAACACCGCGTTGATCTACTGCGAGGGCTTTTTGATTAAAAATTACTTTTTACTCTTAGGTTTTATTGAAAATGCTCATCAATTATGTAAATTAAAACCACTTTACTTAATGGAATTGGCCGACGTAGCTGAACGCTTTCGTGAAAAGTTTTAGGAGGTAGTATGAGTATTGAGTTGAATTGGGAAAAAGGACTGCCATCATTTGTTGGTATGTATTTTGTTGCGGTAAAACTAGGGCCAGCTGCAGGTGTTTATGATTTTGCTCAGTGGAATGGCTCGGTGTGGGAGTTACAAATAGAGGGTGACATAATTGCTTATGTAGGTATTCAAGAATTCAAGAACTCCTTGGATATCAAATGGCCTGAAGATGTAGTTATAGAAAGAGAGCTTCAACAGCTATCAGAAGATGACTCTGAACTTTGGTCAGAATCCTAGGGCTAACAAAGCATTTAAGAGTGACTCCCAACGCTTGGCATTTTCAGTTCAAGGTTGGGTTTCGTGTTTACGGTGATATGGTTTGGTTTCGTGGTAGCGTTGCTCACACCTTAATGCGGCGTTAGCTCGCAAAGCAACCGTCGACAGTCGAACTACGTAATTATCAATTGTGTAAATTGCAAATTGCGTGTGAAGTTTAACTAATAAATTACAAAAGTATTTGTACCTTTTCTCAAAGAAAGTGACACTTCAAATGGTCTAGAGAGGAGGTTTTATGAGAGTTAATCGAGCGGTAATTGGTGCCGACCCTATAAAATATTATGCACAACTAATTGGCATGGAGAAGTACTTATCACGTTTAAGGCAACAGGCTAACTCTGTAGTTATAATGACAGGAATAGTCCTGTATAGAGAGCTACTAAGAAACAAGCAGTCAGAGGTTCTTCGCAAAATACTAGACTTGCCTGACAATCAGCTGAAATCAGCCTTGTATGGGTTAATATCACAAGTAGTTGGCAAATCCATATTGGTTTTCTTGGTCACTATCGGATAAAGAAACTTAGAAAATTTTTCGATACGAACAATGATGTTACAGACGCAATTAAGCTAATTGGTATCGATATTACAGTTCCAATAACGGTTGCTAGCGTTGCAGGCGTTTTATACAAAGTATCTGAAAAAGGGGTAAAAGAAGCCCCTCGGCACATATCAAAACAATTTAAAACGACTATTACATCTACTGTCGTAGCTCAGGTAGGCTCAAAGGTTGGGTTAAACGAAATCAATGCTAAAAGGGCTTCCGCCATTTTGGTAATAATGGTCAGCATAATTGCTTGTCAAACGCACTCAAACAGTAAAAGTGCACAAGACGAGTTGTTGAGAAGAGGGCTACTAAAAGCAGGTGATTTATAATGTTGATTTCCGTGTTAGTTATTATTTTTGCACTAGCAATAGTTCACTCGTCTCATGTGTTAATAATGTTACACATGTTGACACAGGAAAAGTTGCCTTTCTCCGTAACCTTTTTGAGGCCTCTGGCGCTGTGTCTAATGGGAGCATTCTGTCAGCATTCCCTAACAGTAGCGATTTCAGGTAATAGTTTGTCCATTATGATCATTTTTGTTTTTGTGATAACAAATGCTTTGTTCTTTATAGGTCTAAATTCAGCATTTCGAGCAAAGATGAAGGTTGGTACAGAGGAATCTTGAATCCAAGTGAGCTAACAAACAATTTAAGAGTGATTCAGCACGCGTGGCATTCTTGCCATGCGTTGGCTTTCGGTGTTGAAGTGCTATGCAGCGACTTGGTCAATGCGTGCTTAACACCTTAATTGGGCGTTAGCTTTCAAGGAGGAAAATTGAGCGCAAGTGACTATATCAAAGAGGTTCGTTCTAAGATTGGAACGATGCCACTTCTTATCCCCGGCGTTGCGGGTATCATTTTAAATGAAAACAAAGAGCTACTACTTCAGCAAAAATCAGATGGTACATGGAGTCTTCCTGCCGGAATGATTGAACCTCAAGAGTCGTCAGTGGAAGCATTGACCAGGGAAGTGCGCGAGGAAACAGGTTTAGATGTAAAAGTAGATCGCCTACTTGGTGTATTTGGTGGTGAGGGTTTTGGTTTTACATACCCAAATGGTGTTCAAGTTGAATACACAGTCATCATGTTCAAATGTGTAGTAGAAAGTTCTTCTCAATCCGTAATCGATGATGAAGCGGTAAGCCTTAAATGGTTTTCAAAGGGGAATATGCCAAGGTTTGAGCTTCCTTACCCGTTAGACTGTTTGTTTGCAGAAAATGATTCAGCGTACTTCGTTGGCTAGAAAGCTAACAAATTGTTCAAGAGTGATTCGGCACGCATGGCATTTTTACTATGCGTTGGTTTTAGTGGTTAAGGCGTTATGCGGCCGAGTACCCCACGTTTAGTAGACACTTTACTAAGTTAGATCTAGGGTCTAATTGAGAGGTGATTTATGGCTAAACATCGTAATCCAGCGTACACCGAATAGTTCCGCAAAGAAGCAGTCCGCTTGGCCAGTCTTCCTGGCCGAACAGCCGTCTCCGTTGCCAAGGAGCTGGGCATCAGTGCCCAGCAGAACCGGAACTGGAAGCGCCAGTTCACACGCCTATCTGATAAACAGTTTAACACCTTAGATAGTGTCGATTATTCGAAGAAAGAGTCCGAAGAGCTTCGAGCGTTAAGGCGCGAGAACAAGCGACTCAAAGATGAAATGGAATTCCTAAAAAAGGTCTCGGCGTACTTCGCGAAGCAACAAGAGTGAAGTACGAATTCATCGAAAGCTATGTCGGTGAGTATTCCATTAGCTTAATGTGCCGTGCGTTAGAGGTGAGTCGAGGTGGTTATTACAAGTGGTGTCATCATACGCCAAATGAGCGTTCAAAGAGGCGAAAGCGCTTTGAACAGCTTGTCATGTGTACCT
The DNA here is from genome assembly GCF_033340375.1 of Vibrio sp. 1167. Taxonomy (NCBI): domain Bacteria; kingdom Pseudomonadati; phylum Pseudomonadota; class Gammaproteobacteria; order Vibrionales; family Vibrionaceae; genus Vibrio; species Vibrio sp. 1167. The sequence continues at coordinate 160,196 of NZ_JAWOWK010000008.1, read as the reverse complement.
TTGCCCAATATCGGGCACGTTACGGCTCAGTGCGAATAGCCGAAGAGCTCAACGAAGCAGGCTATGCCTGCTGCGTGAATTATGTGGCTGATATCATGAAGGAAAAAGGTATCAGGGCACGTAATGGTAAAGGGTTTAAATACAGCAAGGATGTGGCTGCGATGAGGAATGTTGCTGACAATTTACTGCGAAGAGACTTTGAGTCTGAGATGCCAAATCAGAAGTGGGTCACGGACATCACGTATATCTGGGTGAAGAGCCGTTGGCTCTTCTTGGCGACAGTGATGGGCCTGTATTCAAGGCGTATCGTGGGTTGGTCGCTAGGGACAACGATGACCGTCGAGCTCATCACTAATGCGTTAAAAATGGCGTTTGAGTCACGTAAGCCGTCTAAGGGCGTCATTATCCACTCAGACCGTGGTGTACAATACAGAGCATATATATCAAGACTTCATGCGCAAGCATGGAGGTGTACCGAGCATGAGCCGACAGGGTAACTGTTGGGATAATATGGTGATGGAGTCGTTCTACAGCCGACTGAAAGTCGAACTGATATACGCAGAAGACTACCAAACTCTCGAAGAAGCCCGAATGGGCACCTTCGAATACATCGAGGTATTTTACAATCTCAGAAGAAGGCACTCAGCGTTAGGGCATGTCAGTCCGGTCGAGTACGAAAGTATGTAGTTATGTACTGTCTACTTTTTGTGGGGTACACCACTTTTCATGGCTATTACACACGAGTTTTAACTCCATCGTATATTTAATATCGACAATTAGGTCACTTGTTAGTTCGTAATTAATGTTCAGGTTTTATTTCATCTGGAGTTAATTATGTTTCCGAAAGATTTTTATTTTCAGCCCTAAACCACCTACTTCAGTAGGTGGTTATCATCCGCTTTGGCTTTGCCTGTAAATCTACTCATGCTAAATGCATCTTTGATTTTTCCAGAAGTCAAAGAGGACAAATAACATGAGTAGATACAATCAAGTTTCTTCACCTTAGGAAGAACAGGCTTTGGGGTAATCACTTTTGGCAAAGAGGCTATTTTGTCGATAGTGTTGGAATCAATGAAGAAATAATACGCCGATATGTAAGACATCAAGAGAAGCAAGAGCGAGTAGAGCAGCAGCAATTGGCGCTGGACTAAACAAAGGCCCTCTTTTAGGGGGCTCACACAAAGCCACCTTCTTTAGAAGGTGGTAATTTACATCTTACCCGAAGAACTATTTAGGATTGGTAATAAGGAAACTCCCAAGCTATCGCATGTGGGATCTAAGGATGTGGACACGATGCAGTTAAATGGTATAACGGTAATAATTGCTAATGGAAAGGGGATCAGTGTATTTGACAAGACTGGTATTAACCAATCTAACATGACGGGTTGGGTTTGGAGGTTTCCACCCAACACGCGCCCTCCTCAGGGGCTAAAGCTTGTAAATGATAAGCCACATCATTACGGTATCGCACCTGTCACAAATATGCCTTTAGATAAGTATAAGGGGTTACTGGAAGAGATGGCTTTGAAAGCAACAATGGTGTTTAAAAACGAGGGTAAAGTAGTTTGAGACGGATAACTTTAGATTTAGCATCTTCGGATATGAAATTAGTCCTAGAAGGTTTGGAGTCATTGGAAAAGCAATGGGCACATGTTTGTGAGAACTCTGACGATGAAATATCAGACTACGGTAACGATCTGATTGAATTGAGGTTGCTCATTAAATCACTACGAAACGATGCTATAAGTGTATTTGGAGATAATGTGGTTAATTTTTCAAGAGACCTTCTCTAAAATAAAGCTAACAAACTGTTTTAGAGTGATTCGCAACGCGTGGCATTTTTGCTATGCGTTGCGTTTAGTGGTTAAGGTGATATGCGGAAGCATTGGTATTGCGTTGCTCACACCTTAACAGAGCGTTATGTGAATGGAGGTCAAAATGTCTTCTGTGCCAAGAAATAAGGATGAATTGGAGTTGGCTATAAACTCAATATTTCCGAAACTCATGGCTGACTATCGTTCAATTCCGGAAGGCAAAGCTCGCAAACCTGGAGTAGAGGGAAACGTCAAAGGTAAAGCCATTAGCGTTAGTGATACAGTGGCTTACTTGATTGGTTGGGGAAACTCATTCTTAAATGGCATCACTTAAGATATCAAAACCAACATGTTGATTTCCCGGAAACTGGTTATAAATGGAACCAATTAGGCTCACTCGCTGAAAGCTTCCACGAAGAGTACTGTGAGTGGAAATATGATGATTTACTCATTGAGCTTGAGTCTACAGTTAACGAGATACTTTTACTCATTTCAAGCTTAAGTGACCATGATTCCTATGGTGTTGCGTGGTATGAACAATAGACTTTGGGGCGCATGATTCAGTTTAATACATCATCACCTATGAAAAATATGCGTACAAAAGTTCGGCGTTTCAATCGAGAATTCACATAACAAACTGTTTAAGAGTAATTCGCAACGCGAGGCATTTTTACTATGCGTTGGTTTTAGTGTTTAAGGTGGTATGCGGTCACTTTTGTATTGCGTGCCTGCGCCCCTTAACGCGGCGTTATGTTGAGAAGGGAGTTATGAAAACTTTATTGAGACAAAGTAAATTGGTCAGTTTTAAATTAATGTATAGCTTTATCACTAGAGTATTAATTTGTGGCATGTTTGCTTACTACTTAGTCGAGATATCTAAGGCTCCATTTTTAACACAATTAGGATACATCGCATTTTTTGTGCTGTATCTTTAGCTGCTGAGTATTTAACATCCAAACCGAAACAGTCGCTAGAAGTTGTGCTTGATGGTAATAGTTTATCTCTTTTAGGTACAAGTATAAATACTGCTGATATTAATGAAATTTTGTATGCGCAAACCAAAAGGTTTGAACATACGGTAAGGTTTCGTTTCAAAAATCAGACCTATCAAGACTTTGAACTAGCTTTTCCTGACTTAATTGAAGAGCTAAGATTTTACCATTTTCTAGTTGAAAACCAGTTGCCTGTGAAGATGCTAGATAGTCATGAACGCGTTACTTAACATCTCAACATAACAAGTTCTTCAAGAGTGATTCGGCACGCGTGGCATTTTTACTATGCGTTGGGGTTAGTGATTAAAGTAGTATGCGTAGGCTTTTGTATTGCGTTGTTCACCCCTTAGCAGGGCGTTAGTACGGGTTTGACATCAAAGGTCATCAGTTTTGGTGTTTATCTGTTTTGGCGCTCATATTTACACCTTTAAGTTAGTGCCTTTCACGTTCTTTCCGGTGGCACTATATGCGGAGTGTTCGCTTTGATTTCACCGTTTACGGCTTCTAACTCTTAGCCTATTTCTTTGGCTCTTCTTCATTTTCGTAGTGGTTTTTGAGAGAACCTTGATTACTTTTGGTGTGGCTGTTGAAGTACGAGGAAAGAATCCTTTTCTAATTTGAAGCTAATGAATGTAGGGTAGTTCAGTACGTTTTTCTTCTAGCCAACTTTCGTCTCTCTATCGGTTTTAAGTTTTGTAGCTGCCCGTCTCACCTCAGTGTTCAAAGTCTTTCATATCATTTAAGTTTTCAATATCTTGGAGCGCATAAATAGAAGTAGCGCATGTACTAACAAATTGCTTAAGAGTGATTCGTAACGCGTGGCATTTTTACTTTGCGGTGGCTTATGGTGATTAAGGCGCTGTGCGGTATCTTTTGTATTGCGTTACTCACACCTTAGCAAGGCGTTAGCTCTCTCGAGAATTTAAGCAAAAGGAGGAAACATGGAAACTGTTACATTGCTAAAAGATGTGTTGTTAGATAAGGGGCAAATTCATAACTATTATGAGGGTAAAGTACCTCTTAATTTGTGGAGAGGATTAAATGTTAAAAAAGGTATGGAGCTTTTTGAACTAATTGAAGATACTCTACTTCTTTTAAATGGTAGACCTAGACCTGCTGACATTACTATTAAAGGAATGGGAGTTGATGCGAGAGTGTTAGTGAAAGACCTGCCAAGAGGCATCAGTACGTTTGATCGACCAGGGATACCACAGGGACCAAATTGGCAGCACTATCGGATACCAGAGGGCACACCTTTACCTTCTGGGTTGGCGATAGTTAAAGATCAGTATAACCCTCGTTTTGGTGCGTATCATTACACTATCGCTCCTGCTTATGATATGCCCTTGTCAAAGTTTAAGTTACTATTGAGTAAATTAGCGAAGTTAGCAGTAAGAGAGGCTGCGTAAGATGAATATACCTAAGCCATATGTACCGATGCTATTATCGGCAGTTAGAGATGCTGTTCTATATAATCAAAACTTGTTACATAGTGAAACTTTGCGAGAACGTGAAGATTATGAGGAATACTTAGTTCATTTGACTCAGTTTTTTGAATATTTGAAAGATGAATATAAAAGCAATGAAGCAGAATATGGTTTGAAGCTAGAGCAGTTGCTACCTGAACAAGCAGAGAGCTAACAAAGCATTTAAGAGTGATTCCCAACGCTTGGCATTTTGTATTTACGAAGGTTTGGTTAGGTTTCGTGGTAGCGTTGCTCACACCTTAATGCGGCGTTATGCAATAGGGAGGAAAACTCAGGATGTGTGCAGGATTTGAAGGTTCATGTTTATGCGGAGGCGTCCGATTTTCTGTTAGTGGGTTTAGTGAAAAAGTAGCTAATTGTCATTGTTCTATGTGTCGAAAATTTCACGGTGCAGCGTTTGGGAAACTGGTTGGGGTCAAAGGTTTAAGTTGGCTTACAGGTAAGCATTTACTCAAAGAGTTTGTTGCATCAAACGGAACGACTAGAATGTTCTGTTCTAACTGTGGTTCTAGCCTCGGGTTCAGGGTGAAAGGTGAGTCTCTGGAAAAGATCGAACTGGCTATTTCGGTATTTGATGTTGATATACCTGTAAAAGTCGATGCTCAAATTTACACGGGCTATAAGGCTAAATGGTGTGAATTGCACAAAGGTTTAGGTCTTGTGGTGGCGTTGCTCACTACTTAACGTGGCGTTATGAGCTAAAGAATAATTAGGAGAATAGTTCTGTTGATCAGTGTGGCTGTTTTTTGTGTCAGTGTGGGGTTCTACTTTTGGTATGGAGAAAGTGATACGTCGGTAAAGGAAGCCGGTATTGCAATGCTTGTCTATATTGCGTATACGATTTTGTATTTGTTTGTTCCGCCTTTCCCTTTGGGTACGTCATCACAAATGGGGCAATTATACGGTTTTGTGCCACTGTTATCTTTTGGGGCCATTTTATTTCCTCATTTAAATACACAATCACCGGAAACAATAACACGAACAATCGGTTGGGGTGGCCTTATCACAGTTGCGCTTATCCTCGTTTGTTTCAAACTTTTTGTCTGGTAAGTGGGCAACATAAGTACGCTCATAACAAACAGTTCAAGAGGGATTCAGTACGCCTGGCATTTTTGCTATGCGTTGATTTTAGTGTTTAAGGTGGTATGCGGTCGCTTCGGTAATGCGTTGCTCACCCATTAACAGAGCGTTATGTTTGCCAACGGCATCGAAAAGCTAATGTAATTCAATGTTATATGATAATTAGAGCTTTCGACTGAGCTCCAGAAGCCTACAACTGGCGTTATGATGAATATCATACTGAAATTACCCTTGTTGCATATTCGCGAACTAGTGACACATAGATGTATACGCCCATCAAATTCTATATTTCTTTACCTTTTGACTTGTTCTGGCTCGGACGCAAAACTAAGGCAAAGTTTGATTACATTCGAACGACTCCTCCACGAGATATGGAGGCTGTATGGGATTTTAAAATATACAATAAAAACGGAATTGAGTGCGTTGATTGTAAATCCGGAAGGCTGTCTCCTTCAATTATCGAAACCCTCATTTTGGTACGTTGTGGTGGAAGATTCCACAACATACTAAAATACCAAATGGTTTGCATGTTTCGCTGGGCGAAGATGGAGGTAAAGGGAAGCATCATTTCACAATTCGTCCGCTTCAAGATATGCCTCTTAGTTTATATTTGACAAAATTGCAGCAGTTAGAATCTAGTGCCAGACCATGTTTTATTAATTCTCCAAACTCACAGGTAGGTTGAAATGTTCAATGAAAAAGAGCTCCGTTATATTAGGCTGTGCTTAAAAGAAAAACTAGAAAGAGAGCATGTTCTGTTATCCCAATTGGGCGAAGACAGTGATGAGTATATGGAAAAAGCAAATGATCTTATGGTACTAGACTCTTTGATCGCCAAGCTTAGCCAATAGGCAAACATAACAAAGCGTTTAAGAGTGATTCCCAACGCTTGGCATTTTTCATCCATCGTTGGGTTTCGTGTTTACGGTGGTATGGTTAGGTTTCGTGGTTGCGTTGCTCACACCTTAATGCGCGTTATGGCTTTCGGAATAATTCGAGTTAGGTAGCACAGTTGGTATTACTAAATATAGTGCCCTAACTCTCGCTAATCGAGCGTTATCAACTTATCATATATCAAATGTTAATCGAAAAGTTGAAAGTTTATGTCATTCTCTCCTTGTCCAAATTGTCATTCTGAATATGTGTATCAAGATCAAGCTAACTTGGTTTGTCCGGAGTGTGCGTTTGAGTGGAACCCTGGTGAATTTGCCCAAGATGAACTTATTAATGTTAAGGATGCAAATGGTACTTTGTTAGCCGAGGGTGACAGAGTTACTTTGGCAAAAGATCTTAAAGTTAAAGGTAGCTCCCTGATGTTGAAAATCGGTACAAAAGCAGTTGTTAGACGTATTGTTGATAGTAAAGAGCACCAACTCGACTGCAAGGTCGATGGTGCTGGAGAAATGATGGTAACAGCGGCGTTCGTGAAAAAAGCTTAGGCTCGCGAAGTTAAGTATCGCCATAACAAAGCATTTAAGAGTGATTCCAAACGCTTGGCATTTTCAGTTCAAGGTTGGGTTTTGTGGGGTACACCAGCTTTTGGGACGCTCAGTTTTTAGAGAACTCGTGGTCCCTAAGTTTTTGCAGAAAGTCGTCACTCATTATATCTAGCCCTAAAGCATCAAACGCACTCCGTGTATCAAATAAAAAAATAAACTCTCTCTCTATTTCAGACAGCTTTTCAGTGCCAATTGCCTTTTCGAGTTTTAACCTTAGTTTTTTGGTTTTTTCGGAAGGCTTCTCTTTTAAGCATTGCTCAACCGTCTTTTCAGACAAGTACATGACAGTATAGTATTGAATTTCCGGTGATAAACTATGTATCCAATGATCTTCAGAAATAACAAAGTCCCGCTCATTTACACAATCAAAAGCAAATGAATTTGAAAATGTAATGAGGGTAAATACAAAGAGTAACGTTGATTTATAAGCTTTCATATGTACACTGACAAAATTTAAGTTCTTTCCCTGTTTTACTCGTAAAGTGCATCAAAGCTTCATTCTTTATGATTTTTCGAGTAATTACAGGTATTGATGTTGCACCACGAGCGAAGGTTTCCCAATCTGCTGTTGATATATTGTATGTGGCTGTAGCAAATGTGTTTTTGAAGAAAATTTGGTAAGTCGCGGTTGATCCACCAAGCACAGAAAGTAGCTTCATGTTTGTAACTCGTTTGTTGATTTCACGGATGCTGTTATGAGAACTTTCAGATACTACAAGTCCTTGAATCATGAATTTTTTTACTGCTATGTCCTCTGCCTTAAATGGGTGTTTTGATGCATAATATTTGCTTCTGTTTAGTGGGTACGTTTTGTGAGTTTAAAATGTGACGTATAGCTCAATAAAAGGTTTTTTCATTCTTTCCTAAGATTAGAACAAACATAACAAAGCATTTAAGAGTGATTCATAACGCTTGGCATTTTTAGTTCCATCTTTGGGTTTTGTGTTTACGGCGGTAAGGTTACGGTTCGTAGTAGCGTTGCTCACACCTTAATGCGGCGTTATGTAACTTCATGATTAGTCAGTTTCAAAACAATATGATTTCAATTATAAAATTTTCTTCTCTTTTTTACATGAGGTCGAATCAGCGGCACATTATATATCTTAAGATACTTACTAAGGATTGAGGTGAAAATGAAATTGCCAACATGGGAAAATCTTCGTGCCAATTACCCTGCTTTACCAGCTAATGTGGTTTTTAAAAAAATTGGTGGTAAAGTAGGTTCGAAGTACGAACTAGGTATATTTTCAAACGCTTGTGCTATTTGAGTTTCCAAAGCTCTTAATGGTAGCGGCGTAGAACACAAAATTCCTCGTTACAACGCGATTAGTCCGGAAGGAAAAATGAGTCTTCAAGTCTCTTCGGGACAAGATAAATTTTGGTATATTTTTCGAGTCAAAATTCTTATCAAATACCTATCAGAAAAATACTTTAGCCCTGAAGAGCTGACTCCCGAAGAGCACCTAGAGAAAATTAAAGAGCGTAAGGGCATAATTATCTATCAAGTTGACGGATGGAGTGATGCGACAGGGCATGCTGACCTATGGGGTGGGAATAAATGCGTATACCAAGGGTATGCATCAGTCACTCACAAAGTTCTGTTCTGGGAGTGCACATGATCAAGGTTATGACTTTCATACTTTTACTGATGTCATTATCTTTAAAAGCTAATACTGGTCCCCAATCTAATATCGATGAACGACTAATACAATTCGCGAGAGCGAATTGTTTATATCAGTACTTTCAACATAAAAACTATGACTTAGGTGATATTAGAAATATCTCTGCAGGTATAGTGCAAATGAATTCTATATCACCAGACACTTTCGTTGAAGTATCTAGGCTAGTAAAAAAATATGAGCCCGCAATTAATTATAAGAATGAGACGTCTCCTTTACTCGCGAAGTGTTTTACTTTGGAATACGATCCTTTTTTTCTAGAAAATCTGAGCTTGTTAACTCAGGTTGAGTAAAGTTACATAACAAACTATTTAAGAGTGATTCGCAACGTATGGCATTTTTGCTATGCGTTGCGTTTAGTGGTTAAGGTGTTGTGCGGAAGCGTCGGTATTGCGTTGCTCACACCTTAACAGGGCGTTATGCGACCTAAAGGGAATTGAGATTTATGGATAAATTTGGAATGCTTCAAGAACTTGGAGCGGGTGACTTTAAGCACCTTAACGGTTCATTGGAAGTACACCTGAAAGGCACTGAACAAGTTCTAATTAACTGGGGTAGTAGCGAGTTACTTCAAATCGCAGGTCTCTTTCATGCCGCGTATGGAACAGCGGATTTCGATGAAAATATGGTGTCGCTAAGCCAGCGCCAAGAAATAGCGCGAATTATTGGTAATGATGAAGAAGCATTGGTTTATTTGTATTGCTCATGCGACCGAAAGTATGTATTCCCTCAATTTGGCAAAGTGCTAGAAATCCAATTTAAAGACAGATTTACTGGTTCAACATTCAAACTCGACAGTGCAATGGTGAAATTGTTTTGCGAGTTAAAGGTCGCTAATGAGTTAGAGCTTGTTTATAGCAGTGCAGAGTTCAAACTCAAATATGGTGCTGAGCTATTTGAACTGTTCCAAGGTATGGATAGCTACTTAAGTACCGAGGCTAGAAAGGCGTACAAATCAGCATTGTCGAATTTCGCATAACAAACTGTTTAAGAGGGATTCGCAACGCGTGGCATTTTTACTATGCGTTGAATTTAGTGATTAAGGTTTTATGCGGTGGACTCGGTATTGCGTTGCTCACGCCTTAATAAGGCGTTAAGTGCAATCAACAATAGTGACATCAAAAAGTAGGGAAGTATGAGTATTAATATAAAGTGGATGGTGATTGTCGTTTTAAAGTGTCAGCTGAAGACGGCTTTACGTTTAATGTTGACGCTACAACTGAGAAAGCCTCTTGCCCAACGGAAATTCTATTGTCGGCTTTAGGTTCATGCAGTGCTACGGATGTCGTCTTGTTACTGCAAGATCAAGGTGTTGAAGTTAAAGGCCTAGAAAATACGGTTACTTTCGCCCTAACAGAATCAGAGCCTCGTTTATATAAATCGGCAAACTTACACTTTACAGTAAATGGCAGTGGTTTTAAGGAGTCTGACATTTTGCGATCAGCTCAAGGAGAAGCGGTGGAAAAGCATTGTCATGTTTGTCTGTTGAGCCCTACGTTCGATATCACTTGTTCAGCTGAAGTGGGTAAAAATTGCAACTAACAAACTGTTCAAGAGGGATTCGTAACGCGTGGCATTTTTACTATGCGTTGAGTTCAGTGATTAAGGTGGTCTGCTGTGACATAGATGTTGCGTTACTCACCCCTTAATTGGGCGTTAGGTGATAAGCTAGGTCTTTTAGATTGAAGCCACAACCACTTACTTCATTTCGTAAGTGGTTGTGGAGTTTTATTAAAAGTTTGTGTTAGTCTTTTTTAAACATGGCTGAATCCGGATCAAACCAAGGGCGGTAAGCATTTTCACCAAGGCCATCCCATGTTTCAATTAATTGCATAGTTTCGCTATCAGGATATATATCTTTATCTGGAGCTAATGAACTTAACCATGCCCAATCCTCATCCCATTTAAATTCAATTTTAAAATCACCGTCAGGATGAACAACAAAACGAGCTTTATTCCAAGGCTTGCTCTGTTCTTTACTAGACATTAAATCAAATAAGTCACTAAAGGCATCATCAAGTTCAATGTTATCAGAACTATAGATGTCGAGATCCTTCACATCATCTGAGTTAGCATCTACTAAGTACCGGTCTTGAAAATATACCGCTCTAGTAGAAAGGTTCATAGCAATGTCAACCCAAGCTACACACCACTGTTCGGGAACCACCTCCGAGATAGCTCCTCCAATATGGTTATAAATTTCTTCCGCTGATGAAAACATAAATTTACCTTAATTCTTAAATACCAAACGATTGGTGGAGCCACCATTTACAGTCCACTTTGAAATAAGTTTGGACTGTGTCTCTCCTTTACCATACTTAATTCGGATATCTACTTCCACGTATTTTCCTTCATCAAGTGCCAGTGACCACCATCATAGTTTGGGTCATCCCCTCCATACTTTGATTGAGTAGATGAATTACGGTGCAGTTTATCACGCATAGCTTGATTTTTAATGGGAGACTTTTGCAGTTTCCCCGTTATTCGTATTGTTCTACCTTGTGCGTCGGTTTCGTAGGTGTACGTTACTGGGCTTCCTTCATGAGTTGAGGTTACCTCATATAGAGTATTCGGTTCAGGAGGTTCTAGTTCGAACGCCCACGATCTCTGTTTCCCTTTTATGCCTGAAGCTTGTCCTGCACTAACCTTAACAATTGGTTTCTGCTCACGGGGAATATTCCCAACTGAATCATTAGTTAGTGAGTTTGTCTGTGTCGCAGAGCCTGTAGCACTTTTAGGTTTTGGCGTAGAAGCTTGACTGCCACTGTCTCCTACGAGCACTGTTGGGTTTCCAATTACTATTTTACTGCCGTGAGCCGTTCCGTGCCCCCATAAGAACTGCGAGCTTTCCATTGATAAACACCAAACTAGAATCTTGGCTTATGGAATCTGGTGGACCAACACAAACAAGACGGTCCCCTTTTCGAGCCGCAGGTAACCCACCAATTTTAACATTGGGTGAACCAACGACAACAGGGCCGCCCACATGCGGAATTTTAGCGGTGACTTTGGGGCAGATGTGCATTGATGTTATTGTTGCTGTGGGTTTTCCCATGGCCACCCCTTACTGTAGATTGAGTTGCATATATTGTTCCTGATAAGGCATCTATATTCTGTGGCTAGTGTAATATTTGAAGTCACATCAACTAACAAACTGTTTCAGAGTGATTCGCAACGCGTGGTATTTTCACTATGCGTTGGTTTTAGTTTTTAAGGTGGTATGCGGCGGCTTTTGTATTGCGTTGCTCACACCTTAACAGAGCGTTATTGGAATTTAGATTTAGATATTTAACGTTAAAGGAGTAAAAATGAAATAAAAATCAAGATCTAAGGCGAAAAAACAGGAAACTTTCCCCTCTCATTATGTTGCTATAAATAGAGCAAAAAGGAGCTTTGAGCGTGCTAAAGATAGGCAAAGTGAAAGTTTCACTGAATTTGTAGAAGTCAAATAAAAGAGAAACGGTTTAAACATGGAGGTCAAAGTATACGTAACTAGGGTTCTCAGTGAGGAAAGAAAACTTAACAAAGACCTAGATTTATTAATTCATGACTTTAAGCCGTCACAAGCAAGGTCATCAGATATCATATTTTGGTAAAGAAGTCCCATATCATAGACCAGCTCCTGCAGCAGAAGATGTTGGGTTAATGCATATTCATATACTAGATAAAGTTAAAACGCTAAAACTTGGCTATATTAATACAAGTGATAGTGTCTTAATTTATACTGAGGATGCTACATGCATCAATACTTACTTTATAATCGATTTCTTGGTGGATGGTGCTCATGCGCCGGCGAGAAGACCCGAGTCTATGAGTTGGTTAATTGATAAGGTGGAAGCATTTAGGAATCAGAAATAATGAGTAAAGTTAAGATCAAAGCTACATGGTTTGAGGGTACAGAGCCTAGCGAAATTGGTGTCTACTTAGTTGCAATAAGACATCTTAGTGGTTTTGGCTCGTATGACTACTTATACTGGGATGGTAAATGTTGGTTGAATAAAACGACTTCTGATATTGTCGGCTGGTCGCCAATATCTGACATGCTGACACAACTAGATGCTGGTTGGCCTACTGGTGACTTAGAAACAGATATAGAGTTTGAAAAATACAAGAAACAACATGGTGGTAAGTGTGATGATGATTTCATCGAAGTAGAGTAGCCCATAATAAATTCAAATAACAAAGCATTTAAGAGTGATTCCCAACGCATGGCATTTTTCACTCCATCGTTGGGTTTTGTCTTTATGGTGGTCTGGTTAAGTTTCGTGGTAGCGTTGCTCACACCTTAATGCGGCGTTAGTTTACATGGATAAACTCTCACCCTAATTATGCTTCTAAGGTGAAAATCGTGTTATTTCAGATGATTCTGGGGTAGCTGTGATTGACCTAATACAGCAACAACTAAGATAAAGTTATCTTCTTTGGTGAAATAAGCTGTGTGTTTTCCTATCGGGAAATAAAAGCCATTTGGGTACATCTCGTCACAACTTCTTCCTAAATCTGGATTATCAGCTAGCATCTGAAACCCTGATAGCAGAGTATCTTTACTGTTTTTGCTGATTTTTACTGGCTCGCGTTGTGCGCTTAGAAGTAGTTCGTCGAAATTTTGTTTGGCATCATTGGCTGTTAATGTATGCATGGCCAGTTCCCAATTGAGTGTACAGTTAGATCATAATGTATCGCATGAAATGTTCAATTTAATTAAATCGCGTGATTCGTGCGAAATGTAAACTAACAAACTGTCTAATATTGATTCTCAACTCGTGGCATTAACTGGGCGTTGAGCTCAGTGATTAAATCGGTATGCGGCGGCTTTTGTATTGCGTTGCTCAACTCCAAAAGGTCATTAATACTCAAAGGTCAAATATGGATATTTACCCAGAAATCGAGTTATCTAAAGCGCAGCATAATGCAATTGAAGCTCTTAGAAACAAGTCGTTTCCTGAACACCAAGTTACTCGCTCTTACTATAAGCAACTCCCGCATATGAGAGTTCTGAATTACGAAGGTGATCAGTTAGTTGGTTACATGGGATTAGACTACAGAGCTGTTCGCGTTGGTGATGAAATTTATAAAGTATTAGGTGTGAGTGACTTTTGTGTCGAGAGCACAGTTCAAAGACAAGGTATTGGCACAACAATGTTGTCTCAACTCAGCGAGTATGCGTCCACTAAAGATGTCGACTTCATCATTTTAGTCTCCGATTTGGAGCGTTTTTATCTGGCTAATGGTTATCAGCGCCTTAACTCTCTAAGTTCTTGGTTGCGAGTTCACGAACATAAAAATTACGGTGTTGCTGTAGAGCAACTAGATGATTTATATGTTAAACCTATCAGCGGCAAAACTTGGGCTTTTGGTCATATAGATTGGTTAGGGTATATGTATTAGTCTGTAGTGGGCTAATAATTGGTTCACAACAAGAGTGGTTACACATGGCATTTTCACTATGAGTTGATTTAAGTGATGTGGGGCAGTTTTGTATTGTGATACTCTCTCCTTAATAATGTGCTGTAACTCTTAGGAAGCAAAAGGTTTAATTTATGAAATGTAGAGTACTAGTAACCAGCATAAGTATTGCTCTTTGTAGTGTAGGAGAGGCCGCGAATCCACTAAGTATTCAAAGCGATGAGCAACTGTTTAAAAACTTCGCTCTCTCATCTTGCATTGCGACTAATTACAAAGGATCAGCTGTTGCGAAAGATGCGATAACGGCGATGCAAGGCTACAGAGAGTTTTCCGAGCTTCCTTTGGAGTCATTCTTTGGGGTTAGCGAGCTATTGGAAAAATATGATATGGCTATTTACAAATCAAAAAATGGTAACGTGATCAAATTGGCCTACTGTATAGACTTTTCTAATTCAGACGATGTTCATAAGCTATACATTAATGCGAAATCAGAGTTATAACAAACTGCTCAAAGTTGATTCGCAACGTGTGGTATTTTTACGGCGCAATACGTTGAGTGATTAAGATGATTTTTAGTGGCTTCTGTATTGAATTACTCATCTCTTAGCGGGGCATTATGCGGTGATGTAAATATGAAGATATTTTTAATAGTAGCAACACTCGTTCAGTTTACTCTCCTGAGTTTCTCGAAATACTATTGCTCAATTGCAAATGAGGTGCTTAGAAAGGCGGTGGAAACTAAAGAGAGTAATTTTCTATCTTTCCTTGATAAGTATGATTATTACAATGACTTAGATAATTATCTAGGCTTAGCGTCCGCTACAGTGTGGGTTATGGTCGTGCTCGTGATAAAGTTGAAAAATGTATCAAGCACCGACATGGCTCATGTGGCTGTTTGTTTGCCGTTATTTTTTCATATGGTTTTGATGTCGATGTAGTTTCAATAGTTGTGGTTGGGTGATTAGGTACAACAAACGGTTCAGGCTAGCGTACCATACATGGCATTTCCAATTAGCGTTTCTTATACCTTACGGGAGCGCTTTCCCACAAGGAGTAATATGTGATTGTAGTAGCAAGGTTTTCTTTTCCTCATGAAGCTCATATTGCGAGAGCAAGCCTAGATAGTGTCGGAATAGAAAGTTACATCGCTGACGAGCACACGGTAAATACTCAGTGGCTTTATTCAAATGCAATTGGCGGCGTCCGTCTGATGGTGGCCGAAAGTGATGCAGAAGATGCGAAACAAATACTTAGTAGCGATTTCTCAGAATCATTGGGAAATGAAGTTGACGTTGATGAAGAAAAAGACGTTTGCCCTAAATGTGGTAGTAAAGATCTATTTGCATTTACAAAAGGTAAACGCCCAGCTTTCTTAGTTTTTATTTTACTGGGTTTTCCACTGTTTTTTTACAAGCATGGTTATAAGTGTAAGCAGTGTGGGGAGTTTAGTGAAAAACTTTAAATCTTTAGATAACAAGGTATTAAAGAGATAATTTGTACTCGTAGTATTTTTACGATGAGTTATGTCGAGTGCTTATACAAGAAGTCAGAGTTACTGCTTGCTTACAAGCAAAGCATTATACGATAGTGAAGGAATAACATTGAATGAGTGAAATTAAAACAATAGAGCAGTTAAAAGAAATTTACGCAGAGCCAAGTGCGAGAGCTAAAAATAAAGCTCTGCCTGTGCTGGATGTTCATGCGATTACATTAATTAATAATTGCCATTTTGCAGTTCTAAGTACCGCTGATTCACAAGGGTATATCGATCTTTCTCCTAAAGGAGGGGAGCCTGGCTTCGTAAAAGTTTTAGATGAATCAACATTGTTGCTCCCTGATAGCTCGGGGAACAATCGTATCGATAGTCTAAAAAATATCATTAGTAACCCCAAGGTAGGGTTGTTATTGATGGTAAATGGTATTGATGAAGTGCTCCGTATTAAAGGAATCGCAAGTATTCACACCGACGCCAACTTGATATCTGCTTGCCCCGATGGAAGTAAAGATCCTAAGGTTGTTATCAAAATAGTCATAGAGAGTATGTACTTTCATTGTGCAAAAGCGGTGATGAGAGGGAAACTTTGGTCTGATGACTATAAAGTAAATCGCTCAATTCTCCCTTCATTAGCTCAAATCTTTAAAGATCAACAAAAGTTAGAAAGTAAAGCGCTTAATCAAGAAGAGATGTTGAAATATTACCAATCTAGCCTTTAGAACGAGCGTGGTAATATATTGAAAAGATAGCAAAATCAGGTTCGACCGTGCTTTACGGAAGTATGGATTAGGTTTAGTGGGGATGTTACTGTCTCAATAGCGTTAGTTCATAAATAAACAATTGTTAGTCCAAATTTTAAAATGAAAAATGCAGGAAAATTTACTCTAGAAAATTACGTTTTGGCTAGTCCGGGAGTTAGGTGTGTTGGACAAATGATTGATCTTTTTGTCAGTTTTAGCATTTTTACGCTCGTTTTATGGGGCGGCTTAAAAATCGGTATTGAAAAAGAGCTTGTGCGCGCTACAGCAGTAACTGCGACTGTATCGTATTACCTTTTTTCTGATTGTTTACCAAATGGTCAAAGTGTGGGTAAAAAACTTTTGGGCATTGCAGTTATAAGTGCAAGAACGGGTAAAAAGTGCAATATTTTTCAGTCGCTCTTTCGAAATGTTATTACTCCATTCTTAGGTTTTATTGACTCAATTTTCATTCTTGGTAAAAAGAGGCAACGGCTCGGTGATAAGTTAGTGAGAACGGTGGTGGTAGTGCACTAGTTTGTTGAAAAAATTGTTAACGCTGAGGACTTGGGTTCAAGTCGGGCTTTGTTTTCGTGGTGGAACAGCCTTGCTTAGGTGGTAGCGTTACTCACATACTTAATGTAGCGTTGTAAGAAAATTGGTATTGGAGTCCAAGTTTTATGTCAGAAAAAGAGAAAATGTTAGCAGGTGAGCTTTATGACCCAAGTGATGAAGAGTTATTAAAGTTAAGGTTGAGCGCTAGGTTACTAACTGAAAAATTGAATGCCACCTCTGTTGAGCATAAACAAAAGCGAGTTCAAATCACTAAGCGCCTGTTCGGCACAACAGGTGACGATATTCATGTTGAATCTTCTTTCAATTGCGACTACGGATCCAACATTCACGTTGGAGATAATTTTTACGCTAATTTTGGTTGTGTGATTTTGGATGTTGCGGAAGTTAAGTTTGGTGATAACTGTTTACTTGGGCCTCAAGTTGGCATTTATACTGCGACTCATCCCTTAGATCCTATCGAGAGGAACAGTGGTTTAGAGCTAGCAAAGCCCATAAACATTGGTGACAATTGTTGGATAGGTGGCCATGCCGTAATCAACCCTGGCGTAACACTTGGGAACAACGTGGTGGTAGCCTCTGGCGCAGTCGTTACAAAGAGTTTTGGAGACAATGTCGTTGTTGGTGGCAACCCAGCCAGAGTACTGAAGGAAATCGTCACTAAGCGATAATAAAGTATATGGACTATTTTGAGCCTGAGTTTAGGACTTATGATCAACTCACCCCCAAGCTTTGATGCGTTCAGCGGTTACTTGTTGACGCACTTGAATGTCTAAAATTTGCTTCAATATAGAATCGTTACACGTGGCGCTTTTGCCGTACGTTGAGCTTGTTTAAAAGTCTCATACGAAATCATTTGTATTACGTGTCTCACACTTTTATTGGATTTTCGTCACCAATAACGAACCAAAAGGCTGACCCCAAAATGTTAGTAACAAAGATTGAAACGGAACGATTAATTTTAAGAGAGCTAGTTGAAGATGATGCAAGCGAATTGTTTGACATCTTCTCAGACCATGAGGTCATGAAATATTGGAACTCTGGCCCTTGGGTTTCAATTGAAGAAGCGCGGACATTTATAGCCAAGAGTACACAGGCCATGAATAGGAATACAGAAGTGACACTAGGCATCTTCCTAAAGAGCAATGGCCAACTTCTGGGTAAGATAATGCTGTTTAATCACGTGAAAGAGTCTAGGCGCGCAGAAATTGGCTTTGGCGTGAGTCGTCATTTCTGGGGTAAAGGCATTGTATTAGAGGCGGGAACTGCATTAATCGAACACGCATTCAAAACACTGAATCTACGTCGAATCGAGGCTGAGATAGATCCAGACAATGCTTCTTCAGGTAAAGTCTTGGAACGGTTAGGTTTTATAAAGGAAGGTTTCCTAAGGCAGCGTTGGGAAGTGAATGGAGTAGTCTCAGATTCCGCAATTTACGGGTTGTTAGCTAAACCCTTAGACAGCGTTTAGTATCCGGCCTTAAACGCATCTAATAGGTCTAGCCTGCTCGTGCTCTATACACAGCCTTACATTTGACGGTGAGGTTTCTTGAATTGACTTGGTGGTCACTGAATGTACTATCAAAGATAGGACTTACTGCAAGGATAGCAGCATGAGCGAGAAATTATTTTGGGTTAATCCCTACCAAACAGAACTTAACTCAAGAGTGAGCAATGTAGACGGAAATAAGGTTGAATTGGACCAGACTATCTTCTTTGCAGAGTCTGGAGGCCAAGAGAGTGATAAAGGAACGATTAATGGTATTCCGGTTTTGATTGCTCAAAAGTTAGGTGTTCGACTTATTTACACATTGGAATCCTCTCCAAATTTTACTCTTGGTGACATTGTAACTACGAATATTGATTGGAAGCGTAGATACGCCTTAATGAAGCTACACTTTGCGGCTGAAGTGGTGCTCGAGATGTTTTATCAGCGTCGGGAAGGCATTGTTAAGATAGGCGCGCATATTTCTGAAAATAAGAGTCGCATAGATTTCGAGTGGTCTGAAAGTATTGGCCCGCTATTGAAAGAAATTGAAACTGATGTGCAAGATTTGATTAACTCTGATTCAGTCATTATTAGTGACTTTTCCGATCAAGAGAGTGAAAGAAGGTATTGGAGAGTGGATGGGTTTGCGCAAGTGCCTTGCGGTGGCACTCACTTAAAGCGCACATCAGAAGTCGGCCAAATTCAATTAAAACGCAAGAACATCGGTAAAGGCAAAGAAAGGGTAGAGATAACCTTATGTTCGTAGGTCGATAGGGCATTAGAAATAGATTCCTAACACGTGGCATTTTAATTCATGGTGAGATTCACATTTGCGATATGATGGTTGAGATTGAGGGCGTGTTGGCTACTTCTTAACGAAACGCTACACGATAGGAGCGGGAGGATGATATGTCGAAAGTTACATTGAAAGGCTTTATTTTAGTTCCGGAAAAGGATCTAGAATTAGTAAAACATGTGTTAATAACTCACAAAAGGCTCACGTTAGAAGAGCCGGGCTGCCTTACTTTTCTTGTGACTCAAAGCTCGACTAATCCTTTTCGTTTTGATGTCTATGAGGAGTTCGTCGACAAAGCCTCTTTTAAGCAACATCAGGAAAGAGTTCAAGCCTCACATTGGGGAAAAGTAACAGCCAATGTTAAACGTCAATACGAAATCTTTGAATGTGTGCATGACTAATCGAATCGGAGTGATTTAGAGCGTTTACGCTTTGTTTTTTAGGTTGCTCTACGCTCTGCTATGTTGCTTTATTCATCTATTAACCTGGCTTAGTGTTCTTGATACTTTGCCGTATTAAATCTAGAAATTTTAATGGAAGTGTTATGTTTAGAGTTGTGTATGAATGGCGTGTGCCAAGTGAAAAAATGGATGAGTTTCAAAATATATGGCGTTCGACGACAGATTCAATTCATCAGTCAGTAGATGGGGCTCTTGGTAGTTTTATGCTTCGTTCTTACGATGTACCGGAAAAGGTTTTAACTATTGCCAAGTGGCGAACACGTGAAGACTGGGAGCGGTTTTGGGGAACTAGTAACCCAGAAAAAATGAAGAAGATGAGTGAAATTGCAGAGCGTATTTCAGTTGAACCATTCGATGAAATTGAAGATAGAACTAAGTAGGGCAACAGAAACGTTAAAGTGATGCCTAATGCACAGTTTGGCGGATAATATGAAAGACAACCTTAACGAAGGAACGGGGTTATGCAGATTTTAATTGTTGGAGGTAGTAAGGGGCTAGGAAGGTTCTTGGCTACGAACTTACAGGGTACAGAAATTTATACGATTTCTAGATCAAAGCTAGTTGAGGATGGAGTAGTTTCTGTTTGTATTGACGTTGATCCCGATAAAAAACCAGATTACACGTGCTTCAAAGGTGTAGAGTTTGACATCATAGTTTATTTGGCGTCCATGTGGGGAGAGTCTTCAGAATTGACAACAAACGAACTGATTGAGTTTATGAATGTTGGTCCGATTGGGTTTCTTAATCTAGTCAATGAACTTAACGCTTTAGGTTCACTTAACGATAAATGCAATATTGTATCTATTGGATCTACAGCCGAGCTTTCAGAAAGTAGTGAATACCCTGCATTCACCCTCAGTAAAAGATTACTCAAAGATATTTCTAGCCAGCTGCAAAACGTTTATCGTGATTACCGCTTTACTCACTTTACAATAGGTGGGATCGGGCATGCTGAAGAGGAACGTATTGAGTATTCGAGTGTTTTGGAGATTATAAATATGCTAACCAAGCTTGATCCAAACACATACCTTTCAAATATGCATATAAAGTCCAAGCTAGGTATGTAGCTCTCAAGCTGTATTACGTACCTGCTTCTATGGTTTGGCATCATGTGCATTCTTTTTATTGAGCTATGGTTATAACTCCAATGAAAGGAGTTTACTTATGTCATACATTGATGGGTTTGTCGCTGCAGTGCCGACAGCGAATAAAGAAAAGTATATCGCACACGCAAAAATAGCAGCAGAAATGTTCAGGGAGTTTGGGGCCTTAAAGGTTGTTGAGACGTGGGGGAGTGAAGTACCAGATGGTGAGATCACATCATTTCCCATGGCAGTTAACGCTGAAAGCAACGAAACCGTTGTGTTTTCGTGGGTAGTCTGGCCTTCAAAAGAAGTTCGAGACTCAGGGTGGCTGCGGATCATGGGTGATCCTCGAATGAGTCCAGATAATAACCCAATGCCCTTTGATGGAAAGCGTCTCATTTATGGCGGATTTGATGTTATTTTGGAGCAGTAAAATACCAAAGAATCTCAACTCGATTCGTGACACTTGGTGTTTTAATCAGTATTACGCTTCTGATGTACGTTCAATAGAGTATTCCGCGATAAGTGTTGATAAAACTCCATTTGGAGGCTTAGAGTAAAAATGGAAGAGATAAATTATTCACTGATTGTCGTATCAGCTATCGCTGCCATCGCTAGCCCCGGACCTGCAACTCTTGCGATAGCAGGCACGTCAATGAACCACGGTCGGCGCTTTGGTGGGTATTTGGCTGCAGGTGTTTTAACGGGGTCTTTATTTTGGTCAACCTCAGCCGCTTTTGGTCTCGCAACCATACTCTATAGCAATGTTTGGCTTTTTGAAATTCTTAGATATTGTGGGGCATTTTATCTTTTATATTTGGCTTTAAAGTCCGTACATTCTGCCTGCAACATCGAGCAGCTAAAGTTACCCAAAACATACGTAACGACAAAGAAGGGTAACTACTTAACCGGAGTGTTAATTCACTTAACTAACCCAAAGGCTATTCTGTTTTTCGGTGCGCTTTATTCGATAGGGGTTCCTCCTAAGGCCAGTCCGTTGGAATTGTTGTCGGTCATTTTTGTTGTGGGGCTGGTTAGTGCTTTGGTTTTCTTTGGCTATGCTTTTCTTTTCGCGCATAAAAAGGTCAGACAAACCTATCTCAGATCCAAAGCAGTTTTTGAAGGCGTGTTCGCGTTATTTTTTGGTGTAGCAAGTATTAAGTTGCTGCTTAGTGAGGCAGGAAAATGAAGCACAAAAGGCTTGAAGAAATAAGAATAGATAATCTATCTGATTTGACGGTCTATTAAGTATACTAAATAGCCGATATGTTAACTTCCATAAGAGCTTCTGGCTGGAAAAAGCTTATAACCAAACGATGCTAGATATTATCATTCAAAGGGCTAACAAAGGCCCATAATTTAATTCGTATCACTGTTCATGATTGTGCTCTTCGTGCAGTGCTGTAGTATTAGTAACGTGTTGTTAATACTAAATATAACCAATTGAAACCTGGACGTTGCATTACTTGTAGTTCGATGAAATGTTATCCGCAAGACGTTAATTTGGAGAAAAGAATGGATTCAAACTCACTATTATTATTTGTTGTCGCTTGTCTCGCTATCAACATGATTCCTGGACCTGATGTAATTTATATTGTTTCCAATACAATAAAAGGTAAATTATCTGCTGGGCTGAAAGCGGCTCTGGGGCTTGGTGTTGGTTACTTTTTTCATACACTAGCGGCATGTTTAGGTTTATCAGCAATAATTCTGAGTTCATCTTTGGCTTTTAGCGTTGTTAAATGGTTAGGGGCCGCTTACCTAGTTTATTTAGGTGTTCAGTCATTACTGTCCATGTGGCGTGGAGAAAGTAAAATCGTTGAAAACAAAAATGTTGATAATAATAAAAATGTGTTTGTTCAGGGAGTTATCGTCAGCGTCTTGAATCCAAAAGTAGCGCTATTCTTCCTATCATTTCTGCCTCAATTTATTGATACGTCTGCAAGCTCAACATCAATGCAATTATTAGTACTTGGCTTGCTGTTCAGCGTACTTGCGACGACATGTAACGTTTTGTACGCATCTGTGGGTAATTGGGTATTTAGTCGTCCACACTCTCAGCGTTATTCAAGAACTCTTGAAGGTGTTTCAGGTATTCTACTTATCAGTCTAGCGAGTAAAGTGGCATTTAGTGATCGTTAGATACAGGGCATTTTATTCTCGTGATTATTATATCGCTAATGTTTGCTCAATCTATACGTTAAATGAGTGCTATTGCATAGGTTGAATCACAAATTTCAAAAATACCAATAAGTGAACGTATTTATTTATAGTATGGTTGGCGCGATTTTATCGTAGCTAGGTTAATAACATGAAAAATAAAGTAATTCTGTGTTCCGCATTCCTTTTGGGTTTGTCAGGTTGTGCTTCTGTTCCTACTGTTGATTCGACAGTATCAAATCAAATGAAATCATTTGAAGCACCTCAAAAGGGGAACGCAGGGATTTACATTTACCGAGAAGATGCTTTTGTCGGAGCAGCGCTTAAAAAGTATGTTTACGTCGATGGGGAATGTATTGGTGAAACCGCTCCTGGTGTATTCTTCTACCATGAGGTCGAAGGCAATAAAGAACATCAAGTAAGTACAGAGTCTGAGTTTTCTGAAAATCACTTAACTATCTTAACGGAAGAGGGCCGTAATTATTTCGTTAATCAATACATTAAAATGGGTGTATTTGTTGGTGGTGCGGGCGTAGAACTCGTAGACGAAAGCAAAGGTAAAGCAGAAGTACTAAAAGTCGACATGGCAGAAAAAGGAAACTGTTCTTCGATCTAGTTTTACAAACAGACCGCTTTTTAGATTAAAAAAACACATTATCAATGTAACCCAACGCTTGATGAGATCCATTCAGCGTTGGGTTTTGTATTTTTGGCAAACAGTATACCTATTTTAGACCGCATGATTTGCCACCTCCTAGCTTGAGCCAATTTATCGTTCAAAGTATCTACTTGTGAAACGTGAATTTTCGAGAGGATATCGTAGGGAGCAATCCTACAAACGCGATTAACTGATATGCCATTCCATCATTAACCTTGTCGAGTGTATTGCTAAACTAGGTAGCGGTGTGTCTCCTCTCATTAAACAAATAATAGGTATATCAGTTTTAGCTTCTATGCCTTTACATCATGCACTCGGAGCGCAATTTAAAATCAAAGGGCTAACACCAATATTAGAGAAAAATCTTGAAAGTCACCTTACACCACTAACGAAACTCTCTGTTTCAAACATTACCTCAAATCGACTAACGCAGATGGTTAATAATGCGTTAAACCCTTATGGCTACTATCATTCAGAGCTCAGAGCTCAGAGCTCAGAGTTCAGAGATCAGAGAATAATCTCATCACGCTTGAGGTTGACGCGGGGGAGGTTATGTTGGTCAAAAAATCTAATATTGCTGTGTCGGGAGAGGCCAGTAACGATCAAGATTTCATCGAACTAATTAATCAAGCTCAACTTAAACAAGGGCAGCCGTTGCTTCATTCTGAGTACGACACGCTAAAACGAAACTTGATTTCATTGGCTCAGCAAAAAGGTTACTTAGATGGACGTTTTATCGAATCGTCTTTGGAAGTCATTCCAAGTTTGAATCAAGCTCATGTGAATCTGCATTTCTCTAGTGGTTCTCGTTACCAATTTGGAGAGCTCTCTGTCCTTACGTCGGGTATCGAAACGGCTCGAATAGAAGCGATGAGAACATTTGAGTGGGGCGACGATTTTAACACTTTGAAATTGAGTCAATATCAGGCCGATCTCTCCAGTACTGATTGGTTTCGCAGTGTGATTGTGAAAGCGGATTTCGAGGCGATATCCGATGGTCATAAGGTGCCGATAGAAGTACTCGCAGAGCCGAATTCACGCAATATTGTGCAAGTCGGTGGAGGTTATTCGACAGACTTGGGGTTGCGCGCTTCGCTAAACTGGACCAAGCCTTGGTATAACGCACGTGGACACAGTTTTGAGGCACAAGCGTACGCTTCCAAACCGGAACAATCGCTATTACTAGGTTATAAGATACCCACCAAAAATGTTCTAACTGATTACTACGGGATTCAGTTTGAATCTAAGCATGTCGACTATCGGGACACATCGAGTTTTTCTAATGATTTATCGTTTGAAAAGCACTGGCAGTTAGACGGTGATTGGCAAAGCACCATGCACGTTCGTTATTTGCAAGAAAGTTATCAACAAGCGTCGGAGAATAACGAATCACAGTTGTTATTACCGGGGGTGACATTTTCACTGCTTGATCGCAAGAACGATCAATTAGAAGTAAAGCACCGTCACGTCTACTCACTGGAATATTCGGATCCCAATTTTTTCTCCGATTCTCGTTTGCTGCGTATTGAGGGCAACAGTGTTCTGTCATGGGATATTAGTGAAAAACACAAGTTTCACTTTCGTTCCAATGTTGGCATTAATGTCGCTGACACTTTGAGCGATATTCCATCATCATTACGCTTCTTTGCGGGAGGTGATGGCAATCTTCGTGGTTATGGTTATGAGTCTATCTCTCCGAGAGATGAAAATGGCGATTTAACGGGTGCTCGTTACATGTTTACTGCTGGGCTGGAATATCAATATCAGGTCTACCGCCAACTGTGGCTTGGGGCATTTTATGATATTGGTGATGCCTTCAACGATAGGGTGGATTGGAAAAGCGGTACAGGGCTGAGTTTGATATGGAACTCAAAATACGTGCCTGTCAAAGTGGACTTTGCTTATGGTTTAGATACTCCGCAAGGAGACCAATTCCGCGTTCACTTCTCACTAGGCACGCAGTTTTAGCGGGCATTAAAAAGGCTCTCATCCTTGCAGATAGAGAGCCTTTTTAAGTCTTGATTGTTTAGAGTTCGAACTCACCATTCAGTTTCTTGAATATCCAGTTAGGCGCCTTATGCCATCCACCATAGTTTGGATTCTTAGTATGGATCTCATTCATTGATTGCCACTGAGTTTGGCCTTGTCCATCTCGAGACACTCGCCAAAAAAGTTCATCTTGTTGTCGAGTTAAGTAGTGCATGACATGTTCTGCAAAGGCTTCGCTTTGGACCAACACACCAAATTCCACATTGAGGAAATCCGATCTTGGGTCGAAGTTTGATGAGCCGATATAAGTAAGCCGATCATCGAGTATCACCGTCTTGTTGTGATAATAAGTATCCGCATGGAAGTAATGGTCATCATTTTTCGCTTGGTTTTTGTACTCAAGTAGATGAACGCCCTTATCCAACAAGGTTTGGCGGTGCTCCTCGTAATAAGCCGGAATAAAGCCAGAGTCATTAGATGCAGACGAGTTCGTCATTAACGTGATGTCCGCTTTTTGCTCCATCAAGGTATCAATAAAGGCAAATTCACCATCGCTTGGTACCACATAAGGCGTTGATATCACTGCTTTGGATGCAGAGGTTATTTGTTGCCAAACTTGGTGTTCTGCCCGTTTTCTAAAGTAGGGTTTGTTGTTTTTTAACTTGTCTAATGAGTCGAAAACGGGGGTGACTTGCGCAGTGATGAAGTTGGGATTGGTCAGGTGTTTAACTTGTTTTTCAACTTCAGCCAGAATGATGCTTTTGTCTTTCTCACCTTTATTAAGCGCTTTAGTAAACGTGGAATAGTTTGGGGTAACGTTAACGATGTTTTCTATTGGCGTGACATGCTCGCTGTCCCAAAGTTGTTGGTAGTTCTGGTCGAACGCTCGAATAATGTTGCCTTTGAACAAGACATCCATATCAAAGAAGTTGGCTTTGCGGCTGTAACCAAAATAGTCGTCGCCAATATTACGTCCACCTAGAATCATCCATTGATGGTCGACGTTGAAGTACTTCTCGTGCAGACGATTGTCCAAACGTTGTTGGTGAGTAGAGAAGTTGACGGCGCGACCAATCCAACCTGACTTACGTGAATCAAACGGATTGAATAAACGGATTTGAATGTTGTCGTGAGCGCTGAGATCAGCAAGCCATTTCTCGTTAAAAATCAATAAATCATCGAGAGTGAGTCGAACTTGCACGCCTCGATCTGCTGCTTGTTTGAGTTCATTGAGTAGCATCAAACCAAGCGTGTCACTCTCCCAAGAAAAGTAAGTCATATCGATGCTTTGCTGAGCGTTTCTTACCAGTTCAACACGACGAGCAAAGGCTTCTGGAGCGGTAGGAATTAAGTAAACTTCGGCTTGATGCTGAGTAGTTTGCCAATTGGCTTCAAAATCCGGTTCAACTTGAGGGTAGGGCTGGGCACAGCCAACCAACAGCGCGCCGAAGATAAAGAGTAGCAGAGCACGAATGGCGTTAGGAAACATGAGTAAACCTTCCTAATTATGTTCAAGGAATAAGGATGAAAAAAGCCAGCGAACTGGCTTTTAGGTATTCGGTAACGAGTTTTTAGTGACTGAAGATAACGTTACATGTGACTCAGAATCAGCCCAAGTTCCTCGAGACCATTGAGGCGACCTTGGCGCAGTTTTGGATCGATGCCTGAGTGATGAGCATTGTCCCAGTCTTGCGTGGATTGAATACCGCCATCGTTATCGATCAGCAGTACTCGATCAGTCGCGCTGTTGTATTGGAAGTCTTCAAATAAACGTTCGCTAAACCACATACGAGAGAGCTCGTTCATCATTGCTTTGTCTTTGCTACCTGGACGAACACTTGAACCATCAAGCTTTAATGCTTTATTAAACACAAATGGTAATTCCGATGCATTGCAAGCGCCGACAATACAACTGATGCTTTTGAGTAAATCGCCAACGTCGAGATCGCCATTTTCACCTTTGGTATTGTAAGTCCATACGTTGAATCCAGGTTTGTAGTCAAAGTAGTAGAAGCTTGGCGTTGCCCCTGTTGCTTCTTCAGTTGAAACTTTATGACGGTTTGGACCCGTGAAGAGCAAATCATGCAACGTGGTTTTGAATTGCTGCATGTTTTTGGTCGCACCATTTAGTTCGCTTTCATCGTTGGGGAAGAAGTCAGCCAGAGCAAGTAACTCCGTTGTTGAATCGGAGTTCCCCAAACCGAAGAACAACTTAGTCATCGTCTCATAAGCGGTGCTAGGCAGCAGTTCCAATAAGTCAGAAAGATCGAGTTCAATCGAAGCTGAATCGTTGAGTAATGAACGATATTCGGTGCGTAAACGGTTTAAGTTCGTTTCCGATTCTAGCCACTCCACCATGTATTCGACGATTAAGTTTTCGTCACCACTTTCAATGATTTCTGGCGCTTCTTGGCTCAAGATTTCAATAATAGTTGGGATCAAAAATGTCAGGCTCGGCAGCATGCCTAGAGTATTGCTTTCTGCACTGTTTGAGCCAATTACCGTCGGTACGATCCATTCACTCTCAATCGCTTGTTCAGTAAAGTGATAGCCTGGAACTTCTTTCACTAGAAACGCTGGTGGGCGATGCTCGATGTAAGGCGCAAATGGCATCAACGTAGCTAATGGGCTGTTGTCGCGTGTTGGACTGATAACCGGAATATTCGCAGCGGTCAGTACCCAGTTTTTGAGACGCTGAATAGGATCAAGCATCTCGCTCTGTACCTTCATAACCTCTTCAAGTGGTAGTAACGTCAGATCTTCAACGCTTTGCTCTGGTCTTTGGCTCTTGGCAACATCGTAACTTTTATATTCAAAGCCGTAAGCGTTGCTTTGCATGATGGCACGTTGAAAGTGCTCACCTGCGATTGCAGCATCGCCTTTTGATTGCTGTAAAATTCCTACCGACATGGCACCCGCACCTTGACCCATGAGTGTCACATTCTACGGATTGCCGCCGAATGCCTCTATGTTTTGTTGAACCCATTCAAGCGCGTGTTTTTGATCACCTAGGCCAAAGTTACCGCCCTCAGGGTTGTCCAAACCATCGACCCAAACACTGCCCAGCAAGCCCAAACGATAGTTAAAAGTAACAGCAATAAACGGGTTACCATCGTCAGCACCTTGTGCAACCACCATATCACCATGAATCAGCGGTTCTGAGCCCGCGCCGTATTCAAAGTCTCCACCGTGAATAAAGACATAAACTGGCAAATCTGCGTACGCTTCTGTCCCGGCTGGTCGCCAAATGTTTAGATTCAAACAATCTTCTGACTGCGTTTGTGTGGTGGTTTTTAACTGCGGACACGCATCACCGAACTGAGTCGCATCAATATCGCCTTCAAGTGGGGCCACAATGCTGTGTTGAAAGCGGTCTGCTTGCGCAAATTGGATACCTTTGAACGCCTCTACCGCTGCCAGTTTTTCATCCGCATCAAGGGGTGTGATGACAAGGGACTCTTTAGTGGCTTGAATGGTCGCATCACCAATTTCCAAAGAGATTTGCTCTGGTGGTAAGGGTTGTAGTGGCTTCGGGCCGTTAGGAACGCTAGGTTTACCAGAGTCATCACTGCAAGCTGCTAAGGCAAGAGTGATGGTAATGGCTAAAGTTGAGCGATTGAGTAAAGTCATTGTTATGTCCAAAAAGTCATTTGGTGCGTACACCGAAAATGTTAAACGGCATCTAACAAGCGACGTCCTGACGCTTTGGCATTAATCCGTGAATGGTTGGATGGCTTGTTGAATTGATGGCTCAAATGGTAGGACATCGGCGACAGTTTCAGTAATCGCCTTTGTAGGATGCAGTCCTACCATCGTATAGGGGCGGGCTCTTCCTGAGAGCTAGAAACGGTAACCAAGATTTAAGGTCACTGACTCTCGAGTTTCCCCTTTGTTATAGAGAAAGGTCAGGTTGTAGTTTTTGCCGATTTGCTTATTGAAACCAGTCAAAAACGCCCATTGATTAAGATCTACACCAATGTCGTAATCGAATTCGATATCACCGCTTTTTACATGCCCGTCCATTCGAGCGTCCAGTCCTTGATATTCTGCTCCGACAAAGAACTGCGTGCGATAATCGACAAGTTGATAACCCAACATCGGCTGTACAGTAACAATACCATCGCCCCAATCATCTAAGCCCTTTAAGCGAGTTTGCGAATAGGTACCAGTGACAGAAGCAAAGAATTCTTTATAGCCAACCGAAAGGGTTGTACCTATACCACGAAGGTCATATTCCAAATGCAGCGGCACGTCTAGGCGTCCGCGACTACAAAGTGCAGATAAACCATCGCAAAACTTATCACCTAATCCTGGCAGTTTATCGTTCAGCTTATCTTTTATGTACTGACCACCTTCACCCGTGTAAGCGGCATTAACATTGGCATCGACATTAACTTTCCCGATGTAACCAAATACATTCCAAAATGGCAGGATGTTTACATCGCCACGAAGCGTCATGCTCTCAGCACTGACGATGCCGACACTGTCTTCTGGATCAAACAGTTCATTAAGGCCGATGCCTTCAATCGTGAAATCATTAAATGGAATATTCATATCTTGATTTCGATACGCTAGCGACACACCAAACGGCAGAGGCAAATCGATACCTTGACGACGAACCATATCACCCATTAAAGGAAAAACTCGGTCTAGCTTAACACTGGCTTCTTGCATGCGTGGATCAGAGACCTCATTCAAGCGTTTTTCGTCTAGTACTTGCACGCCAAGCTTATCTTCATAAATCGCTACCGGTTTTACGCTGCTCATCATTTCGAGGGGTTTATTTTTCTTTGAACCAACTATCTTGGTGTTTTTACTGGCAATCGCAATTTTGCCTGATGTTAATTTCTGGAAGAGGATCTCTTGATCGTAAGAATCCACTTGGTAGTTGTGATGTGTGAACGGTTTATCGTTGGTAATGACCATACGTTTCGGTTCACCATTAACCAACTCAATATCAACGCTTAAAAAGCGAAAGTAGGCGATATCTTGAGGAAGACCGTATTTTGAGTAATTAAAACTGATGATCACATTACCATTCTGATCCTCTTTGGCTCTTACTGATGACGGATCAAAACTCTCCGCGTAGTTTCGAAGGCGGTATTCTGTTCGTGTGAAAGCTTCGATCTCATCAAGTACTTTTTCATTTTCATCGAGTTGTTCAGGGTTGTACTTGATACGCAGATCAATGTTGCCTTTGTTATCGGTGTTCTTAACCAAGTAGACGGACGAATCGCGAACGCTATCACCGATTTTAACACTTCGGTGGGCATGCTCGACCAAATGCTCGCCTTGAACTAGAGAGCTGATGGCCAGTTTTGGTAAATCATGACTGATACCGTATTTGTCGAACAGCGCTCGGCCTTGCTCGATTACTTCGTTGTAGGTCGTCGTCTCTTCAGCGGCGAAGCCAAAAGTGGGGGTAGTAAGCATTAGTGCGCTCGCGAGCACAGTAAGAGAAGACGTCTTGCCGGCGCGTAATTCAAAAAAACTCATGACAGTTTCCACTCTGAATAGTCTCAAACCTTCGAGACTCAGACAGTTAATGTGTCACTGAACTTCTTGTTCAGTTAGATAGATGTGTTTGCTGTGATTGACGTTGTGAATGCAGAGTTTTCGATTGCATTTCGTGAATCAATGAGAGGATTTTATGAGGTGAAGAGAAATACCGTTAATCGCTTTTGATGGATACTATCCTCGCTTTATGGGTTACGGAGGAATAATGGCTAGCTCACAAACAAACAGCCCCGCATAGCAGAAGCAATGCAGGGCTTTAGTTTCAAGAACGGAGGTGACGCTTAGACCGTAACGCGAACACGAAACAGATCAGTAAACAACTTGGCAATCATCAAAATGATCATAATGTTTACCAGCATCAGCAAGGGCGTTTCAATTCGATACGCTGGGGTTAAATTGAGCGCTCCTGATGTCAAGACAACCAATAAGTTAATACCTAGAATTCTGTGTACCATCAGTTTTGGTGTGGAAAACACCTTCCAAATTACGATGATGTTGATGAAGTAGAATAGCCCAAGCTGCCAAAGCTCGGTCATCATTGGCATTATGAAAATGTATTGCAATAGAATCACCGTGCCAGTGCCTATCACACCAAAAAATGCATCTTTAATAATGCTTGGTGGCATAGTAGGAACGATTGAAGAGAACACGCCTGCTAGCATCGGAAAAATGAAACCTCCGGGTACGGGCAGATAAATCCAGATCAACAAAGAAGTGACGAACATGGATACACCTTGCAATACCTTTCTGCCGTCTTCATTCAAATGCTGGATAAACGTTCGATGCTCGTGATGCCAAACCGTGTTTTTCTCTCTTTGCATGACATAAGCAACGTGACCAATGAGCGACGTACTTGGATTTTTAATATCAAAGCTTTGAAGTTGCTGCGTTAGCGTTGGCCAATCGATCTCACGACTTTGCGATTTATCTGCTTGTTCTAGCAATCGGTCTTGGATTTGTGCCATCTCATTTAAACGCGCACGCCATAGCTGACGATGTTCTTTCAAGTGGTAGCTGCCAGTAAGTGGTAAACCGACCAGTTGGAACAACTTTTCTATGTTGGCGCTGTTGGTCTCAAGAGCTTCAGTATCTATATCATTGGGCGATTTCATAGCGTTAAGCATCGCCTCTCTGCTGGTCTCAAAACGTTGAATGAAGTTTTGTTCTGTACTGACTGGCCAGACTAATCGGTACACAACAGAAAACGTGATCACACCAAGAATAGTCTCTTGCATGCGAAGAACAGCGAAGTGGAACGTTGCTTGACTATCAAATCCTCCCATACATGCGATGATGGAGCACACAGCAAAACCGATAGAGAACACATAACCATACTTTTCGTCGCTCGACATAAAAATGCACGCACCTAAAAACAAGGTGAAGAAGGTGAGAAACAAAAAGCGATCTTGAGAAAACGTCGTGATGAGGAAAAAGGCATAACCGATGCCAAGGAGGGTTCCTAATAAGCGATTATGACCTTTGTTTATTGAGTGAGCGAAGCTTTCATTTAATGCCATTACCGCGACTGCGATCGCTGCCCAATACGGTTTCTCCCATTGAAACCATAAGGCAAGGCAGATCGCGATAACGATAGACAGCGCAGCTTTGATTGCTTCTTTGGTTGAGGCATTAAACATACATTCCACCGCATTATTGTTTGATGATTTTGATAGAGGCCGTCATACCAACACGTAGTTGAAAATCTTTCGGTAAGTGATCTAATTTAACTTTAATTGGAATGCGTTGAGCTAAGCGTATCCACTGAAAGTTAGGGTTCACATTGGGCAAAAGATCGTTACCAGTACTACCATCTTGCTTCGCAATGCCGTAGCCAATGCTTTTGATTTTTCCTTCCAGCACAGCTTCATTGTGCATCATTAAGGTCACGTAGGCTTTATCTTGTGGATCAACGCCAACTAAATCCGTTTCTTTGAAATATCCTTCGATCCAAAAGCTGTCTTCATCAATCAAAGCCACGACTGGGGAGTTAGCGACGACTTGAGAGCCGACGCGTAAGTTCAAATTAGTTATATAACCATTCGTTGGCGCATAAACTTTTGTGTAATCAAGGTTTAGCTTGGCTTCTTCAACATTGGCTTTCGCGAGCTCTACGTTGGCAACGGCTGTCTCCACCGCATTGTCTAGGTTATTCAATGTCAGTACAGGTACAGCGCCAGGTGTGCGCTTTTCTAACTTAAGTGCTCGCTGCTCTTCATTTTTGGCCTTTGCTAGTAATGCAATGGCTTGCTTTTGAGCTGCTAGCGCTTTGTGGTACGCCGCTTTATAGATGCTTGGGTCAATCTCAAACAGCAAATCGCCTTGTTTCACTTGCGAATTGTCTTCAACGTAGACTTGGATGATTTGTCCTGTCACGCGGGGGGTTATAGAAACGATGTGCGCGCTAACTTGGCCATCTCTAGTCCATGGGTTGTCAGTGTATGATTGGTAGTAGCTGAAAATCACGGTGCCAGCTGAACACAGTAGTAGCAGTGTGATGAGATAACGTTTTATCACGGAATTTGCCTCAAAATATGGTAATGAATCGACCAATAACGCCAGTAAAAATCACAATTAGGCTTAGCTCTGCGAGTGCAGGAAATGCAACGTATTTGTGGAGTCCCAGTTTTGTAGCAACGGTTCCGACCAAAATGGTGAGCATGTAAGCCAATGCAATAACCAGCAACAAGGGAGGGAAGTAAACTTCGCCCCACACAAGTTCATGTGGCATTGAGTTCATGGTGTTTTTCTCTAGTAACTTGATGAATGGAAAGATAAGGCAAATGATGGCATCCGTGATAATCGCTTTTGGAGGATCTAATCCATCAAACGAAAGGTGTTATGCGCTATATAGAGGGAATAGCGCAACAAAGTAGCTTTTTGGACAGTGAAAATAAAAATAAATTTATTTTCCAATTTATTTGATGTTCATTTCAGACCACTAAGTTATTAAATTTTCGACAATTATTGTTCAATGTTTGCGTTTGAATATGCGAAGTGATGGTTTCATCCTTCAAATGGGATTACGAGTTGTGAGGTTTTGTTTCTAATATTCGCTTCGAAGCAAACGAGATGCTTTTTAAATTAAATAATCCAACAAATATGAGTGAAAGATTATTCGTTAGATTATTTGAGTTTTATATTTATTAGTAAGAGTAAAATTGTCATGGAAATTATTTCTAACCTTTTTGACATGGCACCATTTGTTGCTCTCTTTATTACGCTCTCGCTCGGTTATATGGTTGGTAAAATTACCATTGGTCGATTTGTTCTTGGCGGTGTTGCCGGAACATTATTAATGGGTGTGATTATTGGGCAATTTGGTGTTCATATTGATCCCGGCGTAAAAAGCATTTTCTTTGCGCTCTTTATTTACGCAGTAGGGTATCAAGGTGGTGCGCAGTTCTTCAAAGCACTGAACTTTAGAACCATCAACATTCTACTTTCCGCTGTAGTGATGACGGTGTCTGGCCTGCTTTGTGTACTAGCAGCAGCTTGGATGTTTGATCTAGACAGAGGTACGGCAGCAGGCCTTGCAGCTGGTGGTTTGACTCAATCGGCAATCATCGGTACAGCGGGTGATGCGATCGCACGTCTTGGTGTTGTGACAGAAGAAGCTAAGCACCTAATGCAGACCAACGTCGCAGTAGGCTACGCAGTTACGTACATCTTTGGTTCGCTTGGTCCAATTCTGATGGTGACATGGGTATTCCCAACACTGATGAAGTGGGATATCCGAGCAGAAGCGATTGCTCTAGAAGAGAAAAATTCAAATGGTAAGCGTGATTTAGCGCCGGGTGAGTTCAACGCTATCACAGCGCTGGTTACACGAGCATTTAAAGTGAGCAAAGATGGTGGGCTAGCAGGCAAAACCTTAGCTCAGTTAAACCAACACGCTCTGGCTGCTTGTATTGAATTGATTCAACGCGATGGCAAAGTGCTAGACGTGGACAAATTCACAGCACTGAAAGAAGGGGATGTCATTGTTGTAACAGGTCGCCGTAATGCAGTACATCAGCTGCAAGATGGTTTGGCTGACAACGAGATTGCACTTCCAGAAGGCTATGAAGTTATTGAAGAAAACCGTCAACTGATCGCAGACAACCGCAAACTGATTGGTAAGTCGCTGCAAGAGATTAAAGAGGCTTCGAACCAAGGCTCTATGCGCGGTATTTATGTGACAGACTATATTCGTGAAGGCAACTCAATTGAAATGACGCCGGATCTTGTGGTGAAGAAAAACGACGTCATCCAGCTTACTGGTACCGCAAAAGACATCAATCGCGTTGAGAAAAACATTGGTCAGCGAATGGGCTCAGCAAACGTGACTGACT
Organism: Vibrio sp. 1167; assembly: GCF_033340375.1. Taxonomy (NCBI): domain Bacteria; kingdom Pseudomonadati; phylum Pseudomonadota; class Gammaproteobacteria; order Vibrionales; family Vibrionaceae; genus Vibrio; species Vibrio sp. 1167. Next base: position 124,948 of record NZ_JAWOWK010000008.1, on the reverse strand, counting down.
TAGTCGTGCTTGGTATGGGCATGGTGGTTGGCCTATTAATTGGTTTAATCAGTTTTAAGATTGCTGGTATTCCCGTCACTATCGGTTCTGGTGCAGGTTGTTTGATCTCAGGTTTGATTGTCGGTTGGTTGCGTAGCCGCAATCCGCATGTTGCTCAGTTTCCTGTGGGTGCCGCGAACTTTATTCGAGATTTCGGTTTGGCAGCATTTGTAGGCATTGTTGGCCTTGAGGCTGGTCCTCAAGCGGTCGACACCATCAAAGAACACGGTATGTCTCTGTTGTTCCTTGGCATGGGTGTAACGATTATCCCTCAGATTATTTCGTTCTTCTTCTCATATTTTGTATTGAAGATTAAGAATCCAGTTGAAGCACTTGGCTGTGTTACAGGTGGACGAAGTGCAAACCCAGCATTCGCGGCTTTAATGGAAAAAACAGGTAATGCAACACCAGTATTCTCATTCACCGTGACTTATGCAGTCGCGAATGTACTGCTTACCCTATGGGGGCCAATTATTGTCGGAATAATTACTTTAAACGCAGGCATGTAATTTAAATAAATTCGAACATTCTTATCACCTAATTAAATAGGCGGTAGGGAAAGTATTATCCAAATTTCACTAAATAATAAATTCAGGCAAATATTATGACTACGCAAAACACAACAATTGATTTTTCAAAATTTGCAGATTTAAGCCCATTTGAATTAAAAGATAAACTTATTGAAGTGGCACAAACTGTTCCTGACCGCGCTTTATTAGATGCAGGTCGTGGTAATCCTAATTTTCTTGCGACACTACCGCGTAAAGCGTTCATTCGTTTGGGTGAGTTCGCAATATTGGAAGCCGAGCGCACTTATTCATACCTAGATGGTGGTTTCGGTGGCATTCCAGATGGTGTGGGCATTGTTGAACGCTTTGACACGTTTGCAAGCGACAATAAGAAAGACCAAGGTGTGCAGTTCTTAGAAAAGTCGCTGAGCTACGCAAAAGACCGTTTGGGTCTAGAGAAGCAAGCTTTCTTGAATGAACTGGTTAACGCATACCTTGCATGTAACTACCCAGTGCCACCACGTATGTTGACGAACATCGAAACCGTTGTGAAGCAGTACATTGCAGAAGAGATGTACGGCCCGATGCCAATGACAACAGACTTCGATCTGTTTGCAACGGAAGGCGGCACAGCGTCTATGACGTACACGTTCCAAACTATGTTCAACAACGGTCTGTTGAAGAAAGGTGACAAGGTCGCGCTAATCACTCCAATCTTTACGCCGTACCTAGAAATTCCAGAACTGAGTGAATACGAACTGGAAATCGTTGAACTACGTTTGGATGAGACAACATGGCAGCTGCCGATGTCTGAAATCGAAAAGCTTGCAGATACAGACATCAAACTGCTTTGTGTTGTGAACCCAGCAAACCCAGCGTCTGTGAAGTTCTCGGATGAAACTCTGGATAACCTATCGAACTTCGTGAACAACGAACGTAGCGACCTGTTCATTGTGACTGACGATGTATACGGCACATTTGCGGATGACTTTGTCTCACTGTTTGCGAAACTGCCATACAACACGCTTTGTGTTTACTCGTTCTCGAAGTACTTCGGTGCAACAGGCTGGCGTTTAGGCTCGATTGCGATTCAACACAACAACGTGTTTGACGATGCAATGCGCAGCCTTCCTGAAGCGCGTCAACTTGAGTTGGACGATCGTTACAAAACACTGACTCCGGAACCTCGTGAGATTAAGTTTATTGACCGTATCGTAGCAGACAGCCGCAGCGTAGCGCTTAACCACACAGCAGGTTTGTCTCTTCCTCAACAAGTTCAAATGGCGCTGTTCTCTTTGAACTGCTTGATGGACTCGGAACAAAACTACAAAGAAGCATGTAAACGCATCATCCGCGAGCGTTACAAAACTCTGTACAAAAACATGGGTGTAGAAATTGAAGAAAACAAAGATCGTGTGGACTACTACACACTGCTTGAGCTCGACACTCTGGGCGGCAAATTGTACGGACCAGCATTCGTTGAATGGTTCAAAGCGAGCGAGAAGGGCAAAGACTTCCTGTTCCGCCTTGCACATGAAACCGCTGTTATCCTACTTCCAGGCCAAGGCTTCGATGTAGTGCATGCATCAGTTCGAGTTTCGCTAGCAAACCTTACTCACCACGAATACGAGCTTATCGGTCGTGCAACACGCAAAGTGTTGGATGAGTACTTTGCTGAATTCAAAGGCTAATGAATCCAGCCTGATTAAGAATAAGCCTCGGCGTTGTCGAGGCTATTCCGACCAAATAAGCACAGTGCGCGGCATTGTGTTTATTTAGTCGCCAAGCTAACAAACTTCTCAATTAAGAGTGACTTATGAAAAGCATTATTTCTATTCAATCTCATGTGGTTTATGGCCACGCAGGAAACAGTTCTGCCGTCTTCCCGATGCAGAGAATGGGCCTCGAAGTCTGGCCAATTCACACGGTTCAGTTTTCAAATCACACTCAGTACCAGCAAGGTTGGACTGGACAGAAGTTTGGGGCAGATGAAATTCATTCTCTAATGAGAGGCTTAGATAACATTGAGAAGTTAGGCGAATGTGGCGCGATACTGTCCGGTTATCAAGGAAGCGCAGAGCAATGTCGAGCGGTGGCCGAAGCGGTAAGTTTAGTCAAATCGCGTAACCATAGTGCACTTTATGTGTGTGACCCAGTTATGGGTGATCCAGACAAAGGTTGCATTGTGGCAGACGGTGTCAAAGAAGCGATAAGCCATAGCTTGTTGCCAATCGCTGATGTGATTGTTCCTAACCAGTTTGAACTGAGCGAGTTAACAGGTGTGAAAATTAACTCTCTTTATGATGCGGTCACTGCATGTAAAAAAACCCTAGAGCTGGGACCGAAAATGGTATTGGTGAAACACCTGCATGCACTAACAGATGACGCCTTCAGTATGATCTTAGCGACACCGAAAGCGTGTTATTTAGCTCAGCGTCCAAGTATTGATTTTGACCAGCAACCCGTCGGTGTCGGTGATTTGATTTCTGCGATTTTTACTTCTTGTTTGGTGAAGAAGATGTCTCCTGTCGCAGCCTTTCGTCATACACATAACGCCGTTTACGGTGTATTGGAGATCACCAAAGGCTATGGCACATGGGAGCTACAGACGATCAATGCCCAATACGAATTTGTCGAACCGACGCATGAGTTCAACGTCGTGAAAATTGCTTAGCGCAGTACCTAATTAACGGAGAAGCGTAAAGTTAGCATATAGAAACTTGGCATAATTGCTTTGATGGATAGCATCCTACAATCGCGATTATGGGGTTTAACCGTGCCTAGCTATAGTAACTCCACACAACGAAACGGACTTCATTTTGACCCAATTAACTTCAAACTGAGTCTCTGGTCATACGCCAGAGAACATTAAATGAGACTGATTATGAATCGTTTAATTTCCTCTGGTGTGACGGTTGCACTTTCGCTGCTGATAGTAGCTTGTAGTTCACCCCATACGCTGGATGTTCGTGTTTCTCAAAGCAACTATAAAGATGTCGAGATCGCGAGTTCGACACCAAATGAGCCACTTCGAATGTGGGCCAATGAAGCGCCGGATTTTCTCTACTCAGCGCACAATCAAACCACACCGATCAAAGTAGAGGGTGAACAGCTCAATATTTTGGCCTTATCGGGTGGTGGCGTAAACGGCGCATACGGGGCCGGCGTTTTGATGGGGCTACAGGAAAAGGGGGAGCTAAAAGATTATGCCATCATTACTGGAGTCAGTGCTGGTGCCCTAATCGCTCCTTTTGTTTTCATTGGCGGTGATGCGATGCCAAAGATGAAAGAAGTCATGCTCAACATCAATGATAAGAATATTTTGGGTAAGAAGAACTTCTTAAATACCCTGTTTAAGGACGCGTTTACCGATGGTGAGAACCTCTATGATTTCATCGCAGACGCTTACCCTGAGCCCATGATCGAGGCGATGGCGCAGCAACACCGCAATGGTAAACGCCTCTTTATTGGCAGTACCCATTTTGATTCAGGCGAACTGGTGATTTGGAATATTGGTGCGATTGCGAACAGTGATTTAGCGGACAAATCTGAACTTATTTACAAGGTGCTTGCTGCGAGCGCATCGATCCCTGGTGTTTTCCCTCCACAATTTATCGATGTTGAACATGATAGAGAAACACTTGAGGAGTTACACGTAGATGGCGGTCTCGCAGCGCAGGTGTTCTTTAATCCGTCTAACTTCAACTATCAACAAATCTCAGATGCTTTGGGGTTAGAAAAAGCGCCTCAGCTGGATGTGATTCGCAATGGTGCGTTAAAAGCACCGTATCGTCCACTAAAAGACAAAGGTTTGGACTTGGTATCGAAAAGTGTCTCAAGCCTTACGCTAGCGCAAACTCGTGGTGATCTCTATCGAATGAAATACATCAGTGAAATCAACGATATCGAGATGCAGTTTACCTACATTGACCAAGATTTCAGATACGCCAAAGTAACGAAAGATATGTTCGATCACCGCTACTTGCTGACGATTTACGAATATGGATTCAAAAAAGCCACCCAAGGGCAACTTTGGGTAACTGAACTCCCTTAATACAGGAAAACGATACAATGAAAAAAGCCGTTCTTACACTCATGATGCTTACCGCTTCCGCGACTGCATTCGCCCAAAGTGGAGCCCATCTTGACCAGCAAAAAGTGGATAGTGATATGCAGCAACTGTCTGCAATCAAAGAAGAAGGTGCAGCCTTTATCATGATTGACGAGAACTCGAGTTACGTGGCGGTCGAGTTCGTGGGAAAGTGGGAAGAGATCAACAACTATGTGTCACACAAAGAAGCGAAAAAACGTAAATTGGAAAAAGTGAACAAGCAGTTCGTGTACTCTCAGGTCGGTGAAACGTTGGAGTCACTTGAGCAAAAAGTCGTTGACCACATTTACGCTGATCAACCTAAATATTTCAGCGTCGATGTCTACCGCGATTACCATGGTGACTCAGGAGAATTCAACTATTTAGCTCGTGTCGTTGAGTACAACTAAGTTAGAGAAAACCTACTGAAGCTAGTAGGTTTTTTTGTGTCGTCGAGAAGGAATTCAAACGCAGATTGTTTCCGTTACCAAGTAGCAATTCTACGATCTTGTGGTAATTTAATTAGATAACTCTAAAAAGTAAGCACAACCTATGAATTTTAGTTTTGAACAACTTCTCGCGTTCGTAACCGTTTATGAACAGCTTTCGTTTAGTAAGGCGGCGGTCAAACTCAATAAGCACCGAACCACAATAGGGCAGGTGATTACCAATCTTGAAGACCAACTGGCGGTCAACCTGTTTGAGCGAGTGGGGCGCTCGGTAGAACCGACAGAAGATGGTCATCTTCTTTACCACTATGCTAAGCAAACCATCGAACAAGCACGTACTTTCGATAAAGTCGCATTAAGTCTGGCTTACGGTGGGTTAGAGAATGTTAGTATCGCCTATTCAAGCGCTATACCACACCGTTTTCTTGTATTGCTTCGTATTCAATTAGCAGCAGATTTTCCGATGATGCGAGTTAACTTTCTTGTTCGTAATCGCAACGAAATTAAAGAGGGTTTACAGAATGGTGAGTATCAATTCGGTATTGTCAATGTACATGATAGTCGAGCAATACATAGTTTGGATGCGACGTTTTTAGGTCATTTTGAATTTGTTCCTTTCGTCCAGAAAGGTGGTGAACTCGCTTCTATGGCACCAGATCGAGTATTGACAGCCTTGAGGAATAGTAAACAATTTGTACTGCGTTCTCTTATTGAAGAGGGAATGGGCGAAAAAGTCATCGTAAGTTCGAACCATGAAGAGGTCGACCAATTGGCCCTAGTCGTGAAAATGGTTGAAGCAGGTTTAGGATGGGCGATTCTCCCCAGAACGTTTGCCCATTCGGAGTTTTCTAATAATCATATAGAGCCAGTGGAAGCTTCTGAATTATTGGAAGGTTTTAAGTTTGGTTTTGGCCTATGGTGCCAACCCTCTAAGCAAGTCGGTGATGTAAAAAATTCAATCATGAAGGTCGTTACAGAATACCGAGAGAAAATAATCCGTGATATGACTTAGCGGCGACATGTATCCTGCTCATCCCTATCAACAACAAGACTCAATGTGAGTCTTGTTTTTTTTGTGTCTGAAAAACGTTATCGTTCTAGCGAAGAGCTAATGTCTATTGGAAGGATATAACCCTCTATATGAGAGTATGGAGTCCATACTTTTTGGCTTAATCTAACCTCGCTCAATGGGTAAGCCCAGAGCAAAAAGTGTTTTTACCATATGTCCGCTGCAAGGACGCAGATTTTCAGCCGGGTTTAGTTACCCGGCTTTTTTTATAGTAATAGAAAATGTCAGCTGTCACCCCAAGCTCTCTGTTACAACTGGCTTGTTACTTCGCTTAGCAATCCAGTACGCAACGCTACCCCAAAGCACGGTGAGTGCCCAAAGCGCCGTCCAATGTGGAGCGACTTGTTGCCAGGTTGCCCCCATTTGGTTTAGCGCTAAGAAAGCTTTTATCGCCCAAGTGCTTGGGCTTAAATCAGCAATCCATAATAAGGGAGTAGGTATGGCTTCAATCGGCCAAATAAAACCAGCCAAGAAAATGAGCGGCATAGAGCTCACTAGGACGACTAAGGTGACAAGTTCACGCCGAGGTAATAAGTAACCTAGCCAGAAGCCTAGTCCGCAACAACCTAAAAGGAACGGGAACAACATAGCCAGCAATTCGCCCGCATTGGCGATATGGTTTACGTTTAAGCGTTCGAAGCTAAAACCAAAATAATAGGCGCCGAGTAAATAATAAATTGCCACAAATACTAACGTTCTCACAAGCAGCAGCGATCCCGTGGATACTTGTGACCAATAGCCACGACCATGACGCTGTGTTCCCGTTTGTAATCCAACCGCCATGATCAACGTTTGTTGTAAAATCAGAACAAATACTGCCGGCACTACGTATTCGATGTAACCCATGGTTGGGTTGAACGTCGGCTTCATATTAAGCTTGATAGCAGAGTAATTATGGCTAGCCATACTCATGGGCACACCATCTATCACCATTTTACTGACTTTCACTTGGGCCCCTAATGTGCCTCCAGCTTGGGCCAATCCTTCTACCACGGTTCCGTACACGAGAAAATACGAGGCGTCCGCAGCGTAGGCTAGAGTCGGGCTTTTACCTAGCATTAGGTCTTTGTAAAAGTGTTCTGGTATGACTAAAAAACCGGTGATCTCTCGTTGTAAAAATGCTTGCTTTGCATCGGCAATCGTATGAAGTCGAGTGACTACGTTGACTTGCGGAGTGGCATCAACCATACGTTCTAGCTTTAAACTCGTCTGACTACCATCTAGATTAACAATCGCGATTGGTTGTTCACGAGGCGTTTGTTGTGCATAAGGCAAAGGGTATAAAAACGAGTAAAATACGACACCACCAAACACGGTCAACGTAACGACTGGATTGGTTAGAACGGCCTTAAGTTCCGCTTTAATCAGTTGCCACAATGTCATACCGCCTCCTTCGCTTGGCGTGTTGATGAAGCTGTTCGATGTTTACCCATCAAGGCTGCGGTAATGAGCAGGGGCACAACGTAACCAATCATAGGCCATAGCGAGCTTAAAGATTGTGCGGCCGATGCTCCATAGCTTGCTTGACTGACTTGTACTTCAATGTAATGGGTAATCGGCAATAATGAACGCCATGCATAAGCGAGCGTGTTCATGTCAGAAACTGGGAATGTAATTCCCATGAACGCGAAGCTTGGAGCCGTAAATGCGCCAGCAAAACTCATCGCACGTGCAGGATCCATCGACAAGAAGAAGAACAACGCTCCCATAATGATACAGGCGATAACCGTCGCCAATTGTGCTAATAGCATAACCACAAAACTGCCTTCCATTGGCCAATCAAGCACGGAATAAAACCAGTACAAGAACAACGCACCTTGCGCCATAAAGACCGGAATGTACTGACTTAATAGGGTAGTGAGCCTGGCGTATGGCTTTTCGCCCAAAAATGCAAAGCCATTCTTTCCACCATAAATGCGAAAGTGCGCGGCAAGAATCAAAATAGTGCTTACTACAATACATATTTGCCAAATGGCTGGCACGATAGCCGTTACCAAAAATTGTGCGTAGTTATTGTTACGGTTAAATAATGCGGTTATTTGTGTTGACACGGGTACAGCCTGTCCAGCCGCTGCTAACGTTGTGGTGTTACCCTTAGCCAAGTTGCCCATTACTTCAACCTGAGCGTCGAAATAGCCTTGTGCTTGCGCAACAGCAGAGTTGATCAGTTTCGCTACCAAAATGTACTGACTGTTGTAAAAGACAGAAAGTTGAGGTTGGCGGTGCTGGAGAATGTCTTGGTCGAACTTAGATGGGATGACCGCGTAAGCGTAGATATCGCCTTCAATCATCGCATTTTTTGCTTCGCTTGCACTGGTGTAGTGATAGTTAACAGCCAGACTCGACGACGCATCCAAAGATTGAATGAGCTTTCGAGAAAGTTGGGAATGTTGTAGATCAACCACACCGATTGGCAGATCCCGGGCAATGCCCGCAGAGAACACTCCCCAAATCATCATCGCGAGCAAAATCGGTATCCAAGTAAGGCACGAAAGCAACCACTTGTCTCGTCGTAAGATATGCCGCTGTGAAATCTTAATCGTCATAGCATTAACCTAGTGGTTGTGATTAAAGTTCAACGACAACACTCATTCCCATACGCAGTTCAGGTTCGGGTTGAGCTGGACGAGCTTCTACTTCAAAGGTACGAAGATCAAAACCTTGAGAAGCATCGGTTGCTCTCCACGTTGCAAAGTTACCCATAACGGCAACATGCGTTACTTTGAACTCAACATTTTTATTTAAGGCAGGCAAATAGGCATCAAAGGTTGCTCCTTTTTTAAAGTGTTGAAGGTAATCTTCACGCACATTAAGTGTCGCCCAGGCATCTTCTGTATCTATCACAGTAACAACCGGGAAGCCCTGAGGTGCTAATTCACCACTTTGAAGTAGAACTTGAGAGACTTCGCCGTCAAACCAGCTGTAGATCTGAGTATCTTTCGCGTACGCTTCTACTTCGGCTACGGCACCTGATGCCATGCGCGCTTTTTCCGCCGCAGCCACTTTGGTTTCACTTCTAGCGCCTTCTTTTGCCATTTCGTACATTTGAAACGCAGCACTTTCTGTGTATTTCGCTGCTTGCCACTGAGTTAAAGCTTCATCGCGTTTTTGTTCTGCAACCACGCCATCGTTATAAAGGTTATTCACACGATTGTAGGTTTTTTCCATTAAATTCGCAGCGGCTTTGGCTTTCATCCACTGATCTTTTGCTGCTTGGATTTGTTGCTCACGTGCGCCTTTCTCAGCTTCTTGAGCTAAGGCGTCCGCCGCTTTTTCACCTGCTTTTGCTTGTTCTAACTTCGCTTCAATTTCAGGACTATGAAGGGTAAAAATAAGCTGACCTTTCTCTACATCGTCGCCTTTACGTACCATGACCTCATCAATACGCCCTGGGACTTTTGAGGAAATGCTGTATTGCTGGGCTTCAATTAATCCCTGTAAGCGGATCGGTTCTGGTTGATAGGCTTGGTAAAATTGATACCCAACCCAAGAGGCAACACCCAAAGCACAAAGTGAGAGTAAAACGGGTTTTAGTGATTTAGCTGCCATGATTTATTTCACCTCTTTGGATGTTGAAGCAGGGATATAAGCGGTATTTTGATATTGTTCGAAGCTGTTCATTTCACTGCTCAATGCGAGTAGCTTGGTTAAAGATATTAAATAGCGGAAACGCGCCGCTGAACGTTGTGTTTCTATACTCGCGACATAAAGTTGTGCATCCACAACATCCAGAGAAGACGACAGACCCTGAGTAAATGCTTTTTCACGCAAGCGCAGATTTTCGTTAGCGAGTTCAATGCTAGATGCGAGCCCTTGTACTTCATCAATGGCTTGCTGAGCCTCCAAGTATGTCTTTTGGACTAACAGCGATAAGTCTTGTTTGGCTTGGGACTTTAATGAGTCGACCTGCGAGACGACGCTTTGAGCGGCTTTGACTTTTTCGCTTCGCCCTGATGATTCAATCAGTGGAATGCTGACACCAACACCAACTAACCAGTCAGGCTTCATTTGGCTTGCGAGAGAATCGTCTTCATACAAGCTGTAGTCGCCGTAAAGATAAACTTCAGGGTAGTATTTCCCTTTTTCTGCTTTGATTAAGCTAGAGGCTTGTTTGTGTTTAGCGCTCAGAAGTTCTAACCCCGGATAGGTAAGCAACGTTTGATCGACAAAAGCAGTAAGAGGGGGAAGACTGTCGTTGATAAACAAAGATTCAGCGGGCTCTACGGCATCATCTTGTGCGAGTAATTTACCTAATGCAGCCTGAGCGATACTCAAATCGCTGGCTGCTTTACGTGTTTCTACAGATGCTTTATCTAAAGAAGCCTCGGCTTGCAGGCGCTCAACGTGCGCGATTTGTCCTTGCTCTTCAAGCTTAATGGCAAAATCTCGATGCTTTTTTAGCCCTGCTTCAACCGCTTGCCGCGTTGCGAGTACTTCCTTTGCCAGTACGACAGAAAAGTAGTACTTCGATAAATCTTCAAAACGCGCTTGTTGTTCCATTAGAAGCTGACTTTTCGCCTCATCCGTTTTGCCTTCTGCTGCTGATTGAGCCGCAGAAATTCGACCACCAGTAAAAATTGGCCAAATCGCACGAATAGACGAAGAGAAAATATCGCGCTCGGTTATGGTCGAAGTGGTATTAGCTAAGGCACCAAAAATAGGCTGAAAAGCAGGAGGTACGTTAATGTGTGCTCCTGTGCTGTCTAGGATCTGTTTTCCCGAAAGCGTGATATCGGTATCTAAACGCGTGTAATTCGCGCCAATAGTAACCTGAGGTAAGTTGAGATTGCTGGTGGCACTCTCTTGGTATTGGTAGTTCTCGACGTTTGAGCGTTGAGCTTTGAGAGAATAGTTGTTTTCTAGCAATAGCTGCCATGCGGTATCAAAAGTGATCGGTGCCGCATGACAGGCAAGGGAAATCGAGCTGCTAAGTAAGCCCAGTATCCAAACCTTTCCTGTTTTTTTCATAATGGCTGCTTTGTCGTAGAGTATTAGCTCTAATATAAAGGATTCGTAACTGCGTGTTAAGTAGGAGGGAAAATTGGGCAGTAGTATGCGCCCAGTTATATTTGTGCTGGGCGCGGGAGATGTTACAAATTTATTTCGTATATGGACAGTGAAACTCCGCTCTCCACTCTAGCTGACGAGAACCTCGCATCGTATTCAATAGATCTTTTCCACTCATTTGAGGGAACGATAACAGGACTTTGAGATCAGAAGTACCGCCTCCGTTTTTTTCATAAGCCCTGACGTGTGTAAATGTTGAATACATATTCTCTGACAGCATCGCCTTATTCAGGCATATTCCAAAGGTATCGCGTTCCATGTTTGGTGTTCCTTCTAACTATAAATGCACCTCTGTTTATAGTTTTCCAGTTTTCAGATGGTGTCTAAGTGTTTGTCATATAGTCAGTATTTGTATTTTGTTTTATTTGTGTCCAAACCACTGACGTCAATGTTGAGCTTTTAATAGACTTCCAGCTTCACTGCTTTCAAACCGAAACTCTCATTGGTTTCGTTGATTAAAAATTATACGTTGTAAAGTCTAAAAACGCCTCAAAAACCGCTAAAATCGATGTGATCGCGATCATGATTTTAAGGGCAATTTATGTATGGAATTGAGTATCAGAGAGGAATGCTAAATTTGGTGAATGGTTGTAATTTTATGTTTCAGCTCGTCGATTAATTAACCGTAAACTCTGCGGTTTGTTTGCCTTCCTCACAGATTTATCACCGCGACAACGTCATGCTGTTAACTGAGTGTTAACGTTACGCTCAAGAGTGAATCACAAGGATGTATCAATGAGTTGGAAAACCATCAGCTTTCGTAAGCGGATGCTCATTATCATGACGCTATCGGGGTTGATAGAGCTGTTATTGCTTGTCGCCGCGGGGTTCACTTATCTCAAAATCAATCAAGAGCAAGAAATGGGAGAAAAAGCACTGGGTGTTGCCCGTTTTTTAGCGGACTCAGCGGTTGTTCGTGAAATGATCGAAACCCAAAACCCCCAGCCATACCAACTTCGCTTTCGAGAATTAACCGAAGCCATAGGTGCTGCATTCATCGTTATTGGCGACCATAAGGGAGTACGCTTAATCCACCCTGTTGATGAGCGGTTGGGCAAGCCAATGAGAGGTGGCGACAATCGTCGAGCGCTAGAACGGGGATTGTCTTATGTTTCGACGGCACAGGGCTCGTTAGGTTATTCAGTTCGTGGTAAAGCTGCGATTTTTGACGAGCAAGGGAACATCATTGGTGTGGTTTCGGTTGGCTATTTGCTCGACCGACTGCAAGACCGCATCGAACCATTTTTGGCCTTTTTGATTTTAATGGTCATCGTAGTTGTCGTCGCTAATGCCATTGTATCCAATTATGCGTCGAGAAAGTTTCAGCGCGCCATTTTAGGCTTTGAGCCTGAAGAGATAGGGCGGTTGTACGGCGAATTAGAAGTGACGATGAGCACCATCAAAGAGGGCGTGTTAAGCATTGATGCCCAAGGGATACTTCGCTCGATAAATCGTAGTGCCTGCCAGATTCTCGGTATTGATAGAGAATCAGCGCTCAATAAACCTTTGACTGATACGCTGCGTGATAGCGATCTATATACAGTGTTAGAAAGCGGGCAGGAAGATCATGATATTGAAATATTCCTTAATCATAAGCGCCTGATTGCAAATCGCTCTCCAATTTATGTTGATGGAAAAATCGTGGGGGCGGTATCGAGTTTCCGTTTAAGGGATGAAATCAATGATCTAACCGAGCAGCTATCACAAACCAAGGAGTATGCAGATTTGTTACGTTCGCAAACCCATGAGCATCGAAATAAGCTCAACACCATTAGTGGGCTAGTACAAATGGGTGAACTTGATGCGGTGCAAAAGTTAATTGGACAAGAAACCGCACACTATCAGGCAATGATTGAGTTTTTAAGAGATACCGTTAAAGACCCGCTAATTGCAGGTATGTTGCTTGGAAAAACTGAACGTGCTCGCGAGTTAGGCTTACAACTGGTGGTTGAGGAAGGCAGTCGTCTGGAGCCCCTGCCTGAGTGGCTAAATTCGGAAGACCTAGTCACAATTTTGGGTAATTTGATTGATAACGCTTTCGATGCCACGTTAACTTCAATTCGCGATGAATCAAATGTTGCGTCAGAACGCAGAAATATTGATGTGTCCGTTAGCGATTACGGAAATGAAGTGATACTTGAGGTGATAGATCATGGCTGTGGCCTCCCAAAAACAATGGATCCACAAACATTATTTACAAAAGGCGTTTCGACGAAATCTCGTCAAAATCGAGGTGTTGGGTTACACCTTGTCAATCAGCTTGCTACTCGATATCACGGCCATGTTGAGATGATACCCAATACAAATTATGGGACAAGAATAACGGTGTACTTACCCAAGGAAGAACAATTATGAGTATGGCGACTCGCGTAATGATCATTGAAGATGATCTGGCTATTGCTGAGCTGCACCACAAATACTTAAGCCAACTGACAGGTTTGGAAGTGGTTGGAATTGCGACCACGAGAATGGAAGCAGAAATGCAACTCGACATTCTTAAGCCAGATTTACTATTGATGGATGTCTATCTTCCCGATGGCACAGGGCTTGAGATACTAAATACACTGCGTGCAAGTAACCAAACGTGTGATGTCATTTTGATTACAGCCGCAAGGGATGTCGATACGTTACAACAGGCGATGAGGGGTGGCGTTGTCGATTACCTGTTAAAACCAGTGATGTTTCCACGTTTAGATGCCGCACTGAAAAAGTATGTGTCCCAACGCCAACAACTAGACATCGTAGAGAGTTTGGATCAGAACCTCGTTGATAAAATGCTGCAGTCTCACGCCAATCAAGACAACTTGCCGAACCGATTACCAAAAGGGATTGATGGTGTAACCCTAGACAAGATCAGAGAGTTGTTCCCAAATGGAAGTGCGCTGACCGCTGATGAGGCAGGTGAAAAAATCGGAGTGAGTCGAACAACCGCTAGACGTTATCTTGAGTTTCTTATTAGTACTGGTGAACTAGAGGCTGATTTAAACTATGGGTCGGTAGGTAGGCCAGAAAGGTGCTATAAAAAAGTGACACGGTAGCGTTTACATTGACGCTCTATGCAAAATAAAAAGCGATGGCTTGTTTTAGAAACCATCGCTTTACAAATTACTGCTGTTCCGCTCTAAGAGGTTAGAAGTTGTATTCTAACTTCGCTTCGATAGAGCGCTCAGCGCCAAACCAACAGTTATTTTTGTCGTAACAAGAATAGTATTCTTTATCGAATAGATTGCTTGCAGAAAGCGTGACGCTAGCCCCTTTCATTGATTCAGATACCGTTGAGAAATCGTAACTTGCTGCTAAATCAAACAAGGTGTAGTCCGGTACGTTTTGACTATTCTGTGCATCAATTTGTGCTTCTCCGACATAGCGAACGCCAGCACTGGTACGAAGGCCTGAAAGATTTCGTTCAAAGAAGTAATTGGCCCATAGAGAGGCCGTTTGCTCAGGTACCCAAACCGGCGTTTTACCTTCTTGGTTGTAATAACTGTCCTCGGTAATCTCCATATCGGTATATGTATAGCCTAGAGTGAAATCAGCTTGTGCTGTGGCTTGCCATTTTGCCTCAAGTTCAATACCTTGTGATACCACTTCGCCCGCTTGATAGTTCGGTGCATATGGATTATTCGGATCGGTCAAGATCGCGTTTTTCTTCGTAATATGGAAGAGTGCTAAGTTACCTGAGATATCACCAGATAATGGGGCGTATTTAAAGCCTAACTCCCATTGATGACCGGTTGATGGCTCAAATGCTTTACCAGAAGAGTCGGCACCCGCAATTGGCTCAAAACTTTCTGAGTAAGTAAGATATGGCGAGAGACCAAAGTCTAGCTCATACAAACCACCGACTCGGAAAGATACGTTGGTATCGTCTAACTCTTCCTTGCTGTTGGATACTGCTCCTAGATAATCGCTAACGGCGTCTGTATTTGAATCGTATTTATCCCAACGAAGACCTGCAATCATTACAAGTTGGTCGTAACGAACTTGATCTTGGAAATAAACGCCAATCTGCTTCGTTTTGATATCTAAGTTTTGTTTGTATTGGAAATTCAGTGCATTACGATCAATGCTGTTGTGGTCAGGATTAAAAATGTCCTGAGTTAGCGAATACCCAAGCGTGTCTTTGTATTTTACATCTGAATCTAGATACTGATAATCAAGCCCGAACAATAAGTTATGTTCAAAATTTCCTGTTTTAATGTAGCCCGATAGTTGGTTGTCAATCACAAAGGATTTGGATTTTTCATCAGTTAAATAGGCATTTCGACCAACGGTACGGTTATCCGCTTCAAGTGCACCGTTATATGTGTTTTCCTGATAGGCATCGGCGGTCATGTAGCGGGCATTCTGTAGAAATTGCCAATTGTTGTTAAAGTCGTGTTGGACTTTGTAACCCATCATCAGAACTTCGCGTTCGTAAGTGTTCCAGTCCTCATCCCCTAAATAAGTGCTTGGTGACATCGAGCCAAGTGGGTTTTTAATCACTGAGCCAGACGCAGGCACAGTCGTGTAGATACCTGCTGATGGATCATTTTGATAGTAAACATTCACGTTCACTAATGTGCTTTCTGTCGCTTGCCAATTGAAAGATGGGGCGAGTACGTAACGTTCGTCTTCAGACGTATCGGCTTGACCATCTCGCTGTTTTGCCAGGCCGACGATACGGTAATCAACATTAGAATCACCAACTTGTCCTGTGGTGTCGAACGTCAGTTCTTTTAGGCTGTTAGTCCCTGTACTAATCGAGACAGAGTGCGAGGGTGTTGACTGAGGCGCCTTGGCGATAATGTTGACCATACCTCCTGGTGGAATATTGCCGTAAAGAACAGACGTTGGCCCTTTAAAAACCTCGATTTGCTCAAGAGCAACGGAATCGACCTGCGGTTGAAGGTTCCAACCGTTGTACAGCAAAGGAAGACCATCATAAAAGTTGGTGTAGTTAATAAAACCACGAATATTGAATAGGTCAAGTCGGGAAACGGCACCGCCACGCAATTCTGTATTTACGCCAGGTGCATAACGCAATGCTTCGCTCACCGAGTTTACGCCGCGCAGGTCCATGTCATCTTTAGTGATTACCGTGATCGCTTGCGGTGTTTCCTCCGGTTCTAAAACGGTTTTAGTTGCGGTGTTTCGGTATGTTTCTCCTAGCACCGTAATCGTTTCGTGTTGGGATGTGCTCTCAGTTGCATTGGCGTGGCCAGCGAGCAATGCGGATACGACGATAGCAACCGCTGAACGATGAAATCGAATCGGACTTTCCATATTTATAAATTCCACTACTTTTTCTATTTATTGATAATGATTGTTATTTGTATTCTATATTCAAAGAAATAGGAAAAGTTAACAATTTGGTGCAAAACACTAATCTTTGGAACTTATTCTTCTGTTCTTAGGTTTTAAAGATAGCGAGTCGTTTGGCTCTACAGGAATCCAATACTGCATTTGTGCTTGTTCGCTATCAACATCATAACCTTCTGGATAAAGCTCTAACTCATAACCATCGATAGCATGATAATTAGAGTAGGGTAGCCAATGTAAAATAAACCATTCCAGCGTTGAGGCGAGCTCTGATGCTTTGCCTATGTGTGTAATGACGGCGTAGGTTTGCTCAGGAACAGCCAAGAGGTCTAACCCCGAGTTGGAAGAGTTCGTTGATCTTGGTGCGTTTGCTGTTGGACTGCACTCATAACCTGCCCAATACTCAAGTTGTTGGTTGTTTGAATACGCTTGAGTCACATCAATCACGCCAAAGTAACTACTTTCCGAATTGTTAAGGTTTTCAGATGAATAAAGACGTGACCAAAGTGACGGTACTTTGGATTGGAAATCGGGCGTAGCGGAAAACAATCCGTGAATAGGTTCATGATAACCAGCAAGTTCAAAAGCCGGTTTTGTTTCTATTCGAACTTCAATAAAGCGCTGATGTTTTTTCTCTTCTTCTGGTGTCTTACGCAGCGTCAAAGGTTGCCTCAACCCGGAGAGTTGTTGCGTTTTTCGATATTCGCGGGGGCTTTTTGAAAACATATTCCTGAACGCACGGCTAAATGCGTGTTCAGATGTAAATCCCATTTCTATCGCTATATCTAACGAGCGGTCAGAAGTATGGATTAAGCGCTCAGCCGCAAGGCTAAGTTTAAGCTCTCTGATGTAGTGAGCGACGGATACGCCAGTGTGTTGTTGAAATACGCGTTGCAGTTGCCAGCGCGACCAACAACTTGCTTTCGATATTTCATCTACGCTCAGAGTGCTGTCTAAGTTGGTGTGAATGTAGTCAAGCACCGATTGTATTCGGTTTATGGGATGTGGGTTAATGGCGCTTGATTTCATGGCGTTCTACTTTCACATTAATAGTGATTTCATTATCTTTAATTGAGTATCATTATCAATAGGGTGATGAAATAAAAAGTAAGTAACACAGATCACGATAAAACTGTAATGGATTGCAAGGATGAGTAATTATTGCCCATATTAGAGTTTTTGCTTAAATTTTGGAGCGTTCAGATGAAACTTTTTTTATCAATAAAATACAATCGCTTATGACGTTTTGTGCAACTTATTTAAACGTTTGCACTGGCAAGTGTTGATGTAAATCAAATAGTCGTAGACAATATTGCCCCGTGTCGGACTCTCCTCCAGCGAGTACAGTGTGTACTTTTGAGACATAAGTGACTTAAATGACCTCAATACGTCGTGTTTCCAAGAATCGGAAATGCAACTTCTTGAGGTTCTTTGGGCCCATAGACTTTACCTATCAACGTAATAGGTAAGACCAATTTTCTATTTTGAGGTGCCATTGATAGGGTTGGCTCATTCTCTAGCCGTATCCGGGCACACAATAAGTACCTCGTTTTTAAGGGAAAGATGATGGTAATACCAGAAAACAGCAGCATCGTTATTTTTGGTGCTTCAGGTGACCTTACGTACCGTAAGCTCATTCCTGCTTTATACCACCTCTACGCGAACAAGCAGCTTCCAGAGAATTTTGCCATTCTGGGTGTAAGTCGCACTGAATACAGTGATGAGTCTTACCGCGCGAAGCTGAAAAAATCGCTTCAGGAAATGGAAAAGACTGAGCCAGAAACGCTTGATGCATTTATTAACCATCTGCACTACCAAGCAATTAATACTTCTGACACACAAGATTACGGTAAGCTATCTTCTCGCTTAGACCAACTTGCGGACGAATATCAATTCGAGCAACGCAATACGCTTTTTTACTTAGCAACCCCACCAAGTTTATACAGTGTGATCCCTGCAAGTCTTGCAGCACATGGTCTTAACAGTGAAGAGGATGGCTGGAAACGCCTGATCATTGAGAAACCATTCGGCTATGATCTTGAATCGGCGCGTATTCTGGACAAAGAAATTCACGAGCACTTCCAAGAGCATCAAATCTACCGAATTGACCATTACTTAGGTAAAGAAACGGTACAAAACCTACTTGTGCTTCGTTTCTCTAATGCGATGTTTGAGCCGCTTTGGAACCGTAACTTCATTGATTACGTTGAAATCACAGGCGCAGAATTCCTTGGCGTAGAGGAGCGTGGTGGTTACTACGACAACTCTGGTGCTGTGCGCGACATGTTCCAAAACCACTTGCTACAAGTATTAGCAATGGTAGGTATGGAACCACCAGCGCAAATCAATGCAGACTCGATGCGTGATGAAGTGGTAAAAGTGCTTCAATGCCTAAAGCCATTAGACGAAAACGCTCTGCGCAACGATCTAGTATTAGGCCAATACACGGCGTCTGAAGTTCGTGGGCAAAGCCTACGCGGCTACCGTGAAGAACCGGGAGTTGCAGACGATTCTCGTACAGAGACTTACATCGGTTTGAAAGCGTACATCAACAACTGGCGTTGGAATGGCGTGCCATTTTACGTGCGTACTGGTAAGCGTCTTCCAACACGCGTTACTGAGGTGGTTATCCACTTTAAACAAACACCGCATCCTGTGTTTGGTCAAAACGCACCAGAAAACAAGCTGATCATTCGTATTCAACCAGACGAAGGCATTCAAATGAGCTTTGGCTTGAAAGAGCCAGGCGCAGGCTTTGAAGCGAAGGAAGTGAAAATGAACTTCCATTACGCTGACCTGCAAGAAACGCAAATGCTAACGGCATACGAGCGTCTTCTACTTGATGCTTTGAATGGTGATGCTACGCTATTTGCACGTAGTGATGCGGTGGAAGCGTGCTGGCAATACGTACAGCCAATCTTAGATTTTAAGCAAGATCCACAATCCCTCTTCGGGTACGCATGCGGCACTTGGGGACCTAAAGAGTCAGATGACTTGTTACAGCGTGATGGCCGCGCTTGGCGTTTCCCATGTAAAAACTTAACAGATACGGATTACTGTGAACTATGATCAACCATAAGATCTACCAAACAGCAGAACAGGTAGTTGAAAGCCTAGCTAATGATATGAAAGCGTTTAGCGAAATGGGCAGACCTGTTCACATCTCTCTTTCTGGCGGCAGCACTCCTAAAATGCTGTTTAAACTACTGGCTTCAGAGGCTTACGCAACCTCCATTCAATGGGAAAACCTCCACTTTTGGTGGGGTGACGAACGTTGTGTTGCCCCTGACGATGCAGAAAGCAACTACGGTGAAGCGAACACGTTGTTGTTTAGCCAAGTAAATATTCCTGCAGAAAACATTCACCGCATCCGTGGCGAAGATGAGCCTAAAGCAGAAGCAGAGCGCTTTGCAAAAGAGATGGCAGAGGTGATCCCGAGTGAAAACGGCACACCTGTGTTTGACTGGATCTTATTAGGCGTTGGTGCAGATGGTCATACAGCTTCTCTGTTCCCTGGCCAAACGAATTATGATGATGCGAACCTATCTCTTGTGGCGTCGCATCCTGAATCGGGCCAACTTCGTGTGTCGAAAACCGCACGCGTATTAGAAGCAGCGAAACGCATTAGTTACTTAGTGCTTGGTGCAGGAAAAGCGGACATTGTTGAAGAAATTAACAGTTCACCAGCACACGCACTGCCATACCCAGCGGCTAAGATTCAAGCGAAATCGGGCCTAACGGAATGGTATTTAGATTTAGACGCGGCAGCAAAAATTGCTTAAGACGCTGCTCGTCGATGAAATAAAATTGGAGAGAAACAATGAAAGGTGATATCGGTGTAATTGGCCTAGCAGTAATGGGTCAAAACCTTATCCTAAACATGAACGATCACGGCTTTAAAGTGGTTGCTCACAACCGTACTGCTGCTAAAGTAGACGAGTTCCTGGAAGGTCCAGCAAAAGGCACGAACATCATCGGTGCATACTCTCTAGAAGAACTAGTAGAGAAGCTAGAAACGCCGCGTAAAGTAATGTTGATGGTTCGCGCTGGTGACGTTGTAGACAAGTTCATCGAAGCGCTAGTACCTCTGCTAGACAAAGGCGACATCATTATTGACGGTGGTAACACTAACTACCCAGATACAAACCGTCGTGTTGCTGCACTACGTGAAAAAGGTATCCACTTCATCGGTACTGGTGTATCTGGTGGTGAAGAAGGTGCGCGCTTCGGTCCATCTATCATGCCTGGCGGCGCTGCTGAAGCATGGGAAGCGGTTAAGCCTATCTTCCAAGGTATCGCTGCGAAAACTGACGCTGGTGAGCCATGTTGTGACTGGGTTGGTAACGACGGTGCTGGTCACTTCGTTAAGATGGTACACAACGGTATCGAATACGGTGACATGCAGCTTATCACAGAAGCTTACCAGTTCATGAAAGACGGTCTTGGTATGTCTGCTGACGAGATGCAAGCAGTATTCGCTGATTGGAACAAGACTGAACTAGACAGCTACCTTGTTGAAATCACGGCTGACATCCTTGGCTACAAAGATGAAGACGGTGAGCCTCTCGTTGAGAAGATCCTAGACACAGCAGGCCAAAAAGGTACTGGTAAATGGACTGGTATTAACGCACTAGACCTAGGTATTCCACTAACACTTATCTCTGAGTCTGTATTCTCTCGTTGTCTATCTGCACTGAAAGACCAACGTGTTGAAGCTGAATCTCTATTCGGTAAGACAATCACTCCTGTTGAAGGCGACAAGCAAGAGTGGGTTGATGCACTACGTCAAGCGCTACTAGCTTCTAAGATCATCTCTTACGCTCAAGGCTTCATGCTAATGCGCGAAGCATCGAACGAGAACGGTTGGGACCTAAACTACGGTAACGTAGCCCTAATGTGGCGTGGTGGTTGTATCATCCGCTCTGCGTTCCTAGGCAACATCCGTGATGCGTACGAAGCGAACCCAGACATCGCATTCCTAGGTTCTGATGAGTACTTCAAAAACATCCTACAAGGCAGCCTAGCAGCATGGCGTAAAGTAGCAGCGAAGTCTCTAGAGTCTGGTATCCCAATGCCATGTACGATTTCTGCGCTATCTTTCCTAGACGGTTACACAACAGCTCGTCTACCAGCGAACCTGCTTCAAGCTCAACGTGACTACTTCGGTGCTCACACTTATGAGCGTATTGACCGTCCACGTGGTGAATTCTTCCACACTAACTGGACTGGTACAGGCGGCGACACAGCGTCTACAACTTACGACGTTTAATCCGCGGTCAGTAAGCTGATCAAAGCAAAAGGGTGCCCAAGTGGCATCCTTTTTTGTGTTTGCTTTTACGGAACTTCAAGAGCGCCTAGGCGCTCTTTTCAGTGGTCGTTTTCTTGCTTCGATAAAACCTGTCCTTTAGGTAGAGAATTGCACTGACCACAAGAGCCACTAAAGAAACAGTGAATAGGGCGTACATGCTGAGAATCCATGCGAATGTGGCCGTCAAGAATGCGATGAAGGAAAACATCCTGCTGAAAGACATCACATGGCCAAGTTTGTTACTTTTCATAAACGCCTCCCAAAGCTAAGTGGGGATAGACAATTGTGGTCATATGCCACACTTTTAATTGTCTGCTCTTTTGGGACGTTTCACACAAAAAAGTGGCTAAAGATTTCTCAAAAAAGGTGAAATATTGAACTGGTAGACAAATCGTTAAACTGAGTTGCACAGATATGACTTCGGTTGTCTATCACTTCAAAGTTTTTAACTACGCAGATTAAGGGCATGTAGCGCTATTATTATCGTATTCGAACTCTACGATACACAATTGCAAGTGAATCTACACTCGTAAGCTCATCCCTGTCGTCAGTTACAGTAAAAGCTTTTTTCTCTGTTTAACAATACCTTAGTAACTACGGGCAATTAAATCTGTTTTTCGATCGAAACTCAGATTGCACAAAAGGTGAAAAAGAGTGCTAGGTAAGCCTCTAAACTACGCCTATAATTAGCGCCCACATGGAGGATGTTTATTATATGAACATCCTTTATTTTTTGAAACTAGCAACAAGGATCCAGTAAAACATGTTTTTCTGGTTTTGTTTACGTCGACCAAGAAGGTAATTAACACAGCAAATTGAGGTTCTAAGATGACTCTTAACAAGTACTTTGTTTTCATTCCAGCAGAATTGGAACAGGAAATGCACAAGGACAATCAAGTGATCTCTGAGAAGGAAACTCAACGTCAGGCATTAGTAAAACAGGCACAACAACAAGGCGGCCTGTAAGCTAGGTTTCAAAGAGAAAGAGCACCGCAACGGTGCTCTTTTTGTATCTGAGGTCGTAGAATTAACTTAATATGCCAAGGCTTTTCAACTTTCTGTAAATGGTATTTCGGCTCACACCAAGCATACGAGACGTTTTGCTAATGTTCCCCTGGTTGGCTTGATATGTTTTGAGCAACTTATCTTCGACGGTTGCACGCAGTTCTGAAGTTGGTTCAGCGGATGCTGCTCCTTCTTGAGCTTGGCTGAGTTTCTTACTTAGGTGGGCTGGGACGTGTGTGAGTTCCAATATTTCTTCACCTTGCGCCATTAAGGCGGATACTTTGATTAAACTATCGAGTTCACGCAAATTTCCTGGCCATGAGTAAGACAGCATCAGAGAAAGTAGGTGAGGGCAAAGCTGTTGTTCAGATTCGGCGTGACGCCGATGAATGTTCTCAATCAGTTGTCGTTTGTCATCACGTTCCTCAAAGCGAGGTAGCTCAATGATCAAGCCATTAAGGCGATAATACAAATCTTGGCGGAACAATCCTTCGCTGACCAAATGTTCCAGATCTTTATGCGTGGCTGCAATGATTTGCGTATCGACTTGAATAATTTGGTTTGAACCCACGGGAAGCACGGTTTTATCTTGCAATACATGGAGCAAGCGGCTTTGAGCTTCCAAGGGTAAATCTGCGATTTCATCTAGAAACAAAATCCCTTTGTGTGCTTGGCGAATTTTTCCCTGATAGCCTTTGCTGTTTGCGCCAGTAAAGGCACCGGCTACGTAGCCAAATAATTCAGATTCAACCAGATCTTTTGGTAGCGCTCCGCAGTTGACGGAAACTAACGGTCCCGCTTTTCTCTGGCTGTTTTTATGGAGTGCTTTCACAAACTCGTTTTTGCCAACACCAGTCTCTCCGAGAATCAACAAACTGATGTCTTTATCGATGACGCGATTGGCTTGCTGCCAACAGTGCTCAACAGCGGAGTCGCCATAATGAAGATCATTGGACGCCGCTACAGCACGAGACTTGACCTTGCTATCTTTATCGGTAAGCGGTTTTGTTTTGAAAACGAAAGGGTGCTCATTTCCCCGAGTGGATAGAATGTCGTCTAAGGATTGCCCAATGATACTTTTTTGCGCAAAAAGTTGAGAGGCTACTTGATTGTGAGCCAAAACTTGTCCGTCTTCATTTGCAATGATAATTCCTTGCCAACCACTATTCAGTAAACCTTTTTCGCACGCTAAATCCACACGAATATGCCCTTGTGGAATCAAGTTAAGTAGTTGATTCTCCACTTGCTGGACCATGTTTTGTACTAGTACTTGCGTTGAGAAGTCATGTCTCTTTTGCTCGCTCGTAATATCTAATACGCCAATGAGGTTACCAAGATGATCGAAAATAGGATTAGCCGAACAGCTAATAAAACGATGGTGTTGGATAAAGTGCTGATCACCAATAACAGAAACGGGCTTTGCTTCAACCAAGGCTGTACCAATCGCGTTGGTGCCTTTGACCTTTTCTTGCCAGCATGCACCAGAGCTTAGCGAGATTTCCGTTAACTTTTCACGAAATCTAGGCTGTCCCCAACTGCCGATGATGACACCATCTGAATCCGTCAAAATTAAGCGACTGTCGCTATGAGCAAATAGCTGATTAAACAGAGGGAGCGCAAATTGAGTGACTGCCTCTAGCAAAAAATTGAGTTGGTGACGCCTATCTTGGAGCGTTGCTGGCGTTACTCGAATATCTTCAGGGCGTCGACGCTGTTTTAAACCCGCTTGTTCACTTCTGACCCATGAAGTTGAAAGCCAATTGTTATCGCTAATGTGTTGAAGTTCCATGACTGTACCATTTTGTCACAGTGAGGGTGTGCCATTTTGGAACACTTGAACATTGGTGTTCACACCATACATCCGCTCAAACATCGCTCACTTGGTTTGTTATCGCTTGGTAATCATAGTTTTACATTTAATTAACAACAAGTGTGGCGTAGTTGGCGTGTGACTTGCGTAATGCTCTTTGTGAACAGTGCGATACGACACTGCAATAACACATTGAACGAGAAACAAAAGGAAGAGTTATGATCTATGCACAGCCAGGTAGTGAAAATGCCATTGTTAACTTTAAATCGCATTACGATAACTTTATCGGTGGGGAATGGGTAAAACCAACGGGTGGTGAGTACTTTGACAATATCTCACCAATCAACGGACAAGCGTATTGTAAAGTTGCTCGCTCTGGCGAGGAAGATATTAATTTAGCACTGGATGCCGCGCACAACATCAGAGCAAAATGGGCCAAAACCAGCGTGACAGAACGTTCGAACATCTTGCTGAAAATTGCTGACCGTATTGAGCAGCATCTAGAAGAGCTTGCAGTTGCAGAAACTTGGGAAAACGGCAAACCAGTTCGCGAAACCTTGGCGGCAGATTTACCTTTAGTAGTGGATCACTTCCGTTACTTCGCTGGCTGTATTCGCGCGCAAGAAGGCAGTGCGGCAGAACTGGATGAGCACACCGCAAGCTACCACTTCCCAGAACCGATTGGTGTGGTTGGTCAAATAATTCCGTGGAACTTCCCAATGTTGATGGCGGCTTGGAAACTAGCACCGGCACTAGCGGCGGGTTGCTGTGTGGTATTGAAGCCAGCAGAGCAAACCCCAACATCCATTCTGGTTCTGATGGAAAAAATCGGTGACCTTCTTCCTCCTGGTGTCATCAACGTTGTAAACGGATATGGTTCTGAAGCGGGTCAAGCATTAGCAACCAGCAACCGCATTGCGAAACTCGCGTTTACCGGGTCTACGCAAGTTGGCAACCACATTCTGAAATGTGCAGCAGACAACTTGATCCCATCGACAGTTGAGTTAGGTGGTAAATCTCCAAACATCTACTTCTCAGATATCTTCGATTACGAAGATGAGTATCTTGATAAGTGTATCGAAGGTACGTTACTTGGTTTCTTCAACCAAGGTGAAGTTTGTACCTGTCCATCTCGCGTACTGGTTCATGAAGCGATTTATGACAAGTTTGTAGAGAAACTGACGGAACGCGCACATCTGATTAAACAAGGTAATCCGCTCGATACCGATACTCAAGTCGGTGCTCAGGCTTCTCAAGAACAGTTTGATAAGATTTTAAGTTACCTGGAAATCGGCCGTGAAGAAGGCGCAAAAGTGGTCTTTGGTGGTGGAGTGTCAGAACAGCCAGAGTCTATCAACCAGGGGTACTACATTCAGCCAACCATGTTGGAAGGCCACAACAAGATGCGAATCTTCCAAGAAGAAATCTTTGGCCCAGTGATTGCTATCACCAAATTCAAAGATGAGGCTGAAGCGTTGGAAATCGCAAACGACACCGAATATGGCTTAGGCGCAGGTGTTTGGACACGTGATGCGAACGTTGCATATCGTATGGGCCGTAATATTGAAGCTGGCCGGATCTGGATTAACTGTTACCACGCTTACCCTGCACACGCAGCGTTCGGTGGTTACAAAAAATCGGGTATCGGGCGCGAAACGCACAAGATGATGCTGGATCACTACCAGAATACTAAGAACTTGCTGATTAGCTACAGCATCGACCCGTTAGGCTTCTTCTAGTGAAACTAAGTAATTAATAAAGAAAAAGCAGTATGAATCAAAACCCCCGAATCTTCGGGGTTTTTTATTAGCGTGAGCTTGTCGGCTGAAGGTTAACTTAGATGTTTAACCTGCTTATATTGTGATATCAGGAACGTTGAATTATCGCCACTTTTCGTTCCATAAGCTTTTCTACGGCGGCGTTTTGCTTGTCAATGTTGAGTTGCGGATCAAAGTCCAAAACGCGATTGCAAGATTCGAGACTGGCAAATTGATTTAAACATTCACCAAGCTCTCTTTTAGAGCTTGTTCGCATCAGACTGCTTTCTGATGAGGAGAGTAGGGTGACTTTACGGCCATGAAACGTTCCTTGCGGCACTGCATCATTTTGCTGCGCTTGTTGAACGTCATGAACCGATGAATTGGTGTATGTGGATTGGATGTCATTGGACATAAAGACACCTAAACTCTCAAGTCTAAAGTTTGTGGCATCGGTGGTGCCTCATCAATGGTTACATGCGAAGACAATAACGCTTCCCACGACTCGCTGTGCGTCAGCAATTCTGCTAAAGCTGTTTCAAAATATTCGTAATCCAGTCGCCTAATGTTAATGAGTCGGTTTAAACATAGGACATGTCGGTGGTTATCCAAACTAAAAAATAACTGGTGCTCAGGCCAGTGATAATTAAAGGCCAAGAAAGAACGATAAAGATCGGAATTTACAATTTGAAGGCCAACAATCTCAGCTTCGAGCTGCAGAGTTGTCGATTCAGGATGAAAGATGATATGCACCCTTAGATTATCATCAAAGGCTAAGCTTACTTCATTTTCCGTTAGATGCAGTGCAGGCAAGCCTATTTGATGAGCAAACTTTAGCAAAATCTCATCGATAGTTTGGCGTGCTGACATAGGAATAGTCCCTTTTGAAATTTTATCAAGGAAAATATTAGATGTATCTCTTCATGTTTATCAATATTAGTCGGTTGTTATTATATTTTGGCTTTTAAATGTGTTGAGAGAAATAGAAAGGCAAAATTAAATGTGTTCAGATGCATATCTCGATGGCAGTGAGATATATGAATATCATTTTTCTCTAATAAACTTCAATTAAGGAAGGAATGAAAGTGAGCAGAAACTGCTTTTGAAATTACAGTCCATGTTAACTACGTGTTGTCGAAAAATGCGATTTATTGTCCGCTTGTAGTATAAATATAAGTTGATCTTTTATATTTTTACATAAAGAATTGTGTGAATTTCAAATGAGCTAGATTATATAAAATAAGTTTATGGGGTCATAATGAACAATTCTATATGGGCTGGTTTTATTGGGTTATTCATACTGAGTGGGTGCAGTCAGACTGTGTCCGTTAATGGGGTGGATGGCTTTGATACACAGAGTCAGGCATCAGTCTATGGTTGGGTTTCTGTCGACGGCTACTTTCCACCTTCGATTACTTCTCTTGAAGTGGAAATATGTAAAGTTATTGACAATCAATGTCTTAAATCGGCATCTCAGAGCTACCAAGGCGTTCAGTTGCCTGTGCAGTATTCGTTTTTAATTGCACCAATTCAAGCTGGTGAAGGAAAAATGAAGATTATTGGAAAGCTTTATTCAAACGGTGAGCTCGTTGCTGAAAAAGAAAAGAACTATTTATTTTTAGAGGGAAATAAACAAGAAAACTTGATTCTTGTTCCAAAAATAAACAGATAAAATTTTAAGTACTACATTTTTATTAGAATTTTCTAATTTATAAAAATAAAGACCATATCTTTCCTGTTGTGAAAGATTTGTTGTCTTTTATAAACATTAATTACATGACTTTGAAGTCATCGGGTCAGTTGTTTTTTAGACTCATACTTGTTGCAAAAACAGTATTTTTTATGATTATATCTCGCTCCTTGAACACGTTGGCTTGGCGTTTTAGGCTATAAAACATACATTTTTATGATTTTGGAAATTTAATTTTGTTCTAGAAACGATGCCGAAATCTATTTAATTGTATTCTAATGTATAACAAAACAACCAAACTTAAATAACGAAATGATATTTAAGTTTTGGCTAATGATAAACGCTATCTGATAAAAATAATAAAGACGGACAGCAGAAATTTACTAAGTCAAACTTTTACCTTTAGGTAAAGGTAATGCTTGGGTTATTCGCTAATTATTCGGGGGGTATGGTAAGTGATAGAACTTCTATGCTCTTTTCTTTGCTTCTTTAATTCATACAGCAGTACTTAGAAATAACAACAATCAAAGTAGTGCTTTGAAAGTTTCTCAACATTTGCACTGAGAAACTCAAAATAATGAAGGGTAGAAAATGGATGTGTCAGGCCAACTAAACTCAGAAAGGGTCGACTCGAGTTCACGAAAAATTCGTAGTTTTTCCTGCTATGAAAAATCTGACGAAGTATTTCACTCAGACCAGTCTCACATTGTTGTCGTCCACAATGGTCAGCTTCGAGTTCAAACAGGTGATTGCACAATCGATGTTGCTGCAGAAAATGGGGTATTTCTATCTCAAGGGGATTACTTGTTAGAGTACTCTCCGCTAGATGGGGCATACAAAGCGTCGATTATTGCTTACGACAATGAACTCGTTAGTCAGTTGCTGCAAAAACACAGTGATCTCTTGATGATGCTGCCTAAGGTAGACAAAGTTTGTTCTGGTTTGTTTACTTTTGGTTTGAACATACTCGTTGAACAAGTGCTTTCTAGCATGCAGACGCTTGAGCAACAAGCGTACCCTGATGCCATTATGTGCCTAAAATACGAAGAACTACTCATTCTCTTGCTACACAGCAAAGGAGGAGAATCACTGTATGCGTTGCTGTCACAACAAACAAACCGTACGTCGGAACGGTTACGTCGATTTATGGAACAGCATTACTTAAAAGAATGGAAGTTGACAGACTACGCGCAGGAGTTTGGTGCCAGCTTAACCACTTTTAAAGAGCTTTTTAATGAGCACTATGGCATTTCTCCAAGAGCTTGGATCAGTGAGCGTCGACTACTGCATGCTCATAAACTGCTGTTGACGAGCAAGATGAGCATCGTAGATGTGGCGATGGAGGCAGGGTTTTCCAGTCAGTCTTACTTTACGCAGAGTTACCGTCGTCGTTTTGGAACGACCCCAAGCCGCGTACGTTCGGGAGACGATCAAGTGGCTATCGCGAAATGAAATGACTTGGGACTAAAATTTTCTGACTAATTTTGAAAGTCACTCACCAGTGTAAATTCTATTATGTATCGTGTAACAACGAACGATTAAAAATTATTACATCTCTTTCTTTCTGGATTGTTCGAAAGGGGTGCGGAGACGAACATAAATGAAAAAGCAGCATTGGCGACGCCGTTCGCTTTTTCCAGACAGCATAGTGACACAGCGGAAAGTGACTGTTTTACAAAGAGGAGCTCGTTATGAAAGCGCCTCGAAACCTACGCAGGATCTCAATGTTGTGCACGTCAATCACCGACAATTGTTGAGTGAAGGCGTCATAAATTATGAGCAGTTATCTTTACTTCAACGCTTGTTGGATAGAAATGTCGTCGATAGCCTATGCGCTAGCCAGTTAGTTAAAACGTATCAAAAACTTGGTGCTTCGATAGACCGGTTTGCCATGCGTTTATTTTTGGAAATTGGATCGCAGCTCAGTGATAGCAGCACAATCACAACGTTCGAACAAAGGCTGGACTACATCAACTCTCGTCTGGGCTTTCGCTTTAATTTGGCTGTCCCAAAAACGTTGATGCTTTGTTTCCATTTATCACTCAACGAGTGGATTAACCGACAAGTCGATCAAAGTGCTCTTCATGCTTCGATTAAAGTTGAACAACTTATCAATCAACTCGATATTCAGAAGGAATATTGGTCGAAGCTATCAGGGGAAGACACTAGTGCCGTCTTTGTTCAACAGCAACTCGATCTTATTAAGAGCCAGCAGCATCAACTTAAAAAGCAACTTGGGACGTTAAGCGAACAACAGTTGCAAGTGATTGAATGTCATCGTTTGTTAATTGAGAAGTGGCAACCGTCTTTAGACGAGCTGAAAGGGTTCGCGGAGTACACCTCTACAACCGAACAATTTATTTCTGAGTGGAAAAATTGGTGTTCGGAAGTGCGACTTGAAGCCCCTGAGCTGAACGAAGTTTGGGATGCATGCGATGTGGTTTACAACGACCAAAATGCGGTTGCGAAAGTATGGCAATGGTTCAAGAACATGCAAACTGTTGGTGATATCGATCACTACTATTTTGATACTCAAAGTGGTCAGTGCGGCCAGGCTTGCAATCACCTCAGCCAGATCTAAATAGGGCGTTAAATGTTAGATAAGATGATGAAATCTTTAGCGGAAGCGCTAAAGGTAGGGGATTTTATTGCCTCAGAAAATGGTTCTTACAACATCGAGGTTGACCAGTTATCACTGACCATCAAGCAACGTGCGTCATGGATTTTATGGGAAGCGACGTTACCCTTCCAGTTTAAAGAGCATCTAGATTATCAACAAGAACAAGCGTTACAACGTTGCATGCAGCTCTCATTAAAAACCATTCGTGAGGATGGCGGCGTACTGACAACCAATGATGATCAGCAATTGATTTTGCAAAGTAAAGTACGGGTTGAGGACTGTTCGGTGGAACGGTTCTCTGCTTTGCTTTCTAAGCACGTCAATCTATATGAGCGTTACATTGCATTATTGGAACAAGAACGCGTGAACCACACAATCAACCATACAGTGTGGTTACCATGATGCTAAAAATCTTTCCCAACATTAGGCGTGCTGTAACAAAGGCATTGTTATGCGCAGTGAGTGTTGTTCCTTTGGGATACGCGCAAGCAACAGACTTACACTGGCCCGAACAACCGTTCCGCTACTATGCAGATAATGACTCATTAAAAGAGTTGTTGAATAACTTCGGTGCAAATTATCGTGTCTCGGTTTCTGTTAGTGACAAAGTCAACGATCGAGTGAATGGGCGTTTTACCCCTGAAGATCCGGCGGAATTCCTCGATTACTTATCGCAAGTGTACAACTTGATGTGGTATTTCGATGGAGCCGTCTTACATGTCTATAAGGCGACAGAAACTCGCTCACGTTTACTTCAATTGGAATTACTTACGGCTAGAGAGCTACGCAGTACGTTAATTTCCACCGGCGTTTGGGATTCTCGTTATGGTTGGAGAGCTGCTGAGAGCAAAGGGTTAGTCTATCTTGCTGGTCCTCCACGTTATGTCGACTTAGTGGTACAAACGGCGGAGGCATTGGAAACGCGCTTGCTGCAGAAATCGAATTCAACCGACGAATTATTCGTTGAGATAATTCCTTTGAAGTACGCTTCTGCAACGGATAGAGAAATTGCATATCGAGATCAGACAATTACGGTCCCTGGCATCGCATCGGTGTTAAAACGGGTCGTGTCTGGTGTTCAAACTCAAGTGACGAGTGCGTCTAGCAAAGAAGTTACCAGTTCAGATAAGCCTGTAAAAAGTAATAAAACCGCCTCAGTTCATGGTGGTGCAACAGTTGAAGCAGAGCCGGGCCTTAATGCGATTATCGTTCGTGATACTCAAGCACGATTACCGCTCTATCGTAAACTGGTCGCGCAATTAGACCAGCCGCAATCAAGAATTGAAGTCGCGCTATCGATTGTCGATATCAGTGCCAACGATTTAAGTCAGTTAGGCGTTGATTGGCGAGCGGGAGTGTCTGTCGGAAACAACCGCATTGTCGATATCAAAACAACAGGTGATGTGAATTCGGGGGATGTGACGCTCGGCAGTGGACAGAACTTTAAGTCCTTGCTTGATTCAACCAACCTAAATTACTTGCTGGCTCAAATTCGTTTATTGGAATCCAAAGGCAGTGCTCAAGTGGTTTCAAGACCAACATTGTTAACTCAGGAAAATGTCGAAGCGGTACTGAACAACAGCAGCACGTTTTACGTCAAGCTGGTTGGTAAAGAAACCGCAGCGTTGGAAGAGGTCACGTATGGCACGTTACTGAGAATTGTCCCACGTATCGTTGGTGATAGATTTGCTGCACGACCTGAAATTAACCTGAGCCTTCATCTCGAAGACGGTGCAAAGATCGCTGATGGCGGCGTCGATGATCTTCCTTCCGTTCGTAAAACTGAAATCAGCACCTTAGCGACGGTTAAACAAGGGCAAAGCTTACTTATCGGTGGTGTGTACCGAGATGAAGTGAGCCATCAGTTACGTAAAGTGCCATTGCTAGGAGACATCCCATATTTAGGCGCGCTGTTTAGAAGTAATACCAATACTAAGCGCCGCACAGTACGAATGTTTATTTTAGAACCTCGAATTGTTGTGGATGGTATTGGCGATAGTGTGTTGATTGGCAACGAATATGACTTGCGACCAAGTATAGGCAGGCTTAACAACATCTCCAACAATAGCGCTGAATTTAAATCGGTAGTGGAAGTATATAGCTGCACATCGAGGGTTCAGGCCGAGCGCTATCAACAAGACTTATTGTCACAGAAAAAGTCGTCTCAATTAACGCAGTGCCAATTACCAACAGGGCAAAAGGGTTGGCGGGTGAAAGTATTGGAATGTGATGACTCACAAAGTGAGTGTGTGCGCCCTTCAGAGGAGTCTTAACCGCGATGCAGCAATGGAAAATTCGTATTTTATCAGGCGTGCATACCGGAGTAGAAGTCACCTTACCTGAAGGTGCTCTCGTGCTTGGCAGTGACGACTTTATTGCTGATCTTGTACTGTCTGATGCTGGGGTCGAAGCGAACCATTTCACCCTCGTTTGCCAGCAAGACTCGGTCATTTTACGAGGCTGCGAAGAGGCAAATATTAACAGTGAAGACATCGCTGTTGCAGGTGATGGTATCGAGTTGTCACGCCATGCTGTTGTCTCGGTCGGCGTTGTGAAGTTCGCTCTGGGATACGCGGAAGATGCGTTAATTGTGAGTAACGTCAGCGACGAATCTAGCCAACAGAATACACCTGTGGTTGCTGTGCAACGCTCTAGCTGGAAAAAAACAACGCTCATCGCTTTGCTTTGTAGTTTTGTCCCGAGTGTCATTTTTGCCGGTATGTGGTACAGCCAAGCTAACGGAAACAACAATGAAATTGTTACAGAAGCAGAACCCATTGTTTTGGTACGTAACATCTTAGGCGAGCTCAAACTTAGCGACGTTCGTGTGGAATGGAATGCCGCCGCACGCCAAGCAGTCTTAGAGGGCTATGTTGAAGACCGAACACAGAAACTCGATCTGCTTGGTCGAATTGATGTATTGGGCATCAATTACAAAAGTGACTTAAGAACGATGGAAGAAATCCGTCGCGGGGTTCGATTTATTTTGCGCAACCTCGGCTATCACCAAGTGAAAGTCGAAAATGGTGATGAGACCGGCACACTGCTGCTGACGGGCTATATCGATGATGCAAGCCGCTGGAACCAAGTTGAACAAATCTTGGAGCGAGACGTGCCTGGTCTTGTTGCGTGGAAGGTTGAACTGCAGCGAGCGGGTGCCTACATGGATACGCTAAAAGCGTTATTGACGGATGCGGAGCTACTGAAAAAAGTCCAGTTGGTCACCAGCGGTGATCGCATCGAGGTTCGTGGTGAGCTTGATGATATCGAAACGACTCGATTTTACGGTGTGACCCGAGACTTCCGGGAACAATATGGTGAGAAACCGTACTTAGTTTTGAAATCCATACCTAAGGTGAGTAAAGGTACCAACATCGATTTCCCGTTTCGTAGCGTTAACTTTGGCCAGGTTCCATATGTGATTCTGACCGATAACGTTCGCTATATGGTCGGTGCAAGAACGCCTCAGGGCTACCGAATATCCAGTGTTACACCTGCTGGTATTGAGTTGGTTAAAGGCGGGCGGGTGATAACAATAGAACTCGGATATGAAGGCGAGACGAACAATGACAAATCTTGAACAAATTTTAAATAACGACACAAACGGTGCGGAAGCGCACAAGATTAAGAGCAAGCTCTTAGAAGCACAAGCGGTGGTGAAACGTCAGTTGGATTTAGGGTGCTCACCACAGCAGTACCAATTGCTACTCAAACAGTATGACGCTTACACAGCCGCCTATGCGGTCGTTGAATCATACGAAGCTAACTAAAAAATACGAGGAAGTCTTATGTCATTTTACGATGCTAGTAACAGTGTAAACCTTGATGATGTTAAAGCTAAGTTAGAACAACAAGCGAAAGATGCTAACACAGAAGTGACGGCAGCCATCAAGAACCTAGAAACCAATGCCGATGATCCATCAAAGCTTGCCGAGCTTCAGCACGCGATCAACAAATGGTCTGTTGTTTACAATATCAATGCGACCACCACTCGTGCGATTAAAGATGTGATGCAGTCGATTCTCCAGAAGGTGTAAAGCATGGAACGAGAAACGCGCCAACTGCTGGCTGAAATCGCGCTGATGGCAACAGGTATGCATCGTCATCAAGAAGCCAACACGATTGCAGATGGCCTTGAAGCAAGCTCAGGTTCTGAAGAGACCGTTGCGATGATTCGTGCAATGAGCCTCATGAATAAAGGCTTGTATGAAGAGGCTCATCAATTACTCGAACCACTTTGTAATGCCTATCCAGATCTGATCAGCTTAGCGGCTCTTGCTTCGGCCAAAGCCGGTTTACTGAGCAAAGCGGAAAGCTGGGTAGAACTTGCGTCACAAGGAAGCGAAGAAAGCCAAGCATTTGCTGCGAGCTTTTCTCAGGACATTAGGAATCTTGGATGATCATTGATTCAAGCAACCTAAGTCTTCAACACCAATCTTTGCGTCAGTCGGAGTCGCGCCATTATGAGCGGAGCGATGAAGACAAGATGAAAGCACTCATGGAGCGAAGTGACAAGCAAGAGCAAGTTTCACATGTTTCTCCAAAAGAGACGCTAGAGAAAACAGAAGCGAAACTGGCGGAGATTAAAGCGTGGTACGAATCATTAAAAGACGCAGAGGTTGTCAGTAAACAAAGTGTCTTATCATCGTTAAATGAAGCGTTTTCCGACCCTCAAGTTAAACGAGAGGCAATGTGGTACGCCTTTCATGAGGCGAAGAGTGCAAAAGGCAACGAGCAGCCACAATCTGATTTGTTAAAGGTGTTGAAGCAGGAGTTACTAGGGAGTTTTTCGGGACAGCTTATTGCCGAACCACCTGCTGATAAAACAGCACTAAAAGCAATGCTAGCGCAGCATTTTCCACTGGGTGCCCAGAAAGAACAAGCCTTATGGCATTGCTGGGCAGAGTTGAAGTCGTTACCTGATATGGCATCAACACTGGACATGGTTCGTGATGAACTTAGCTTCATGATCCAAAAAAATGCGATGGTGAAAAACATCATGACTCACAGTCACAAGTTAGATTTATCTTAGGAGTACATATGATAAACACGCAGTACACCGAGGTGATGCAAACCAACATTGATAAGTTGCAGGATGCGCAAGTCGAAGACGGTTTAAGCGAACGTTTTGAGCAAGCCATGTCGGTTCCCGAGGCAAGTAATGGCCTGGAGGGAGGTTTGCTAGAAAACATCAGCGAGTTGAAAAACACTATCGATAACGCGAAAAGTAACCTGCAAGACAACATGAAGATGGTGGGTGATGATCCGGCGCAATTACTGCAAATGCAGTGGGCGCTGACACGCATTACTTTTCAAGAAGAGCTGATCGCGAAAACCGTGGGTAAAACCACACAAAACGTAGAAACCTTATTGAAGGCACAATAGTGATGATGAATAAAATGAGAGCAGTTTTCATCATGCTCACGTTGTTTCTGGTAGGTTGTCAGACCGAGCTATACACCAACGTTACTCAGAAAGAGGGTAATGAGATGTTGTCGATCTTACTATCCGAAGGTGTCGTTGCAACAAAAGAACCTGACAAAGACAACACCGTCAAGTTAATGGTAGACAGTTCTCAAATCGCCTTCGCGGTAGATGCGCTAAAGCGAAAAGGTTATCCAAGAGAGCAGTTTTCTACACTGAAAGAGGTGTTTCCTAAAGACGATTTGATCTCGTCACCATTAGCAGAACGAGCCCGTTTGGTGTATGCGAAATCTCAAGAGCTCTCGTCAACCTTATCTCAGATTGATGGCGTGCTGGTGGCACGTGTTCATGTTGTTTTGGAAGATCAAGATCTGCGTCCAGGAGAGCGCCCAACTCCAGCTTCTGCCTCCGTATTTATTAAACACGCAGCAGATATTGCGCTTGATTCATATGTTCCGCAGATCAAATTATTAGTGAACAATAGCATTGAGGGGCTGAACTACGATCGAATCAGCGTAGTGATGGTACCCTCATCAGAGGTTCGAGTTGCTACTCAAAACAATCAATTTAAAAGCATTTTGTCGGTTCAGGTCACCAAAGAGACGGCGAATAATCTTATCGCCATTTTGGTGTTCTTGGTAGCGGCACTCATCGGCTCAAATATCGCTACTTTTACATGGTGTCGTAGGAACACGAAGCGTGGTTAAACCAGAAACACCACTCGCGCAGGTACAACACCAGTTTAACTATGCGCCTTGCCAGTACATCCATAGAAGTTGGATAGAGCAAAAGCAGCCTTGGTTACTAAATATCGAAGGCTGGAGAGATAACCCCATGTTTAACCAATGGTGCATAAATGAGTGGGCGTTATCTCCCGTTCCTGAGACGGCTTTTAACAAACCTTGCCATAGCTTGGCGTTGCTCCCAGCGGATGCGTTGAACCAACTCGTATTGATGGTGGGCGGAGCTTTACACTGTGTGGCAATGCGAGGCGTTGTTTTAAAACGCCCGAAACAGGTTCTGAACAACGTTTTTGGTTTGGAAGGCGCTCGGTTCTTAATTCAAAACGGGCCTATGCTGTTATCCAGCTGGCCGCAAGGCTGGCAGCGTTCGTTACCAGAACTATTGGATGAAAGGTCTGTTGAAGCAAGCATGAGGGCGCTGGGATATTTTTGGATGAGGTTTATTTTGATTAACTCACCGGAAGATGTTGTTCTTCGTTGGCAATTCAAATTAGAAAAGCAACTTAGCGAAAACGCGGAAACAGCTAACTGGTTGGAAGCGGATCAACGAGATCTGGCGTATCGACTCACAAAAAAAATCGCAAAACAGGTTATTCCTCAATGGTTTCATTTGTTGAAATAAAAACAGACAATTTGCAGCTGGCACCTGGCTTAAAGGTGCTGAAAGCGAAAGATTATGCCAGTTATCTGGATTCGCAACACTTAGTTGAAGCCGCGAACTCCAAAGCTGAAAGCATCATTGCTAATGCCCAACAAGCCTACGAAACCGAAAAACAACGTGGTTATCAAGATGGCCTTGCACAAGCCAAGATTGAAAATGCGCAAACGATGGTTGAAACCTTAGCACGTTGTAATGACTACTATCAGCAAGTCGAAGAAAAAATGACAGGTGTGGTGTTAGAAGCAGTACGTAAGATCATCGATACCTTCGATGATGTCGATACCACGGTGAGTGTAGTTCGAGAAGCGTTGCAACTGGTGAGCAACCAAAAGCAGGTCATTTTACATGTCCACCCAGAGCAGGTTGTTGAGGTGAGAGAAAAGGTGGCTGGTGTATTAAGTGATTTCCCTGAAGTCGGTTACGTTGACGTGGTAGCAGATGCGCGCTTGAAAAATGGAGGCTGCATTTTGGAAACAGAAGTTGGGATCATCGACGCCAGTATTGATGGACAGCTGCATGCATTAAAGCAAGCCATGGTGAAGCAGCTCAGCGAGCGTAAAATTACGATTCATGAATAAACCTCAAAAACTCAGCACTTGCTGAGTTTTTTCATTTTAATGCCTTTAAACAAAAAAAATCCGACCATTTCTAAAATATTCACTGCCATAAATCCTTAAGAATACACCTAAGAAAGCTGCTTAGTTGATAAGTGTTGCAACCAAGCAGCGCCTCTAAAACAACAAAAATAGGATTATTTAGTCGAATGGCTAATGGATTTATAACTTCTTTACTGACAGATTTTGCCAGCCGCTGCCAATTGGAGCCGTTGGTTTTTGATGAGGATGATTGTTGCCATCTACTCGTTGAGCAAAACACAGCAATCACAATTCGTGCACAAGAAGATCGTGTGACGCTTATCGGGCTGATTTCAGGTAATAAACCGAGTGCTGATATTTTGCATCAACATATGAAAGATGCCTTAACGCAAGGCTCTCCAGCGGTATGCTGGGAGGAAGAGATCGGATATATCGGTTTCATACACCTGCCTCAGCAACTGCTAACTGCATCTTTTTTCGATGAGTCATTTGCGAATTTCATCGAGTGGTTAAAAAGTGCGAATACACAAGAAGTAACCAATAAAACAACCGAAGTACCGGAAACGAATACCACTCATTTTTCCACATTAAGGGTTTAAAACATGATCAGTTTTGGAAGTGTTAGCGCGTTGCAGGCTGCCATGCCGCAAGCTCGTAACGAGATACTTAACGAAGGTAAGCTGAGTATTGGTGGCAAAGAATACCAAATTAACGCAGCGACCCAAGAATTTACTCGCGCCAATCCTACGAATGGTGCAGTAGCGCGATTTTTTGAAGCGACAGGAAAACTGTTTCGCGAAGGTAGCCCACAATCGGTAGCGAAAGCCCTTACAAAAGCCGTATTTGATAATGAGCAAGGACAAGCTCAGCGTTTACAAGCTGCTTCTTCTGTTGAGCATGGACAAATGTTCTTCAAAGATGGAAGCATAAAAACCGCATCAGATGTCTTAAATGCCTTTGCGAAGTTAGACAGTAAATCAGTTCAGTCGAACTCTGCTGAGCTAAACCAGTTAGCAGAACGAGCGATGACAGAGGCAATGTTAGAAACCGATTCTGGTAAAAACCTCACATCACTGATTGGCGAAAGTGCAGCGAAGTCGCTTGCTGGACGTGTAGTAAAGGACTACGGCGGTGGTGTATCTGCAGCGCAGAAAAACCCGGCAGGTAGCATTAATCAAATGCAAGCGGTGTTTGATATGGAGGTGATGCATCTTAAATCGGCGCAACGTCATATCGAAGGTCTAGCAAGCACAGATCTAAGCCAAGGTGTATACGCTGAAGGACTGGCAGAGGACGTGTTTAACAAAAGTGGCGTAACCAATAATGTTGAAAGAGCTGCGGCGTGGATCATTAATGCTTCTAACTCTAAAGGAAACGATGCCGAAAATATTACGTCTTTACTGAAAGAATACGCGTCTAATGGTAAAGACTTATTGAATATGGAAAACCTAAAAGAGCTACACGCTCGATTGGTGCCTAATGTTGAGCGTGATTACCGAGGGCCAAATATTTCGGGTGGCACTTTGCCTTCAAGTATTGGCGGTGAGGGCATGTTAAAGCAGCACATTGAAGGCTTTTTGAAAGAGAACCCTGTAGAAGATAAAGACTTAGGTAAACATTTGTTCGCCGGAGTTATCGGGTACCATGGCTTTACCGATGGAAATGGTCGCATGGGGCGTATGCTATACGCGATAGCAGAACTTCGTAACGACTCGTTCAATCCTTTAGCTATGGATGCAGAAAATAGCCTTCACGGTATTAAGTGATTTTTTACTTCTATTTAATTTTTGGAGCGGCGATTGCCGCTCTTTTATTTTCCAGCTTAACCTTAATTTTTCTTCTCAATAAAACGGCTAATAGCAATAAAAATGAGACGTTGAAATAAAGTGTCGGTTTCTATCTCGCCATAAAATCTCTTTTATCCTTATTCGCTTATTTAAATGAGCCGTTATACCCAAGTGGCTTCGCTGCAATAAATATATCGATGTCACTTAGTTATAATAAATTAGACAGGACACAACATGGATACAGGAAAGATTAATATGCTTCTCTCTGAGCTAGGAGAAGTGCTGAACCTTGAGCGCGTGACAGCGTATGACAATCAAATGTGGTCACTGCATTTTGCTGAAAACAACAGTGTCGATGTTCTGCTCGTAGAGGAAAAAGGCGAGTTATTGATTTCCAAAAACCTGCTTATAGAACAAGATGATATTACGCTAGATAAACTTCAAGTTTTACTTGAATACAACTTCTTGTATCGAGAAACAGGTGGTGTGCAGTTTTGTGTGAATCCAACACGCAAAGACGTTGTTCTTCAAGTTGCTATCGCGGCTGGAAGTGAACTCACCAACATTGCTAACTTAATCATTCAGTTGAACGAATTAGTTGATACTTGGGGACAGTTATTTCAAAACAACACGGTTGTAGATTTTAGCCAAACAGACGTACACGCATTTATTCAAGTTTAAGGCATCACACATGGTCAATATTAATACATCGCAAATGCACTCGTTGAGTCAGTTAACGTCACATTTGGCGACACAAAATCAAGCTGACGACAAAGAGGTTCGAGCACACAACGGTAAAGATATTTTTGTTAAAGAGGGCGCACCAAAAAATAAAAGTATCAGCGCGCGTATTAGCCACCAGAATAAAGCGAAAGATATTGTAGTGAACCTGCTTACTAAGCAGGGTATTCCTAAAGATGTTGCGAAGCTGATGCTGAAAAATGTGTTGAACGGTGAAAACAAGTTAACGCTTGGGAGCCTGAAAAATCTTGAGAGATTGTCGTCTGGTCCTAGCTCAAATTGGCCCACTGCACAAACGGCAGCCTCTTCTTCCAAAACCAATAAAGCCTCATCGAGTGTCGCGCTTATCAACGAACATAAAGCCAACCTTCAAAAGCTTGGTGATTTTGCCTGTACGGACTTAAATACGTTCGGTGTTAAGGGGTCACAGTTTTATGAAACAAAAGGAAAGCCACGACTAAAAGAGCTTCACGCGGATCAAGCGCGAATCATGCAAGATCACAGAGCGACGATGTCCGCAAACGGAGTTCAAGCTGCAGCACAAAGAGGAACCGCACCGCAATTAAGCACTCTACAGAACATTGCTAAGGCAGTACAAACCGCGAAAGCCGGCTGCTGTACTACATTTGCCTTTGCTGCCGCCGCTGAGATGATTCAAGGCATGTCAGGAACACCTGAAAGTGAACCCAAAGTAGAAGTGGTTGCGTTTAAAAAGGGTCATTCAGGTACACACCTTTATGTACTGGTTGGTCGACAAGAGGGGAGCGACATAAAAGATCCATCAACGTGGAGTAAGGATGTGAAAATTGTTGACCCTTGGGCGACATCTGCATTCGGTGCACCAATGTTTGGAGATGCACAACGACCACCTGTTTCGAATATGTTCCCGCCAACAGAAGTCATTTTTGATAGCCATAAACTGGGTTAGTCACTCTGCAAAAGAAGTGAGCAAATACACCATGCTAAGCATCTAACCTTTATTGAAAGAGCAGCTCTGAGCTGCTCTTTTTTATTACTCTGGCAACTCGATTTTAGAGCGAGATTTCTGCGGAAAACCTCACAATGAAGGCGAAAAAGTGACAAAAATAAAGCCATTACCGACATCGTTCAATCTGCAATCGTTGTTCAATAGAGTTATTGAAACAAAAGGAAAAAGTTATGAACACGATTCAACAACTGCTCTTGGAGTTTTGCCAACTCAATGAGTTGCCCGAACTGAATTTTGAAGAAAATGAACGTTGTCAGCTACTGGTCGATGATCGCTACATGTTGTATTTCATCGCGACAGATACGGATGATTTGATGTTGTCTGTAACGTTCGGAGGGTTAGAAAAATCCGGTGAACAACGACTAAAAGGTTTAGAGCTTCTTGCTCATGCTAACTATCAAGGAATTGGTAGTGGCAACCTCGCACTTGCTTTGGCTCCAAACGGTCGACAGCTTGTCTTAGCAGGACGTAAACCCGTTGAGCATCTAAATACGACGAACCTTACCGCTTGGTTTCACGAAGTTATTGAACAGGCCGAGCTGTGGCAAGCGCGTTTCGCAATGTTGGATCAAGCGATTCCAACCACCTCTAATCATGAACAAGCTCATGTTCAATCACTTCGTGTGTAGGAGAGAAAAATGGTTAATACAACACAAAAAATCAGCCAAAGCCCAGTACCTGATCTAGAGCAGTTTCGTGCAGTTGCTGCGCAAAAAGATGACCGAGTGATCAGTAAAAGAGGTGAAGTAAAAGAACCTTCCACATTCCACAAAGGTCACAAGTTTGCTTCTATTCACGAAGGCGTATTGAGAAGCAAATACACTAAGTTTTTCCAAGAAAACATCAAAACTCACCTTGATTTAAAACAAGCGCTACTTAAGCAAGAAAAACCTGAGGTTGCGCTGTTGGCTTACTCCCTAGTGAGTCCTTCAGGCTATCGCGGTGAGCCACTTACTGAGCGTAAAATCTTAGAAGTTGTCAGCCTATTGGATGAAATAAAAGTGAGCAGCGATACGTACCAGCAGCTTAAAAATACGTTTGATGCGATCAGCAAAGATCCGCGTATGCAGGTGAGCTTAGAAGCCCAGTATCCGGGAAAAATGGATGGCTTTGCTGCTGAACTGCTGCAGATGGGCAAAGAAAAGCTAAAAGGTTCTGGTGTTAACGCCGTTATTAACTTGGCATTACCTGGCGTTGGCTTATTGATTTCTACAGGTCGAGAGCTGCACAAAGCGGCCGTAAATGGTGATGCTGAGGCTTACCATCATCAGTTAGAACAAATTTCACAGCTGCCAGGGCGAGATCAACGTCTTTCTATGCCGATGCAGCAAACCTTGGCTCAAGGTCATGCGATACTGTCGGCTGAAGGTGGCATTGGAGCTACATTAGGTATGGCGACGGGGAGCCTGGGCACGTTCGGTGTTAGCTCTGTAGCAACGGTGGGCGTCACACCGATAGCAAAAGAGGCAATCGGTTCTGCGGCAACGACTGCTATCATGAGCGGCGGTGGTTTTGTGGCGAACCAAGCTGGGGCATACGGGTTAAATACGGAAGTAAAAGAGCAACTTATGCAAGATGAAATGTCTGGTGTTTTACCTAGACTTGAAGTTTCCAATGCAAAAGGAGACTTTACCTTCAGTATGCAAGATCCGGCGTCTGTCCGCGCATTAATGGCGTACCTTGGCCCTAAGGAGGATACTGCAATGACTTCTCCTCAAGCGCCTAAAGAAGCACAACAGATGGAAGCCGCTCGATTAACACTGAAAAAGATGTTGGGTTCAGAGCCAAGTGAGCACTTGGTTCCTGACGTAGATTCTATCTTGAAGCTAAGCCCAGAGGATGCACCAAGTAAAACCGAGTCTATTGCTAACGGGGCGTTTAAAAAACTGTTAGGAGAAGATTGGGATTGGCTCATGCCAGCTGTTCGAGCGATTGATAAAGGGGAAGCAAGTAAAATAAACGAAAAGCTAACCTACAAGCTCCCCCTAGATGCAGCAAACGGACGAGTTTATCTTGATAAATGCCCAAACCTGAGTGACGTCCAGTTAGATGCGCTAGAAAAACTAGGCTCACCAAGTCAATTGCGATTGATGTACTTGGCTGAAGGCTGGGTGTAATTTCAAATGGTAAAGTAGGGGGTAGGTGCTGCTCCTTACTTTATCTACCGTCAGCGTTCCTTTTTGGGGCTGGCTCATGTCCATTGAATTTAACTTTTCGACTGAAGAAACAAACACACAAGTGTCAACGTTATACCAACCCAACCAATGAAAGAAATTTCTTCCCCAACAATCGCAACTGCTAGTGCTGCTGCGATAACAGGTTCAAATAGCGTGAGTATGCTAGCTCCACTGGCTGTAACAAACCG
This sequence comes from Vibrio sp. 1167, assembly GCF_033340375.1. NCBI lineage: Bacteria > Pseudomonadati > Pseudomonadota > Gammaproteobacteria > Vibrionales > Vibrionaceae > Vibrio > Vibrio sp. 1167. The sequence goes on along the minus strand of NZ_JAWOWK010000008.1, from coordinate 80,929 downwards.
TAGCCCAAACCCAAAAGCGACGTAACCTAACCCCATTGGAATCAAGGCCATGTAGAGCATGACCGTCGTATTAGTTGATGATGCAAATAGATTATCGCCCGTGATGAAAAGTGTTGGTAGAAGCAAAACTCCACCAATACCAAAAACACTTCCCATGGCTGTTTGCGATTCAATGCCGTGGTCAATCATAGTCTTTACTCCCCATGAGTAAATGGCGTACGTCAAACCTGCCAATAGGCCAAGTAATACACCCCAATGCTTCATATCATGATCAAATAAGCTATTTGCGGATGACTCAGAAGCCAACAACAAGGTAATGCCAATGACCCCGATTGCGAAACTCATCATCCAGCGCTTGGTTATGGTCTGATTTCGGCTAAAGAGACACTCTAACAAAGCAGAAAAGAAAGGTGCAGTGGAGATAGAAACAACCGTACCAATAGCCACACCGGCGAATCGCATTGATGAATAAAAAGCCAGTGGGTAGGTGGCTAAGGCGATAATACTAACCAGTAACGTTTTCTTCTTATGTACGACTTTTCGAAAATCTCTCTTCAGTGACTTCGCAGACAGACATGCTTGCATAAATCCACCAATACCCATAGAAAATGCGCCAATGGCGAGAGCACTGACATTCGGTGCCAAGCTGGCAGCGGTGCCCGTCGTTCCCCACAGGGTTGAAGCAAAAAGTATGGATAAAGTTCCTAATTGATAGTCGGTGAAATGTTTTTTTAACACTGTAATTTCTACCTAGTGAATGGCTGTTTTAGGGTAGAAAGAATAAAAGAAAGCGATAGAGATTTTTGTGCTGAAAAGACGGAATACTTGTTCCAGAGGACTATTTTAGTGACTACCGGGAAAACTCTCTAGGAGACATGCCAAAATGCATTGAAAACCGTCGACTAAACGCGGAAAGGTCACTATAGCCAACTCGTTCAGCTATCAACTGAACTGGAAGGTCTGTATGAGTCAGTAGTGCTTTGGCTTTTTCCATACGTTGTAATGTAATGTATTTATGAACGCTCACTTTTAGCTGCTCTTTAAAAAGCTTTTTAAACTGCGTCGGACTCAAGCAAGCGGCATTCGCTAATGAGGCAATGGTGAGTGGCTGATCAAGCTGCTCGGCGATCACAACCTGTACATCTCGAATACGCGAATCTACGGAGCGAGACCGCTTTTGTTGCTCCAGCAACAGATAGAAGGTTGCAACCATTGAGTTTTCAATTTCATCATTAACCTGATACTCAAGCTGTTTTTCGACAAACTGGATAAAGCTCAGTAGAGGCGGGCTAATCGAAAACACAGCCACACTACTATCCATCAAATGAGTGGGCAAAGTGGTCATATCCGCAACAATAAAGCGTGATGACTCTTCGGCATTAAAACCGTGAGCACAACTTTTGGGGATGACTATGCAGTCGCCAACCGCCACCTTTCCGACATAACTATCCATATCAATATGTATGTTGCCCTGGAGAGGAAGCACCAGTTGATGATAATCACTATGAGTATGTCGGCTCATACGTTTCGTGTAGGAGCGAATGCTTAAGCTAGATTTCATAAAAACAACATACAGTTAAAGGATACCGCATTATAGCGTTGAAAGTATCGAGGTTGAAAGCTGGGCAGTTGTAAGCCCAGATCTTGAATGGGATGTGGTTTGTCAGTCCGCCTCGGACTCTAACGAGGCCAACCAACGAAGCACTTCCGCAGTTGCTTCAATAAGATCGCTTGGGATGTACTGGTCGACGTTGCCGTCGGCGTATAGTGCACGAGCAAGAGGGACTTTTTGCATCACAGGAACGCCTTCTTCTTTAGCGATTGCGACCATACGTTTGGCTACCGCCTCGGTTTCCATCAAAGTGATGACGGGCAGGGGCGTTTCGCCTTTCTTGTAATAAAGGCCAACCGCGATATGTGTTGGGTTTGTAACTAATACATTAGAACGTTTAACGTTTTCGCGCTGATTGGAGGCTTGTAGCTCTTGGTGCAACTGACGACGTTTGCTTTTTATTTCTGGACTGCCTTCCATCTCTTTGTATTCGCGCTTCACTTCGTCCTTGCTCATTTTGAGCTTTTTCGTGTGATCAAATTTCTGGTACGCAAAATCTGCGGCAGCGATGACGATGAAGCCTACCGAAGAGATAATCATTAATTGTTTAATCATGACGCCAGTAATGGTCGGGACACATTCTAGCCCACAAGTTGGAATTTGCATTAAAGCGTTGATGTTACCGCGTAATGTCACCCAGATAATGCAGGAAAGAAGAGAGACTTTAAGGATCGACTTGATAAACTCAATCACACTCTTGAGGGAAAAAATGCGTTTGGCCCCTTCGACGGGATTGATCTTTTTGATGTCGGGTTTAACGGATTCACCACTAAATAGGAAGCCGAACTGCCCCATATTGGAAAAGATGGCGACGAGTGCAGCAACCAGAATAATCGGGGCGAGTAGATAGGCAATTTCTTTTGCGATGGCAATAGCGACATCGACTAGCGCATCTTGGAAACCCTGATAAGCAAGCTTACTTGGTAGTAGAATAAGCGCTGAGATGTGCGACATGTAATAATCGGCGAACGCAAACAGTACAATTATGAGCGCCAAAATTAATGCAGACGATACGATTTCTTGGCTTTTGGCAACCTGACCTTTCTGTCGAGCATCGCGTAACTTTTTTGCGGTGGGTTGCTCTGTTTTTTCTGCACTCATAAAGAATCCTAAGCGTTATTGCCAAATGGTATTGAGTTGTTCTGCGAATCGGGTAATGCCGTAAAACTGTACTTCAAAGTGATCCATCATTATTCCGAGATACACGATCAGTAAAACACTCGCGATGGCACTTTTTATTGGCATGGCAAGGAAAAAAACATTCAATTGCGGTGCAAAACGACTGATAAGCGCCAGACCAAACTCAGCAAGAAACATTGCCAACACTAATGGAGCGGACATCAACACACCAAGCCACATAAGCTGTTCAAATTGCGCGTAGAAGAAGCTCACCCATGCGTCGCTAACGGTTGGGAAAAAGTCCACGATCGGCCAAGATGTATAGCTTTTGAATAACGCATAGATAAAAGTGACAAAGCCCCCGCCAGAGAAGAACAGGGTAATCAACGTTTGGGTCAGTAATACCGCTGTTGGTGTGGATTGTGAGCCTAGCGTTGGGTTAAACATACTTGCCATGGCAGCCCCACGTTGGTTGTCGACCAGAAAACCGGCCGCTTCTATCGCCCAAAAAGGGATAGCAGCAACAAACCCTATCAATAGCCCAATTAATACCTCCTTACCCAAAATCACTATCAGCAAAATGCCGTCGGTTTCTGCAGGCAAGCTTTGCTGATTAATCATCGGAAATATAAACAGCGCGAGTGAGCAAAGTACACCATTTCTCACCATGGTGCCGCCTAGCATTTGCTTGCTCAAAATAGGCAAAAAGATGAAGCATGCCATTAACCGAGGTAACGTCAGGCTGTACAAAAATAAAGCCTGGTGTAAGTCGTGATAACTCATCGTATTTGAGGAATTTTATCCATAGCAAGCGAGGCGAAGGCGTGGAGCTCTGCCCCTAGCCATTGCGTTGTGACGAACAGCGTAATAATGACCGCGATAAGCTTGACCACAAAGCCTAACGTTTGTTCTTGGACCTGAGTTAACGCCTGAATAAGCGACACCAATGTACCAACCAATGCTGCGACTAAAATCGGCGGTAATGACAAGTACAACACTAGGGTTAATGCTTGAGTCGTGAAATGAATGATTTCAGCAGAATGCATACTTTCTCCGTGATTAACCGTAACTCAACACTAAGCCGTGGGTGAGCTTTGTCCAGCCGTCAAGCAAGACAAAAAGCAACAATTTGAAGGGGAGGGAAATCGTCATTGGCGATACCATCATCATCCCCATCGCGAGTAGGATATTCGACACAATTAGGTCAATAGCGATGAACGGTAAGTACAACAGAAAGCCAATTTCAAAAGCGCGAGTAAGCTCGCTGACGGTAAATGCGGGCAGTAAGAGCAATAAACTGTCCGACTCTAAACGGTCTACGTACTTCTGTGGCCACAATGTGCGTGCAGCATCAGTGAAGAATATGGCTTCGGTTTCCCGAATATGCTTTTTCAAAAATTCTCGATAAGGCTGTAAACCGCTTTCAATGAGGCCTTCTACACTTGCAGAATCTTCAAGGGAGATATCATGCTGCTTTACGTAGTCGTAGGTTTCAAACCCGACGGGAGCCATGATGAAAATTGACAAAATAATAGCCAATCCGTAAAGCGCCATATTCGGCGGAATTTGCTGTACACCGAGAGCGTTACGCAACAGTGAGAATACAACGGCGAGTTTCACAAACGACGTCGCCATCATGGCGATAAATGGGATCAGTGCCAGCAGTGCTAAGCTGACAATGAGATTGAGCTCGTCGGGTAACTGGATCATGCTGGCTCCTGCGTGCCACCGAACAGCTCCAGTACGCGCACACCTAAATGTTCGTTAACATTAACCAGTTCACACTCACCAATGATTTTGCCGTTGGCACGCAATGTTACCGGCTTAGATACAGGCTGGTTTAGCTCGAATACGTACCCTGGCTGAAGCTGGTTAAGCTGCTCTAGCGTGATGGTTTGATGGCCGATATCAAACGTGAGTTCCACAGGCAGTTGCTGGTGGTCGGTTAACATTTCTGAAGTGTTTACGTCATTCATATTGGTTTCTTTTTCCATAATGTGAAGAGTTTGGTCATCCAGTTGGCAGCGCCAGAGATTCTGGTTAGATACTTGAAAAATGGCTTGTTGCTTGGCGATGTAACCATCGTCAAAAAAGATGACATCTCCCAGCTCGAGCGAATTAAATTCGCTTAACGTCAAATGGGTCCTTCCAAGACTTAACCACACAGGTAAAGCGAGGTGTCGAGCTTGTAGAGCAGCGCTGTTTGGTAGCGCATCCAACAACACGTCTGATCCTTCGCTAACCCACAAACAAAGAGAGCCGTTAGGCTTATTGAGGGTTAACATTAAAGTATGCTCTTGGGCCTGGCTCGCCTCTAACGGCTGTAGTTGACTAAGAATGGGTAACTGACCAAATAGCGCTTTGATTGCCTCACTATGCGGTTCTATCTGTGAGCTCAAAAGTGCTAACTGGAGGGAGTTAGGCAGGGACTCAAACGCAGTAGCATTTAAGGTCGATTTCAGCCAATGTTGGAGCTGCGCACGAGAAAAGTCTACTTGTAGGGTTTGCCCTCCAATCAACGTGGTTAAACGGAACCCTTCAAATGAAGGGATTTGAGCAACAGTAATCGATACGCTCTGACCATCAGTCCCTTGGAAGTGGCACTGTTTTGCACAAAGTTGATTGCTGAGCGCGATACTTTCTGCATCCACTTTGGGTATTATTAACGGCGTCATAGGTCATTCTCCGCTTGCCATTCTTCATACACGCTGCGTTGTTGGCGTGAGTGTTGTTGTTCATGTTGTTGTTGATCGAGCTGTTGAGTTTGTTCGCTGATCGCTAAGCGAAGTGGCTGCTCACCGCAGAATCGGTTTAGCCGTTCAGCAAGATCTTGTCTAGCTTGCTGGCTAATAATGGAAAGGGCATGCTCTTGTCGAATCGTCACGCTATACCCTTGAGCGTCCAACTTGATGTGGATTTCGCCACCTTTTAATTGTCCTTCACTTAGAAACAGCCGAACCTCTTTGTTGTCCGATGCGGTTGGCAGAGCAACATAGATTTTGTCCACCAATTGCTGGAGTAATTGGTTTACGTCTCGCGTTGGGCTTGGTTGAGCCTGCGAAGCAACACTTTTTAGGATGACATCGCCTTGTGTTACCGCACTTGCAAAGGGTTGAGAAGGTACTTTTTCTTCATCCGTTTTCACGGCGACTAGTGCGCTTTTCGTCACGATTTTTTCAAGAGGCTTGGTTTCAGGCAGGCCACCAGTTTGGTCTGATCGTTTGCCTGTATTCTGTAGCGGCGGAGTTGCACGCTTATTGTGCGTTTTTTCAGTTTGCCTTTTCGTTAAGCCAACAATGTTAATCCCATCTTGAGCGAGCTCTGTCGCTGTCGCATTTTGGGGGAGCAAGCCAGATTCAAGCGTAGAGAGATACTCCGGCGAGGTATGTTTATCCATCGGCGTCGGTTTATCATCTTTCAAATGAGCTTGAAAGTGAGGATCAACACGCTCGGTAGAAGGGGATCTTAGAACTGTGTCGCCATCGATTTTTCCATCATGTTTAAGCAATTTATTGTTTTTGCTAATTATTTCTTCGCTATTTGCTGCGTCGTCTTGCGATTTCTCTATATCTCTCTTACTGACGACGTCACTTTGACCTTTTAAAGTGGAGATGTTTTTGTCAGCGTTGGCTTCTTGGTTCGATAGGTTAAGTTTCTTATCTAGACCTTGAGATGTCTTATGCCTTAGCGGTATGTCTTCTTCGCCAGTATGATTTTTTTGGGGATTCCCAACGATAGACTCCTTTCCCTTGCTAGGCTTCTTCGTCATTGCATGCTCGAATTGTGATTGAAGCTCGGCCTCCTTCTCGAGAGGCGCTTGTTCCGGCGTTGATTTGTGCAGCGTATTCGATGTTTCAGTTGTTGGGGTAATGCGCATAGTGAACCTTTAGATAATGTCGACAGTGCGAAACTCTTCCTGTTCGAGTTCTTCTTGGTATTGCCTTTCTCGCGATTTGTCCGCGACTTCTTGTTGCTGCAACTGAACGAATTTTTCTTTGGTTTTATGGGCTTGTCGCGCCTCTTTTTGCTTTTCTTTAAGTGCCGAGCGTTCGATTTCAAGCGCTTTTTTTGACTCGGCCACACGTTGTTTAAGTTCGGCTTCTCTCTCTCTTAACAACGCGATTTCTTGTCTTAATGTTTCTAGCTCTTTGAGAACGAGCGTTTGTTGTTTTGCTTTAGCAAAACGTCGCTCTTCTTCTTCCTGGCGCCAAACGTGATAGTCCGCGACAGAACGTTCGGCCTTTTGAACCTGTGCTGCGGCGTTTGACACTCGGTATTCTTGACGCTTGACGGCTTTATCCGCACGGTCAGCGCGAATTTTTTTGATTTCTAATAAGCGTTCTATCATTGTTTCACCATCCCTTTAAGTTGAGCGATAGCGCCATCAAGATCGCTTGGTTCATGAGTGCCTTGGCGTAAAAAGGCGCATATATCATCACTTTGTGCAATGGCCATATCCGCTCGGCTATCTGCGCCATGTTGGTATTCGCCAATTTTGATTAGCAGTTCAACTTCTTCATACTTAGCTAACATTTCGCGAATATGAGCAGCAGACGCCTGATGATCGGATTCAACGATTTGATTCATCACTCGGCTTGCTGACCGAAGTACATCAATCGCAGGGTAATGGTTCATTGCGGCAAGTTTACGCGAGAGAATGATGTGCCCATCTAAAATGGAGCGAGTTTCATCCGCGACAGGCTCTGTCATGTCGTCACCTTCCACCAACACGGTGTACAGTGCTGTAATTGATCCTTTGTCTGATTGTCCAGCTCGTTCCATCAGCTTTGGCAAAGCGGCAAAAACGGAAGGCGGATAGCCACGTCGTGTTGGTGGCTCGCCTGCGGCTAGTCCAATCTCCCTCTGTGCGCGGGCGAAACGCGTTACAGAATCCATCAGCAGTAGCACGCGTTTACCTTGGTCACGAAAATATTCTGCGATAGAAGTGGCAACAAAAGCGGCTTTGGCGCGCTCCATTGCTGGGCGATCAGAGGTAGCGACCACTAAAACCGATTTGGCCATTCCTTCTTCGCCTAGGTCATGCTCAATAAACTCGCGCACTTCGCGTCCGCGTTCACCAATTAAGGCGAGAACGGTCACGTCAACTTCTGCGGAGCGAATCAGTTTAGCCAGTAGGGTACTTTTACCCCCGCCAGCCGCTGCAAAAATACCCATGCGCTGACCTTCACCACAGGTCAGTAGCCCATCAATGGATCGAACGCCAAGAGAGATTGGCTTTTCAATCAGTTTACGTTGCATTGGTGGTGGCGCATCGCGATAAACAGGATACCAAGCACTTGGTTCCTGACTCTGCGTACCATCGAAAGGACGCCCAAGCCCGTCAAGCGTTGTACCTAACAGGTGGTCGCCAACACCCACTTCGTGCATTTTGCCCATTGGGCTTACTTCTGTATTTGAGGAAATCCCAAACATATTTCCTAACGGGGTGAGCAAAGCGTGATGCTGCTGGAAGCCAACCACTTCCGCTAACAAAGACAGAGTTTGATCGGGATTACGCAACTCACACAGTTCACCTACACGAACGCCAGGGACGACAGCTTTGATAATGGTGCCGGTGACTTGTGTAACGCGCCCGCGAATTTGGATCAAACGCGTGTGTTTAATCGCAGATTGTTGGATATCAGTGATGTATGAGAAATCGTTCAAGGTAAAAATATGCGCAATGATTGATGCTGAGAGGATAGAAAGTATAAGAATCAATTTATAGTGAATATCAGTCGGGAGTTTTTAGAAAACTGAAAGCGCACTAAAAAAACACGTCTGATTTTGACAGCTTCAACAAAGCGCACTTCCTATAATTCGCCTGTATTGTGCGGAAGGAGTGCAAGTGAATGAGTATTATCAACAATCATATCGCAACAAATCCAAAGTTTGATGCGTCTATCCAAAACGGGTTGGAATCGTCTCGTCCCGACGTTTCACAAAAAGGCAATTATCGCGGTGAAACCGTCCGTGTTCACAATGCCACACAATCACTTTTTGATGCGATGGAAGAACTCACTTCACTCGGTTCCGAAAAAGCAGAGAAAGATCTGACCAAGCGCAAAGTGAAAGACAGTGGTGTTCGAGTTAATGAAGCACATGAACTCGTTTCGGACTATTTAAGAAAAGTCCCTGATCTTGAAAAGAATCAAAAGATCAAAGATTTGGCTACAAAAATGGCGGGAGGAAATATCTCGACCATCGCGCAATTACAAGCCTACTTGAATGGGTTTTCCGAGGAGAAAAGCCATCAATACCTAGCCCTAAAAGCCGTTAAAAAGTTTTTGAGTGCGAGTCCAGAAAGTAAACACCTACTAGCGCTGATTGACCAAGCACTTCTAAGAATCGAGCAAAACCCAGATACATGGTCTCAAATTGATACGGAAATCCGTGTCTCAAATTTTGCTGATGAATACAGCCAAGAGCAAGAGTTTAGCTCTTTGCATCAGCTGCGCGGCTTCTACCGCGATACCGTTCATAGTTATCAAGGGCTCGGCGCGGCTTATCAAGATGTAGTAGCGCGCTTTGGTGAGCAGGAGGTATCGACCGCTGTTGACTTTATGCTGCAAGGCATGAGTGCAGATCTTAGTGTTCAAGGTAGCAGTATCGACTCGGTTAAGTTGCAGTGGTTGATGTCCGATATGCAAAAACTCAAAACTCTAAATACGTTGCAAGATCGTGTGAGTCAGCTGTTCCAAATGTTTAAACCGGAAAGGACGAATTATGGCTTATCAAGTTTCTAATTTGATGGCTGATGTGATTGCGTTGGTAGAGCAGCGATGGGTAAGCAGTGATGAGATATGGAAAGTCGCCAACGCAATGGAATTGACGGCGGTAGAACAAAAAATCGATTTTTTTCGAGAGTTTCATAAGTTAGTTCGCGCAATCCCAATTGACGTATTCGCCGATGATGAACAACGACAGAATTTAATCCAAGCGGTACAAAAGGCGCTAGACGAAGCCATTGATATAGAAGAAGAGGAAGCGTGGGAAGATGAGTTGGATTGATGCATCCGTCGATGAATTTTGCCGAGGAATGGGGCTCTATGCCGTCGATTTCTCATCAGCTGGACGGGTGCAGCTGGATTTTGAGCAAAGTGGTACGCTGCATATTGAGCGACAGGGTGAGCAGTTATTCTTGATGTTGTCTCGAGCGTTATCTTGGCATCAAACCAGTGACATGATTCAAAGTGCACTGTGTTTGTGTCATGCCGATCAAGGCTGGCCTTTCGAAATTAAAACCGGCTTGTTAGATGAGCAAACTCTGGTTTTTTCAGCAAGGCTAAAAGGAGAAGAAGTAACACTGCCGACCTTAGAGCAAGCGTTTACGCTTTTGGCTCGTCTGCATAACGATGTGGCAGGCTCATGACTCGAGTCAGCACTTTAAACGTAGGCATCGAAGCCTTTACGCATGTTACTCATAGTGAAGTTAAGGCCGATTTCCCAGAGCGATTTCAATTGCTTCCTGATGGTCAGGCGGTCGCTACACATTTAGAGAAGCTCTATGACCTCCGGCCTTCAGACCAATATCTCATCGCGTTAACTAAGCCCAAGCTGCTGCACTCAGAGTTGTTGCGTCCAGAAAAATACCGTCAACAATTTGATGAAACGTTGGCTCAGATGCAAGTTCTTGCACAGGATTCAGGCTCCGCTTCTTTTATCAAAGCATCCGAAACGCTACAAAGTACGCAACTAGATCAGCGTTACCTCACTATGGCGCTCAATCTCCTTATTCAGGTCTAACCAACATGTTGAGATCCAAAGACATTGAACTCTTACTTGTTCATGCTGCGCTACAAGTTCAATACCAAAAGCCAGAGCATGCCATTTCTATTCTCGATGCGGTTCTAGAAATAGAACCGCAGCACAAAGAGGCGATGCAAACACTTGCTGTGGCGTGTTTACAAAGTGGTCGATATACCCGGGCGATTGAGGTGTGTGAGCACTTATTAAAATCTGACCTTCATCCTGACTCGGCAGGACTCTGGTTTTGTTTAAGCCAAGCGCGTTGGAAACAAAATGACGTCGATGGCGCCCGTCAAGCGCACCGACGCTATCTGCAATCTTTAAATAGTGAATCACATGAATAAGTTGATCGATATTCTAAACAAAGTAGGGCAACGCAAAGACATCATGCTTGCGGTGATGTTACTCGCGATCGTCTTTATGATGATATTGCCACTTCCTACCGCACTGGTGGATGTGCTGATTGGCACCAACATGAGCATTGCGGTGGTGCTGCTTATGTTAGCGATTTACATCACCACGCCACTTGAGTTCTCTGCATTTCCTGCGGTGCTATTGATCACGACATTGTTTCGTCTGTCTTTATCTATCACGACAACCCGCTTGATCTTGCTACAAGGCGATGCTGGTCAAATCGTTTATACATTCGGTAACTTCGTTGTGGGCGGTAACTTAGTGGTCGGTATCGTTGTGTTCCTGATCATTACCATTGTTCAGTTTATGGTGATCACCAAAGGCTCAGAGAGGGTAGCAGAAGTTAGTGCGCGCTTCTCACTCGATGCGATGCCTGGTAAGCAGATGAGTATTGACGGTGACATGCGTGCCGGAGTAATTGACGTACACGAAGCTAGGCACCGACGATCACTGATTGAAAAAGAAAGCCAAATGTATGGCTCGATGGATGGCGCGATGAAGTTCGTTAAAGGCGACTCCATTGCGGGTCTGGTCATCATTGTGGTCAACATCTTAGGTGGCGTCACGATCGGGGTAACGCAAAAAGGCATGAGTGCTTCTGAAGCACTTGAATTGTTTGCGATTTTGACCGTTGGCGATGGTTTGGTATCGCAGATCCCGGCACTCTTTATCGCGATTACCGCCGGTATTATCGTGACGCGTGTTTCTCATGAAGATTCTTCTGATCTTGGGTCGGACATTGGTGGGCAGGTCATTGCTCAGCCACGTGCGCTTCTTATTGGTGGTGTGCTTTTGGTGCTGTTCGCACTCATCCCTGGGTTTCCAAAAATCACTTTTCTGGTCTTGGCCGCCGTGGTTGGTGGTGGTGGTTTCTTCCTTTTCTATCAACAGAAAAAACAAGCGGAATCAGATAGCACCGACTTATCAAGCTTTGTTTCGCAAGGGGCCGGTTCGCCAGCAGCGAAGCCAAACAAACCCACTCCATCTAGAAACAGTAAAGGCAAATTAGGTGAGCAAGAAGAGTTTGCCATGACGGTCCCACTCTTGATCGATCTTGACGCGAGCCTTCAGGAAAGCTTGGAAGCGGTCGCATTAAATGAAGAGCTAGCAAGGGTTAGACGCGCACTATATCTCGACCTAGGCGTGCCTTTCCCAGGCATCCACCTGCGCTTTAACGAGGGGATGCAAAATGGCGAGTACTTAATTCAGTTACAAGAAGTCCCGGTTGCACGAGGACGAATTGTTAAAGATCAACTCTTGGTGACAGAAGGGAATGAACAGATCGATTTATTAGGCGTGCCTTATGAGCAAGATGAAGATTTTCTACCTGGTATTTCTAGCATTTGGGTGGCACAGAGTTATGATCAAAAACTCGTAGCCAGTCATGTAGGTTTTCTCACACCCGACAGAATTTTAACGTACCACTTGTCTCATGTTCTTAAGGAGTACGCGCAAGACTTTATTGGTATTCAGGAGACGCGTTATCTGTTGGAGCAGATGGAAGGCAGTTATTCGGAGCTAGTCAAAGAGGCCCAGCGTATTGTTCCGTTGCAAAAAATGACGGAAATCTTGCAACGCTTGGTTTCTGAAGACATTTCTATCCGAAACCTTCGCGTGATCTTGGAAGCGATGGTTGAGTGGGGCCAAAAAGAGAAAGATGTTGTACAGCTGACGGAGTACATTCGTTCCAGCTTAAAACGTTACATTTGCTACAAATACGCGAGCGGACAAAACATGTTGCCCGCTTACTTATTGGATCAAAGTCTCGAAGACACAATACGCAGCGGTATTCGTCAAACCTCAGCAGGGAGTTACTTGGCGTTAGACCCGTCAGTAACGCAACAATTTGTCAGTGATGTGAAACAAACCATTGGTGACTTAAGCCGCATGCCGAATAAACCTGTGCTAGTTGTGTCTATGGATGTACGCCGATATGTGCGAAAGCTTATTGAATCGGAATACTACGATCTGCCCGTTTTGTCATTTCAAGAACTAACCCAGCAAATCAATATTCAGCCACTTGGAAGGGTGGGGATGTAATGAAAACAAAACTAATACTCTCGCTGGCGCAAGCGGGGATCGAAGTGACGCCATACTTTTGGCAACAAAGTGAAATTCAACTTGGTTATCGAATTGAAGTTGAAGGCTTAGAGCTCGTTTTTCGGGTGGAGGACGGTGAAATCATCATCGTTCTTCTGAAACGCGTTCGTCCAAAATTGGGGTTGAGTAACCCCTTTGCCGGCTTATTTCTCTTGGCTGAACATGCCATTCAACTTTATCCCTCCGATTGGGTCATTCGCGGCAACGTCGATGTGTTACGTGGTAGCAACATGAGCAGCCAGCGATTGGCACAGTTCTATCTAAAAGCATGCGGTGCAAGCCATGATGAGCTAGAAGACTGGTACTGTTTACGCCTAGCAGATTATAGACCTTTGAAAAAGTTGAAAAAGTAAAAACTCGCGACTGTTACTGACAGCACCGATGAGATGACCCGCTTTAAGATAGGAATCAAGATGAAGCAACCGTTTACCGATGCGATTGAGAACGCTGAGCTTGCCATTAGAAAAGCTGAAGACAGAACCGATATTTTTAACGAGCTATTGGAAGGCTTAGGTGTTGGTCCTGTTGCGGGTGATGTTTTACTTGGCGGCATAAAAGCACCAGTAGATACCATGAAACGTGCAGAGCAAGAGCTAATAGACGAAGTCCAGCGCCGCCGGCAACAACAAAATCAGCTACAAGGTACGTCAGGTAAACGCAGAAAGCGTCCCACAGTGATGCGCGGCATGATGATTTAGAGGTTTGGAAATGACGAATATGAAAACGACTGGCTCTACGACAGGAGCAACAGACACAGCTGCGAGTAGTGCACCATTACCCACTTTCCAACAAAACTTGATAGAGGCATTTACCCCTGTACTGGGTGAAGCAGAGACTCTGCAACTTGCCTCGATAGTCTCTTCATTGCCAACTATCTCGGGACAAACGGAATCACAAAGCATCGCGCTTTATGTTGATACGCTTGAAAACCTAAAAGCGAAAAATAACGCGTTTGCTGGTATATCATTGACCGACACCGCATCTGTTTGGCTAAAGTCGCTACAAAGTGCTAACTCAGATGGCGAATTAACCGCAGCCGAGTTTAATGCTCAAACAAACCAAACGCTATCAAATCAGTTTCAGGCTTGGTTTAGTCAGTTACTGACGGACAATGTAGATAGCTCGTTATCTACTGAGTTTGTTAGTCAATTCAATTTGGGGACTCAGAGTAACCAAGCGGAGCAGATCGCCAACCTCTCCGAGACAGGTCTGGCTAATGCCACCAAAGAAATTTCTCTTTTTGTTGCAGAGCTTGCTAATCAAATGAGCTCCCGTGAAGTGAGAGATGCTTCTATTTCTTTTCTTCGCAATGCCTTTAGTAGCTTAGGTTCCGTTAATCTCGCGCAACTGAAGAGCTCGGATTTCCTGTTGACTAAAGAGAGTTTCGCTCTTCAAGTCTCAGCTCAATTAAAAAGTAGTTTTCAAGGCATCGGTATTACTTTAAGCACCGATGACGCAAGTGCGCTAGCTAGCAGAATTACCTGGACTCCTGGTATTTCTAAACAGCAGCTTAAAGAAGCGTTAGATGAAATGGCCGCTCAAGTGAAAGGCCAATATAGCGCAGCTTATGGTGAGGCGAGTGGAACGAACAATCTAAAAGCAGCACTTAATACTGTCATTGGTGGAACTGAGCCTTTGACCCTTTCTAGTCTGTTCGCCAACTTCGCGGTGAGTTTAACAAATATAGAAATCGACGACTTTTACCAGGACAGAGCGATAGCCGATGTCCAAAAGACACAAATAACGGCAGCTCAAGTTAATTTGATCAAAGAAAACACCGAACGAGATATCCGATTACAGTTTGAAAAAATAGTAAAAGGTGAATCTATCGGGGCTTCATTTACTGAGCGATACGAGGCATTGCGCAAGAACTTAGGGGCATTGAAAGAGCGTCTACTCAATATCACCGATAAAGAGAAAGCGGATCGCGAGGTGAGAGCAGAGCACTCTCTAACGGCTCGTGATTTGTTGGCCGTTGTTGAGTCCAGCATTGGAGACCGTTTTGATGAGCAAGTGCTGCTTGCACTAAATGAGCGTCGTGTTAACCGTTTAGAGAAACGTAATGACCAGAAAGAGGCATTAGAGGATCTCACAATACAGCTTAAAGTTTTTGGTGTTGTGCAATCAAAAATTCACTCTACGCAAAGTGTTGATGGGGTTTATAAACCGGGATATCCAGAAAGTAACTTCAAAGCGAGTGACTTTAACTACAGCAATCAAACGGATTTTGAAGCTTCACCTGAGTACAAGTATTTGACGGATAATAAAATAACAAACCATCGAGACTTCCTTCAAACACAAGGTATTACTATCGGTGATGGTGCGTCGTACCAAGACGAAGAGAAGTCTAAAAAACTGTCTAATTTTTCTAGTTCTGTCAGTGCTAAATCCAAGTTGCTTAACGATGAAGTGCAAATCAAAACCACTGAGCTGAACGACACCAGTTCTCAATACAACTCGACCGTTGAAGCGATGAACAAGTTTGTTCAGAAGTACCACAGTATTTTACAAGAAATCCTACGAGCCATTTAAGGATAACCAACCATGACTAAAACAAACGCGACCGATCCATCCCAAATGCAAGCAGAAGAGCTGCTGTCTTTTCTGGAAGAGGGAGGCACGCTAAAAATGTTGCACGATGTGTCTCAGGACACCATCGAACACATTTATGCCGTAGGTTACAACTTTTTCCAATCGGGAAAGATTGAGCAAGCAGCGAAAGTATTTCAATTACTCAGCATGCTTGATCATTATCAGGCGCGATTTTTCATTGGCCTTGGCGCGGCTCGTCAGGAGTTGGGTGAGTATCTGCAGGCAATAGACGCCTACAGCTACGCAGCGCTAGTGGACGTAAATGATCCACGCCCACCTTTTCACTCTGCTGAATGTCACCTGAAACTGGAACAACTGACAGAAGCAGAGAGTGGGTTTTACAGCGCGAAGGAGATGTCTGCCGGAAAATCACAATATGCAGATTTGCATGAGCGTGCAGGCATCATGTTAGAAGCGGTGAGAAATAAAAAGGAGTAATTAGACTATGAGTTCTATTGCACTTGACCGCATCCAGACACAGGTTTATAGCCCTGAATCTGGCCAAGCCACGTTAGATAACGTGCAGAAAACGGCGCCTACAGCGACGCCTTCTGTGACGGTAGAAAACGTGAAGAGTAAAGATGCAGATGTACTGAACACCGGAAAAGTAAAAGTTCAGTTAGATGCACCTAACGCAGCTGTTAGTGACAAAGTGAATGATTTGACGCTAAAAGCCATGGCACAGCTGCAAAAGATCGTCGATACCATTGCAAAATCTCTCCATGCAGTTGCAGACCAAACAGGTTCGATTGCCGTCAAAATCATCGCAGGATCTGCTGATGATTTTGAAGTAGAGCTTGCTGCTATCACGGATAAACTGAAAAGTGCTCAAAACGAGCTGAAAATTCAGGAAGTGAAGGTCGCAAAAGCTAAGCACGAAAAAGAGATGGTGGAAAACCAAGACAAAATCAAAGAATCGGAAGCCGCTGCAAAAGAAGCCCAAAAATCAGGCTTAGCAGCGAAGATCTTTGGTTGGATCAGTGCGGTGGTTTCTATTGTTGTTGGTGCCGTAATGGTGGCAACGGGTGTTGGTGCAGCAGCCGGTGCACTTATGATCGCTGGTGGCGTTATGGGAGCAGTGAGCATGGCGCTGCAAGAGCCAGCCGTTCAAGATGCGCTAAAAGAAGCGGGCATAAATGTCGATGTGCTAAACAAAGTCGTAATGGCATTAGAAATCGCCGTCGCGGTTATCGGAGCTGTTGTGACGTTTGGTGGTGCAGCAGCTGGCGGTATCGCGAAACTTGCAGCAAAAGGTGCTGGTAAGGTAGCTCAAAAGGTCACGGAAATCGCTACGAAAGCCGCTGCAAACATGGCGAAAGTGGCGGATATGGGCACAAAAGCTGCGACAACAACAGCGAAAGCGATTCGTTATGGCGCAGAAACCGTCGATCTTGCCGTCAATGTGGGTAAAGGCGCAACGGACAGTGTCCATGCTGCTAACAATGCTCACGTGACAGAGATTCAGGCTGATATCACAGACCTTCGAGCCAAAATGACGTTAAGCCAGGCTGTCATTGATAAGCTCAAAGAAGAGATTGGTAAGTTGATGGAAGACTTCCAAGAGCTGATGAGCCTCATCATGCAAATGATTCAAGCGAAAAGTGAAACTATGCAAACGGTGTTAAGCCGTCCTGCAACGGTATAAGGAGTTTATTATGCTAGATAAAGTAGGCGGAACGGGTCGTGGTGAACTATACGGTTTAGGCGATACCATTAAAACCAACAAAGCAGAAAAAGCGCCGGAAACAAAGCTTGAAGCGGGCGCCGTTAAAAGCCAAAGTGAGTCAGGTGTTTCTGGTGCAGCACGCTACCAGTTAGAGACGCCTAAAGCTCCTACAGTGAGTAACCAAGCTCAAGTTGTTGCAAACCTAATGAGCGCTCTTGCACCGACGGTGAGCTCATTAATGAGCACAACGATGAAAGCGCTTAACGGTGAGGAGGTGATCAAGTCACCATCAGATGCGGTATCACAATCGTTGACGCTATTAACATTGTTGTATCAAGTATCAAAGCTGAGCCGTGAGCAGCAAGTGCTACAACGTGAAATTGCTGTTGAAGCAAACGTCGCGAGTTTAGAAAGCCAAGCGGCAGAACTAAACAACTCGGCAAGCGCGATGATCGCGATGGCAGTCGTTTCGGGTGTACTAGCGGGTGCTACCGCAATTATTGGTGCCCTTGGTTCTTTCAAAGCAGGGAAAGAAATCAAGAATGAAATGGCGAGCAATAATGTACTTAAAACGCAAAAAGCTGGCTTCGATCAAGCAGAAGAGTTATTAAATAACAATAGCTTGTCTAAAACGCAGCAAGATCAGGTTAAGCGTGCGCACTCACTAGCGAAAGACAATATCGCAGACACGACAGCGCAGCTGACAAGTGGTGGCCGTAAGTTCGATAAGTTGATGAGCTCAAACCAAGCGAAGAACGCGATTCTTCAAGCTTTGGGCCAGATGGCAAACTCAGCATCGAATGTAGAGCAAACCAAAGCGCAAGCGCGCAGCAAAGATGATGAAGTACAAGCGACTCGCGCACAAGCAGCCAAACAGAAAGCCGATGAAAACATTGGTTTCCAAGAAGGCTTATTGAAAGAGCTACGTGATTTGTTCCGTTCTATCTCAGATAGCCAGAACCAAGCGTGGCGAGCATCAGTCCCAACGGTGTAACCATCCGTTTCACTAACTACAAAGCGTTGTTTATACAACGCTTTTTTTATTTCAGCTATCTAAACTAGATACGGATATTTACTGGGTGATTTGTTTGTAAAGCAATATAACGTAGTGAGTTACATTGCATAAAAGTTACTGTTTTTGTTGAACTCAGCTCAAAGCTAACAACTTCATAGTAGCCTTGTTGCGTAAAATTAAGTTAAAGTGCCATTATTATTCACAAAAAGTGTGTTTAAGAATTTTTTGTAGTGAAGGGTGTAATTAGATACTCAATAACAAAATATGGTAGTTCGACTGGTGAGTATTTGGGAACAGAATTATATAAAACTCAACTTAATAAGTAGTCGAAGATGGAAGATATCAGTTTAGCATCAGATTTAGTGATTTATCTGACTACGGTTGGAATTTTAGGTATATTTGCTTGGTTTTTGTTTGTTATTTATTTGAAATCCAAGTGGTTGAAGTATCTTGAAGATGCTCTTGATAATGGAGTTCGATACTACACTCTGAATATATTCTTATCAGGTCACGGAGTACTACAATATGGAACTGTTTTTCTGAGCACTTTTCATGCGAAACGATATAAAATGTTAGAGAAGAGGGATAAGGTTCCAATTCATATTCAACGATTGTTTGTTCTCTCATTCGTATTATTTATTTCAAGTACATCATGTCTTCTGGCTGGAGTTATAACTCATCATATTTATATAGAATAAAGGTTATTTAACAAGATTATAGTAATTTGACCTGAGTATTTCTATTTAATAGATAATTTAGAATGGACATATCAGTCTAAAGATTTAATTTTCTAGACTATACGGTTTACGCTTATATAGAGCCATTATATAACGGCAGAATATGCCAATAAAATGGTGATTACTAAGCTAACCGCCAAGGATGAGAACTCAAACGTTATCAAATTGTTAACGGTTGCTATACTTAAACGGTCATCAACACAAGTAAAAGGGATGTTCAATGTTTAAGTTTAAGCAAATCGCACTTGCGGCTTCTTTGGCTGCTCTCACAACAGGCTTTTCTGCGTCTGCGGAGGAAACGTTTGTCACGATTGGTACCGGTGGCGTAACAGGGGTTTATTATCCGACTGGTGGCGCTATTTGTCGCTTGGTTAACAAATCGCGAGAAGATCACGGTATCCGTTGTTCGGTAGAAAGTACTGGGGGATCGATTTATAACATCAACACTATTCGTGCTGGTGAATTGGACCTCGGTATCGCGCAATCAGACTGGCAGTATCATGCTTACAAAGGAACCAGTAAGTTTGAAGAAAGCGGGCCTTTTAAAGAGCTACGCGCCGTATTCTCCGTTCATCCAGAACCGTTTACTGTCGTTGCACGTAAAGACGCGAAAATCAAAACTTTTGATGATTTGAAAGGTAAGCGCGTTAACATTGGTAATCCTGGTTCTGGTCAGCGAGGTACTATGGAAGTGCTAATGAACCAGTATGGTTGGAGTAACGACGACTTTAAGCTTGTCTCTGAGTTAAAAGCAGCAGAGCAATCAAAAGCACTTTGTGATAACAAAATTGATGCGATGATTTATACCGTTGGTCACCCAAGTGGAGCGATTAAAGAAGCCACTACGTCGTGTGATAGTAATATCGTAACGGTAGCTGGACCTAATGTAGAAAAACTGGTTGCAGACAACAGCTTCTATCGTGTCGCAAATGTCCCGGGTGGTATGTATCGTGGCACAGATAGTGATGTTCAAACCTTTGGTGTGGGCGCGACGTTTGTTTCTTCTACTGCGGTACCAGAAGATGTGGTTTATAACGTGGTTAAAGCGGTATTTGAAAACTTCGATGATTTCCGCCGTCTCCACCCAGCGTTTGCAAACTTGAAGAAAGAGGAAATGGTAAAAGACGGTTTATCTGCGCCTCTTCACCCAGGTGCGCTCAAATACTACAAAGAAGTAGGGCTGATTAAGTAAGCGTTACCTTCTCTTATTATTGATGTAAAACGCCATCTTTCTCGATCAATGCCACTCGTTTAACTGCGAGTGGCATATTTCTATCTCTCGTCATCCTGTACAGCGACGAAGGAGCGTGATACAGGATCTTCCATCCGAGCACTTTGTGATCAAAATGGTTTCATTAGCCGCTCAGTGTAGTGCTATTAGATTCCTAACCTCGCTGGAGTGACACAAAAAATCGTTAAGCTATCTGCATTAATCTTTCGCGCTGGTGTTTTTGTAGGAGTGTTATCCACTTGTACAAGTTTTGCTTAAACATAAACATCAATGAAAAAGTAGAGAGTGATGAGAATAGAAGAAAGAGCAACAAACCCTTTAACATGATTGGGATTCAGTTGACGAGATACACGAGCTGCAAGATACCCACCTACCAACGTACCGACCAAAACAACACTACCTGTGTGCCAATCAATGGAGCCATTGGCAACAAAAATCACGATAGCAATGAGTGAAACACACGTAGATACGAGCAATTTCAAACCGTTCATTAAATTAATGTCTTGGTGACCAGCTACTACCAGATAACTCAGAACAATAACCCCTAAACCTGCGTTGAAAAAACCACCGTAAGCAGAGACACCAACAAGTAGTAAACCCAACGCGATTGCTCCGAGTATGCCAGCATGTTTGTGCTCTTTCGCGACAGTTTTGATTAGCATTGTTAAACGAGAACCGGTGAGAAAAAGCACGGTGGCAAATAAGAGTAACCAAGGGATGGCTTCCATAAATAGCGATTCTGGCGTGTTGAGCAACAGATATGCTCCGACAGCGCCGCCGATTAAACTGAATGAGACTGTGAACAGCAGTTCATGCTTGTTCTTCATGATCTCTTCTCTGAACCCGACGGCTCCACTAATGTAACCCGCACATGAAGCATATGTGTTTGTTGCGTTAGCCATAATAGGAGGAACACCAACTGCCAATAGAGCCGGAAAAGTAATAAAGCTTCCGCCTCCCGCTATGGAGTTAATGATCCCACCAATTACGCCAGCAATGAATAAAAGTGAGAGTTCTAAAAGCATAAACAATCCTTGTTATGTTCTTTTTCATTGTTAGAGCTTCAGATGATCTAACCTACATGCTCTAATGTTCTGATATGAGGTTTACTTTACCCGCTCTAAAACAAAATTGTTCAGTTCTGTAACGTTTTTGATGACATGAACGGCTTTACTTTGAGAGTACCCTTCGAGGCGATACATAAAGTCATCATTCCAGAATGCGGGGCATTGCTGAAGAACTTTGTAGCTTTGTAACGTTCCTTTCAGTACCGAACTACCATCAGGCCAACCTTCAGGTTTTATGAATAGTCCTTTAAGGAGACGTTTCGTCACAAACCAATAGCTTACGGAGTATGGTAGATCAATATAAATGAGAGTATCGGCTGCATCTAAACGAGCGTTGAAAGAGCTGATCGGTCCAAGGCCATCTATAATCCAACGATCTGAGCTTAGTATATTGCTATGGGCTTCATCAAAAACGTTACGCTCGACGGGATCACCGTTTGGTTTATAGACTATTGAATCTAATTGATGAAGAGGAAGACCGGTAGCAGACGCGATTGCTTTACTTACCGTCGATTTTCCACTGCCGGGTTTACCAAAAACTGCTATTTTTTGCATTGTGACCGCCTCCAAGAGAGCTTTTCCCATACGGTAGAGACAGAAAACCCACCGCTATGGGTGGGTTCGATAAATACTGAGCGCATCAAAAAATCCCACCATTCCTATGGAATGATGATAATTCGTTGGTTAAGTTGCGCTAAGTGTGTGTTCATACAATCACCTTCATATAACGACAGTGATTTGTCAATACCATCTGCACAATAAGCGAACGATTTGGAGGGCGGAAGATAAAGCCATCACGATGGATGGCTTTATCTAGGTTGAAAGAGAAAGCGATTACTGCTCAACGCTGACTGGCTGTGCTTTAAACTTTTGAATCAGCTTTACGATTAGTGGACTTGCCAATACCAATACAGCTAAAACAGTAAAGGTAAGGGTAATAGGACGCTCCCATAGGAAACTCAGTTCTCCATCTGAAATCATTAATGCGCGGCGTAAGTTCTCTTCCATTAATCCTCCAAGGATGAAGCCCAGCAATAAAGGTGCGAGTGGGAAGTTAGCGAGCCGAAGTGCAATGGCAGCCATAGCCACAATCAGCATCACGAACACATCCATAGTATTAAAAGAGACCAAATAAACCCCGGTGATTGAGAAGAATAAAATCATCGGTAGAAGCACCGTTCTTGGAACCGCCAAAAGCTTTGAAATATACGGAATCAACGGTAAGTTCAGGATCACAAGTACGATGTTGCCGAAGTACATGGAAATGATCACTGACCAGAACACATCTGGGTGTTCAACAAACAGGCGAGGGCCAGGTTGAATACCATAAGCGATCAGAGCGCCGAGCATTATTGCTGTTGTACCAGAACCCGGAATACCAAGCGTTAGCAGTGGAACAAATGAACCACTAGACGCTGCGTTGTTTGCTGACTCTGGCGCAACCAAACCACGGATACTGCCTTTACCGAACTCATCCTTTTTCTCTTTAGGTGCGAGGTTGCGCTCCATACCATAGCTTAAAAAAGCAGCAATGGTTGCCCCTGCGCCAGGAAGGACGCCAGTGAAGAAACCTAATATTGAAGAGCGAATTGAAACAGGCGCAACATCTTTGATTTCTTCCTTGGTCACTTTCATTGAGCCAATGTTGCTCAGCTTTTCTTGTTCTTCATCGCTGGTGTCTTTTGATGGTTTAAGAATGCCCATCAATGTTTCACCCAATGCGAATGTTGCCATTGCAAGCAACAAGAAGCTAAAGCCATCCATTAAATCCGTTAAACCGAAGGTAAAGCGTTCAACGCCTACGCCTTTATCGATTCCAACTGTAGATAGCATTAAACCAAGAATGGTCATCATCCACGCTTTGATAACCTGACCTTTCCCCGCAAAAGCCGCGACAGCTGATAACCCAAGTAGCATCAACGCAAAATAGTCCGACGATTGGAAGCTAAGGGAGACGCTAGCCAATGCTGGTGCGGCAACAAGCAACATAATGGCAGATAGCGTACCGCCAGTGAAAGACGAATAAGCTGCCAAAGCTAATGCTTTACCTGCCTGGCCTTTTTGAGCCATTGGGTAGCCGTCGAATGCTGTGACCACGGTTGAAGAACAACCCGGCGCGTTAATTAAAATCGACGATGTAGAGCCACCAAATACCGCACCGTAATAAACACCCGCCATTAAAATAAGGCCAGAGGAGGGCTCTAGGCCATAAGTAATTGGGATCATCAAAGCAATGGCTGAGATCGGCCCAAGTCCAGGTAACATGCCGATAAATGTACCGACGAAGCAACCAACGATCACCATCATAATGTTCATTGGCATTACTGCGGTGGATAAACCTTGTAGAATTCCATCTAACATAATTCAGTCCTTTCTTTGACTACCAGATGGTGAAAATCAAACCCGGTTCGAGATAGATGTCCAAACCTTGAGTGAGTAATAAGTAGAACGCGATCACGAATGGAAACGACGCGCCAAACAGAACGGGTTTACGTCTTTCCCCGAGCAGATAAAAGCCAGCCAATAAAAAGAAGCCAGTAGCTATCACAAAACCTAGATAAGTCAGGCCCACGCCGTAGAGTGCCATTAAAATTAAAAAGGCAATCAGTAACTTCCAATTGAAGGTCAGCACTGCGCCACTTTTTTTATCTGGTTGTCCTGTCACCAGCAGCAGCAAAGAAAGGCCGACACCAACGTAAGTCAGGATGGTTGGCAGAGTACGTGCGGTGAATGGTTCATACTCATCACCTGGAAATAATGGAATCTGCGAGGTTTGATAACCGTAGCAAAGACAGAAGAGTAGAAAGATCATTGCGCCGACGCGGTCACGACAGAGCAAATACTCTTTGGTGAAAAAGTTGGTTGAACGAGGCATATTCAACTCCTAACAAAAGTAAAAAAGACCGCATATGGACGTCAATGAATAAACTAAACCATTAACAATTAAGCATTTCGCTGCTAGTCGAGCCGCTTTGGGTATATAAACAAAGGAGTGTGCATGCCGATTGTCGACAATGTCCATATGCGGTGAAACTTAGAGTGCAAATACATGGGGAAATACCAACCTATGTTATTCATTGAGGTTGGTATCTGAGGGACCCCAATTCGACTGTTACTTCAGGAAGCCTAACTCGCGCATTAAGTCACCCATCTGTTGCTCTTGATCTTCAAGAAACGCGAAGAATGCTTTATCCGCTTTATAGTTGTCGATCCAACCATTGCGGTCTCGAACGACTTGCCATTCGTCGGTGTTATACATTTTAGTAAATGCGGCATTCCATTCATCTAGCTTTTCTTGGCTTGTGCCTGGTGCTGCAAAGAATCCACGCCAGTTAGCAAAGACAGTTTCATTACCATATTCGGTGAGAGTTGGAATGTTAGGCGCAGCTTCTAAACGTTTTGGTGCTGTAATCGCTAACACTTTCACTTGCCCAGACTTAGACATTTCGAGTACTTCACCTAGCCCTGTAGAGAGCAGTTGTGTTTCGCCTGAAAGTAGGGCTGCCATGGCTTTTCCACCTGCATCATAGGCAATGTAACGAACTTTACGCGCATCAAAACCTTCACCTTTGAAAGCTGCTGCTATAACCAAATGATCCATAGAACCACGAGCAGAGCCACCAGCAACCTTCACCTTACGTGGGTTTTCTTTAAAAGCTTTAACGACATCTTCCCAAGAGCTATAAGGAGAATCGGCTGATGTAACAATGGCGCCATAATCGGCAACCGTTGCGGCAACAGGAGTCAAGTCGCGGAAAGATTGTGGGAAGATCCCACTGAGCGAGCGAACGACGATCGGTGTTGAGTTCACCATGAGTGTATCTTCTTGACGATCAGCCGTTTCAATCAAATGTGCGATTGCTTTGCCACCGCCACCACCAGATAGGTTTTGAAATGATACGGTTTCGACGATGTCTGATTTTATTAATACATCACCAGTACCTCGGGCGGTCATGTCCCAACCGCCACCGGCACCTCCAGGGATAAGAAAGTGCATTTTTTCAATATCTGCAGCAAGAGCGTTGAATGAAAATGAAGCTGCGATGATTGAAGCGGCGAGCGTTGGTTTGAGTACCTTTAACATGTTCACGTTCCTTATGTTAGCGACTCTATTTAGTTGAGCCTTATTGTTTTTGCTCAGTTGTCATGCCTTGTAAGCGTTAAAGCTGAACTTGGTGTAAAGGTTAATTAAGTGTTAAATATCTGTCTGTAAAAGAGATATAAAGAGAATATTGAGCATTTCGGTTATTTTGTTCATAAAGTTCACGTCGAGAAGTTGGTGTTAGGTCACGCGGCTTTACGCTTTGGTAGGCCATAATAAAATGACGGAAAATGAACGAGGAAAAGAGAATGAAAGGGACGTGTTTGTGCGGCGCTATTGAAGTGATCGCAGATGCTAAGAATGAAGTGAGTCTATGCCACTGCTCGATGTGTCGAAAATGGTCGAGTGGAGCACTCCATGCTGTGCATTGTGGTCCTAACGTAACGTTTAAGGGGGCCGAGCCAAAGCGTTATCAATCGTCGGACTGGGCGGTGAGAGGTTTTTGTGGCGAATGCGGCACAAACCTTTTCTACCATTTGTTGCCGACAGGTGAGTACATTCTTTCCGCTGGTTTGTTCGATAACCCAGATTTCAAACTCACTTTAGAGATTTTTACCGATGAAAAGCCAGCTTATTATGACCTCAATTCCGCTTCACAAAAGATGACTTCGCAACAAGTCTTTGATCAATTTGTACCTAAAGAATAGTTTTTTATCCGATTATTGTTCGACAGCTGAGCTTTTAGTCTTTAGATCATAAGCTTAAAGGTTTATAAGTTGTCGACAATATGAACTCACTATTCTTTATTTCTGCTAAAAATGGCACTTAATGGGCATTTTAGGCCCATTTAAATTACGACCTTAGTCTAAATTGTCGACAATTTACTTGATTGTCGACACTTTGATCGACTACTTTATATTCAGGTTAAGAAATTGTAGACATTTCGATGTCGGTAACAAGAGTATCTGAATATGAACTCTGAGTTTAAAGCTCGTTATAAAGTGCTGGGTTCTGAGAAAGAACACACCAAATCCGAAACGCTGACCGAAACACTCATTGAAGTCATTGTTAATGGCGACGTGAAGCCTGGCCATAAGATATCAGAGCCTGAGCTAGCAAAGAAATATCAAGTCAGTCGTGGGCCTTTGCGTGAAGCATTGATGCGCTTAGAGGGGCTAGGGCTCATCGAGCGAATTCCTCATGTTGGGGCTAGAGTGACCACTTTTTCTCCGGAAAAGCTGATAGAACTTTATGCCGTTCGAGAAGCATTGGAAGGCATGGCGGCAAGGTTAGCTGCGCGACACATTACGCAAGAAGAGCTCTTAAGCTTGGAAATGCTATTGTCGACACATTCCAAGCATATAGACCAAATGGAAGGCGCGTCTTACTTCCATCAACATGGTGACTTTGATTTTCACTATCGCATCATCCAAGCGAGCAGAAACAGTAAGTTAATATCTCTGCTGTGTGATGAACTCTATCACTTATTACGGATGTATCGTTACCAGTCGCCACGTGCACAATCTCGCCCGAATGAGGCACTCACCGAACACAAATTCATTTTGGAAGCCATTCGCAATCGCGATGAAGAGCTTGCAGAAATGTTGATGAGAAGACACATATCAGGAAGTCGAAAGCTCATCCAATCTCAAATTATACATACAGAAAGTTTAGACAAAGACTAGAAGGAATTCGTCATGAGCTTAACACCGGGAGCGAAATTCAGACTCGCCATTGAACAAAATAATCCACTACAAATTGTCGGCACTATAAACCCGTATTGCGCCATGATGGCAAAAAACTTGGGTCACCAAGCGATTTACTTGTCTGGTGGCGGTATCGCAAATGCGTCATACGGATTGCCGGATCTCGGTATCACAACATTAAACGACGTTTTGGTTGACGTTGACCGCATCACTAACGCATGTGATTTGCCTCTTTTGGTTGATATCGACACGGGTTTTGGCGGTGCATTTAACATTGCTCGCACGATCAAAGCGATGGAAAAAGCAGGCGCGGCAGCGGTGCACATGGAAGACCAAGTCGCACAGAAACGTTGTGGTCATCGTCCGAACAAAGCAATAGTCAGCCAGCAAGAGATGGTTGATCGTGTAAAAGCCGCGGTTGATGCACGCAATGATGAAAGTTTCGTGATTATGGCTCGTACTGACGCGTTAGCTGTTGAAGGCATGGACAGCGCAATCGAGCGCGCGATTGCGTGTGTGGAAGCTGGCGCAGACATGATCTTCCCAGAAGCGATGAACAAGCTGGACCAGTACCTTCAGTTTTCAAATGCGCTTGAGCAAGCGACCGGAAAGCACGTTCCTATTCTGGCGAATATTACAGAGTTTGGCGCGACACCGCTGTATGGCTGCGATGAGCTAGCGAAAGCAAAAGTGGACATGGTGCTTTATCCATTAAGTGCGTTCCGTGCCATGAACAAAGCTGCTGAAACGGTCTACAAACATTTGCTAGAAGTGGGTAATCAGGAAGCACTGGTTGATTCGATGCAAACACGTAAAGAGTTGTATCAGCACCTGAATTACCACGACTATGAAGACAAACTTGACCAGTTATTCTCTGAAGGGAAATAGCGGGGAAAAGCAAAAATAGACGGAAGCCCAAGAAAAAGATAATCGGAATTTATCTCATCTAATAACGTGAAATTCGTTTGGCTAAAAACACCCCAGAGAGGGAAAAGTCAGACAGAAAAGGAGTTCAAACAATGTCTCAAACTGCAGAAAAGAAAGCAGAATTAGGTGGCGCAGGCCTTCGTGGTCAAAGCGCAGGAAGCACAGCTTTATGTACTGTCGGAAAAACGGGAACTGGTTTAACTTATCGTGGATACGATATTACTGATCTTGCGAACAACGCACAGTTTGAAGAAGTGGCTCACCTTCTGTTACGCGGTCACTTGCCGAATCAACAAGAACTTGATGCGTACAAAACACACCTACTCAGCCTTAGAGGTTTGCCAGCCGAGCTAAAACAAGCTTTAGAGTTGATTCCTGCAAGCGCACACCCAATGGACGTAATGCGCACGGGTTGTTCTGTATTGGGTAACCTAGAGCAGGAAATGAGCTTCGAGGAGCAACTGAAAGCAACCGAACGTATGCTAGCCTTGTTCCCTGCCATCATCTGTTACTGGTACCGCTTTAGTCATGATGGCGTGCGTATCAACACCGAGGATCAGACTGAAGATTGCATCGGTGGTTACTTCTTGCGATTACTTACAGACAAAGCGCCATCTGCGCTGCACAAACAAGTGATGCATTGCTCGCTCATTCTTTATGCTGAACATGAGTTTAATGCTTCTACATTCGCAGCACGCGTTTGTGCATCAACGTTGTCAGACATTCATTCTTGTATCACGGCGGCAATCGGTACGCTTCGTGGGCCACTTCACGGAGGTGCGAACGAAGCGGCGATGGAAATGATTGAAGATTGGCAAACGCCCGACGAGGCGGAAGCGAACATCATGAAAATGCTAGCCAATAAAGACAAGATCATGGGCTTTGGTCATGCGATTTATCGTGAAAGTGACCCTCGCAACGCCTTAATAAAACGATGGTCCAAAGAGCTATCGAAACAAGTTGGTGATACACATCTATATGCGGTTTCTGAGCGTGTTGAATCAGTGATGAAGCGAGAGAAAGGTCTGTTCTGTAATGCGGACTTCTTCCATGCATCGGCTTACCACTTCATGGACATTCCAACCAAACTATTTACCCCAATCTTTGTGATGAGTCGTTTAACGGGCTGGGCTGCACACGTTTATGAACAGCGTGCCAATAACCGTATTATTCGCCCAAGTGCCGATTATACGGGCCCAGATCATCAAGAATGGGTGCCTATCGAGAATCGCTAGCGCGAAGGTCAACGAGGGCATTATATGCTTTGGTTGACCACCTCCTTCCTTTGTCATTCTCTCTAACAGAGGAAGGAGATCCTCTCATCACTGTGTTTCTGGAGCAATGGAAAACCTTGATGAAGGCAAGATGTAAAGACTGAATGGAAGCAAACCATGAACACAAATATTAATACTCAATATCGTAAGCCGCTTCCGGGAACTCAACTGGATTATTTTGATGCACGCGAAGCCGTCAATGCCATTTCTCCTGGAGCCTATGAAACACTCCCTTATACCTCTCGCGTGCTAGCTGAGCAACTGGTCCGCCGCTGTGACCCGAACACATTGACAGATAGCCTGAAACAGTTAATTGAACGCAAACGCGATCTTGATTTTCCTTGGTATCCAGCACGCGTTGTTTGTCATGACATTCTTGGTCAGACCGCTCTAGTCGATTTAGCGGGTCTGCGCGATGCCATTTCAGATCAGGGCGGTGATCCTGCAAAAGTGAACCCAGTGGTTGAGACACAATTGATCGTTGACCACTCTTTAGCGGTTGAACATGCGGGCTTTGACCCTGATGCCTTCGACAAAAACCGCGCGATTGAAGAGCGCCGTAATGAAGACCGATTCCACTTTATTGAGTGGTGTAAAACAGCGTTTGAAAACGTCAGCGTGATTCCAGCTGGGAATGGCATCATGCACCAAATCAACTTGGAAAAAATGTCTCCTGTGGTACAAGCAAAGCAGGGCATTGCCTACCCAGACACCTGTGTGGGTACGGACAGTCACACGCCTCACGTAGACGCTCTTGGTGTTATTGCGATAGGTGTCGGTGGTCTGGAAGCAGAAACCGTCATGCTTGGCCGACCATCAATGATGCGTCTACCAGATATTGTCGGTGTCAAACTGACGGGTAAACGTCAACCGGGCATTACCGCAACGGATATTGTCCTCGCGATTACTGAGTTTCTGCGTAATGAGCGTGTGGTATCTTCATATCTTGAATTCTTCGGAGAAGGCGCACGTGATCTAACGATCGGAGACCGCGCAACGATTTCAAACATGACACCAGAATACGGCGCAACAGCTGGCATGTTTTATATTGATGAGCAGACCATCAATTACTTGAAACTAACTGGTCGAGATGAAGAACAAGTTGCTCTAGTAGAAAATTACGCAAAACAAACCGGTCTTTGGGCAGACGATCTTGATAGCGCCGTTTACGAGCGCGTACTTGAGTTCGATTTATCATCAGTTAGCCGTAACTTGGCTGGTCCGTCAAACCCTCATCGTCGTTTACCAACTTCTGAGTTGGCACAGCGCGGTATTTCTGGAGCGTGGGAAGAGAAAGAAGGCGAGTTGCCAGATGGTGCAGTGATCATCGCTGCTATTACCTCATGTACGAATACCAGTAACCCAAGAAACGTGGTTGCTGCTGGCCTTGTCGCGAAGAAAGCCAACGAACTTGGTCTTGTACGTAAACCTTGGGTGAAATCGTCTTTTGCTCCGGGTTCTAAAGTTGCACGCTTGTATCTGGAAGAAGCGGGCTTATTACCAGAGCTAGAGAAGCTTGGCTTTGGCATTGTTGGTTACGCATGTACAACTTGTAACGGTATGAGTGGTGCGCTGGATCCAAAAATCCAACAAGAGATCATCGACCGTGATTTATATGCAACAGCGGTGCTTTCTGGTAACCGTAACTTTGATGGTCGAATCCATCCGTACGCCAAACAAGCTTTCTTGGCTTCACCACCATTGGTTGTCGCTTATGCACTAGCCGGTACCATTCGTTTTGATATCGAGCGCGATGCGCTTGGCACGGACCAAAACGGCAAACCAATTTATCTCAATGATTTGTGGCCAAGCGATGAAGAGATCGATGCAGTTGTCGGTACTCATGTTAAACCAGAGCAGTTTAAGCAAGTTTACATTCAGATGTTTAAGCTGAATGATCAAGAGCAAAATCCCAACCCGCTGTACGACTGGCGTCCGATGAGTACCTATATCCGCCGACCACCGTACTGGGAAGGTGCGCTAGCGGGAGAAAGAACATTGTCTGGTATGCGTCCATTGGCGATTCTGGGCGACAACATCACCACTGATCACTTATCACCATCCAACGCGATTCTCGCAAGCAGCGCAGCAGGTGAATACTTAGCGAAAATGGGTGTGCCAGAAGAAGATTTCAACTCTTACGCGACTCACCGTGGTGACCACTTAACGGCGCAACGCGCGACCTTCGCTAACCCAAAGTTGTTCAATGAAATGGTGAAGGAAAACGGCGAAGTCGTGCAGGGATCTCTGGCGCGTGTAGAGCCAGAAGGACAGGTGGTTCGTATGTGGGAAGCGATTGAAACCTACATGAATCGTAAACAACCATTGATCGTGGTGGCTGGCGCGGATTACGGTCAGGGGTCATCCCGTGACTGGGCGGCAAAAGGCGTTCGACTGGCGGGCGTAGAAGCCATTGTTGCTGAAGGCTTTGAGCGTATTCACCGTACTAACTTGGTTGGCATGGGCGTACTACCACTGCAATTTAAGTCGGGCGTTAACCGCAATACGCTAGAGCTGGATGGTACGGAACTTTACGACGTGGTTGGAGAAATCAAGCCGGGCGCTGATTTAGCGCTGGTTATAACACGCACCAACGGCGATAAAGTCGATGTTCCGGTTACTTGTCGCTTAGATACCGCTGACGAAGTTCACGTGTACAACGCGGGCGGTGTTCTGCAGCGTTTCGCGCAAGATTTCTTGGCACAATAAGGAGTGCGTATGTCAAATAATACTCCGAATCAAACAAGCCAAATAAAAGTGCCCGCGACGTACATGCGTGGCGGCACGAGTAAAGGTGTCTTTTTCAACCTAGAGGATTTACCTCAAGAAGCGCAAGTGGCTGGAGCCGCACGTGACAAACTGTTGCTACGCGTTATTGGCAGCCCTGATCCTTACGCGAAGCAAATTGATGGCATGGGGGGCGCGACGTCAAGCACCAGTAAAACAGTGATTGTTTCGCGCAGCAGCAGAGCCGATCACGATGTTGACTACTTATTTGGCCAAGTGTCGATCGACAAACCATTCGTCGATTGGAGTGGTAACTGCGGCAACTTGTCTGCCGCTGTCGGTCCTTTCGCCATTCATGCTGGTCTGATCCCACAAGACCGTATTCCAGAAAATGGCATTGTGACGGTGCGTGTTTGGCAAGTGAACATAAGCAAAACGATTTTGATTCACGTGCCAATCGTCAATGGTTTCGTCCAAGAAACCGGAGAGTTTGAACTCGATGGTGTCACGTTTCCAGCGGCAGAGATTCAAGTGGATTTTGTTGATCCTTCCGATGGCGAAGGAAGTATGTTCCCAACGGGCAACTTAGTTGATGATTTGGTGGTGCCGGATGTGGGTACGTTCAACGCGACCTTTATTAACGCGGGCATACCAACCATTTTTATTGATGCTGAATCGATAGGATATCAGGGCACCGAGCTGCAAGACGATGTCAACAACGATGACACAGCATTAGCGATGTTCGAATCCATCCGCGCATATGGCGCGTTAAAAATGGGCCTGATTTCTGATTTAGAAGAAGCTCAAACACGCCAACATACGCCGAAAATAGCGTTTGTTTCTAAACCGAAAAGTTACCTGTCTTCAAGTGGTAAAGCCGTTAATGAGTCGGACATAGATGTGTTGGTTCGTGCGTTGTCGATGGGCAAACTTCACCATGCAATGATGGGAACAGCAGCTGTTGCTATCGCTTCAGCGGCGTGTGTACCGGGTACGTTGGTTAACTTGGCTGCTGGTGGCGGTGAAAAAGAGTCAGTGACTTTTGGCCACCCCTCAGGAACGTTAAAAGTTGGAGCACAAGCGAAGCAAACTGAGCAGGGCTGGGTGGTGCAAAAAGCCATCATGAGCCGAAGTGCGAGAATACTAATGGAGGGATTTGTGCGTGTACCCTCTGATGTCTTTGAGTGAAAAGAACGGTCTTTGAATAGAACGAGAGCAATGTCAGGACATACTGGAGGAAGCAATATGTCTTCATACGAAAAAGAATATTTATGGGCGAAAAACGAACCGGAGAGTTTTTGGCGCGCTCAAGCGGAGAATATCGATTGGTTCGAATCTCCTAAAACTATCTTGAAATCTGATGAAAACGGCATAGAACGTTGGTTTCCAGATGGTGTAATGAATACGTGCTGGTTAGCATTGGATTACCATTGCGAGCAAGGACGCGGTGATAATACTGCACTCATTTATGACTCGCCAGTGACAGGTCGTAAAGCCACGTACACCTATAGCGATCTACGTGACCAAGTAGCAAAAATTGCTGGCATGCTGTCTGCTCAAGGTGTTGAAAAAGGCGACCGAGTCGTTATTTATATGCCGATGATCCCAGAAGCCGCAATGGCGATGCTTGCCTGCGCGCGTTTGGGGGCGATTCATTCTGTAGTATTCGGTGGTTTTGCACCTAATGAGCTTGCTGTACGAATTGAAGATGCAGAGCCGAAAGTGATCATGACGGCGTCGTGCGGGATTGAGATCAACAAAGTCATTCCATACAAACCAATGGTAGACAAAGCCATTATGGACAGCCGTTGGAAGCCTGAGAAAGTGTTTGTTTTCCAACGTCCAGAGTGCGACGCTGAGCTAAACCAAGAAAGAGACTTAGATTGGCAGCGAGAGTACAAACAAGCGCTGCCACATGGTTGTGTTCCGGTGTTAGCAACCGATCCGCTCTACATACTTTATACATCGGGTACGACAGGTAAGCCGAAAGGCGTTGTGCGTGATAACGGTGGCCATGCTGTCGCGATGAAGTACTCCATGAGCGCAATCTATAACATTCCTCAAGATGGCGTCTTTTGGGCGGCATCTGATGTGGGCTGGGTAGTAGGGCACTCTTACATTGTTTACGCTCCACTGATTCACGGTTGCACTACTATCCTATTCGAAGGCAAGCCTGTTCGAACACCGGATCCTGGCGCATTTTGGCGAGTGTGTGATGAATATAAAGTAGATGCGTTGTTCTCTGCACCAACGGCGTTTCGTGCGATTAAGAAAGAGGACCCGGAAGGCGAGCACTTAAAACAGTACGACTTGTCGAATCTGAAAGCCATCTTTATGGCGGGAGAACGCCTTGACCCTCCGACACTGGAGTGGGTTCAGAGCAAAGCGGACAAGCCCGTCATTGACCACTGGTGGCAAACCGAGACGGGCTGGGCCATAGCGGGCAACCCGACAGGTGTCGAAATGATGCCAGTTAAAGCTGGTTCTTCGACGAAGCCCATTCCGGGTTATCAGGTCGAGATTCTGAATGAACTTGGAGAGGCTGTCGGGCCTAACCAACAAGGCTTTGTAGCATTAAAACGTCCGCTACCACCAAGCTGTCTGCCAACGGTTTGGCGTAATCATGACCGTTTTGAAACTGGTTATCTTAGCCAATTCCCAGGCTACTACGTGTCAGGTGATGGTGGCTATCTGGATGAAGACGGTTACCTGTTTATTATGGGACGTATTGATGACGTGATTAATGTCGCGGGACATCGATTGTCGACAGGTGAAATGGAAGAAATAGTAGGAGGCCACCCAGCGATTGCAGAATGTGCGGTGGTTGGTATCCACGATGATCTAAAAGGTCAGCTTCCACTTGGTTTTGTTGTACTGAAAGACGGCGTCAAAGTGGATGAGCTAGACCTTGAAGGTGAGCTTGTTGGCAAAGTGCGTAGTGAGATAGGTGCAGTTGCTTGCTTCAAGCATGCGTTGGTTGTAGACCGTTTACCGAAAACACGTTCAGGTAAAATTTTGCGTCGAACTATACGTCAAATAGCTGATGGTGAAAAATACACCGTTCCGTCAACGATTGATGACCCAAGTAGCTTGAACGAAATTGAGCGAGCTCTACGACGCTGAGAAAAACTCAATTCTAACTAACCCCTGATCCTCGAACTCTGTTGATTGGTTCTGCCTCTGTACGTTTATTAAGTGCAGGGGCCTTTTTGTTGTTCAAACAGTACAAACGTATCGTGAAAGCATTTGTGACTTGCCAATACGACGTTTTCCTCACAAACTACAGCCATTCCATTTTTAGTGACCCTTTGTATGACCACGTTTGCGATTAAACCTGCGTGTTTTAGCGACCTAGAGTTGCTCAACGATCTTATGTTCGAGCTTCATGATGAGCATCATCTTCAATCTCCTGAGCTTTTCAAAACGGCAGAGGAGATAGAACAAGAAAAAAGCATTGCTCGATATATTGACGACCCTGAGTGCCTTGTTTACCTAGCAAAACAAGGAGATGAAATTATTGGCTTTATCTCTGGTCACTTCTGTGAACTTATTTCTACCGTCAGCCAGCCAGTTATGATGGGAAGTGTGGATGAGCTCTATGTGCTGCCTGAATATCGAAAACAAGGTACGGCGCAGGCATTGATTAATAAAATTGAGTCAACGTTCTCTGATTACGGTGCAAAACAGATGTTTGTTGAAGTATGGCATTTTAACCAGGGCGCAATATCTTTGTATGAAAAACAAGGATTTGCACATCATATCCACTATTTAAGAAAACCGCTGAACGAATAATCGTATTTAACTTTAATATTGTGATTTAGGTTCTATCGAATTGAAATCATTCAGTTCGTCAATAGACTTTTCTCTATAAGTTGCTCGCAATGTTAACAAATTGATATGCACCCACATTGGTATCGGCGTTTTTGTCTGCTTGTTTATTAGTAGCACGAGGATCGTGCTTACAAAAACAAGAGGACAATATTTTGAAACTAACAAAATCGTTACTTGCTTTAGCCGTTTTGCCAATGTTCGCAAGTGCTGATGATTTGTCACGGACGCAAAATCATACTATCCAACCCCAGATCGTAGGCGGAGTAACTGCCGACCCACGTGACTGGAAATTCTACACCCAAATTGTTAGTCGTTATGGTAACCGATCATATTGTGGGGCCAGTTATATCGGGAATGGTTACGTCCTGACTGCTGCGCATTGTGTTGAGGGTGATTCTCCGAATCAGATAGCGGTTAAAATCGGTGGCGTTGTTTATAACGGTAGTGACGGTGTTCGTGCAAACGTCAGTGAGATCCATATGCACCCGGCATATCGCCGCGCGACGCTTTCTCATGACCTCGCGGTATTGAAGCTCGACTCTGTGCCTCAAGGTGTTTCTTCAGTTGAGATTGCGAATGGCAGTCTAACGCAATACGCGAGCATCGGAGATTGGCTTAGTGTTGCTGGCTTAGGGCGAACTTCTGAAGGAGGAAGCTCTCCGTCTCGATTGCAAGAGGTTGACGTCCCACTTGTGTCGGATATGACTTGCCGTCAAGCCGGTGGCAACTACACAACGGTTGGAGAAGTGTCATTCTGTGCGGGTATTCCTCAAGGTGGGATAGATTCTTGTCAGGGAGATAGTGGTGGTCCAATCGTCATTAATCGCAGTGGTGTAATTACTCAACTTGGTGTGGTCAGTTGGGGAATAGGTTGTGCTCGTCCTGGTATGTATGGGGTTTATAGCGATATCGCTGCTATGCGCAATTTTGTCGATGGTGTTATCGGAACAGCAACACCACCAAAAGAGAATGTTTCTGTTGGATACACCACCGAACAGACACTGGCATCATTTAATGTTGGGGAGTTACAGCAATATAGCTTTGTTATCCAGAATTCAGGGAGCACCACGTTCACTGTGGAAAATGTTCGCGCGTTTGCTTCGGGTGTTACTGATGCAGCTGTTATTGCCAATGATCAGTGCTCTCAGGCGACGTTAGCAATGAATGCAAGTTGTCGTGTTGATGTTGAATTTGGTGCTACTCAGAGCGGAGAAGCAAGAGTGGCTTTGAACTTCAACGTTGATAAGACCAGCACACAATACCAAGCGTTAGTATCCGCTCAAGCGAAAACGGTGACAACGCCTCCCACAGATAGCTGTACAACTGTATGGCAAGCCAGCTTAGTGTATCTCAAAGGAGATACGGTTACTTGGAATGGTAAAGTTTGGCAAGCGCAGTGGTGGACTCAAGGTGATAATCCAGCAGACTCAGGGCCTTGGGGTGTTTGGCAAAAAGTAGGCGATGCGAATTGCAAGTCTAACTAACGATCGGGCCAGTGAATTTGATTCGTTGACCATGAGATAAGATTCATTCTTGGTTTCAACGATCAGTACATAGTTATTATAACTGGGGTTTATTGTTTGCGAATAATAAGCCCTTTTTTATTGTGTCAACTATGAGAACCCACAAAATGTGTATGACTTTGTCCTGACGTTATCTTTATATAACTGGCAGAATTGCGATCAACATTTTATGTTTTGTCTGATCTTTGTCAGGTTTGCATTAAATTATTCTCCAGTGAGCGTTGAGATCGGGTTTTACGCGATCAACTCAGTTTGGCATAACTCGTTACTTAATTTTTGTCGAAAAAGATAAGATTAACTGCCATGATTCATTGGTTATCATTATGTTTATTTAAGGTCATATTTTGTGTTGAGACAGCTGTTATTACTCATCCTTTGTTTTATTTTGTTACCTGTTTCACCGATCTCTACGGCTAAAGCCACTGCGAGCGAAGTTAAAGGAGCGCTCTGTATTGTTCGCGCTGATGACAAGTTAGTGCTAGTTCATGAAGTATTAACGGATAAGATTTCTCTACCTGGCGGAACCATCATTGATGGTGAGTCTCCACAAGTTGCTGCTCAACGAGAAACGTGGGAAGAAACCGGTATAGTGGTTACGGTTGGAGAGGAGCTTGGCAGAACGGACACTGCGGTTTTTTACGACTGTATATCAGACTCTGACATTATCGCTTTTTCTATGAATAATTCTTTAGGTGGAAATGAACTGCCTATTTGGTTTGCCCCTCATTATGGAGTAGAAGTTGCGTCAGCGATGCTGCTTAGCCCATCTGAATTACCATCATCTTTGTATCGTTACCCTGAGCAATGGCCACAAGTCACTCAGTTTTTTGATCAAGCTACCAAGCAATCAGTATCTTATGTGACTCAGTTGATCGAATCCGCGCCTTCATTTCGTCAGGTTGAATTGGCGTGGCTGATAGATTTACAGAGTTGGGTAGGGGCGTTGTCAGAAACGAGTTACGAGGTAGCTAGTCAGATCTCGAAACTGGTTATAGACCTGACAGAACCGACGGTACTACTCTTTCTATTTCCTTTTGCCATGATGCGCTTTGGTAGCCGGTTTGTGTACCGACTCTTTTTCGCAATTAGTGCAACGTCGCTTATGGTGCTTGTCGCTCAACAAGGCTTTTCGTTACCGCGCCCACATGTCTATATACCAATGATGGAGTTAACGCACAGCTTTGGCTTTAGTTTTCCTAGCTTGCCTATCGCTGTGTGGTTTTGTGTTCTGACGTTCTTGTTTCATAGAACCCAGTATTTTGGTTTGAATGGAACAACGGCAGTCTTCGTGTTCATCACTCTTACTGTGGTGTTAGGTAAGTTTTTCCTCGGCAGTGCCTTTATTTTAGATATGTTATTTGGCGCGCTGTTAGGCAGCTTGGTGGCTTGGCATGTTCTTCGACTGGAGACAAATCAAGATGTGAACGTTGATCAAGTTCTAAGCTCAAAAGGCGTCTGGTTCATTATGACTGCGGCAACAGCGGTCATCTCCGTCATCTGGCCATTACCTGTGTTTGGTTGCTGGCTAGCAATTTTAATCACTGCATCAGCGTTGGTCATGACATTTAAAGAGTCGAAAGCACATTTAGATACTCGGCAGATGATCTTTGTGACGCTGGCATTGTTGCTTGTTGATCAACTCTATTTGTACTCGGCTAATATCGTATCGTTTAGCGGTTTGTGGTCATTAGTCTTGTCGACGTTACATTATCCATTATTAATGTTGTTATTTATGCTGCTTGCAAGGAAGCTGACTTGTGAAAACCAACCGAGCAAAACGTTGCTAGATTGATGGCTGTATTTGTTATCTATTAGTATTTAAGTAAAAACAAAGCCTTGCATTACAGCAAGGCTTTTACACGTTTAGTCCACGAACAACGCCGCTTGCCTATCTTGGACGGCTAGGGGTGTTAAACGTAAGAAGCTTAACGCAACAGACATGGCGGAAAGGGCTATGCATTGAGCACGAACTTTTCTATAGCTTTAGCGACACCGTGCTCATCATTACTTGCCGTAATGTAGTCAGCGATTTGCTTGGTTTCTTCCATTGCATTTGCCATCGCGATACCAAGGCCAGCGTATTTCAGCATGTGGTGGTCATTTTCTGCGTCACCCATACAGATAACTTCTTCCGGTTTAATTCCCAGATACTCGGCAATTGCGGCAACACCAATACCTTTGTTGCTCGCAGGGTTAAGAAACTCAAGGAAAAACGGAGCGCTTTGAACAACCGTAAACGCTTCGCGCATTTCAGCTGGCAGTGCTGCTATAACTTCTGTTAGTTTGCTTGGCTCTGCAACCATCATAGCTTTGATGATTGGATGATCGTCTTCTAGTGATTCGAAGTTCATCTCGGTGACATTTAAGCCATTTATCTTTGCTTCAATATCGGTGTAAGGGTTGTGTTCGTTGGTGATTAAACCATGAACTTGACTAAAAGCATGGACGTACGCACCTAGCTCTTCGGCTTTTCGCGCCACCAATTTTGCAGCTTTACCATCTATGATTTGCTGGTGGATGATGTCGTTTGTGCCTACGTTCTTGACCATCGAACCGTTGTAGTAAAGAACAAAATCTCGATCGGAATGGATATTCAGTTCGTCGAGCTTGTCTTGCATTCCTTCTAATGGGCGACCAGAAGCGAGAACGACAGTAACGCCTGCTTCTCGAGCTTTTGCGATCGCTTGTTTGTTTTCTTCAGAAATGGCTTTATCACTATTGAGTAGCGTGCCATCCATATCTAGTGCGATCAGTTTATACATCATTTCTTACCTTAAAGTTTTTTGGGATCTGTCAGTGAAAAAGGCTTGGTTTAACGTTAACCAGAAACCTATATTCATTACGCTATGAAACTACAAAATGGTCTATTTTAACAATTAATTTTTGGTTTAAATTGACCTAGACACGCGTGTCCATTATGGTCTTCGCCTCGAAATGTTATGAGTTGAGTGAGTTCTGCGTTGTATAAGCTAAATGAGATGTTTGAAACCATCCAAGGGGAAGGGGTTTTCACTGGAGTCCCTGCTGTTTTTGTTCGGCTTCAAGAGTGTCCGGTTGGTTGCTCATGGTGCGATACCAAACAAACGTGGTATGCAGATGAGAATGATCAACGTCAAATAGGCGATATTCTGGTGAAAACGGAAGATTCTCCGACGTGGTGTGTTGCATCTGCCGAGAACATCGTAGAGCAATATCAACAGCAAGGCTTTAATGCTAAGCATATCGTGATTACTGGTGGAGAGCCTTGTATTTATGATCTGCGCCCTTTAACAAAGGCGTTTGAAGATATGGGGTGCCAATGCCAAATCGAAACCAGTGGCACATCAGAAGTGATTACTTCAGAAAACACGTGGGTGACAGTGTCACCAAAAGTGGCAATGAAAGGTAAATTGCCAGTGCTTAATAGTGCGTTAGAGCGGGCAAATGAGATTAAGCATCCAGTCGGTACCCAGAAAGACATCGACCACCTTGATGACCTTTTAGCAAATGCGAACGTAGCGGCTGAGACTATCATTGCACTACAACCAATTAGCCAGAAGCCTCGTGCTACGCAATTGTGTATTGATACGTGTATTGCCCGCAATTGGCGTTTGTCTGTTCAAACTCATAAATATTTGAGTATTGCTTAGACGAGAGGCTCGTCATCATTCGAGGTGGCTTTTCTATCTAATCCCGGTTTCGCGAGTAATGCAGTTGGTAGCTTTGCTATGGAAACATTGTCGATGTATCTAAACAATTTATAGCGTTGTAAAAGCTAAGAAGTGTTGGCTGTTGTGGTGTGGTGCTATCTTTGGTTCGACAATCGTTTCGCATTTAATTGATGCCACCAATCTGGCGGCATCAAAATGAAGCTCTGTTGGCTGGAGTTTCACGCTGAGATAAAACGTTTAGAAGCGAACGCAAAAGGTTTTATCCACCGCTATTATTACCGCTAACAAAGACTATTTGCTCGCTAAGTATTCTTCTAAGCCGCTTTGTCGCAGTAGGCACGCTGGGCATTCACCACAGCCTTTACCAACGATTCCGTTGTAACATGTTAAAGTATTGTTTTGGACAAACTCCAACATATTGTACTTATCAGCTAGAGCCCAGGTCTCTGCTTTAGTAAGCCACATTAAAGGAGTCTTAATATTGAAGGCTTTATCCATACCTAAATTGCAAGAGAGATTTAGAGAGCGAATAAAGTTGTCTCGGCAGTCAGGGTAACCACTAAAGTCTGTTTCGCAGACTCCCGTAATGATGTCTTGAATGCCAAGCTGGTAAGCATGGATACATGCGTAAGTAAGAAAGAGAATGTTTCTCCCTGGAACGAATGTATTGGGTACGTTAGCGTCGCTTAAGTCATTAGATACCGGAATGTTGTCTCTTGTCAGCGAGCTAATCGCTAACTCATTAATTGATTTTACATCCAGGACTTTGTGGCTTTTGATGTTAAGTTGCTTACCTAATTCGATAGCGATATCTATTTCATCAGAATGACGCTGGCCATAATCAAACGTTATAGCATGAACTTCATCATATGTATTTAATGCATCGATTAAGCAGGTCGTAGAGTCCTGCCCACCGGAAAAAACCACAAGTGCTTTTGTTGTAGCCATGTTGAACCCTTAGTTATGCTCTTTGATTCTTTGGTATTGATACGTATTCTTAGGCGTTTAATCCCAATTACGTACTCGACTTCGTGGCGATTGCGTCTGCAATCAGCTGGGCTGTGCTCTCAAGCACTCTTTGCTTGTCATCATTTGACAGCTTGTGGAGATTCACCGCAAGTTCAGCGGTGATTTCATCTTCACAAAAAAAATAGTTTAGAGGCACGTTTAGCTCATCTGCGATAAGTTTGAGCGTTTTTACGTCGGGAGTATGGCGCTCCCTTTCGTATTGATTCATCCTTGCACTTGCAGAACTATCATCCATGCCGATACGGATGCCCAGTGCTTTTTGGGACAGATTCGCTTGTTTACGCGCATGCTTAAGGCGGGCTGGGAGTGGGTTATTAAACAACACTTAAAGTTCATACGAAGGACTTGGATGACTAAGATTATCTTAGTTTTTCTGATTTGTGTATACTAAGCAATGCTTAGTTATTGCCGAGGTCGCCAAGGCCGTGTCTGTAAAACTAAAAAAGATTTCGTATCTTTAGGTTGATTAAGTGACGTTGAACCTACTTCTTCAAAAACTGCCGTATGAAGGAGCGAGTAAGGGCACGAGAAACCGCAGCTATTTGTAGAGCAGAATTTGCTCTTCACATAAACGTAGTCGTCTAAGTTGAAGAGCAATATTGTTCTTGATGATCAACTATATACTTAAGTAAATAACTGTGTCGCACAATAGATCAGAGCTGCTGCTAAGCTCATATTTATGACTTTGCCATATCTCTGGAATTGCGATTGAAGTAGCTTTCCTGCAACGGCCCAAACTACGTTGCTAAGGAGTGCGATCAAAGCAAGAATGAGGCTAGTCGCTAAGATCCAGTAGATATTCTGAGTGTGGGGCAGTACGAACGTAGAAATAGAGGTAATTCCATAAAGAATGATTTTCACATTAACGAACTGCAAACCGAAACCTGTTAAGAAACTGATACCTTTAGAATTATCCGATGAAGTTTTGATCTCACTCGTAGCAAGCCCCCAAGCCAACCAAACAATATAAGCTGCTCCAATCCATGTTAGCCAAGGTGTAATCACGGGCAAGAGGCTGATCATGTTATACGTGAAAGCGCCACAAAGTAGCATCAAAACAACATAGCCACAAAACATCCCCGAAATCACTTTTGTTGAGCGTTTTAGTCCATATTGCGTCGCGATGCTGAGCGATAAAATGTTGTTTGGCCCTGGTGTAATTGAAGTAATGATTACGTAAGTAAAAAATGCGGTGTAGATGGCGGTCATCTCTATCTCTCCTGTTTTTACTGCACTATACTTCGCTACAATTGATTAAAAAATTGAATAAATTAAAACTTAGACTTTTAATTTATTGAACTGTTGGTTGTGGAGTCTAGTCATGAATCTAAAACGCTTTCTTACTTTTAAAGCTATTGTTGAAGAAGGATCGTTTCTAAAAGCGTCACAGAAGCTTTATTGCACGCAATCAACCGTCACCTTTCAAATCAAGCAGTTGGAACAAGATCTGTCTTTGCAGCTGTTCGAAAAAATAGGGCGTAAGATGGTTTTGACTCAAGCAGGAGAAAAGATACTGCCTTACGTCTATGAACTGGCGCGAGTGATGGAAAATATTGAGGGAACAGCACAGCAAGAAAACTCGGAGCCGACCGGTGAATTGAAAGTGCTGGTTGCTGAGACTCAACTTGCTTATAAGATGGCTAATGTTTTAAAAGAGTTCAGGATCAGAGCGCCCAATGTCAGACTCTCTCTGCAATCACAAAATTGCTATCAGATTCGAGATGAGTTGATAGCGGATAAAGCTGATTTAGGTGTGTTTTATCGAGTAGGTAATGACGATACGCTCAAGGTCCACGAGTTTGAGCAGGAGCCACTGGTATTGGTTGCTTCACCGCTTTTAAAAGGGCTAGATTTAAAGAAGAGAGAGCAACATATTGATCTAGGGTTTATAAGCAATGGCCCTAAGTGCCTTTTTCGACAGATGTTTGAGAGCATTATTCAGGAGCGTGATATTAGCATCGACAACATGATCGAACTTAGCAGTATTAATACGATCAAAAACTGCGTTGAGAGTAATATTGGTATCTCTTATTTACCTCGTTTTACGGTTGAAAAAGAGTTGCAAGAGGGCAGTTTACAAGAGCTTGAGTTCACCGAATTTTCACAGATGATCAAGCCACTCTGCGCTTATCATGCTGGGAAGTGTGTGACGCCGGCGATGGAAGTCTTTATTGATTGTATGCGTAACGAGTATGAACGGTTTTCTACTCAGAGTCGGTGATCTTTAATATGTTCTATCTGACATAGTTTCGTTTTTACTCCTTTTTATTTTTTAAGTGACCACTTCTAATTTATTGATTTTTATTGCTTTGTTGTAAATCCGACTGTTGTGGGATGATAAATGGGATCTGATGTGAAGAGCTATTTATTGACGGAAAGAGATAAGATATCAAAACGACGGCGTGTGATAACTAGATTAGATAAGGTTACATAATTAACAGTGTAATAAATGCCATTCTTTATGGATTATTTTCAACGAGACTTAATTGTTACGGTTCGTTATTATTAACTCGTTAACGCATCCATTGCTAGGAAGTTAACTTACGCATATTGTTTTTTTCATCATTTGCAGCAAATATAATTTGCTGCTTTTTTTTGGTTAAAAAAGTTCAAAGCTTGAACTACAAGCTCTGAACCTTTATTTATACTTAGTGGTTTTCTACTTTAATAAGTAAAACACCGTTTAAAAGTATCGCGTAACCTAGTAACTCTAAGCTTTCTTCGACCAAGTTTTTCACGTCTCTATCGTATGAGTTCCCCATGAACTCGACCCAAAAATCACCATACCCTGCAAAGCGTGAGAATAAGAAAACAATAAAAAAGCC
Organism: Vibrio sp. 1167; assembly: GCF_033340375.1. NCBI lineage: Bacteria > Pseudomonadati > Pseudomonadota > Gammaproteobacteria > Vibrionales > Vibrionaceae > Vibrio > Vibrio sp. 1167. The sequence goes on along the minus strand of NZ_JAWOWK010000008.1, from coordinate 36,093 downwards.
AATCGTTAATGTCGTGAAGCTAGAATGAGAAATGAAAAATTTTACCTCATTTTTTATGTTAACTATGTTATTAAAACAAAAATAACAGACCGAGACTATTATAATCCAAGCAGGGTACTTCCATGAACCGTGAGGGAAATACTGCTCTATGTGGTAGTCCATTTCTCTAACGAATATAACCATAAAAAATGAAGACATTATTACTAATATGTGTTTGAGTTCAAGATATTCCTTAGATTTATACAAACACATTAACGATGAAAAAAGCACAAATGCTATTTGAGTCATTTCTATAAGAGAGTTCTCCGATGTGCTTTTGTCCATTTTTACGCTAAAGTAAATCGTTGCTAACGTATAAATAACCAAAAAAATAAGATAAGATATTTTATATACTAACAAACTAGTGACCGAGGTGTGTTTTTCTTCAATATACATCGTAACTTGTATAGGTGATGGATTTGTTAGTATTATAAATCAAGAATTTTTTATATTTAGTGAATTAAGCGCCATTTAGAATGGAACTTAATTCACCTAACATTAAACTTCGATGAATATTAAACGTTGCTGGTTTAATTTATTGATTTTATTTGACTTTTTATTTTATGTTAATTTTGGTTAAATAGAATAACCTAGCTTTTATTGAAATGCTTTTCCCATATTGGTGGTATGCCAATTTCTTCTTGAATGATATCAATGAATGCCCTAACCAATGGTGATTGCTGACGGTGTGAGTACATGGCATAAATATCACCAAAATCTTGAGTTTCATATTCTGGTAAAAGTTGAACTAAATTAGAAGACTCTAGGTTGTTAGGAAGCATAAATTGACCTATAAGTGCTGCGCCCAGACCTGACTTTACGCTTTCAATTATTAGCTCAGCTTCATTTACCATGTATGACCCTGATATTGGGTATGTATCTAAACCATCTGATTTTGCTTTGTCGTAGAATTTAAGTTTATCGACAATAAAATTACCATTTGAATAAATAATAAAAGGTAGCTTAACTAACTCATCCGGCGTTTCTGGGTTACCATGTTTTTCAATTAAATTTCGAGAAGCAATGATTGCAGTCGTATTTTTTGCTAATTTTCTTGCTACCATTGATGAATCCCTCATAGGTCCGATTCGAAAAGCAATATCAAAATTACTTCTAATCACGTCTACATGAAGATCATCTAGCATTAGTTCAACACTTGCTTTTGGGTACTTATGTAAAAACTTCTCTATCGAAGGTTGTAGATAGAGTTTTCCAAATAATGTTGAGCTTGAAATTCGTACTTTCCCTGAAGGCTCAGTCTGAAAGTTCTCCGCTATTTGTTGAGTATCATCAAGGAGTTGAGATATTTGGTCTGCTTTTTCAACTATTTGCTGGCCGACTTGTGTTAATGAAAGAGAGCGAGTCGTTCTGTTTAATAGCCTAACTCCTAAGTGCTCTTCTAACTGCTTGATGTGTTTAGACAAAACAGAGCGGTCGATATTCATCCCATCTGCTGCTTTTGCAAAAGATCCAGCTTTAGAGACTTCTAAAAGCAGGTGTAGTTTATTTGCTAAATCCACAATGTTTATCCAAGTTAGATATTAGCGTATTAGTTTCATGTATAACTACTGCTCTGTCTAGAAATTATTAATATACTTAATAACCAAAAGAAAAGGGAGCAATAGCTCCCTTTAGTATGAATTTAAATGAGTATTTATATTATGGTTATAGTGTTTGACGTTTTTTGTTTCGGCTCACTAACATGTAAAAAACAGGTGTGAGTAGTAATCCAAATACCGTTACGCCTACCATACCCGAGAATACGGCAATACCCATTGCTTGTCGCATTTCCGCTCCGGCCCCTGTACCAATCATTAATGGAATAACACCAGCGGTAAATGCAATTGATGTCATTAGAATCGGTCGAAGACGTAAACGACATGCTTCCAAAATCGCTGATAAGGTATCTTGGCCATTGTCTGTAAGTTCTTTAGCGAACTCCACCATCAAGATGGCATTTTTACACGCTAGAGCCACAAGGACAATCAAAGCAATTTGTGTGAATATATTGTTGTCACCACCAATGAACCAAACACCTGCTAGTGCAGAAAAAATGGTCATAGGAACGATCAAAATGATAGCGAATGGCAGTTTTAAACTCTCGTACTGCGAAGCTAGCACCATGAAAACTAACAAAACAACAAGTGGGAATATATACACCATCGTGTTACCAGCCAAAATCTGCTGGTAGGTTACATCAGTCCATTCATAAACCATTCCCTCTGCTAGGTTTTGATCCAGTACTTCCTCAATAGCCGTTTGGGCTTGGTCAGAACTGTAACCAAAAGCAGGACTGCCGTTTAGTTCTGCACTAGGGTAGCCGTTATAGTGCATCACGCGGTCAGGCCCAATCGTGGGTATGATCTCCAGTACAGCGCCGAGAGGAACCATTTGTCCGGCAGCATTTCTTACTTTGTAGTTAAGTATTTGGTCAGGTTCGAGACGATAGTTCATGTCTGCCTGGGCATTCACTTTGTATGTTCTACCAAACATATTGAAGTCATTGACGTATAATGATCCTAAATAAACTTGAAGCGCATCAAAAACCTGCTCTAGAGGAACACCTTGCAGCATCGCTTGTTCACGATCTATTTGGATGTCCATCTGCGGCACTTGTATACGAAATGTGGAATATAATCCCATCAGCTCGGGTCTTGTTGATGCCTCACGTATTACCAAGTTCAATTGCTTGAAGAGCTCATCAAACCCCTTGTTCGCACGGTCTTCGATTTGAAGCTTAAAGCCGCCAGTAGATCCAAGTCCTTGGATTGGTGGTGGTGGAAAAATCGCAACGAAGGCTTCATCAATAATTGAAAAGCTCTTATTTAAAGATGCAACAATCGCATTTGCGCCGAGAGTTGGATCATTTCGTTTATCGAAGTCCTCAAGCGTAACAAAAACGATGCCACTATTCGGACTGTTAGTAAAACCATTGACCGATAAGCCTGGGAAAGAAATGGTTTGTGCTACGCCAGGTGTTGCCAGCGCGAGGTTTTCCATTTCTTTAATAACGGACTCTGTTCTATCTAAACTTGCTGCATCTGGAAGTTGGGCGATCGCAACTAAATACTGCTTATCTTGTTGAGGAATGAATCCTCCAGGAACCGCTTTGAATAGAGAAACCGTTCCCCCGAGTAACGCAATGTATACCACCACAACAACAAGGCTAAAGCGAATCAGCTTCTTGACCAGAGCTTGATATTGGTTCGAGCTGTACTCAAAAATTCTATTGAATGGCGCAAAAACATACTTACCAAAAACCGCATCCAATAGCTTGGTTAGCCGATCGGGTTTTGCGTTCTTATCTTGTAATAGCAGTGCTGATAAAGCAGGCGATAACGTCAACGAGTTAATTGCTGAAATAATCGTCGAGATCGTAATTGTTAGTGCGAACTGCTTATAAAACTGACCGGATAACCCTGTAATAAAGGTCGTCGGGATGAACACCGCACATAACACTAAAGCAATTGCAATAATTGGCCCGGTAACTTCGGTCATTGCTTGTTTCGTTGCTTCTAGTGGTGCAAGACCATTATGGATGTTCCGTTCCACGTTTTCGACGACGACAATGGCGTCATCGACGACGATGCCTATGGCGAGAACAAGTCCAAACAACGAAAGCGTGTTAATCGATACTCCGAGCATTTGCATTACGGCGAACGTACCGATTAATGAAACAGGCACCGCAATGATAGGGATGATAGACGCGCGCCATGTTTGCAAAAACAAAATGACTACAACAACAACTAGTACAATTGCCTCTAGCAGAGTATGAACCACCGCGTCTATCGAACCACGAACAAAGACGGTCGGGTCGTAGGCTATTTCATATGAAACTCCAGCTGGAAAGGCTGTTTGTAAACGGTCCATGGTTGAACGAACCTGATTAGATAGCTCAATAGCATTAGCACCAGGGCGCTGGAATACGGGCATCGCCACCGCTGGTTTACCATTTAACAAGGCGCGCAGTGCATAAGAGTTTTGACCTAGCTCTACGCGTGCAACGTCTTTAAGACGTGTCAAAGCCCCTGTTTCGTCAACTTTTACTACAATGTCGTTGAATTCATCAATATTCTCCAAGCGGCCTTTTACGTTCAACAAAACTTGGAATTGGTTTTCATTAGCGGCTGGTTGCGCACCTAATGAGCCTGCTGCCACCTGTTGGTTTTGAGATCGGACGGCGGAGACAACGTCCATTACGGTTAGATTTCTAGAAGCGAGCTCATCTGGATTTAACCACAAGCGCATTGAGTACTCGTCACCACCGAAAAGGCGCACATCACCGACGCCTCCGAGCCGAGCTATCTCATCTTTCAAGTTTAAATTAGCGTAGTTAGCTAAATAACTGACTTCACGGCTAGAATCTGGAGAATATATATGCACAACCATAGTGAGATCAGGAGAGGCTTTTTCGGCAACAACTCCTAACCGTTGGACGGCTTCTGGTAATCGGGGCAAAGCTGTAGTGACGCGGTTTTGAATTTGAACCTGAGCTTTGTCCAAGTCCGTACCTAAAGCAAAGGTTACGGTCAATGTCATTCTGCCGTCACTGGTTGCCTGCGAAAACATATATAACATGTTTTCTGTACCATTAATTTCTTGCTCCAGAGGCGTAGCAACTGTTTCTGCGATTACTTTTGGGTTCGCACCAGGATAGTTTGCTGTAACTACCACTGTAGGAGGGACAACCTCTGGATATTCACTCACAGGCAACTGTAAAAGTGAAATTGCGCCTACTATTAATATCAATAGCGATAACATAGAGGCAAATATGGGTCTTTGAATAAAAAAGTGTGCAAATTTCATTCGGTTGTCTTCTTAGTCTTGAGCTAAACGTTTGTTTGGCAACGATGTTGAGTTTGAAGCCATAATCAATGAAGTGTTGCTAATATCTAGCGTGACATTTTTTGGTGTGACTTTGCTATTTGGGCCAACTTTTGCTGGGCCATTTACCGCAATAATTGAGTCGGCGTTCAAGCCATTCTCGATGGCACGAAATGTTCCGTAACGTTCGCCTAAGGTTACGATGCTGTATTGCAACGTATTCTCTTCATTGAGTGTTAATACAAAGCGGTTTTCTAGATCTGTGCCAATAGAACGCTCTGGAACGAGAACTCGTTCAACTGGTTTGGTTGTTGATATCTGAACTCGGCCAAACGATCCCACTTTTAAGTTTGATTTTGTTGCATCGAATACCGCTCGAACCTGCAAAGTACCGGTGTTTTCGTTGATGGAGTTGTCGACAAAGTCAACGCGTCCAAAAAACTCTTGCCCATTTTGTCCAGATAGTTCAAGACGAGTAGGTAAGTTAGAGTCGGCATTGATTGTCGAGAAGTAACGGTTCCAAGTTCGCTCATCGACATCAAAGTATGCATATACCTGATCGTTAGAGACAATGTTTGATATAACGCTTTGATTTGCGTTTACATTGTTTCCTTTAGTAATGAATGCTCTTGAAATAGTGCCGCTAATAGGGGCATATATCTTCGTAAACTCAAGATCTAACTTTGCGGATTCTAACTGAGCACGCAAAGCCATTAGTTCTGCAGAGCGTTGTTTTACTGCGGTATCTCGGGCCTCTGCTTGTTCCGCTGAGATGGCCTTTCGCTTAACAAGTTGAGCGGCTCTCTTTTGTTCGTTTGCTGCTTGCTCTAGCGCAGCTCGAGCACTCTTAACTTGCGCTTCAAGTCGTGAGACCTGAGCTTTGAAGGTTCGATCATCAAGAGTGACGAGTAAGTCGCCTTTGTTGACACTCTGTCCGTCTTTGAACTCTACCGTTTCAATAACACCGGAAACGCGTGGCATTAAAGAAACTTTCTCTGGGGCTTGGAGCCTTGTTGTAAAGGTGAACCACGATTGAACGGGCTCATAGATGACTTTGGAGACGTCTATCGTAGGTAAGGGAGTATTAGGTTGTTTGGTTATCTCTTCGTCTGCACAAGCAGCTAAAACGGATAAAAGGCCAATGCCGAAAACTTTCTTTAACATTTGTCGCGCCCTAAATGATTCTGTTCATACTAAAAGGAACGGCATTGTATTCATTGTACCTATGGGTAAATAGGCCCTCAGCGAACATAGAGTAGTGATAAAAATGCACGATTAAATATTGGTCAAAATGCTCGCTTTTTGGTTTGAAAAAGGTCAGTTTAGGGTTTTAAAGACGTGGAGTATTGTTAAATGTAATAAGCCATAATAGATAGGAATAACTAAACAGAAGCTAAAGATAGCGACGAAAATTAAAGCTTTTTTAATTCGTGCATTATTTGCAACTCACTGATGCAATTTGAACCATAAAAAATTGAAATTAATTTTGTAAAATCCATTTCCCATCACATAAAGAATAAAAACTAAATAAGGAATTGTGCAGTGGATCTCGCAAGCCAACTTGAATTACTACTGGATGTCTCTGAATACGGAACTTTTGCTAAGGCTGCTGACAGAAATCATATAGATCGTTCAGCTTTGTCAAAACAGATCAAAAAGCTAGAGGATGAATTGGGCTTACGGCTGTTAAACCGTTCCACGCGTTCGCTATCCCTGACCAATGCAGGTGTTGAGATGGTGGCGCAAGCCAAGAAAGTAAGAGAGGTTCTAACCGAAACTCGTAGTATTGCTGCTACATTTCAGGATGAACCGAAGGGTAACTTGAAAATATCAAGCTCCACTTTCTTTGGCAGAGCATACTTAAATCAGGCAGTTAAAGAGTTTATAAAACAGTACCCAAACATTACTGTAGAGCTGCTGCTCGATGATAATCGAGTCGATGTTATCCACGAAGGTTTTGACGTTGTGTTTCGTATCGGACCAATCCGAGAGTCCAACATGATAGTACGTAAGTTGGCAAGCAATAATATGGCACTGGTTGCATCAAAGAGTTTTATTGACAAGTATGGAACTCCGAGCTCTCCCGAAGAGCTTATAAAAATGCCAGCAGTAATATACTCTAATGCTAACTTTAAGGCGGATAAGCTACGTATAGCGCCAAGCCAGTCATCAAGCGACGTTAGAACGTATAATATCAACGGGCAGTACTTCGTGAATGAAACTGAGTTAATGCTCGATGCCGTAAAATCTGATCTAGGGTATGCTTTAATAGGGCAGTTCTTTCTTCAGGAGAGTTTGAGTAAACAAGATCTTGTACAGTTGCTTCCTGATTATAATCTTCCCGCAATAGGGGAAATATATGCAATGTATACTCACCGAAATCAACAACCATTAGCCAAACTGTTCATTGATACTGTTCAAAAAATAATAGGGACGCCTCCTGTTTGGATGGATTATCTCAACTAATATGAGTACTAGGACATAATGTTTTAGATTGAGGGCTTGTTTATATTTATCCATAGAATATGGTTGAATTTGCACTTTAAAAATAATTGCCACTGTTCATAATTTCACTCGATTCAAACAACACAAGTAGTGGTAATTAAATGAAAATGACAAGAACGTCGATCGCAATCGCAGCACTTTTCTCTGCAAGTGCTGCAAATTCAGCCGTAGTTTATGAAGATCAAGAATCAGTGTTAAATATTCATGGCCGAGCGCAAGGGATGTATTATTTCTCTGATGATAAAAATGCTGACGGAGATAATAGCTACATTCGTGTAGGACTTTCAGGTGAGTCTAAAATAAATGAAGATCTTTATGCCTTCGGCTTATATGAGTTGGAATTTAAGTCTAATCGCAGAGATGCTGATGGGATTGAAGATGATGAATTTGATATCCGAAAAGGCTATGTAGGAGTTGGTGCAGATTACGGAACAGTAAGTTATGGACGTCAATACGGTGCGGTCACTTTAGTATCTGATTACACGGATATTTTCCCGGAGTTTGGTAATGAAGCTGCTGGCGTAAGTGCGGATCTATATGGTACCGGTCGCTCCGATTCAGTATTTAAGCTAACGACAAGCTATGAAGGTTTGAATATTCATGTTAGCTATCAGGCTGAAAACGATGAAGTGTCAACAGATGCAGCTTCTTATGGTGCGGCGGCGGACTACAAGTTGCCATATGGCTTCAAAGTTGCGCTTGGTTACAACGAAGGTGAAGGGCAATCGGGTGCAGAAGATGCAGAGCTGCTAACGGGTGCTATTGCATTTGAATACGACAAGTTTTATGCCTCTGTTTTATACAGTGATGGTGAAAACTGGGCTAAAGATGGTTCTGAAAGTAATATTGATTACACCGGTATTGAAGCAGTTGCCACTTATGAAGTAACAGATAAGCTTTGGGCACTAGTTGGATATAACAATCTAGAGCGTGATGATGAAGATGTCGTCGATTACTACTCACTAGGTGCAGAGTACGATTTGACTTCTAATTTTAAAGCACTAGCAGAATACAGAATTACAGATGTAGACAATGAAGACGATATTCTTGCAATAGCTGCGAGATATTCATTCTAAAAAATTAATAAAGCTAAAAAGCCTGAAACTATTTTCAGGCTTTTTTATTTATCGGTGTAATTTCATAAGTGCTGATTTTCATCCATATATAATGGATTATATTGATCGTTACTTGTTTAAGTGTTTTGAATATAATGGTTTTGTTAGCTAGTCCACTGCTAGTTTTCATTTTCATATTTTTTGAATGATGTATTTTTTCTTTGGCAACAAGAAGTGTCTTGTTGCCTTTTTTTATTTTCACGCTTTATGGTTAATTAAAACGAAAAAAGTAGTTTTATATATTGCTATAAACGAGAAAAATGTAAAGACAATTGTCGATCTTAGATTTAGTTAATCTTCATAGAAATTTAAACTCAATTTCAAGTGTCTTTTTCATTTAAGTGATGTGGAGTCCATAAGACGCACCAAGCGAATGACAAAGTGCCAAACGACGAAATGTATCTCAATGAAGATTGGAAAAAAGATTCTTATGTAAACGATAGAGGTAGGGATTGATACTGCTTATGTAAGGAGAGAGCGATTTATGAAAAGCCGTCGTTTCAATATGATTAGACACCTTTACTTTCTTAAAATAGGAAGGGCTCTAAGAAAGTAAAGGTGCAGATGATTTTTTAGTTTTTACCGCCGTCACTTGTTCTGAAGTGATAATCGAAGTTTATGATTGCACGATATTTAACTTCATCACGGTTAAGTGCGTACTCTTCAACTCTCACCTTACTATCATCGATTGCAATATCACGAGGGAAACCGCTTCCAATGATGTTTAGACGATTTCTAAGTTCATGTTTTGATAGCGTTTGGTATTCATCGACAAGATCAAACGCAGAGCTATAAGCGGCATCTTTTGTCGTAAAGTCATTGAGAACAACTTTGTTTGTAGAGTGTTCGACATGAATACCAGCAGTAGCAGATAAACTGAATAATAATAGTGATGAGAGCGTCATTAGTTTTTTCATATAGTCACCTTTTTATTTGTATTACAAAGTCAAGATGTCCAACGAATCCTTGTTAATATCTCTCGACAAAGGTGATAGTGCCACTATAGAAATGTGCTGTACATCACATTTGTGACCATTGACTATGGAAGAATTGTCAACAATAAAACTCAAGCACTTTTGACATTACGGTCAATGTGAAAAAGCGAATATCTGTATGGTTTCGTTAATAATTAAACCACTCTCGGAAACGCTGACTATTCAGTCAAAGCTTATGTTTCTTGTCGTTATAGTGACCTGCCTACAACTTAATCACTTAATGCATGCAATTCAATTGCAATGGCTTGGTATAGATTTTCATTCAAATCTTCCAGCTTAGTAACGATCCTACAAATTCTAGTGATTAAAAAGTCATTGTTTGTGGTTTTTTATTCTTTTGTCGTGTATAAAAAAACTTTACAACAAATGATAAAGGAATATCCATGAAAAAGTTATTGTGTTTTGCTGCACTGGGGTTAGCTGTTTCGACGACGGTTAATGCAGACCCAATTTTAGACGACATCAAAAGTACAGGGGAGCTAAAAGTCTGCTTTGATTCTGGGTATATGCCTTTTGAAATGACAGCAAAAAATGGGCAGTACATCGGGTTTGATATCGATTTGGGTAAGCAAATGGCGCGTGCCATGGATGTTAAGTTTGTGCCGGTAAACACTTCATGGGATGGCATTATCCCAACACTGTTGACTGGTAAGTGTCACATGATTATGGGCGGGATGACTATCACACCTATGCGAAATACTCAGGTGAATTTCGCTGATCCCTATGTGGTTATTGGTCAATCCATTCTCGTAGATCTCAAACATGAAGGTAAAGTGTCTAGTTACCGAGATCTCAATAGTCCAGAATATGTTGTTGCAACTAAGCTTGGGACAACGGGTGAGCAAGCGGTAAAACGATACCTTCCGAAAGCTAAGATAAATCTATACGAAACTCAGTCTGAAGCGGTACTTGAGGTTGCCAACGGAAAGGTAGATGCGTTTGTTTATGACTTTCCTTACAACTCTATTTATGTGGCGGAAAACAAAGGGCAGTTAATGCACTTGGCTAAACCGTTTACTTACGAGCCTTTGGGTTGGGCTGTGCCGCAAGGAAATCCAGATACGCTTAACTTCTTAAACAACTATTTACGTCAAATTAAGGGCGATGGAACTTACGATCGCATTTACGATAAGTGGTTTAACGACGATAAATGGTTAAAGCAAGTTAAGTAATCATATTGTTATTGTAGAGGAGCGGTTAGCTTCTGGCTTGGTTCATCGCCAACCAAACGGTTCGCGCTGTGAAGCTAACGCTTTTCTTTATTCAAATACCCAACCAACTTTAATCAAAGTCATTCTCGGAATCACATGCAAAATAACTTTAAATCCTTATTGTGGAACGCTGTTTTTGTTCTTGTTTTGCTATCAATTTGCGGTCTTGTCTATCTGTCAGGTAAGCGAATCGATTACAGCTGGAATTGGGAGCGTGTCCTTCCTTATATTGCCACTAACGCTGCTTCATCCATTACCGCGCCTGTCGATGGGAACATCATTCTCGACGAGAATAACCAACTGGCTCTGGAGAGTATTCATGGTGATATTGTTCTTGAACTAAGCCAATATAAGTCTGTCGACGTCTATGAAGGTGATCTTATTTTTGAAGGAGATACCTTAGCAACTATAAAAGAGTGGCGCTCTGGCCCAATTTTAGATGGTGTTGTGACGACCATTAAAATCTCACTCTGGTCACTTATCATTGCTCTAGCGTTGGGCTTAGTTGTCGGACTAATGCGTATATCCAGCAATCTGGCATTAAAAAAGCTGGCGCTTGTGTATGTCGAGGTCATTCGTGGAACGCCTCTTTTAGTACAGATTTTTATCGTTTACTTCTTTATTGGTACTGTGCTTGACCTTGAGCGTTTTACTGCGGGAGTGATAGCGCTCTCCGTGTTTACCGCCGCTTACGTCGCAGAAATTGTGCGGTCAGGAATCCAGTCAATCCCAAGAGGACAAATGGAAGCGGCGCGTTCACTAGGAATGAATTATCCCAAAGCGATGATTTATGTCATTTTACCTCAAGCGTTTAAGCAGACATTACCTCCCTTAGCCGGGCAGTTTATCAACCTGATAAAAGATTCCTCACTCGTCTCCGTGATCTCGATTACTGATCTGACAAAAGCGGGCAGGGAAGTCGTAAGTGGTAGTTTTGCCCCATTTGAAGTTTGGTTTACCGTTGCGGCCCTTTATTTGCTTCTAACTAGTACCTTATCTTGGGCAATACAAACGTTAGAAAAGAAATTGGCAGCAAGTGATTAATGGTGGAGTCATTAATGGAATACATTATTTCAGCAAAAACAATTAATAAAATTTACCCTAATGGCTGCCATGCGCTCAAGGACGTATCGGTAAATGTAGAAAAAGGGGAAGTGATTGTCATCGTAGGACCGTCAGGTTCTGGTAAGTCAACATTCTTACGGACGATCAATCAATTAGAGACAATAAACAGTGGGTCTATTATCGTAGATGGTATCGATATGTACCACAAATCTACGGATATCAATAAACTACGCGCTGATGTGGGCATGGTATTTCAAGGCTTCAACCTTTTTCCACATAAAACGGCGATAGAGAACGTCATGTTAGCACCTTTAAAGGTTTCTAAACGTGACCCTGAATCGGTGAAGAAAGAAGCAAAAGATTTGCTTTATAAAGTCGGTCTGTCGGAGAGAATGGATAATTATCCTAATCATTTATCGGGTGGACAGCAGCAGCGCGTCGCAATCGCTCGTGCGTTAGCAATGAAACCCAACATTATGTTGTTTGATGAACCCACATCAGCACTAGACCCTGAAATGGTTGGAGAAGTTCTTGATGTGATGAAAGATTTGGCCAAGGACGGAATGACCATGGTCGTGGTTACTCATGAAATGGGTTTCGCAAAAGAGGTCGCTGATAGGGTGTTGTTTATGGAAGATGGTGAGCTTTTGGTTTCTGACTCTCCTGAGCGATTTTTTGATAACCCCTCCAATCCTAGATTGCAGAAATTTTTATCTAAGGTCTTATAATAAAAAGAAAATTTGATTGAGGGTTAGCCCCTCAATCACTTCATGCACTATTGTGGCTCGTAACGCCCGCCTCGCCGAGAGACATAGATAATGGGCTTTTTACTCGAAGTTAATGGCGATAACATTAGCTTGGTCCGAATGAAAGGTCTGGTAAATACTAAAGTGTTTAATCAGCCATTAAGTCTTTGTTCACTTTAAACATAACAATTTCATTTTGAATTGATAAAAATTTTGTTTGAATAGAGCTTATGGATGTTTGGCGGTATGGATGTCTAAATGAAGAAAGTAACAATTTTAGATGGTGGCATGGGGCGAGAGTTGAAACGTATTGGCGCCCCTTTTTCTCAGCCGCTTTGGAGTGCACAAGCGCTAATTGAATCACCACAACATGTAAAAATGGCCCATGAGAATTTCATAGACGCTGGCGCAGAGATTATCACTGTCAACAGTTATGCATGTGTCCCATTTCACTTAGGCGAGGAACTCTATGCAAAACGGGGGACTGAGTTAGCAAAATCTGCAGCTAAAATTGCCAGAGATGTAGTCACCAGCTCTAACGATAGAGTGCTCGTTGCGGGCTCTCTTCCTCCTGTAATGGGGTCTTACAGGCCTGAATTATTCGAGCCGAAAAGGGCACTGGAAGTGGCTTCTGAGTTATTTGAAGCTCAAGATCAATATGTTGATATTTGGTTAGCTGAGACCGTGTCTAGCCTCGCTGAAGTTGAAGTTCTATCAATAATTTTAGCCAAAACAGATAAGCCCAATTATCTTGCTTTCACCTTAATGGATGAGCCTAACTCTTTGCCTCGCCTTCGCTCAGGGGAATCTCTTAAAGTCGCGGTTAATACGCTGTTGAAAACAAATGTTTCAGGTATCTTTTTCAATTGCTCTATTCCTGAAGTTGTCGAGCAAGCGATCATTGATACACAAGCAGTATTGTGTGAGTCAGGTAGAGAATTGACGATAGGTGTTTTCGCAAATAGCTTTGCTCCGATAAAGCAAGCGCACCAAGCCAACGAGACCATTCAGGAAGTTCGTCATTTCTCTCCGACTGAATATCTTGAGTATGCTAAAAAGTGGCATGCGCAGGGAGCGAGCATTATTGGTGGTTGCTGTGGGATTGAACCACGTCATATTAAATTGCTAGCGACTTGGAGAGACACTCTCGAAAACGCTTAATTTTGGTGAAGCGCAGGGAAGTATGGCAAGAGGTTTTGTTTTTCATTCATCGTTATAGACAAAATAAAGGTCTTTCATATCTGGCAAAGTAACAAGATGCTTTAACTTGCTCATTACTTTGCCAGTTTTCCTCGAGATCTTTATTAATTATTTTTGGTTCAGATTAACGACAATCTTTCCAACTGTTCTCTGATTTCGCATGTCCAAGAGTGCGTTACCTACATCCTCTAAGCCGATGATCTTCAGTTTCGGTACTTCCAATTCTCCATTTTCTAATAGCTCAGACACTTCCTTTCCGGCATTAACGATACTTGCAAACCCTCTCTCGCCAAAGACATGACCAGAGCCCAAACTTATTTGGTGGAAGCCCAAGCCTTTTAAGAAGGCATCTGGATATTGAGAAGGGTCGACAGTCTTGACGAGCTCCACCATTTCTCCCTCAAAGGTTAATACCGAGGCTGCAATTCGGTCGTTATCACCGCCTACACAATCGAGTGCAACCTCAACGCCATGATTTCCGGTAATGTCCATTACTCGTTGAACTACATCTTCATGATGATAATCAATCGTATGGGTTGCTCCTAACGAGGACAAATATGCGTGATTAGCTTCTGAACTAGTAGCAATGATCTGTTCAACACCAAATGTCTTTGCTAACTGAATAGCAAAGCTTCCAACGCCGCCAGCACCTCCGGCGATAAAAATGCTGCTTCGATTTGAAATATCGAGCTTGTCTACCAAAGCGCGATATGCGGTCCAGGCTGCGCAAGGTGTAGATGCTGCTACTTCAACCGGAACCTGAGGGTGTTTTATAAGCGTTCTTGAATCATGGATAGCAAATTCAGCGAATCCTCCGTGATGGCGTCTCATGTTTCCGTGATACAACACTTTATCGCCAACCTTCCAATCAACGACCGCATCGCCTACAGAGACTATTTCTCCTGATACGTCTAACCCGCCAACAAAATTGTTATCCATGTTAGTGACCATGTCTGACCAATAATGAATTTTTGCATCGACAGGGTTCAAACCAACAGCGTTAACTTTAACCAATACATCAAATTGGGTTTCTAGTTTTGGTGTAGGTAATTCGGATAAAGAGAAAGTATCTTTATCTCGTTGGTAAGTTATCGCTCTCATAGGTTTTCCTTATTATTAAGAATGGTCGAAAGTCATACTAGCTCAGAGCGTGGTGCTGCAATAATTATGGTTTTTTCTTATTTTGATAATTTTAGGTTATGTTTGATAAAAAGGATTCGAGATGCTCTGAAATTATCATCGACAACCAGTCTGCATAGCTAACGACATGTAACTTTTTGATAAGTATTGACTAGTCTTATTATTCCATTTTTATGGAAATATTTTGTTGATCTTTTGTTTTGTGATTCTATAATTCTAGAATCATCGAAATGAAAGCTTATCTATCAGGTAAGCTCGTTAGCGAAAATGACGAGGAGAGTAAATGTGAATACAGAAATTATAACTATGGCTAAAGAAGCGCTGGATATGTTTGCGTTTCTAGCAACCGAACTTATCATCTTATTTCTGGCAATTAGCTACATTGTCGGTGTGTTGCAAGATTTTCTAACGCCAGAAAAAATTCAATCTATTCTCAGCTCGAAAAAGGGTAAAGGTTACTTCATTGCTGCGTTGCTAGGTTCGATTACGCCTTTCTGTTCGTGTTCGACCATTCCTTTCTTAAAAGGCTTGTTGCGTGCAAGAGCAGGTTTTGGACCTATGATGGTGTTCCTATTTGCAAGCCCGTTGCTTAACCCAGTGATTATTGGCTTGTTTGTGGTGACTTTTGGTTGGAAAGTTGCGGTATTTTACTTTGCTATTGCGATGTCAGTATCAGTGGTAGCAGGCTATGTACTTGAAAAACTAGGGTTTGAGCGTTACGTCAAACCAGAAGCATATCAAGCGGTAGGTTCTTCTTCGTGCGGTACTTCTTGTGGCGATTCAAGCAAGAAAAAAGAAGAAGCGAGACCAGCATCAAGCTGTAGTACCAGCGCCTGCAATGAACCTACGCCAGTTGCGGCGAAAACATCTTGTTGTGGTGATGCACCAAAACCTGAACCTAAAGTGGAAGTGTCCTGCTGTTCATCAGACGGTAGTGCAACAGCGACAGTCGTGGAAGAGAAAGAGCCTAGCCGCTGGGTACGTATTTGGCAATCAACTTGGAAAGACTTTAAGCAAGTGTTCCCTTATCTCATGATGGGCATTGCGATTGGTTCATTTATCTATGGCTTCATCCCGACGGAGTTCATTGCGGAGTTCGCTGGTGAAGCGAAGTGGTACGCGATTCCGGTCGCAGCAATCATTGGTATTCCATTGTACATCCGTGCAGAGGCGGTCATTCCACTTAGCGCGGCACTAGTACAAAAAGGTATGGCTCTTGGATCTGTTATGGCGCTTATTATTGGTAGTGCTGGCGCAAGTCTTACAGAAGTAATTTTGTTGAAATCAATTTTTAAGAACCAGATGATTGCTGCCTTCCTAATCGTTATCTTAACGATGGCCATGGGAGCGGGTTACTTATATACCTGGGCTTTTTTATAAAAATAACCCTCGGGCGATTGCTCGAGGGCTCTGTTTTTGTCGCCATATAGGGAAAGGGAAGTTTCCTATACCGCGCAGGCTATAAAAAGATAAAGAGGTTACTCGTAAATACTATAGGAGAAATACTTGCTGGCGATGGTTTTATGCTTACCGCTCTGGATCAATTTTTGTATTCCGCTATCGAGTAATGCTTTTAATTCTTTGTCTTGTTTTCTCACTGCTACGCCAATGCCACGGCCGAACCACTTTTCCTCTGTAAACGCTGGTCCAGTAAAGTGATAGCCTTCACCTTGTGCAGTTTCAAGAAAACCAGCACTTAAACCGATTGAGCCGCCAAATACAGCATCTAACCGTCCATTGAGTAGATCAGTAAATGCCTCATCGAACGTACCATAACGACGAATATCAATATCTGGATACAAGGCCGAAAGGTACTTATCACCAATTGTGGCTCTTTGAACTCCAATAGATAAACGATTTAGGCTGCCGTCATCCATGTTGATTTCTCTATCATTTTTCATTACAAAACGAGTCGGTACTTTTGCATAAGGGACGGTGAAATCGACTTTCTTTTCTCGTTCTTCTGTGATTGTCATTGCAGCAATAATCGCATCGTTCTTGCGACTAAGGAGAGAAGGGATGATGCCATCCCAATCCATTTTTGAGATAACGCACTTTACTTCTAACTCTTTGCATAACGCGTTAGCGAGGTCGACTTCAAACCCTTCTAGCTTTCCCTCTTTTGTCGTCCAGCTAAATGGGGGGTAAGCCCCTTCAACAGTGAAGCGAATTTGTTTCCACTCTTTCGCATGGCTGAAAACTGAAAATAAGCTAATAAACAATACGACTATCCATTTCATAAACGTTTCCTTGTAACTATTTGGAAACCAATGTTTAACACAAAGTAAGCAAATATCAATGAAAGTGCATATATGTGTGACCTTTCGCCCGCATTGTGTGAGCGAAAGGTTTTACGTGTATTACAGCTTATCTTCAATAGTTACGAGGGGAACTCTCGTTGAGACAGCGTGAAGTGCAATGTTGTGAATCATTTCATCGACCGTGGTACAGCTATCCATTAAGATCGAAACATCATACTTGTCCGCAGATTTTGAGATAGCAGTATGTGTCACGCAGTTTTGTGTCATCATTCCGCATACAAGTAACTCCGTTACATTTTTGCTTGCCAATACTTCTTCTAAACGTGTTCCTTCAAAGCTATCTGCGAAGTGCTTTACCACGATTTCGGAATTCGGCGCTAAAGCAAGAACTTCTGGGTGAATATTGGCACCGTCGCTGCCTTCATTGAAGAATGGGGCAATACCCATGGCAGGGTCGGCAATATGCTGAATATGAATCACAGGAATGTTTTGCTCATTGGCTTTAGTTATTGCTCTCTTAACATTGTCTAAAGTCGATTCTGTATTCCATAAAGGAAACTTTCCTTCCGTGAAATAGTCGTTTTGCAAATCAATTACAAGTAGGGCTTTTTGAGTCATTTTCTTTTCCTTTTATTCAGGATCATTGCGATACGAATAATATAAAGACTTTTAGCCACCTTCTTTAGAGTCTAAAATGACACAAAAGAGTCAAAAAGCGACACTTGAAGATAAATGAAAATAGCACTCGTTAATTACCCAGATAGCTCGCAAGCCTCCGTATATGGTTTAAGCGAACTCTTCGAGATGGCAAACCGTGCGGCGGCTAAATTGGGCGTTGATGTGCACTTTGAAGTAGAGATATTGGATCACTGGTCAAACACGCACTTCGATGTGAAAACAGCGGTAATGATTCCGCCTAGCGGCACTGGTCAATATTACTTAGAACCAGAGCCAGAGCTACTCGACTGGTTAAATGTCCAATATAGTAAAGGTGCGATTTTAGCCTCCGCCTGCGCTGGTACTTTTATTCTTGCTCAAACCCAGTTGTTGACCAATAAGTCTTGTACAACACACTGGGGCTTAGCTCCTTCATTAGCGAGTCAGTTTCCCGATATCCACGTAAGACAAGAAGCCATCCTTATTAACGAAGGAACGATCATTACGGCTGGGGGTATGATGTCATGGGTGGATTTAGGTTTGGAGCTGGTTTCCTTATTTGCGTCACCGGCAGTAATGCGCCTGTTAGGAAAAATGTTGGTTATTGATACTGGTCCGAGAGAGCAACGCTTTTATCAACAGTTTACTCCAAACTTCCAACATGGTGATGAGGTAATTGTTCAACTACAGCACTATATAAACGATCATTATCAAGGAAAACTGAGCAATAAAGAGCTTGCAGAGTTGAGTTGTTTAACAGAAAGGACATTGCAGCGACGCTTTAAAAAGGCGACAGGTTTCAATGTTAACCAATATATACAAAGCTTAAGAGTACAAAAAGCTTGTGATTTACTTGAGTCGACATCCCTAACATTTGACGCAATATCATTTAGAGTGGGTTACCAAGATGTGAGCGCGTTCAGGAAAATATTTAATAGGATCGTAGGTTTAACACCGAAGTCGTTCAGATCTCGGTTCTGTTCATGAACGCCAGAAGTAAGATAATGTTGGTATTAAACATTTATAACTCAGAAGCAAACACACATATTTTTACAAGCTGGCTTAGCGTGATGAAAAGGGATAACAAGCTAAGCCAACCGTAGCGATCTTCTAAGTATTGAGAACTTTTTAGGATGCTTAAAGTGTTCTCAAATTACAACGACTTGTATAGGCCGCTGTTAATCGAAAAGCTATGTGATTTCCAAAACCAGTTTCCCAGTATGTTGCTTGCGTGAAAATACTTCTTGCGCTTGACCTATCTGGTTTAAGGGAAATGACTCCGCGACTAAGGGGCGAATTGCGTTCTGTTCGATATAGCGAACCAAGTTACCGAATACTTCTGGTGCCAAAACGGTACAACCAAATAACGCTAGGTCTTTAAGGTAAAGAGTTCTTACATCCAGCTCGACAATTGGACCGCCTATGGCGCCGGAAACAGCGTATCTTGATCCTGGTTTTAGTACCTGAAGAAATTGTGGCCACTGCTCTCCTGCGACCAGATCAATCACTACGTCAACGCTGTTTTCTCCGAGAGTCGCCGGCAAATTTGCATCGCGAGGGATAACTTGGTTTGCTCCTAATGCCGTGATCTGTTCTTTCTTTTCTGGGCTGGCGATAGCAATGACGTATGCTCCACGCGCCTTCGCCAGTTGGATTGCGGCAGAGCCAACACCGCCGGATGCCCCTGAAATCAGTACGGTATCGCTCGCTGTGACATTAGAGCGGACAAGCATGTTCTCGGCAGTTGAATAAGAACAAGGGAAGGAGGCCAAATCGATATCCGATAAACTACTATTCACAGCATATGCATGTTTACTGTCAACAACAGTGAACTGAGCAAAGCCACCATCACATTCTGAACCGAAGTACCAAGGCGAGCTAAGTGCTTGACTGTGGAAGCGCGTAATACATGGTTCGATAAGCACACGCTGACCGATTCGTGATGGGCAGATATTCTCACCAACAGCGACGATGGTACCGCATACATCGGCACCTTGGATTCGAGGGAGAGATAGCGCGTCTCCTGACCAACTTGCATCCATGCTATTGGCGTCATTTTTAGAATACCATGCTGTTCGGGTATTGATGTCGGTGTTATTGACTCCGGCGGCGGCAACTTGGATCAATACATCATCAGGCGAGGGGACTGGCACAGGTAGATCATCGCGGTAACGAAGCATATCTGGCCCACCATGACCGATAAGTTGGACGCCTTTCATGACTTTCGGGATTGTGGTCATTGATTGTTCTCCTTCATTAGTTCTAGCAGAGTGTGTTCAGCGGATGCAAAGGCAGCGTGACCGAGAACCGGCCATGCGTTGGATAGACCTTCATGTAACAAGAAGAGTGTGGTTGCGAGGTCTTCTCGCTGACTTAGTTGGACCATAAGCTGACGAACCGCCAATTTGTGTTGTTTTACTGCTTGATTAATAGATAGATTTTCTGGATAGGCTGCTAATGCATTGATGGACATGCAGCCATTCGGTGCAAACTCCTTCATCCAATCCTCGAGGCGAGTGAATAGGTGTAATACAGCCGGTGTTCCATTGGCAGGGGCGTCTTCGAGCAAAAAACTCAAATACCTTTGATGGCGATGCTCGAGAGCTGCAACAATCATCGCTTCCTTGGAGGGGTAGTATTTGTACAGGGTTCTCAGGCTGACTTCGCAGGCGTTTTTGAGTTGGGGTACGCTAGGCTCGGCGAAGCCATACTGACTGAATGCTTTTTCTAGGCTTGCTGCGATTTTTTCTTTCACTATTTGATACACCAGGTAGAACGTTTGTTTTACCTAAGGGTAGAATAAACTTTCTACCTCAGTCAATGGTGTATTTAAACTCTGTATGAAAGCCCGACGTAATGCCGGGCTAATTTAAGTGATTTTTATAGATTCGGAACGTGAATCAGTGTGCCGTTGCGTGATGCTCTCCACGCTTGTCTAGCATTCCGCTGAAACGGGTTAGTAGTAGAGCACCTAATACTACGATCGCGCCAATCCAAGGTGTGTGCATCAGCCCAGCATTGGCCACGATAAGGCCACCGCCCCAAGAACCCAGTGCAATACCTACGTTAAATGCAGCAATGTTGAGACCAGAAGCGACGTCGACTGCATCAGGTGAATATTTCTCTGCTAGTTTGACAACATAAACTTGAAGTCCTGGAACGTTACCAAAGGCAAAGGCACCCCAGACAAGAATGGTCACTACTGCAGAAGTTGGATTAAATGCTGTGACACTAAACACGAGCAATACCACAATTAGGCCCGAGAAAATCGCTGTCAGAGCTTTGATTGGCCCCATAGAGTCGGCCATCTTTCCGCCCCAGATGTTGCCGAATGCGACTGATACACCATAAACCAACATAATTAGGCTGATAGCGCTAGAGCCAAACCCCGAAACTTCTTCCAAAATAGGAGCCAAGTAAGTGAAGGCTGTGAACGTACCACCGTAACCGAGTGCGGTGATTGCGTACACCAAAAGTAGACGAGGTTGAGTTAAGACTTTTACTTGCGATGACAGCTTGGTTGCTGGTGGTTGTTTCAGATTACTCGGCACTAGCAGAGCGCTTCCTATCAGTGCGATGATTCCAAGGATCGCGACGATTAGGAAGGTTGCCTGCCAACCAAATGTCTGGCCAATCCAGGTGCCAAGTGGCACGCCCGTCACTAGAGCTACGGTCAGACCGGTAAACATAATAGCAATTGCGCTAGCGGCTTTTTCTTTTGACACTAGGCCAGTGGCGATAGTCGAGCCGATCGAAAAGAACACACCGTGTGCAAGCCCGGTCAGTATCCTTGCTGTAACTAGTGTGTTGTATCCAGGTGCTTGCCAGGCTAACAGATTGCCAAGAACAAACAGTGCCATAACAGAAAGCAGAACGTACTTTCTTTTCCAGTTACCAGTCAGCGCTGTTAAAACGGGAGCACCAACCGCGACACCAAGTGCGTACAGGCTAACTAAAAGACCCGCTGAAGGTAATGATACGTTGAGGTCGGAGGCCATAGTCGGTATCAGACCGACAATTACAAACTCCGTGGTTCCAATAGCAAAGGCGCTCAGCGTCAATGCAAGTAAAGCTAAAGGCATAACAACTCTCTCTTATAATCATTGAATATGAATGGATAAACGAATAGCCCGT
Source organism: Vibrio sp. 1167 (assembly GCF_033340375.1). NCBI lineage: Bacteria > Pseudomonadati > Pseudomonadota > Gammaproteobacteria > Vibrionales > Vibrionaceae > Vibrio > Vibrio sp. 1167. The sequence continues at coordinate 14,201 of NZ_JAWOWK010000008.1, read as the reverse complement.
CTCCATGTCGTGTATTATTAAAGAGTTATTCGTTGCGAAAAATGGTGTTTATTACAAAATACTTTTGTTATAAGTGAAGGAAATGCGCAGTTAGGAAAGGGGATGAAATGTTAACCCGATCAGATGAATTAGAGATTCTTATGGCAGTTGTGGATAGTGGTGGATTTTCTTCCGCTGCTGATGCACTAGGTATTCAAGTCGCTAGGGTATCTCGTGCGGTTAGTAAAGTTGAATCACAGTTGGGGGTAACCTTGCTGAATCGCACGACACGCAGAGTGGAAGTTACTGAGGAAGGGCATCAGTTTGTTGAAGCGGTTCGCTTAGGTTTACTACAAATACAGCAAGCTGAAGAAGAGATCATCACACGAGGTGAATTACCCAAGGGGCGCTTAAGAGTTGATGCCGCTAGCCCATTTGTTTTACATCAACTCGTGCCGTTAATTCAGCCATTTAAAGAGGCTTATCCTGATATTCAACTCGATCTTACCTCTAATGAGGGTTTTGTGGATCTATTGGAAAAAAGAACCGATGTGGCGATACGTATTGGACGATTATCGGATTCAACACTGCATGCTAAACCTTTAGGAACAAGCCCACTATTTATCGTTGCCACGCCTGGTTATTTATCTAAACGAGGTTTTCCTGAAGCGGTGAGCGATTTGCGCAGTCATAACTTGATCGGTTTTTCTGGCGCTAAAGTGTTAAATCAGTGGCCATTACGAGGGTTTGAGATGATAGAGCCTGATATCCTATCCAGCAGTGGTGAAACGGTTAGACAGTTAGTGCTGGCAGGGAACGGCATTGCATGTTTATCTGGCTTTATGGTGAAAGATGATCTTGATTCTGGACGGTTAGTGGCATTGTTTGAATCGGAAAAAATCACAAATACTGGACGAGAACAGGTCAATGCTGTGTTCTACAAATCTTCTTCAGTCTCTAAGCGTATTTCCGCGTTCATCGACTTTATTCAACCAAGACTTACTTTAAAATAACACTATTATTGTTGTTTTAACAAAAGAGTTTTGTCGTTATTGCAGCTTTTGTTTTTCCAACTGCCAAGCCTAGCGTGCCACCCCTTAGTAAGGTGGCACATATTTTTATTTGCTCTTAGTTAAAGCGTGGCAACACGTACTGAGCGATCTGTTCCATTGATTTATCAATTGGTTGGCTATTACGACGGAAATGCAACCCGATGTGATTGACTCCTGCTTCTTGCATTTTTTCTAGCTCATCGCTCAAGCCATTGACTCCGGCCTGGATACCAAAATGATGCCGAACGACTGGTGCATTTGGGTTATCGATTAAATCAAGATGAATAAAGCTGGCGTAGGGTTTGTTTCCCGCTACGGAGCGCCAAAGTGCAACGCGGTGTTCATGATCATCAGGTGTGCCTGGGTAGGCGAGCCAGCCGTCTAGGTTTTCTCCTATCCATTGTGGACTTTGCTGCGCTAACCCTGCGACATAGATAGGAATATCAGCAAACTCGGGTAATAACTGTAGATCGTTACCCAGCTTATCATTTTGCGTATCTTTCAAAATCTCTACACTTTCTCGAAAAGCCGAGCCACGGCTGTCAAAGTTGGCGTTAAAAACGGGATATTCACTAGGACGGTCTCCACTAGCCACACCGAGTATCAGGCGGTCACCACTTAACTCGTTGATGGTCGCAGCGGCTTTTTTCACTAGCCAAGGTTGTCTTAACGGTAATACTATCGCTGCTGTCCCTAGTAGAATGTTGTCGGTGCACGCAGAGAGATAGCCAAGATAACTGAACGGTTCATAAATTTGTGCCGCGTCTCCAAAGTTAGGGTCGTACAACGGGACATCTCTTACCCACGCTACGTTAAAGCCTAACTTATCGGCTAACATAATACGCTGTTTATGTGCACTCATGTCTGGTACGCCGAACGGTTTTCGTTGGAGCAGCCGTTTTTTCTGGCCTTCTTGGGTCCAGTCATTATCTAGGGGGAGCTCAACCCCGATGGTGAATCTGTTACTTAAATCTTTATGCATTATGAAGCCTGACTATTACTGTGAGTACTAGGAGGCCAGGTGCCCCCCTGATATTCAGGACACTATGAGATTTTTGTTGTGAGAAAAAGCGGCAAAAAGACAAAAGTGTTTTGCCACAAACAGCGGTGGTCTTTAAAGGAACTGGTGGTTCTCTACCTTGATTTCTTGCTTGATGAAGTCAATAAAAGAGCTGATCCGGCGTGAGGTACTGGCATTTTTGTAATACACCGCATGAACTGGCTGTTCGACATTATGCGTGTGTTCACTAAGCACGCCCACTAAGCGACCAGCTTGTCGGTCAGAGTAGGTCATAAAGTCAGACAGGCAAGCTATCCCCGCACCATGTAAGGCTAAACATCTTAGCGTCTCGCCATTATCAGATCTTAGGCTACTCATAATACGCAGAAGTTTGTTCTTATCATCCATGATCGGCCATTCCTTAAGATACTCCGGCTTGTTGAATCCAAGTAGCTTGTGATTGAGTAACTGATCTATTGAGGTTGGAGTACCATGTTGTCTTAAATACTCTGGACTCGCGACGATTCGAATCCGACTTTTACCAAGAAATATCGCGCGCATGGTTGAGTTTTGTAGCTCACCGATACGAAAAGCAATATCGGTTTTTGTTCCCAAAAGGCTAATATTTTCCTCATTGGAATTGAGATCGATTTCGACTTCCGGATACAAGCTCTGATATTTAGCAATGTGCGGCGTTAGTACGTGCAGTAAGAAGGGGGTAGCTGCGTTTATTCGTAGGAGGCCAGAGGGCTTATATTTCTGGCTTTTCAGTTGTGCTTCGGCATTCTCTACTGCTTCTACAATATGTCTGACTTTATCGAGGTATATCGTTCCTTCATTAGTAACATCTAACTTACGGGTTGTGCGATTTAACAAAGTCGTTTCGAGTTTGGCTTCTAGCCGAGATACCGATCGACTCACCGCCGAGACGGTCATCGATAACAGTTCAGCCGCAGAGCTGATTGAACCCGTATCGACCACGGCCATAAAGGTGCGCATTTCATCTAGAGTAGCTTTCATTGTTGAATATATTTCAAATTAGATTTGATTATTGTTAACTTTACGGAAAGTTTCTTGCGGCGTAAAGTTTTGCTTCGAATCAACTATAAAATCGATAATTCAGGAGATTTAGATGAAAGTACCATCATTTGGCGTCGGCACGTTTCGTTTAGAGGGTGAAGTAGTTAAGGATTCAGTCCGTAATGCGTTAGAAGTGGGTTACCGCGTAATTGATACTGCACAGATTTACGGTAATGAGGCAGAAATCGGTGAAGTATTGACACAGTCCGGTATTGCACGTGATGAGCTATTCATTACGACCAAGATCTGGGTTGATAACATGAACACGGAACAACTCATTCCAAGTCTAAAAGAGAGCTTAGAAAAGCTAAATACAGATTATGTGGATTTGACCTTGATCCACTGGCCTGGCAATAACAATAACTTGAACGAATACATGGCTTCATTACTTGAAGCTAAATCGCAAGGGTTAACCCGTAATATTGGCGTATCCAACTTTAATATTGACTTGTTGCAACAAGCGATAGAAGTGGTCGGTAAAGAGAATATTGTTACTAACCAAATCGAGCTTAGCCCTTATTTGCAAAATCGTAAGTTGGTCAGCTTCATGCAGGAAAACGATATTCAGGTAACGTCTTACATGACCTTGGCATATGGGAAAGTACTTGGGGACCCAACTATTGCAGGTATTGCTGAGGACTATCAGGCCACGCCAGCTCAAGTCGCGCTTGCTTGGGCTTTGTCAAAAGGTTACGCGGTGATCCCGTCTTCAACTAAACGAGAGAATTTAGCAAGTAACCTGAAAGCACTTGAACTTAATCTGAGTGAAGAGGCGATTGCAAAGATAGATGCGTTGGAAAGAAATGGCCGCGAAGTAAACCCTGAAGGGCTAGCGCCTGAATGGGATGATTGAGTGAGTTTCACAGGAAATCATTGCCTAAATGACGCCTCTGCAATCGCTGACTTCCTCAGCGTTTGACAGTAGTACAACACCATAGACGATAAGGGCTCGCTTGTCTGACGATAGTGCGAGCTTTTATCTTTTTGGCCTATTAGTTTACTGTATTCTCCCGGCCCTCAATTTGGCCGGGAGACGTCATTTAGAGATCAATTACCATTCGATTGTAGAGCCATCAAATACGCGGAAGCTTCCGGATTGCTCAAGTGTTAGCTGTTCTGCGACCGAAACAATGCCTGCAACACTTTCCTCGGCAGAAAAGGTTGCGTCCTCACCGCCCATATCGGTTTTTACCCAGCCGGGATGAACTGCGACAGTTTTTACTCCTCGCGATTCGAGATTGCGTGCTGCTGATACTAGAACCTGATTAAGCGCTGCTTTAGATGCTCGATAACTGTACATGTTACCTGAACTGTTATCGCTTAAACTCGCAACTCGGGTTGAGATTCCCACGATGGTTTTGTGCTGACTTTTCGCAACGTTGTCTTGTAGGGCTTGAATTAGCAGGGCAGGTGCGACGGTATTTATGTTTAGTACTTCTAGCCATTTTTTCTGGGTCATTTCGCCAAGCTTTGCACACTCTTCGCCTAATACACCTGCATTAAGAATTAAATGATCGAGCGGACGATCCGCTAATTGAGTGGCTAACTGATCGATATCTTGTTGGTTAGTGACGTCTAGAGCCATCAGTTGAAGTTGATTAGATTGGGTTACTAGTTCATTGAGCTGCTTAGCATTTTCTGGTGAACGACAAGTTGCGATAACTTGCCAACCTTTTCCAAGGTAGTGGCGGACAAATTGCAAGCCTAAGCCACGGTTAGCGCCGGTGATTAATACAGTAGACATCGCTTCTCCTACGTTGTTGAGTTGAACAACGACCATATTAGAGGCGACGTATAAGCATGTAATCAAAACAGTATAAAAATGGCCTAGGATTCGACATTGTCAAATCTTAAAATTTGAGAAAGATGTTGGCAAAGTGTTTTAGCCTAGTGACCGTCAGTTCGGAGGCAGCACCGCTAACACCTGCAACAGCAACGACTTTACCATCCAAGTAAAGGGGGATCGCTAAGCAATTGAGGTTTGGCTCTGCCTCTTCTAAATCGAGTGCGTAACCTGATAATACAACCTGATTAAGTTCAGTTTCTAACGTGGGGGATATTTGGTTTTCAAGGCGTAATGTTCGACGAAGCTCATCATCAAAACTAAGAAAAACTTTGCCGATCGCAGATGTTGTGAGCCCTTCTCGTTTCCCTCTCGGGCTACGGATAGTAAGAGGGTTATCCTGCTCTATAGCATCGATATACAAGTACTCTTTAGCGCCACTTTGTACAGCGAGGTAAGCTGTGTTGTTAGTCACTTGGGCCATTTTTTTCAGCAATGGAACAAAATGTTGTCGGATAGCTTCGTTTTTTTGTTCAATCGGCTTAGACAGTTCATAGCATCTAAACCCTAGGCTGTAGCTATGGTTGTGTTTGGATACATATCCAAGAGAGTGTAGAGTCGCAAGTAACCCGTGAACAGTCGTCTTATTTAACTGGATCGCATTACTGATCGTCTGTAATGATAGGGGAGACTCACTCATCGAGAGCAACTCGAGGATTAGAAAACCTCGCTCTAGAGACTGAATGTTTTTTCTTGCCCTGGGCACAAAGACTCCTTGATGATGGTGTTGCATCTGAATGGCTTACTGATGCTTCCACCTATAACAAACCACTACGCTGGTGGTTTGGCTTTATTAGAGAATATACTCAGCACTTAAACTGATCGGCTCGTTGTATGCGTCCACAAGGGAGTTTTTTCCTTGCTTCTTAGCATTGTATAACGCTTGGTCTAATATCGAATAGAGCTCATCAAAGTTGGTGAGTGGCATTGAGGTTGATAGATAGGCCAGGCTCGCAGATATATTCAATTGATGGTTATTAAGCGAATGTACACTCTTTTCTGAAATTGTTTTATGCAGACTTTGTATTCTAAAGGGAACGTCAATCTCATCGACGTTTTTCAATAGCAAGATAAACTCTTCTCCACCTAAACGACCCAAGTACTCTCCCTTATTAAGTTTAGCTTTAAGCGCTTTGCACACCTGCTGTAGTACTAAGTCGCCAGTTGGATGACCATACTGATCATTAATCGCCTTAAAGTCATCTAGATCGATTAATGCTAGAACGTAGCGGAAGTCTCCTTCCGCTTTGGAGGTTTGGCTTTTAATCGTCTCTATAATTGCCGCTCTGTTTAATGCACACGTTAAGCTGTCTATTTTGGCTTTTAAGCGTGTTTGTCGCTGAATCATCAATGCCAGAGCGAGGAGAAGCAATAAACAGAAAACAACAAAATTATAAGTGCGTTGTTGGTCTGTGAGTTTTTCAAACTGATACTGACTTAGAAGAGTTTCGTTGTTCAACTGCGCGACTTGTAGATCATATTCATACTCTTTTTTAGTGAGATCTAGTGCCTCTAACGCCTTGATATTACTCGCGTCTCGGTTCGTTAGTTCAATCGTCGAGTAGGCCTTGTGATGCTCCAGCGCCTTTTTGTAATCATTTTGAGCTTGGTATGCTTTTGAGAGGAGTAATTGGGCTTGCGCTTGCAATAAGGGCCTAGCGTTTTTTACCGCTAATCTTAACGCAATTGTACCGTGTTCAATCGATTTTTCGGGTGTATGGTTCTTTAAATATGCCAATCCAGCAGCCAAATGACCCTCTGTTTCAAGGTGCGTATTCTCATAAGTTTGGGCAATGTTTAATGCTCTTCCAATGTAATCTACCGCGGTATCCAATTGCCCAGAATCGGCCAAAGCAGCAGATAACCCTAAATAGGTCAACCCTTGCCCGTATGGATAATGAAGTTGTTCGAGAATCGTTAATGCATTTTTGTAGTGGCTGATGGACTTATCGAGTTCTTTGGATTTTCTGTACATCGCTCCTAGACTATGTTCGACTTGCGCAACTTCAAGAGGTGTCCCTTCATCTTGGCGAACCAGTAAGGCTTGAATGAGATATTGCTCTGATTGTTCAAATTGCCCCAGCTCTGCAAGTAAATTGCCGACGTCATTGTAAATCCCTGAAGGATCGCTTTGCGTCGACATGTTGGCCATCAACTGTCGATACAAACTTAAGGCTTTTTCATAGTCACCGCGGTAATTGTAGTTATTTGCTACCACGCGCAAAGCAAGATCAACAGGGAAGTTTTCTTGATGCTTATGATTTAAGTGGCTCTCTAAGGATGAGCAATAAAAGTTTGCTTTGTGATAACGACCTTGTTGATTCAGCGTATAACAAAGTTGATAGTTCATCAGAGCCTTGCCTTCGGAATCGGATATTTTCTTCATTGTCTGTCGCAAAGAAGAAAAGCTATCTACTGAGGCCTCGTAACTACCATGCTTACGTTCATTTAACGCAAGAATATATTCTGATTCTAATTGAGAAAAAGGGTTGTCTAAGACTTGACTGCTGCCATAGTAAGGCTGATTTATGTTTGACATATATTCATAAATCAATCCACTTACGTAGAGCTTTTCGCTGTCCGATTTCGCTGTATGGTAGCGATCTTGAAGCATGCTCAATGCCGACTCAGGGTTGCTTCGTAGTGTGGTTTGGTAGACAGAGTGCCACTGTGTGATATTTTGGTTTGGTTCAATATCTTGAGTGTCGCTTGCATATACTGGAGTGAGCAAAAGTGACGCAAGCAAGGGATAGAGCACGCGCATGTTTAAACGAGCCTTTAATTTAAGGTGCCTTTAAAGTTGAGTTATCATAGCGCTTTTAACGCATCAGCGTTGTGATTAAGTTGGGTGTACTAAGAAAAAGAGTAGTAAAACTATGCACTTGGTCGAGATATTGAAAGAAGAGGCATAAAAAAGAAAGACCTCAACATAAAGTTGAGGTCAGAAATCTTTAATCAATGTAAAGCTTTGCTAGATCTTGAGGCTCCATTTCTTTGCCTTCTAACTGATCGTTCCAGTTAGTTCCAACAAGAACACCATCTTCAGCAAGAGTCAAAAGCCAATCTTCAACAAAGATATCTAATGGGATTTCTAGTACAGTAAAATCTGCCCATTCTTCAACATTATGTGCTTCTGCATCTTCTTTAGAAGACCAGAAAGGCATGACTTCGCTGTTTTCGAATTCAGTTGAATCGCAAGATAGCCAACCTTCTTCATTGCGTAAACCCCAAACCAATTGGTTTTCTTTCGTTTCTGCAACAAAAAGGTCAAGGTTCGCTTGGATATCTGATGTAAGTTTGCTCATTTCAAAACTCTCGTTGTTATGACGTGGCTAGAGTAACACTAAAGTGCCGATTCCTAAAGCATAATACGGTTGTCGAAATGAGTAAGAATAAAGGAGCCGAAGCTCCTTTTCTGAGGTTCAGTATTCACTCGTTTTTGTTTGCTTTGTGCTTGCAGAGCAAACAAAAACAGGTACTTTACCTTTCTGGAAGAGTTGTGAATATTGTCCACTCTCTTTTTATCTCGCCTTTGTAACCAACGACTGATGCGGTTACTCGACGATTTAAAGCATGGCTGACTTCATCGGTCCCTTGCTGTGCTAAGTGAGTGTCACCAAAACCAACAATGCGGACTCTACTCGGTTCGATGTCGTAGCTTAGTAGGGCTTCACGGACATTGCGTGCTCGTCTTTCAGAAAGATCTTGGTTATGCTTTGAACCACCAACTTTACTAGCATAGCCGTGCAGCTCTATCGAAGTAGTAGGGTACTCTTTTAAAAAGTCGGAAAGCTCTCGGACTTGTCTTCTGAAGACTGGATTGATCTCATCAGAGTCGTTAGCAAAAAGTATCCGCACTTGCATGTTATCTGATGCTTTAATGTATTCTCCACAACCGTCGTTGTCGACCTCTGAGCCTTCAGGTGTACCTGGGCACATATCTCGAGCATTGATGACACCATCGTTATCGTCATCTTGCAAATCTGCTATTTGTTCTGCATTTGGTACAGGACGATACTCATATTCGTCTTCAGCAACAACGTGTTGAGTGATGGCGAGCATACCCAATGCAAATAGAATCTTCACTGGTTTCATGATCAGTACTCCACCTTTTCATTCCATTCTGTAGGTACATCGACACGCAAGGCATTTAACAATTGGCCAGTCGCGTTCATAACGCGGTACTTGGCGTACTGCTCTGAGTATCGAGCATCCAAGTAGTTCTTTCTCGCTTCGAAAAGTTCGTTTTCAGTATTTAACAAGTCCAACAGAGTGCGTTTCCCAATGCGATACTGCTTTTCGTAGGCGATGACAGTTTCTGAGGCCGAATCTACGTGATCCGCTAGGAACTCTTTTTGTTGAAGTGTTAAATCTAACGCACTCCAAGATAGACGAAGACCTTCTTCTACTTGGCGGTATGCACGTTCTCTTAGGTCTTTTGCTTTATTTAGTTGGTAGGCAAAACTTTCAGCGTTGGCTACGTCACTACCACCGTTAAAGAGGTTGTAACGCATACGTAACATTGCTGTTGTCTCTTCGCTGCTTCCTTCGATACCGCTTGCATCATCACGCCATGTTTGAGCCGCTTCTACCGATATCGTTGGGTAGTAAGTTCCCTTAGATTGCTTGTATTGGAACTTTGCAGAGTCCACATCAGCTACCGAAATTTTGATTACTGGATGTGACTCGAATGCCAAGTCAATCGCTTCATCGATGGTGTAGGGAATAAAGTTTTGGTCCGCTCTTGGGAAAATCAATCCTTGTGGTGACTGTCCGACAAGGCGTGTAAAGGTGGTGTGGCTGTCATATAAGTTGTTCTGAGCTGCCACCAAGTTACCATGAGCCTTTGCTAAACGAGCCTCTACCTGGGTTAGGTCTGCTGTAGAACCGATACCTGAGTTAACTCGCTTTTTAATGTCTTCATAGATCTTCTTATGCACTTTCAAGTTATTCTCGGAAAGTGTAAGAATTTCATAAGCTTTTACTGAGTCTAAATAAACTTTCGCGACCTCTAGAGCGGTGTCTTGGGCATCAGCTAGAAGTTGATAACGTACCGATTCAGCATCAGCTGCTGTTCGATCCATATCATTAAGTGTCGCTGAGCCATCCCATATTAGCTGGGTTAGTGTCACGGTGGCTTCTTTTCTTGTCAGATCGGTTGAATCTCGCCCTGACTCTGCGGGTTTGATTCCTTCGTAACCGATACCGGCATCTAAGTCTACGGATGGGAGGTAAGCACCACCAGATGCTTCATTCACATACTGCTTGCTAACGAATTCATTGAACGCACTTTTGATGTCAGGATTGGTTTTTAATGTGTTTTCAACCGCTTGCTCTAGCGTTTGCCCAAACGCATGACTAGCGGTGAACATACCAATACAAAAGGCGTTGGCACGAGTCCACTTCACTGTGATTCTCCTAGATAATGGTAAAAATTCTCGAGGTGATAGGGCTTATAAGTGGAATACTTATAAGGGCGTCAATAATTTAGCGCACAATAACATTAATATGCGATGAAGTAACCTGTTGATTCGCTGTTCATTTGTTTCAATTTTGATAAATCAACCTACTAAATCTGCCTAAAACTTGAATTAAGATCTCAAATTAAAGATGGAGGTAATAGCTAGAAACGAGTGTCCAGATTTTAATAAAATAAAACACTTATGCATCTGGATTCTTATTGATGTATGACACATAATTACTTTATTGAGCATCAAATTGCTGTTATTGCACTATATATTCGGGCAATATATAGCAAATTAGTATTGTTAGTCAAAAACTTGACAGTTATTTAGGGTTAAGGTTTATATGGATCGTACAGCATTAGTGCCACTCGGTAATCAAGTCGTCGTAATAGGTTTGGATGGGCAGCTGAGAGTCCTTGCAGAAGGACAGCAGCCTCTACCAGGTGAAGTGATAGTGGCAATGACAGATGCTGCGCCTCAAGACCTGAAAATTCAGCTTGCTCAAGAGCAAGGTTTAAAAGATATTTCAGACGATGTAGCACAGATTATTAGTGCTATTGAGCAAGGTCAAGACCCTTCTGCTATTGATGAAGAACTCGCACCTGCAGCGGGTGAAAATAGTGGCTCCAGTTTGCAAAATAGTGCCACGATTGTACGAGATGGTACTGAAGTGCTAGCCTCAACAAACTTTGAAACTATTGGCCTAGAATCCCTCGGCTTATCTGAAACACAAGCGTTGACCTTAAATGACTTCTTCACAACAGGTATCGAGACAAGTGGGGATGGCTCAAGTAAGCCACTTACTAATTCTCCAGTGACATTAAGCGCTGTTGAGGAAGATAGCGATCCAATCACGATAACTACTGAAGAATTACTATCTAATGTCAATATTGATGATGCCGATACTCTTGTCATTACAAACGTCACTATTGAGAGTGGGAATGGCACCTTAATTGATAACAGCGATGGATCTTGGACTTACATTCCAGAGGCTGATGATGACACTGAAGTGTCATTCTCCTATGACATTATTGATAACGATGGCGGTGTTATTAATGGCACTGCTAACTTAGATATTACGCCTGTTAATGACGCGCCAATAGCAACTAATGATGCGATTCAAACTGACGAGGATTCCCAGGTTGTAATTGATGTGCTCGCTAACGACAGTGATATTGAAGGTGATGATTTAATCATTACCTCTGCTTCTGTACCAGAAGAGCAAGGTATCGTTGAGATTATCGATGGTAAGCTTGTTTTCACTCCGGCCGAAAATTTCAACGGTAATGCAACGATTAGCTACACCATCACAGATGGTGAGTTAGAGGATGAAGCTCAAGTTTCGGTAACAGTAAACTCAGTTAACGATGCGCCTATTGCCTCTAATGATACAACAATTACAGAGGAAGATAGCTCAGTAACGGTTGATGTCCTGCCAAACGACACCGACATTGATGGCGATACGCTGTCTATCCAATCGGCTTCCGTACCTGAAACACAAGGTACAGTTGAGATCGTTGATGGAAAACTGGTCTTCACACCGGCTGAGAACTTCCATGGCGATGCTGAAATCACTTACACCGTCACCGATGGTGCGCTGACTGACCAAGCGACGGTCAACGTCACCGTGAATGCGGTGAACGACGCGCCTGTGGTTGAAAGCAGCATTGCAGACCAAGCCTTGGCGGAAGACTTTACGCCATACAGCATCGATCTAAATACCGCTTTCAGCGATGTGGATAATGTTGATGGCGAGCTGAGCTTCAGCGTCTCTGGTAATAGCAACATTCAAGTGGCGATCGTCAATGGCATTGCTACGTTCACTCCAACCGCAGACTGGAATGGCTCAGAAACCCTAACCTTTACCGCCACCGATCCAAGCGGCCACAGCGTTAGCCAAACGGTGAACTTCACAGTAGCGCCTGTGGCGGACATCGTGGCAGACAAAGCGACGGTCGTGGAAGACACGCCGACCATCATCAAGGTCTTAGATAACGACACGTTCGAAGGCGACGACAAAGTGGTGTCGCTGGATACCAATAACGGTCCAGCCAACGGCACGGTCTCGGTCAACCCGGACGGCAGCGTGACCTACACGCCGAACGACAACTACCACGGTACAGACAGCTTCACGTACATCGTTACGTCGGGTGGGGTATCAGAGTCCACCACGGTGAACGTCGATGTGACGCCAGTCAATGATGCGCCAGCGGCAAAAGATGACGCGGCAACAACACAAGAAGATACCGCTGTCACGATTGATGTCCTACCAAACGACACCGATATTGATGGCGATACGCTGTCTATCCAATCGGCGTCTGTGCCGAGTGACCAAGGGACAGTTGAGATTGTTGATGGCAAATTGGTCTTCACACCAGCTGAGAACTTCAATGGTGACGCTGAAATCACTTACACCATCACCGATGGTTCGCTGACTGACCAAGCGACGGTCAACGTCACCGTGAATGCGGTGAATGACACGCCTGTGGTTGAGAGCAACATCGCAGACCAAACCCTGGCAGAAGACTTTACGCCATACAGCATCGATCTAAATACCGCTTTCAGCGATGTGGATAACGTGGATGGCGAGTTAACGTTTAGCGTCTCTGGCAACAGCAACGTGTTGGTGTCGATTGAAAATGGCATCGCGACCATTAGCCCAACGGCAGACTGGAACGGCTCAGAAATCCTAACCTTTACGGCTACCGATCCAAGCGGCGAAAGCGTTAGCCAAACGGTGAACTTCACAGTGGCGCCTGTGGCGGACATCGTGGCAGATAAAGCAACGGTCATGGAAGACACGCCAACCATCATCAAGGTCTTAGATAACGATACGTTTGAAGGCGACGATAAAGTGGTGTCGCTGGATACCAATAACGGTCCAGCGAACGGCACGGTCTCGGTCAACCCAGATGGCAGCGTAACCTACACGCCAAACGACAACTACCACGGTACAGACAGCTTTACCTACATCGTTACGTCTGGGGGCGTCAGTGAATCCACCACGGTGAACGTCGATGTCACACCAGTGAACGACGCGCCAGTGGCGACCAATGACAATGCCGTTACTGACGAAGACACGCCAGTGACGATTGATGTTCTGCCAAACGATACTGACATCGATGGTGATACGTTAAGCATTGATTCGGCGTCTGTGCCGAGTGACCAAGGTACAGTTGAAATTGTTGACGGCAAGTTGGTGTTCACACCGGCTGAGAACTTCCATGGTGACGCTGAAATCACTTACACCGTGACCGATGGTTCACTGACTGACCAAGCCACGGTCAACGTCACCGTGAATGCGGTGAACGACACGCCTGTGGTTGAAAGCAACATTGCAGACCAAACCTTGACGGAAGATTTTACGCCATACACCATCGATCTAAATACCGCTTTCAGCGACGTGGATAACGTTGATGGTGAGTTAACGTTTAGTGTCTCTGGCAACAGCAACATTCAAGTGGCGATCGTCAATGGCATTGCTACGTTCACTCCAACGGCAGACTGGAACGGCTCAGAAGCGCTGACGTTTACGGCTACCGATCCAAGCGGCGAGAGCGTTAGCCAAACGGTGAACTTCACAGTAGCGCCAGTGGCGGATATCGTGGCAGATAAAGCGACGGTTGTGGAAGATACGCCAACCATCATTAAGGTCTTAGATAACGACACGTTCGAAGGCGACGACAAAGTGGTGTCGCTGGATACCAATAACGGTCCAGCTAACGGCACGGTCTCGGTCAACCCGGATGGCAGCGTCACTTACACGCCAAACGACAACTACC
>NZ_JAWOWK010000007.1:0-230010 GCF_033340375.1 Vibrio sp. 1167 | reverse complement strand
CTACAATCAAAAATTGCAACGCAGTTATCGAGTATTTTAACAAGCTAGAATGACCAGTTATTTACTACGATTGGTATAACCTATACTCAATCTCACTAAAGCAACCAACCCCATGTGAAACTCCACAAACAAAAGGCTGAGGAGCAGATCTTTACCCTACAAACAATGTACTAGCTATTTTGATTTTGTTAGTTCGTATGGCCTTAATATGAATGTTCAATATAAATAGGAAAACACTTTAGGACTTACTAGAAAAAGTGGGCTCGCAAAATTAGAGCAAAAGTTATCAAGCGGACTCAATTAGTGATGTTTGTATAAAAACACGTACAAGAAATATAAATGATAGATACAAAAAAACCCGCAGGGGATGCGGGATTTTTACTAGTGACTAAATTGGTTTAAAGGTGACTAGCCTTGAATGCCAACGATTAACCATGGCGCATTAGGCGCAGTCAAGTCACGCTCTAGGTGCCAGATATCTTCGATTTCTTCTTCAACACCTTCTACTGTGTCACGGTAACGACCGCTAAACTGCAGACTAAGCTGTGCTTTATTTGCATCGTAATCAGCACGGACGATCTCCGCATCAACGTACATTACGTCAGTATGCTGCTCACCGTCGAGCTTCGCGCGCTCTGCTTTTAGGTCTTCAAACAAGCTTGGAGAAACATATTCTTCAATAGTTTCTAACTGGTTGTGATTCCACGCACCTTGCAGGATTCGATAGTGTTCACGAGAACCATTAATGAACGCTGCTTGGTCAAAACCCGGTGGGTAGTTATGTGGTACGTCTGTTTGAGCGCCAAAACCACCAAAGCCACCATTATTTGTGTTTGGTTGTTGCTCAAAGTTTTGCATGTTTGGTTGCTCAAACTTAGATGCGTTGCCACCAAATGCAGGCTGTTGACGATGCTGGTTCATACTGCCCTGCTTCGCACCTAGCATACCACGCATTAGTTTAAAGATGACAAAGGCAATCAAACCAATAATTAGGATATCCATAAACTGGATACCTTCAAAAGCACCGCCAAAGAATGCAGCAAGTAGACCACCAGCAAGAAGTCCGCCTAGCAGACCACCCATAAGGCCTTTCTTACTTGAAGACTTTGTCGTCTGATCTTTGCCGACCGTATTGGTGTTTTGTTGCTGTTGTTTCGGTGCTGGTGCAGTTTTGTAGCTCTTACCGAAAGACTTACTGCCACCAAACTTCTTCGCTTCCGCGATAGGCGTTACAGCAACAGTAAACATCAATAAAGCAACAATAGAAAATAAACGTTTCATCGTTATCCTTAAAGTTAGCTATCTAAGATAGTGCCCCATTTTCAAGACGAAACAATCGTTGTTTCAAACAGTAGCACGCCAAAGATGATTTTTAAGTCATCATACTCTGTATACCGATTGATGAAAATAGCTTATAGAAGCTGACATGTATCAGAATATTGCCAAAAATGCAGACTGCTCACACTGCTTACAATTCAGCTGAAGGCGCTTGATCAATGTAAAAAAAGTATGGAATAAGTTCACTAATACTCCAGATTGTTTTACTTGAATTAGAATCAGTGACACAGCTCAGAATCCTACACCTTGAGGGCACTTGGACACATTGCCTTGTTGACGGTTAATAGGTAGCTGACTATCATATTGAACGATGTTCAATAAAGTAGTTTGAGAGTATGGCGCGCAGAAACGATCACACCCGAGAAGAGTTAGTGAATTTGACGTTAACAACGGTCAAAAACTTTTTAGATGAGAATTCTTACCACGAACTCAGTCTTCGTAAAATCGCTAACATGATTGGTTACGTGCCAAGCACATTGGTAAATGTTTTTGGTAATTATAATTTGTTGTTGCTTCATGTTGTCGCTCAAACTTTAGATGAGTTATCTCAAGAAGCACGCAAAGCGACTAATGACAGCAAAGACTCCCATCAAGCGCTTTTTGAACTCGCTTATTGCTACCACGATTTTGCTCAAAAACACCCATACCGTTGGCAGTTAGTGTTCGAACACAACATGAATGGAGCAGAACTTCCGGAATGGCATGCCAAACGTATCGATGGTATGACGGGAATGCTAGAGTCACTATTGGCTCAAATCGCACCACATCGTACTGAATCCGAAGTGATTCAAGCGAGTCGAGTCCTTTGGTCTGGCGTACATGGCATTACTTTACTCAGTGTTGATGATAAGTTTTTCTCTAGTGAGCCGATTGATGGCAAAGAATTGATCAGTAATCTTCTTTCTAACTACCTCACGAACTGGTAACAAAGGATTATCCATGTCATCCGACAGACAGCCGTCCTTACTTACGCAGAGAAAGTTCCTGCCCTATTTCATTACTCAGTTTTTTGGCGCTTTCAACGACAATATTTTTAAAAACGTTTTGCTGTTGTTTGTCGCATTCGCTGGCTCCAGTGCACTACCTATTTCGAGCAATTTGTTCATCAACCTTGCGGCAGGCTTGTTCATTCTACCGTTCTTTCTGTTCTCTGCTTCCGCTGGCGTATTAGCCGACAAATATGAAAAGTCATGGTTTATTCGTAAGGTCAAACTATTTGAAATAGCCATCATGCTCTTGGGTGCCATCGGATTCATAACCGAAAGTTATGGTGTGCTTTTATTGCTACTGTTTTTAATGGGCACACAGTCAGCATTTTTTGGCCCAGTTAAATATGCCCTTTTGCCTCAAAAGTTAAATGCTAAAGAGTTAGTGCCCGGCAACGCTCTTGTTGAAGCTGGTACCTTTATCGCCATCCTTATTGGCACCTTAGGCGCTGGGATTATAGCCTCTGCAGACAACGCAAAATACCTCGCCGCATTTTGTGTCGTGATCTTCGCATTGTTAGGCTACTTGTCGAGCCGCTCAATCCCCTTTGCTGCAGCCAGCGCACCCAATCTCTCTTTTCGTTGGCAACCATACAAGCAAACCAAACACACGCTCTCTATCGCCAAATCCGATCGAGTTGTTTTTCAATGCATAATGGCAATAAGCTGGTTTTGGTTTTTAGGCGCCGCATATCTAACACAATTCCCGAATTTCACTAAGATTTACCTAAATGGCACCGAGAGTGCGGTGTCTTTCTTGCTCGCTCTATTTTCCATTGGTATCGCGCTAGGGTCGCTACTTTGCAATTGGATCTCAAACCATCGTATAGAAGTCGGTGTTGTGCCAATTGGTGCCTTTGGCATTACGGTATTTGGGTACCTAATGGCCACTTCCATTCCCAATGATCTACCTACTTTCCATAACTTTGTAGACTTCTTTAGATATGAGCCTTTTTGGCCATTATTTTTCTACCTATTGATGATTGGTGCTTCGGGCGGTTTGTTTATCGTGCCTCTTTACGCATTAATGCAGCATCGAGCAAAGGAAACCGAACGTGCTCAAGTCATCGCAGGGCTCAACATCTTTAACTCTCTGTTTATGGTCGGCAGCGCTGTCTTAGGTATTGTGTGCCTAAGTGTAATCAAGATGACAATTCCTCAACTGTTTGCATTGTTAGCCATTTTAAATTTCTTAGTCGCCGCTTACATCTTTTTGCAAATTCCTATTTTTGTAGTTCGCTTTGTCATGTGGATGCTTACGCACACCATCTATCGAGTTAAGCATAAGAATCTACACAACCTACCCGAGCATGGTGGGGCATTGATTGTATGTAATCATGTAAGCTACATGGATGCATTGCTACTTAGTGCAGTATGCCCAAGGTTGATTCGTTTTGTGATGGAGGAAGATTACGCCAACCTACCTCCATTAAGGCGCTTTTTACGTCGAACTGGGGTAATTCCAATTTCAGCGAGTAACAGAAGCTCTATCAGACGTGCATTTAACGATGTGGAAGCCGCGCTAAGCGAAGGTCATATCGTCTGTATTTTCCCTGAAGGAAGATTAACTTCAGATGGTGAAATGAATGAATTCATGCGCGGTATTGATATCATTCTACGTCGTAGCCCAGTACCCGTCATACCTGTTGCACTTAAAGGCTTATGGGGAAGCTATTTCAGCCGCGCAAAAGGTCGCGCATGCTGTGGCTTACCGACTCGATTTTGGTCAAAGCTAGAAATAGAGGCAGGACAACCGGTGCCACCAAATGAAGCAACGGCAAAAACAATGTTCGATAAAGTGCATCAACTCAGAGGCGACTGGCGATAAATACACTTGAACACATGTTTAGGATAACTGAACATGTGTTCAAATCATTAAGACAAACTGACCACACCCAGTGCGATATACTCTCCCTTTCATTCACAACAGCGAATAAAAACCTTGAATAGAAACTACCTCCTGTTTGGATTGGCGTTACTTTTTTGTTTAACCCCCCTTGCCTCCTCTCCCATTGCTCTAGTTATCGGTGTTCTACTCGCAAGTTTTGGTTTTGTGCCTTCCGAGCTGCCCATCGCTTCTTTTACTAAAAAGCTGCTGTCTTATTCGATTATTGGCTTAGGCTTTGGCATCAACTTCGAGCAAGCGCTTGCAGTCACATCGGATGGTATCGGCCTGATCATCGCCACTATTACAGGCACACTGCTCATGGGCACTCTCATTGCCAGGGTAATTAAATTGGAGCGAGTAACCGCTTACTTAATCTCATCAGGTACTGCAATTTGTGGTGGTAGCGCAATTGCTGCTGTGGCACCGGCGATTAAAGCGAAAGACGAGCAGATTGGATTAGCACTGGCAACGGTATTTGTCCTGAACTCCATTGCACTCTTTGTGTTTCCTGTGATTGGACATGCTTTAGGGCTAGATCAACACACGTTTGGCACATGGGCTGCGATTGCCATTCATGACACATCTTCTGTTGTCGGGGCTGCCTCGGCCTATGGGGAAGAAGCGCTAACTACGGCAACAACATTGAAACTCGCGCGCGCTTTATGGATCATTCCTGTTGCTTTGATCAGTGCCGTCATCTTTTCAAGAGGCCAAAAAGAGAATGGAAAGAAAAAACTAGCTATCCCTTATTTCATTTTTTGGTACTGTGCAGCTATCGCGTTTAGCGACTTCTTTCCTCAATTTGAAATGGTCTATCACGGCATTTTCATTGGAGCAAAGCAAGCATTGGTTGTATGTCTGTTCTTGATAGGTTGCAGCATTTCAATTTCAAAACTAAAGTCTGCTGGAGCTAAGCCACTGTTGTTTGGTGTGACTCTGTGGGTGCTAATTTCGACCACTTCTCTAAGTTGGTTACTGTTTTAGATATTGGTGGTCTGCTTATCGCGTTGAGGGGACGGCATTTCCCGTTTGCTATTTTTGTATATAACGACCAACGCAATAGCGATCAAAAATGCCGTTAGCTCTGCAAGAGAGCGGGCTAGCCCTTCACTACTTATCGCGATACCAATTTGTAGTGCTACTGCCGCAATTAAAACTAGCTTTGCCATCCTGAACCTTATGCATTTTATCTCCACGAAGAAGCATAATTATGATTCAGAGTTATAAGGATACGAAATTCTCTTTATGACTAATACATAGCAAAATTGACTAATGCTGAAGTGATGACAGCAGCCACTCTTTCACGGCCTTACGTGAAATTTTGATCCCACCTTCTAGTAGAGTTAGTGGCATTACATGGTATTCCACTGGCCATTTAAACTTCTCTAACTTTGATTGCAAGTGCTGGTCGTACTCCGACTTGCTGCGCAATCCATTGGTCTGAATCACAGCTACTGGTCTATGACCAAACTCCGCGTCTTCGACTGGAACCACTATACTCTGCACTACACCATCAATTTGGTTCAAAGCGGCTTCAATCTCTTCACAATGGATATTCTCACCACCAGAGATAAACTGATTGTCGGCACGGCCGATTATCTTTAATTCATCACCTTGCCACTCGCCAAGATCTTTGCTGTCAAACCAGCCTTTCTTATCCAGAAATGGGGTAACATGTCCTTGATGGAAATACCCTGCCGCTAATGTCTTACCGCCAACAAAAATGCGTTGGTCAACTAATTTTATCTTACGGTGCTTCAATACATGTCCAGCATTACTGGTGCTGTCAATTCTCTTTGCGGTAACGGTAGAGGCCGCCTCCGTCATCCCATAACCTAACCACGTCTCAATGCCTTGCCCTGATGCTCGTAGTGCCAACTCATGATCAACGTGACTGCCGCCCAGTAGCACATGTGTCAATGACAAATGTGCATCATCATCCAATAACCGTTTGAGCTGAGTCGCAACCAAAGAAGCGTGTGATACGCCCTGAACATCATCAACAAGTTTCCCTGAACCGACTTTTAGTGTTGCTCCGACATATAGCCAACGATAGACAATCGCTAATCCAGAGACGTGATACAGCGGAAGCGATAACAGCCAAGCATCTTGCTGAGTGAAAATGAACTCCTGCAACAAGCCCTCTGCAGACGCAAGATGCTGTCGATGTGTATGAACCACAGCTTTAGGCTCCCCTGTAGAGCCAGAAGTAAATACTACTGAAGCGAGCCGGTCATGATGATAGCTATCTTCAGTCAACGAATCACTCTCTTGCTGTGATACTACAGGCGATGAAAGCAATGTTGCCTTGAGTTTTTGTATATCATGTTCAGAAAAGGTCGAAGCGCACTCCTGAGAAAACCAGATAAACCGAGTTTGATCAGGCCTGTAAAGTGTAGCAAGCTTACCCTGCAACTTATCTAGTGGTTGTTCCATGGTCAGCGCAGCGAGCGCACCTAACTGTTTGGAGGCAAGATAAAACAACAGTGTTTCTACTTGGTTCTTGCCAACCAAAGTCAGCACATCCCCCCGAGTTACACCCAAGTCATTCAAATAGTGAGTGTATTGGTCAATACGCTTCGAGAGTTGTTGCCAGTTTAATACTTCTGTTGATGTCTTGAGTGCAATAGAAAAAGGGCTCGTTTGAGCCCAATATTTCCATGGTGCCTTCGCAATATTGTCTACGCAGAATGCCACACAATCTCCTGGTCTTTTAGAGGAAGAACGGGAAGTTCACACTTAGGCCAGCCCTGCTCTAGCTGAGCTTTGAGTAAGCCAATCGTATCCAAACCTGGAACTTCATCAGGCAGCTGCCATTGGGCAAAGCGCGCTAATTGAGTTAAACCGAGACTGGATTCAATGCTCGAGCTAATCACTGCTTTCATCCCCAGTGACTTCGCTTTCTCTATCAGTGTAATACAAAAATCCACTGAACCAATGAGTGTGGGTTTGATGATGATCGTTTTCACACCAGTTAGATCTTCAAGACGGAAATCTTCACGACGAACCGCATCTTGCAATGTTTCATCCCAAGCGATAGCAATACCAGTATTAATCGCAAAAGAGAGACTATCGCCAGGAGAGCGGCACGGCTCTTCTAGAAACGTGATTCGTTGACGCAGAGACGGAGCAATGTACTTAGCGAACTGCTGCGCTTTTTCTGGTGTCCAAGCGCGATTGGCATCGAGTCGAAGCGTTAATTGAGGGATTGATTCAAGAAAAAGGTTCACAAGCATGCCATCGCGAATTGGCTCATAAAGTCCAACTTTCACCTTAGCGACTTTCTCACCTTCCATTTCGTTCAGCTTTGGAATGAGCTCATCTGGGTCGCCAGTGCATAGTGGCGCTGTTTGGTATTTACCTTGTTGTGGTAAGCCACCAGCTAATTCAAGCTGTGCCATCGATAAACCAAACGCAACCGACGGGTACATCTTGGCATAATCCACATCCAACTCTGCTACCCAACGCTCCGCCTGTTCTTGTAGCTGAACACCCGCATCTTCGGTGCTCTCTAAGCTAAAACCAGGAAGAGGAGCGACTTCTCCAAGCCCTGTTTTACCATCTTCGGAAAGCGCAACAACATAACCAACACGTTCGGTTAGCTTGTTGTCACGTAGGATGACACCACTATCCATGGGCAAGCTATAACGATAAATTTTCGCTTCACGCATAATTCAAGTCCTATGTAATGCCGTATATTTGAGCGTTCTGACGAGCAATCCCACCAGCCTCCCAGAGGGCGAG
This sequence comes from Vibrio sp. 1167, assembly GCF_033340375.1. Lineage (NCBI taxonomy): Bacteria > Pseudomonadati > Pseudomonadota > Gammaproteobacteria > Vibrionales > Vibrionaceae > Vibrio > Vibrio sp. 1167. The sequence goes on along the minus strand of NZ_JAWOWK010000007.1, from coordinate 222,054 downwards.
GCGCTCAGGAAAAAAGGAACAGAGGAGCTAACACGCTCCTCATTTAGACGGATTATGGGTTGCGAGGGAATTTATCGAAGTCTGGGCGACGCTTCTCGTTAAAGGCATTACGACCTTCTTGGCCTTCATCAGTCATGTAGAACATCATCGTTGCGTTACCCGCTAGCTCTTGCAGACCCGCTTGACCATCACAATCTGCGTTTAATGCAGCTTTCAGGCAGCGCAATGCCATTGGGCTGTGCTGTAGTACTTCACGACACCAACGAACGGTTTCTTTCTCTAGATCCGCTAGTGGTACAACTGTGTTTACTAGGCCCATGTCTACCGCTTCTTGAGCATTGTAGAAACGACATAGGAACCAAATTTCGCGAGCTTTCTTTTGGCCTACGATACGAGCCATATAAGATGCGCCCCAACCGCCGTCAAATGAACCCACTTTAGGGCCTGTTTGACCAAATTGAGCGTTGTCAGCTGCAATTGTTAGATCACACATCATATGCAGTACATGACCACCGCCAACAGCCCAACCAGATACCGATGCGATCACTGGTTTTGGACAAGTACGAATATCGCGTTGGAAGTCCAATACGTTGAGGTGATGTGTGCCTTGGTCGTCTTTATAGCCGCCGTAGTCGCCACGGATCTTCTGGTCGCCGCCAGAACAGAATGCGTCTTCACCTAGACCTGTCAGAATGATCACGCCAACACCAGAGTCGTAACGCGCATCTGCCAACGCATCAATCATCTCTTTTACCGTTTGAGGACGAAACGCGTTACGCACTTGAGGACGCGCAATGGTGATTTTCGCGATACCATCTTCAGACTTATGGTAATGAATGTCCTCGTATTTCTCGCCGCAATCTTTCCATTGAACCGGAGCGTAAAGTTCTTCTTCAGAAATGCCTACTGTTTTAGCCATGGTGATTCCCATTGTTCTCGTTACTCTCACCAAAGTGAGACTGAATTATTTGCTTGGTATGTATCGCAAACTGTTTGGGCTGCTCTTGATGGACGTTATGACCAGCGCCTTCAACTTGTCGATACGCCAACCCGCTACGTTGTGCCAGTTGGCTAAATTTTTGGTCTTTCTCACCACACAAGTAATACACTGGTATGTTCTGCTTTTGCAGTGAGGGCAACAAATATGCCTGTTTGGCTAACGATGTCGCCATCAACATATTCGCCACCGCTGAGCCAAGATTATCACTTCGCTTCGCAATGAATGTTTGTCTTTGCTCATGGTTTAGTGAAGAAAACACCGCTTGTTGGTACCAATCGTTCAAAACACGTTCAAGTGGTTCAGTTTTGAAACGCATTGCCCAGCGAGCATCATTCTCTAATCTCACCTGTTTCTCTGACTCAGTTTGAAGCCCGAAGTTTCCCCCTTCAATAATCGCGCCTGCAATATTGAGCTCTGGAAAGCATTGATGGGCAATACCATGCATCGCAATGCGGCCGCCCATAGAGTATCCAATCAAAATAAGTGGTTGTTGTGAGGGAAATAATAAAGATAGTGTGGAACCAAGAAGTTTGCAGCAATCATTTAAATCGCAGCAAAAAATAGATTGGCTGCGTCCGTGACCAGGAAGGTCAACCGTAACACGCTCATATTCGGGTAATGCATTTAAACACGCGAGCCAATCGGCACCGCTACCGAGTAAGCCATGCAAAAACACCAAAGTGGGCAACGTTCTACTTTGGTGTTTTTCTAATACAGGGAAACGTTCAAAGTAAAGCATTCAGACTCTTATTAAATGCCTTGAGTGTCTCAGCTGCTTGGTTAGATGGGGTTTGAACCTCGACCAGCAACGTTCCTTGGCCGTGACATAAATGCTCTTTTACAGATGATTGGAATTGCTCCAGTGTAGAAACATGCAAATACGCCAAACCAAACTGCTTTGCCGCGTGTTCAAACTGATAACCATGAGGCATTTGATAATATGTCGTCCTGCGCTCTGGTGGTACTGGCAACATATCAAAAATCGCACCGCCGTCATTATTGGTAACAACAAGTACCGCCGGCAGTTTATTGTGAGAAAATAGCGCCAGAGAATTGAGATCATAAAGTGCTGCTGTGTCACCGATATACATCAGTAACGGATTACCTCTTGCCCGTTGCACGCCTGATGCTGCAGCAAACAAACCGTCAATCCCTGACGCACCTCGATTAGTGAAAACCTCTACACCATCCAATTTTCCGTACATATCGACAAGCCGAACAAACAAGCTATTACCCAAGAAAACATCTACGTTCTTTGTGCGCTCGTTGATGTCTGCTGCCAACGCAATTTCGTCAATGGCAGACGCTGAATCAGATAGGAAGGCTTCTTCGATACGTTGATGAACTCGCTTAACGTCATTCGCTAACCTATCAGCCCACCCAGCAAATATTGACTTCTCAAAACTAATGCGAGAAACCCACGTTTTAGGAGGCTCAACCCAGTGCATTTGCGCCAGATGATTTTGGTTATTCCGGTCCATACAAGGTGAGACATACCAATACTGAACGTCTTTACTTTGTTGATTTTTCGATACTTGTTTATCAATCCATTGGTTCAAACGTTTGGAGATGATTCGGCTACCAAATTGGATAATAAGTTCACAAGATTCAAGCTCGTTTGCAAACTCGGGAAGTTGAAGCCATACATCGTAATACGCCCAATCCGAACTGAGGCCACTTTGCGGGTCTGCAAGTACTGGCCATCCCATCTTTTGTGCAAATGCCTGCGCCGAACGCGCTTGTTCAAGCGGTAAGCTGCCAATCACAACCAAGCCTTTTTTGTCCGAAAAAGGCGGGATGTTCGCCTGTGACAAATGGCTAAAACGCTGAGTATAAGTGCCGCTTCCTTTTCGCCATCCGGCGACCGAATCTAAGTAGGTTTGATAATCCGCTTTTGCGCCGTTGGAATACAAAGGCTCTGGAAATGCACAATTAATATGAACAGCACTACCCTGCAATTGCTGAGTAAACATCACTTCGTCAACAGAGGTCAGCAACCAGTTAAGCGACGTTGCTAAATTTGGGCTTGGTAAATTCAAACTGGCCGAAACATGATGTGAAAAAATACCCAATTGATTTATCGCTTGGTTTGCACCACAGCCGACAAGTTCTACTGGACGATCTGCTGTCAGCAGCACCAGTTTTTCACCAGTAAGTTTGGCTTCGGCAACCGACGGTAATAGGTTCGCCACTGCCGTACCAGAGGTAACGATAATTGCCACTGGCTCCTGAGTAGCTTTCGCTAAACCAAGAGCCATAAAGCCCAGTCCACGCTCATCAAAATGAGTATGAATGGAAAAGTCGGACTGTTCTGCCGCTTCTAAAGTTAAAGGAGTAGAACGAGATCCGGGAGCGATACAAACATGCTTAACGCCAAATCGCTGAAGCTCAATCAATATGGTTTCTGACCAAACTCGATTGAGCACCGCTTGGTCATGACTCATGATGCGACTCCCAATGGCGGATGATCAGAAATCAGCGTAAGTAACGTCGACATTTTCTTATCAAGTTCTGCCCACTCATGTTCTGCCACAGAACCAGGCACAATCCCTGCGCCCGCAAACAGTTGTACTTGATCACCGAGCACAAGCGCGCTTCTGATTGCGACACAAAACTCTGCTCGTTCATGGCTTATGTAACCCATTGACCCCGCGTACCAGCCGCGTGCAAAGGGCTCATTATCAAGAATAAACTGCATGGACTCTTGTCGGGGTAAGCCGGCAACCGCCGCTGTTGGCTGAAGCGCCGATAACAACTGAACACCATTTATCCCCGCTCTTAGACTAGCGTGAATATTTCGCTTAAGGTGCTGCACTTTTCGTAGTCTGACCAAACTCGGTTCAGCTTCCACTTCAACCATTTCAGAATGCGGTGATAGACGGTCAATGATGTCGTCCACCACATACTGGTTTTCGTTGAGGTTCTTTTGGTCTTGGGATAACCAATTCGCCAACTCCATATCTTGAGTGGCATTGTCTCCCCGACCAATCGTGCCTGCCAACGCTTCAGTGTGGAGTTCATGCCCAACACGCGAATACAAACGTTCTGGCGTAGACCCCATAAAACTGTGCTTACTGTCTAAGCTCAGCATGAAATGGAAGCTATGATGGTTATTTAAGTAACTTGCTTTAAGTAGCTGTGCAGCACTTAATGTGTTATCAAGCTGCACGGTAGAACGACGCGCTAAAACCACTTTCTTAAAATCATCATTCTCTATACCAGTCAGAACTTTATGAACTAACTCATTCCATTGAGGCTGACTTGGCGTATGAACAATAGAGCGGATGTGAGACGAAATTGGAGCTAAGGCCGCGACCTCACAAACCAGTTTATTCAACCCAGCTAGAGTTTGCGCTTTGTCTTCTGAAATATTAACTGCGAGAGACCACTGTTGGTCAAAACGAATTAACTCAATTTGAGGCAAAAAGAAAAAAGAAGGCATACAGCGGCGATTCTTCTCATGCTGCCCATCAAAAGAGCGCCCGCCCCAGACTCTTTGCCCTTCACCTAGAATGGTATAAGCAGGACCTGGCTCAACAAAAGCGTGCAATTGCCCTAGTGCAACGACCTCTTCACGTGTATCGCGGGACTGCCAATAAAACTTAGGGAAAAGTGGTTGTGCATCAAGCCAATCAACAAATGAGAAATTAGGTTTCTCGCTAAGGGGCTCGACCAGACGTGTTTGATTGCCTTCCGATTGCTGAACTCGCTCGATAATTCTCTTTACGGCTTGATGGAACTGTGACAAATCAACCTCGTTGTATGTGAGGATAAATGGTAACTGACGGCTACTCTAAGTTTAGACCCAAAGCAAATCAAGGTCGTATGCGATCTTTTGCAAAATCCTGTGATAGCAAGCGAGCAAAACCTAACCAGCAGACAGATTATTTACAGATATATATTCTAATAAAAAACAAATTATTGTATTTTAATAAAGAAATTAACGAATTTTTAGGAATTAAACAATGCAAAATATCGGGATGTCGTCAAAACTCGACAATGTCTGCTACGACATTAGGGGTCCTGTACTCAAACATGCTAAGCGCATGGAGGAAGAAGGGCATAAAATCCTAAAGCTAAACATTGGTAACCCTGCCCCATTTGGTTTTGACGCCCCTGATGAGATTTTAGTCGACGTGATTCGTAATCTGCCGACTTCTCAAGGCTATTGTGATTCCAAAGGTATTTACTCTGCTCGTAAAGCTGTGGTCCAACACTATCAGCGTAAAGGTATACGCTCGCTAGATGTCGAAGATGTGTATGTAGGTAACGGCGTGTCTGAGTTGATCGTAATGGCCATGCAAGCGCTATTAAACAATGGCGACGAAATGCTGATCCCAGCACCAGACTATCCGTTATGGACAGCTTCAGTTGCACTATCTGGTGGTAAGCCGGTTCATTATCTATGTGATGAAGAAGCTGACTGGTACCCAGACCTTGAAGACATCAAAAAGAAAATCACACCAAAGACACGTGGCATTGTTCTGATCAACCCGAACAACCCGACAGGTGCGGTATACAGCCGTGACTTCCTACTTGAAGTGATTGAGATAGCACGCAAGCACAAACTGATCATTTTCGCAGATGAGATCTACGACAAAGTGTTGTACGACGGTGCAACACATACCTCAGTCGCCACACTCACTGAAGACGTGCTAGTCATGACATTCAATGGCCTTTCAAAAGCCTACCGTGTTTGTGGTTTCCGTGGTGGCTGGATGTTCCTAACGGGGCCTAAACATCTGGCTCAAGGGTACGTGAATGGCTTGGAGCTGCTTTCATCAATGCGTTTATGTGCAAACGTACCAATGCAACATGCCATTCAAACCGCGTTAGGTGGATACCAGAGTATCAATGAACTGATTTTACCTGGCGGACGCTTATTAGAGCAGCGCAACCGAGCGTATGAATTGATCAATCAGATTCCTGGTGTTTCTTGTGTCAAACCTAAGGGTGCGATGTACCTCTTCCCGAAAATCGACACTAAAATGTACAACATCAAGAACGATCAGCAGATGGTTTTAGATTTCTTAAAACAAGAGAAGGTCTTACTGGTGCAAGGTTCTGGTTTTAACTGGCCAAAACCAGACCACTTCCGCATCGTGACACTACCGCACGTTGAAGATCTAGAAATCGCCATTGGACGTTTTGAAAGATTCCTATCAACCTACAGCCAGTAATGAATCACTGGTAGTAATTAGTGCTGATCTCTCATATGCTTAGAGGAACTCCTAGTGAGTTCCTTTTTTACACCAGAAACGGAGAAAGCCATGAAAGAAAGCCATTTTTTCGCCCACCTGGCTCGAATGAAGCTGATCCAACGCTGGCCTTTAATGCGGTCCGTCTCACCAGAAAACGTTTCAGAGCATAGCTTACAAGTTGCTTTTGTCGCTCATGCCCTTGCCCTAATTAAAAACAAAAAGTTCGGCGGCAACCTTAATCCAGAACGCATCGCGATTCTGGCCATGTACCATGACTCCAGTGAAGTATTAACGGGTGATCTTCCAACTCCAGTGAAGTATTACAACCCTGAAATTGCCAAAGAATATAAGAAGATAGAATCGGCAGCGGAACAAAAATTACTCTCAATGTTACCGGAAGAGTTCCACGATGATTTTGCCCCCTATCTTCTTTCTCACTCTGCACACGAAGAGGACGCAAAAATCGTTAAGCAAGCCGATTCCATCTGTGCCTATTTAAAATGTCTTGAAGAACTAAGCGCCGGCAACCATGAGTTCGCTCTGGCAAAAAAACGCTTAGACGTCACTTTGCAAGAACGCAGAACGCCTGAAATGGATTACTTTCTCAATACCTTTGCCCCAAGTTTCGAATTATCGTTAGATGAAATCAGTTAGCTTACGGAGATAATCGTGTCGTTTGAATTACACCCGCAATGGCAAGAGCGCCATGATGATGAGCATAAAATCCGTCGAGACGACCATCGGAGCCCGTACCAACGAGACCGAGCGCGCATTCTTCACTCGGCTGCATTTCGACGCCTACAAGCAAAAACCCAAGTACACGGCAATAGCTTGGAAGACTTTCACCGCAGTCGGTTAACACACTCCTTAGAAGCGTCGCAACTCGGGACCGGTATCGTCGCCCAGTTAAAGAAAAAACAGCCAGAGTTCCGTGATCTATTACCATCAGACAGCTTAATTGATTCATTATGTTTGGCTCACGACATCGGGCATCCTCCATACGGTCATGGGGGAGAAGTCGCTCTAAACTACGTAATGCGCGAACATGGCGGCTTCGAGGGGAACGCCCAAACCTTTCGTATCGTCACTAAGTTAGAGCCTTATACCGAGCATTTCGGAATGAATTTATCGCGCCGCACACTGCTTGGTTTGATTAAATACCCTGCCCTCATTAGTCAAACACGCTCCGTCAAGTTGCCTCAACCAGCCGAGCATCAACGTAAACTAAAAGCAAAAGATTGGAGCCCAGCTAAAGGCATTTATGATTGTGATAAAGACTTATTTGATTGGGTAATTGCACCGCTTTCTGACAACGACAAGGCATTGCTTAGTCTGATGCGTTCAACGCCAGAATCGGAGTTTGAGCACAGTAAAACGCGTTTTAAATCAATCGACTGCTCAATCATGGAGCTAGCAGATGATATCGCCTACGGTGTTCATGATTTAGAAGATGCAATCGTACTTGGTATGGTGACACGTCAGCAATGGCAAGAAGGCGCAGCAAGTCAATTAGCGGACTGTGGCGACCCGTGGTTCGAAGCTCATATCGATTCCATCGGACAGATGCTATTTAGCGGTAAGCACCATGAGCGGAAAGATGCCATCGGTGGTATGGTTAACGCGCTACTGACCAGCATTTCAATCAAAGCGGTGGATGAGCCGTTTAATAACCCTTTACTTTCTTGGAATGCGTGTTTAGAACCACAGATGGCACGTGCACTTGACGTACTCAAGCACTTTGTCAGCACCTTCGTTATCCAAGTCCCGCAGGTCCAGATCGTTGAGTATAAGGGTCAGCAAATTATTATGGATATTTTTGAAGCGTTAACAGCAGACCCAGAGCGATTACTACCCGTTCATACAAAAGATCTGTGGTGTCAGGCGAAGAGCGAGAGCAATAAGATGAGGGTCATCGCCGATTATATTTCTGCAATGACCGATGGTCACGCGCAAAAGCTACACCGCCAACTTTTCTCTTCCATCGTTCTTTAGTAACACTCAACCTTTCAAGTAATTCTTTTCAAAAACGCCCGGAGGCATCTGGGCGATTTGGAATTCGATCATATTTTCAAAGGCACGCATCAGCGGTGTAAAGTCTCGCTCGGGTTCAAGCAAGCGAAGCGAATGATAACCAGCCTCGACTGTCGATAAGCTATTCTCAGAGGGCGCCTTACGAATGGTGTAGTGCCCTTGTAGTTGCTTAGGCAACTGCACGGTTGGGAGTGGATGTAAGTTGCTTGAGAGTTGCCACATTTTGTACGCTTTTTTCCACGTACCATCGAGCAAAATCAAACGTATTTTCTTAGATACACTATGACTCGCTTGAGTGATTTCAGAAATGCATCGTGACTCTTCTGATGGGTAAAGAACAAAATGTTGATATGACTCATCCGCTAATAAGTGATTTAAGGCATCATCACAAGAAAAGTCCTCTCCTATCAAACAAATACAGTTATCTAAACTCAAATTGAGAATCCGTGCCGTACCAAGCGGACGATGTTCTTCACTCGTGTGCTGAAGAATGATAAGTTCTACCTCGCTTGCCAGCGGTACAATCCATTGGCAAATACACGCTTTTTGCGATTTTCCACAACGAGAACAATAACGAGACATAGAGTGAACCTTTATACCTTGCTGAGTATTATCAGCGTGATCTGTTTGATACTTCAATTTGAACCAATGGCCAGCCTAACCGAGTGGCACAGCTACAATATACGCCATGGTGAATGGTGGCGAATCGTAACAGGAAATCTCACACATACCAACTTTGCGCACTTAGGAATGAACCTCGCCGGATTGTGGATCATTACTTTTATTTTTCGTCCAAGCACTCGTAACTTCCTTATCGTTTTTTCAATCTTATGTGCATGTGTTGGTGCGTTGAATTTGTTTACCAACATGTCGGTATACGTGGGTTTATCCGGCGTATTACACGGATTGTTTGGATTTTGGGCGCTCAGAGAAGTCTTTGAAAGCAGAAGAAGCAGTGTGTTGTTAGTCGGAGGGCTAATTGCCAAAGTAGCATGGGAGCAGGTCTATGGCCCATCAAGCAGTACTGCTGAACTTATCGGTGCAAACGTTGCTATTGATGCTCATATGTTTGGCGCACTCGGTGGGTTAGTGATGGCTTTACTGGAAAAAGGCCTTCGCCGTCGTTTATTCGGATAAAAAATCCCGAACCACGAAAGAGGGGCTGGTTCGGGAAAGCAGTAATAGGGAAGCAGATATTGTTCTGAATTCAGACTCAATATCTGCAATACATCAAGCTACAGTAAAATGCGGTCTTCGTTTTTCTTAACTGTCGCTTCACCAATGCCTTTTACGCTCTTCAAATCTGCTGCCGTTTTAAAAGGGCCATGTTCCTCGCGGTAGTCCACTATACTCTGCGCTTTCTTCTCACCTATACCTTTCAACATGGTCGCAATTTCTTCAGCAGTGGCCGTGTTGATATTTACAGTAATTTCAATTCCTTCATATTTGTCAGTGGCTGAATCCGCAGCCATGCTAAAAGGTGCAAAAACAAATAAGCACAATGTCAAAATCCATTTCATATTGAACATACAATCTCCAAAATAGTAGGCTAAAAACAGTCATCGAGAGCGAGTCACTATCAAGTTTGCAATGAAAGCAATATGGTTATGCATTTAACAAACTGAGATGACCCGGAATTCACAACGGCCGCTATCACTTAAACGCGCACTAATTTAAGTAATGCCTATTGATGATTGAAGTTCATAAAGACAAAAATAAAACGGACCGCTTATGCGGTCCGTTTTATTCAACATACAAATTACACTAATTGTGCTTAGTTGCTCACAACAAAGTACTCAATGTCAGTATTTGCACGCAGTACGGCTAGTACAGATGATAAGTCTTGCTGAGAAGATGCACGCTGCATTTGCATCGCAACTTGATCTTCTAACTCACTATCTAGCTCTGCGTTTACAGCATCAAGCTCGATGATAATGATGTTACCTTCAAGATCTTTAGACTGACCGTATACTGGTTTACCATCGACTGGTTTTGCCATCGCGAATACCGTTGTTGCCAACGGAGAACGACGATCTACTGTCTCTTGTTCACCAAAGGCAAGATTGTTTTCAGCAAGCATGTTCGTCTTACCTTCTTTCAATGCCGCAACGACTTGTGTTCCAAGCTCCATCGCTTCTTGCTCACCTTTAACACGAGATAGCTCTGCAACAACCTGATCTTTCACTTCTTCTAGTGGAAGAACTGTCTCGTCACGCGCATCTTCAACACGAACAACGATAATATGCTCAGGCGCAACTTCGATAGCTTCAGAGTTTAGGCCATCTTCTTTAACTTCAGGACTTAGGATAGCTTGCATTACAGCAGGGCTACGAAGCACTTCAGGTGCATCAACCTGAGAAATAAAGTCCGTTGTCTTCACTTCTTGGTTAACCGCTTGAGAAGCATCATACAATGAGTCTGGGTATTCAAACGCTACGCGCTCAAGCTCATTTTGCAACTCGTAGAATTGATCGATCGCTTGCTGGTCGACCATCTCTTGTTTGATTTCAGAAGCGACTTCTTCAAATGGCTTCGCCACAGAATCTTTTAGCTCTTCAAGCTTGATAATGTGATAGCCAAAGTCCGACTTTACTAGACCCGACGTATCGCCAGGATTCTTCAGTGCGAATGCCGCTTCTTCAAAAGCAGGGTCCATCACATCACGCTCAATCCAACCTAGGTCACCACCGTTTTCAGCGCTGCCAAAATCGTCAGATTTCTCTTGAGCAAGCGTCGCAAAATCTGCACCCGCGTTTAGCTCATCTAGGATAGCTTGCGCTTTTGCTTCATCGTCCCCTTCTACAAGAATGTGAGCGACACGTCGTTGCTCTTCTGAAGAGTATTTGTTTAAGTGCTCGTCGTAGTACTTTTTCACCTCAGCATCAGAAACATTAACTTGTTCCTTTAGCGCTTCAGCTGACAGTTCGATGTAAGAGACTTTAACCTGCTCTGGGCGTGTAAAGTTGTCTGGGTTTGCTTTGTAGTACTCTTGAATTTCTTCGTCGGTCAATTCAATATTTTTCGCAAACTCCGCTAAGTCGATCTGAATCGTGCGAATATCACGAGTTTGAGTGAACAGCTTGCCTTCTGCTTGTACTTCACCCGGCAGAATAAATTCACTGTTTTGTAGCGCATTCAGCAGTTGCTCACGAACCAATTCACGACGCATGTACTCAGCAAAAGAGTCTGGCGAAAAGCCTGCACGACGTAAAGAAGCTTGATAGATCTCTTGATCAAACTGACCATTAGATTGGAACTGAGGCATGTCTAGAATCATGCTACGCACTTGAGTGTCGCTGATTCGCAGACCCAAAGCTTCAGCTTGTTGGTCAAGCAACACGTCATTGATCATTCGATCTAAAACGGATTTGCGGAAAGATTCAACATATGCAGGGTCAGCCAGCATTTGAGAGAAGTAGTCACCCAACTGAGCTTGCATACGGTTACGCTCATTTTGGTATGCCATCTCGAACTCACCACGAGGAATCTCAGTGTTACCGACTTTCGCTGCAGAGTTGTTGCTACCACCAACGATGTAGCTACCTACACCTGCAAATACGAAAGACAGGATGATAAGTCCAAGGATAATTTTGACCGCGATGCTATTCACGCCTTCGCGTAGTCGATCCATCATAATTTAACTGCTCTCCACAATTGAAGCCTACTGCTTCTATCTAATAGAAATAATGGCGCAATAATATCAGAAAAAGAAATGCGCATCAGTATGATGCGCATAATTTAAGAAAGTTCGGCTCGAAGTTTGTAAATTTTTGTTCGAAACTTATTGTTTGAGCAAAAGTTAAGCAAATGGCCGGTTACAGAAATAACGCCGTGATTAGTTACAAGCGTCTTTCAGTGCTTTACCAGCTTTGAAAGCTGGTACTTTTGCTTCTGCGATTTGGATTTCTTCACCAGTTTTTGGGTTACGACCAGTACGTGCAGCACGAGTACGAACGCTGAATGTACCAAAGCCAACTAGAGCGACTTGATCACCAGATTGAAGAGTTCCGCTTACTGCTTCGATGAATGCATCTAGAGCACGACCCGCTGACGCTTTAGAAATATCTGCATTTTCTGCGATTTGTTCTACTAACTGAGTTTTATTCACTGTAATTTCCCCTTTGTGTCATCTGTGATTATTTTTGTGATGACTTTCGTTCCATTGTTAAGAAAATATGCTCCACCCCTTATTCATCAAGGGCTGGCAGCTATCGAAACTAACTTAGCGCCCAAAAAAAACGCTGACAAGCCTTTTTGGGCTTATCAGCGTAAACTTTTACTTATTTTTGCTACACATCACTATTTTTGAGACTCAAACTCAACGCCCGTCGGGTCTCGCTCTAGTGCGACTTTCAGTACTTCATCAATCCACTGTACAGGGATAACTTCCAGATCCGCGATAACATTATCAGGAATCTCTTCCAAATCACGCTCGTTATCTTTTGGAATTAGCACTGTCTTAATGCCACCACGGTGTGCCGCAAGTAACTTCTCTTTTAGGCCGCCGATAGGTAGAACCTCACCACGCAGTGTGATTTCACCCGTCATCGCTACTTCTGCTTTCACAGGGTTGCCTGTTAGAGAAGAAACCAATGCTGTACACATTGCTGTACCCGCACTTGGGCCATCTTTTGGTGTCGCGCCTTCCGGGACGTGTACGTGAATATCTTTCTTCTCGTAGAAGTCAGTATTGATACCTAGCTTTTCTGCACGAGAGCGAACCACTGTCATTGCTGCTTGGATAGACTCTTGCATCACATCACCAAGAGAACCCGTTTGTGTCAGCTTACCTTTACCTGGCATTGATTGAGTTTCAATCGTTAATAGATCGCCACCCACTTCGGTCCAAGCTAGGCCAGTTACTTGACCAATTCGGTTACTTTCATCCGCTTTACCGTAATCGAAACGTTGAACACCTAAGTACTCTTTTAGGTTGTCCATCGTTACCGTTACTGACTTGATGTCCTTATCCAGCAAGATGTTCTTCACCGCTTTACGGCAGATCTTAGAAATCTCACGCTCTAAGTTACGGACACCCGCTTCACGCGTGTAGTAACGAATGATGCCAATAATCGCAGAATCTTCAATGACGATCTCATCCGCTTTCAAGCCATTACGCTTCACTTGTTTATCAACAAGGTGACGTTTTGCAATGTTCAGCTTCTCGTCTTCGGTGTAACCAGATAAACGAATAACTTCCATACGGTCTAACAATGGACCCGGGATGTTCATCGAGTTCGATGTCGCAACAAACATAACGTCAGAGAGATCGTAATCCACTTCTAGGTAGTGATCGTTGAACGAGTTATTCTGTTCAGGATCAAGTACTTCTAGTAGAGCCGATGCCGGATCACCACGCATATCGGAAGACATTTTGTCGATTTCGTCCAATAAGAACAGCGGGTTCTTCACACCAACCTTCGACATCTTCTGGATCAATTTGCCTGGTAATGAGCCGATGTAAGTACGACGGTGACCACGAATTTCCGCTTCATCACGCACACCACCCAACGCCATACGAACATACTTACGGCCTGTAGCTGAAGCAATTGAACGACCAAGAGACGTTTTACCTACACCAGGAGGACCAACAAGACAAAGGATAGGACCTTTTAGCTTGTTGATACGGTTTTGAACCGCCAGGTATTCAAGGATACGTTCTTTGACGCGTTCTAGACCGTAGTGATCTTCATTAAGAACCTCTTCTGCTTTCGCTAAGTTTTTCTTAACTTTTGAGCGCTTAGCCCAAGGAACGCTGACCATCCAATCGATGTAGCTACGAACCACTGTTGCTTCAGCAGACATTGGAGACATCATCTTAAGCTTTTGCAGCTCTTGCTCTGTCTTTTCACGTGCCTCTTGAGGCATTTTTGATTCGTCAATCTTCTTCTGTAGCGTTTCGAACTCGTCTGGTGCGTCTTCCATCTCACCAAGTTCTTTCTGAATCGCTTTCATTTGCTCATTCAGATAATACTCACGCTGAGATTTTTCCATTTGCTTTTTAACGCGACCACGAATTCGTTTTTCAACTTGCAGCAAGTCGATCTCTGATTCCATCTGGCCCATCAGGAATTCCAGACGCTCAGTGACGTCAACAATTTCAAGCACTTGCTGCTTATCCACCAACTTTAACGGCATATGAGCCGCAATGGTATCCGCTAAGCGTGCGGCTTCGTCGATACCATTAAGTGACGTTAGCACTTCTGGTGGAATCTTCTTGTTTAGCTTAATGAACCCTTCAAACTGATTAATCGCGCTGCGAACAATCACTTCTTGCTCACGCTCATCCAATTCTGGCGTAACAACAAATTCAGCTTCTGCTAGGAAGAAGTCACTCTCTTTAAAGTGATTGATTTTTGCTCGCTGCTGGCCTTCGACCAATACTTTTACTGTGCCATCCGGAAGCTTCAAGAGCTGGAGAATGGTGGCTACCGTACCTACGTCAAATAGGTCGTCAACCGTAGGCTCGTCAGTATCCGCTTGCTTTTGTGCCACAAGAAGAACTTGTTTGTTGGTTTCCATCGCCGTTTCTAGACAGCTAATCGATTTCTCACGACCAACAAACAATGGAATAACCATGTGTGGGTAGACCACTACGTCACGTAGAGGTAGTACCGGGATCTCGATACGCTCGGAACGTTCCAAGTTCATATAATTCTCTCTTCCGCTTTCACGTTTAACGTATTACTTAAGGCAGTATATGGGGGCTAATTGTTTGGATTCAATAAGAGAAATAAAAAAAGGAGGTAATTACTTACCTCCTTTTTCATTATGGCTGAATTTACTCTGCTCCAGCTGCCTGATTGTCTGCGTTACTGTAAATAAGCAGTGGCTCTGACTCGCCATTAATGACGGACTCATCAATCACGACTTTACTAACGTCTGTTGCAGATGGTAATTCGTACATGGTTTCAAGTAGCACGCCTTCAAGAATCGAGCGTAAGCCACGAGCACCTGTTTTACGCTCCATTGCTTTTTTCGCGATAGCGCGCAGCGCATCTTCACGGAATTCAAGTTCAGCGTTTTCCAGCTCAAACAATGCTGCATATTGCTTGGTCAGTGCGTTCTTCGGTTCACATAGGATCTGAATCAACGCTTCTTCATCAAGCTCAGTCAGTGTTGTTGTTACAGGTAGACGACCAATGAATTCTGGAATGAGGCCGTACTTCACTAAATCTTCAGGTTCAACTTGAGTAAATAGCTCACCTACCGTCTTCGATTCATTCTTCGAACGAACTTCAGCACCAAAACCAATACCTGTACCTGTTGCAACACGCTGCTCAATCACTTTGTCTAAGCCAGCAAAAGCACCACCACAGATGAACAGGATCTTAGATGTATCCACTTGTAGGAATTCTTGCTGAGGATGCTTACGACCACCTTGAGGTGGAACCGATGCAACCGTACCTTCGATAAGTTTTAGTAGCGCCTGCTGAACACCTTCACCAGATACGTCACGCGTAATAGATGGGTTTTCAGCTTTGCGTGAAATCTTATCAATTTCATCAATGTAAACGATGCCGCGTTCCGCTTTAGCTACATCGTAATCACATTTTTGCAGAAGCTTTTGGATGATGTTTTCAACGTCTTCACCTACGTAACCGGCTTCGGTTAGTGTCGTCGCGTCTGCCATTGTAAATGGCACATCCAAGAATCGAGCTAATGTCTCCGCAAGTAGTGTTTTACCGCTACCTGTAGGACCAATTAGAAGGATGTTACTCTTACCAAGCTCCACACCTTCGCTCGTTGTATCACCATTGCGTAAACGCTTGTAGTGGTTATATACCGCAACTGCGAGCACTTTTTTCGCGTAATCTTGCCCGATCACATAGTCATCAAGGTGTTCACGGATCTGTTTTGGCGTTGGTAACGCTTCAGATTCTTTCTTAGGGAGAACATCCTTGATTTCTTCGCGAATAATATCGTTACATAAGTCGACACACTCGTCGCAAATGTACACTGACGGACCTGCGATTAGCTTGCGAACTTCGTGCTGACTTTTGCCGCAGAAAGAACAGTACAGCAATTTACCGCTGCCACTTTCTTTGCTTTTATCTGTCATTCGCTAACCTCTTAGCCTTTACTCTTCATGAATGAGTGTATATCAATTTTTGCCAAAATGCGCTGGCTAATTACTCGCCACGGTGGCTTAACACTGCATCCACGATACCGTATTCCACAGCCTGCTCTGATGACATGAAGTTATCACGATCAGTATCGCGCTCAATGACTTCAAGAGGTTGGCCTGTATGTTCTGCTAACAACTTGTTTAGCTTCTGTTTAATCGTCAGGATTTCCTGAGCATGGATTTGGATATCAGAAGCTTGACCCTGGAAACCACCCAATGGTTGGTGGATCATTACACGAGAGTTAGGCAGTACGTAACGCTTACCTGGCGCACCACCTGCAAGCAGGAAGGCACCCATTGAACATGCTTGACCCATACATACTGTGCTCACATTTGGCTTAATGAACTGCATGGTATCGTAAATAGACATACCTGCTGTTACGCTGCCGCCTGGAGAGTTGATGTATAAGAAAATATCTTTATCTGGATTTTCAGATTCTAGGAAAAGTAGCTGAGCCACGACAAGGTTTGCCATGTGGTCTTCCACTTGACCCGTTAAAAAAATCACGCGCTCTTTAAGCAGACGTGAGTAGATGTCGTAAGAGCGTTCGCCTCGGGAAGTTTGTTCAACCACCATTGGTACTAGCGCGTCCATAATTGGCGACATTGCATTTTTTTCTTGGTAGCTCATATTCTTATGTCCCTAAAATAAATGGCCCGGATGATGACTATCATACGGACCATTGTTAGCAGAATAGTTAACGTTAAGTCAACCTTCTACGCAAGATATTGCTTATTAAGCAGCAGGTTGTTGTTGGTTAAGTAGCTCGTTGAAGCCTACTTCTTTCTCAGAAACCTGTGCTTTAGCGATGATCGCGTCGATTGCTTGCTCTTCTAGAGCTACGTTGCGCATGTTGTTCATCATTTCTTCGTTTTGCTCGTAGTAAGCAATAACTTCTGATGGATCTTCGTATGCAGTAGCCATTTCTTCGATTAGAGCTTTAACTTTCTCGTCGTCCGCTTTTAGCTCTTCAGATTTGATTACTTCACCTAGTAGAAGACCAACAACTACGCGACGTTTAGCTTGTTCTTCGAACAGTTCACGTGGAAGCTGAGCAGCAGCTTCTGGGTTACCACCGAAGCGTTGTGCAGCTTGTTGACGTAGAACTTGGATTTCTTGCTCGATAAGCGCTGATGGTACGTTGATGTCGTTTTGCTCAACTAGACCGTCAATCGCTTGCTCTTTGATGCGGTTCTTAACAGCTTGCTTAAGTTCGCGTTCCATGTTCTTACGAACTTCAGCTTTAAGTGCTTCAACACCACCTTCAACAACACCGAACTTAGCAACGAACTCGTCGTTTAGTTCTGGTAGTTCACGAGCTTCAACTTTGTTCACTTTGATTGCGAACTTAGCTGCTTTACCTTTTAGGTTTTCAGCGTGGTAATCTTCTGGGAAAGTCACGTCGATGTCGAATTCCATACCAGCAGTTTTACCTGCGATACCGTCTTCGAAACCAGGGATCATGCGACCAGCACCCATTTCTAGAGGGAAGTTCTCAGCTTTACCACCTTCGAACTCTTCACCGTCGATAGAACCAACGAAGTCGATGCTTACGCGTTTGCCATCTTCTGCTGCTTCTTCAACTTCAACCCAAGTTGCTTGTTGCTTACGTAGAGTATCGATCATCTCTTCTACGTCTGCATCTTTAACTTCTGTTAGTGGTTTTTCAACAGTGATGCTCTCTAGGCCTTTAAGCTCAACTTCTGGGTAAACTTCAAAAGTTGCAGTGAAAACTAGGTCTGAACCTTCTTTGTTCTCTACAGGAGCGAAAGTTGGAGCGCCAGCTGGGTTGATTTTCTCTTTAACGATAGCTTCGATGAAGTGGCGTTGCATTACTTCACCAAGAACGTCTTGACGTACTGCTTTGCCGTACATCTTAGCAACCATTTTTAGAGGCACTTTACCCTTACGGAAACCATCGAAACGACGGTTTTTAGCGATGTTGCGTAGTTCAGCTGTTACAGCGTCTTCGATGTTTGCAGCTGGAACAGTAATGTTTAGACGGCGCTCTAGGCCCTCTAGCGTTTCAACAGTAACTTGCATTATATATAAACCTCTAAAGTGGCTCGGTTTTCCGAGCGTATGAGCGAAACTCAGAGGAGCTTACGCTTCATCCTTGTGTAGTGTTCTGTCCGAACACCTAATTTAAAATCGAGTATCGATACTGGTTGTCAGTACCGGACTAATCAGTGATATCTTCGATAAAATAACCAAAGGTATCTCCTATTAGCCTCAGGACAGAATTTTTAGACGCGACATTCTAGCGATCTGTCGCAACCCTGTCGAGCCAATAGCCACTATGTGGACATTGTCTGCGCTAAATTCTCGAATGCTGACCCATTTTTTCTTCAAAAATGCGATTCAGACACCGTCTAAGCATTGCCAGCATATCTAGAATGGGGACAATAGCGACTTTTTCAAGAGAATCGACCGGTTTTTTTATCGAAAAGCCTAAAAAGAGATCTTGCTCTTGTTTTACTCCACAGAGTTGAAAACTAAATCCCTAATCCTTCCTACAAACTATTAACATTTTCTTACGTGACCAAAGGAAGTTGTAAGGAGTGTAAGGATGTCGCAAAAAAAACGGATTCTGCTGACATTTTTTGCTTTCTATTTCCTGTCCGCAATTATCGGTGGCCATTGGGTTTGGCAGACCAGTTATCAATCTCTACTTGATAAACACCAATCACAGTTGGAGCAGTTTTCTGGCCATATAAAAAATAAACTCGATAAGTACGCCCATATTCCAAATCTTCTCGCTAAAGATGATCCTCTTTATCAAGCGCTTCTGCACCCCAACAACAGTGCGCAACTGGAAATCACTAATCGGTATTTAGAATCCGTTAATGGCGTGATTGAAGCAGCGGATACGTACTTAATCGATCAATGGGGTACAACGATCGCGGCCAGCAACTGGCGTAAAGAGCGCTCCTTTATCGGGCGAAATTTTGCATTTCGCCCTTATTTCAAACAAGCCATTGTAGGCAAAAGAAGCCAATACTACGCACTGGGCTCAACATCTGGTAAACGTGGCTACTACTATTCTTATCCCATCATATACGCTGGCGGTGTACTTGGTGTCGTCGTGGTGAAGATGGACCTAAGTAAGATAGAGGACAACTGGCAGCAACCAAACAGTGTTTTTGTCGCCAGCGACCCATACGGAATTGTTTTCATGAGTAGCCGAAGTGAATGGCTACTCAAAAGCTTACAACCACTGACAAAAAAAGAGAAAAAGCAAGTTTGGGCAAGCCAACAATATCTTGATGCGCCAATTGAAACGCTTGGATTAGTGGGTAGTTTGGACGAGGTGCATTCTGAGCTTAAACAGGGTTACCCATACAATAAAGGAACCTTGGTAGTCTCTTCGCTGCCCCTACCCGAACTCAAACTGACTATTCGTGTGCTGTCTCCTAAACAGTCGATCGTTTGGTTCACCATGGGTTACATCTTTGTACTCACTCTAGCATTCATGGTTTTGTTTTTAATTGGTCAGCTTATCTATCACCGTCAACAGCGTCACTTGCAACTTGAACGAATTCAACAAGAAGCAAATCAAAAGTTGGAATATCAAGTCATGGCACGGACTGCCGAGTTGCAAGCGGAGATCGCACAGCGTATCGATACCGAACAAACTTTACGCGTTACTCAAGACGAATTGGTGCAAGCAGCGAAACTCGCGGTGTTAGGACAAATGTCGGCCAGTATCAGCCATGAACTGAATAATCCACTTGCGGCAATTCGTAGCTTTGCGGAGAACGGCAAGCTGTTTCTAAAAAAAGAAAAATATGAGCGAGTGGAAGATAATCTCACTCGCATTTCTGCTCTCACTGACCGTATGGCAAATATCAGTCAGCAACTTCGCTCTTTCGCCAAAAAAACCAGTGGTGACGAGTTGGCTCAATCTCGACTGTTCCCTGTTATTGCCTCTGTAAAAGAACTGATGAAGCCCGCATTTAAATCAGGGCGCGTCACGTTAGAAACAAATTTGCCAGAGCATGATGTTGAAGTGCAGATCAATATTATTCAACTGGAGCAAGTGTTGGTCAATTTACTGACTAATGCGATAGAAGCACTCAAAGAGCAACAAGACAAACAGGTAGAATTATCTGTAGAACACGATGAGCACACTGATTTGGTTTGGATTCATGTTGATGATAATGGCCCAGGGCTTGGCTCTTTCTCACTTTCTGATTTATGTGAACCGTTTCTAACCACTAAACTGAACGGTTTAGGTTTGGGCCTCTCTATCTCGCAACAAATCTTAGCCAGTATGAATGGAAAATTATGTGCCCATAATCGAGAACAAGGCGGCGCTCGATTCTCATTGTGTTTACCTATCACTTCTTACAACACTGAACCATCAAAAGGATAAGATCATGTGTCAGGTGTTTTTTATTGATGATGAGGCCGATCTCAGAATCGCTATAGAACAGACCTTTGAACTGGCGGATATCGACGCCAAGTTTTTTGTGGATGCAGAATCGGCTTTAATAGCGATGCAGCAAGGAGAAGAAGCTGGCGTCGTGGTCACTGATATCTGTTTGCCGGGCATTTCTGGTATGGATATGCTGACAACTTTGACTCAACGCGATGCAAACTTACCCGTCATCATGATCACTGGACACGGTGATATTTCCATGGCTGTGCAAGCCCTTCATCAAGGCGCTTACGACTTTATTGAGAAACCTTTTGCGCCAGAACATTTGGTTGAAACGGTTAAGCGGGCGATTGAGAAGCGCAAACTAACCAATGAAAATGAAAAACTGCGCCTGTCACTTAAAGCCAGTAAAACCCTTGGTCCACGAGTTATTGGTGAAACCTCTAGCATCCAAATATTACGAGAGACCATCACCCAAATCGCCGATACCGACGCCGATATTTTGTTGTTTGGTGAAACCGGTACAGGGAAAGAGTTAATCGCTCGTTCTTTACATGAGCAAAGCTCTCGCCGGAACCAAAACTTTGTCGCCGTAAATTGTGGAGCGGTTCCAGAGAACTTAATTGAGAGTGAACTCTACGGCCATGAAAAAGGCGCATTCACTGGCGCCGAAAGCCGTCGTATCGGTAAATTTGAGTTTGCACAAGGCGGCACACTTTTCTTGGATGAGATCGAGTCGATGCCTATCCAAGCCCAAATTCGTTTATTGAGGGTATTACAAGAGCGCGTGATTGAGCGTGTCGGTTCAAATGAATTATTGCCTTTAGATATTCGAGCGATTGCCGCAACAAAGGTCGATTTAAAACACGCAGCTGAAGAAGGTACTTTCCGTCAGGACCTCTACTATCGGCTCAATGTCGTGACCCTGGATCTCCCGCCACTACGCGAACGAAAAGAAGACATTCCCGCCCTCTTTCACCACTTTCTGTTGGTAGCAGCTTCACGTTATGGCAAAAGCTCACCTAGCTTGTCACCCCAAGATCTAGCGCAACTGATGAGCCATGACTGGCCTGGCAATGTTCGAGAACTCAGAAATGCTGCAGAGCGTTTTGTGCTATTGGGTAAGTTAATTCAGTTGGGAGAATCGAACCCAGTTGCTAAGTCTTCCTCAAGCCTTGCAGAGCAAGTGGCGGAGTTTGAGAGAGCAGCCATTGAAGGCGCTTTATTAGAAAACAACGGTAGTATTAAACAGACAATGTGCCAATTGAATGTGCCAAGAAAAACTCTTTACGACAAGATGCAGCGCTACCAAATAAATAAAGACCTTTACAAATAAAACACGTTCAAATAGCTGGCATTATATTCAACTTGAATCATAATTTTTAACAACGGGTTTATCATGGTTGTTATAGATATGAACGAAAAAGTGAGAATACCGATTGTTACAGATACCGTGCTCGTAGACGGTTGCTATCAAGAAGAGAGAAGATTCGGTGAAGAGCGTCGTAAAAATAAAAAGAGGTGGCGACACTATGAACGTCGAATTAATTCAGACCCGCGCAAAACTTGTTACAAGTCAATAGACGAAGAGGTGTGAATTCTCACACCTCTTTCTACTTTCTGGCTTCCATTACTTGGTAATGATCTCCGGCCCCATCAAGGTAGTAGGCAACCAAGTCGAAACCCATGGTACATATGTGACGATAATTAGGAACAAGAACATCACTCCAACCCAGGGTAATGCTGCCTTCACTACGTTCATCATCGACATTTTGGCAACACCAGCGGTCACAAATAAGTTAAGACCCACGGGCGGCGTTATCATTCCTATCTCCATATTCACCACCATCATTATGCCCAAATGAATTGGGTCTATACCTAATGCAATCGCAATTGGGAACACGAGCGGCGCAACAATGATCAACAAGCCTGATGGCTCCATGAACTGACCACCAATCAGCAACAAGACGTTCACCACAATCAAAAAAGTGATTGGTCCGAGACCAGCCGAGAGCATCGACTCGGTGATCATTTGCGGGATGCGTTCTTCCGTTAAAACATGCTTCAAAATTAAGGCATTAGCAATGATGAACAGCAGCATGATGGTGAGTTTGCCCGCTTCATACAGGGTGTGTTTCGTGTCTTTATGAACAAAGGTTTGGAAGATTTTAACGAGCGCAGGTTTAGTGTTTTTCTTGTCTGCAAATGGCCCCATGTCTTTGTATACAAAGTTAGCAATAAAGAATGAGTACACAGCAGCAACCGCAGCGGCTTCTGTCGGCGTAAAGATACCGCCATAGATACCACCAAGAATGATGACGACCAACAACAAGCCCCAGCTTGCATCCTTGGCGGCATCAAAAGTTTCTTTCCAACCGACAAAAGGTTGCTTTGGAAGGTTCTTGATTCTCGCGGCAATGTAAATCGCGATCATCAACATGACACCCGCCAGCAAACCGGGAATCACACCACCAAGGAACATACGTCCAACTGACACATCCGTTGCGGCTGCATACACCACCATCACAATCGAAGGTGGGATCAAAATCCCTAGCGTACCTGCGTTACAAATTACCCCAGAGGCAAACTCTTTTGAGTAACCGTTTTTGATCATACCTGCGATAACAATACTACCTATGGCAACAACCGTTGCAGGTGAGGAACCTGACAACGCGGCAAACATCATACACGCTACAACCGAAGCCATCGCCAAACCGCCGCGGAACCAGCCTACAATGGCAATGGCGAAACGAATGATCCGCTTTGCTACGCCACCCGTCGACATAAAGCTTGAAGCCAATATAAAGAATGGAATAGCCAATAGCGTGTAGTGGCCCGCGAATGCATTAAACAGCGTTTGAGCAACTGACGCTAAAGAGGCATCCGAATGCATTAAAAGGAAAAGAACACTGGAAAGGCCCAGCGAAATAGCAATTGGCACGCCAACCAGCATAAAGCCAATTACCATCAAAAATAGAAATAAGATCTCCATGGCTTATTGCTCCTTGTTTTTAGCGTCTTGCGAGGCCTTTGGAGCCATTACGTCTTCAGCGTCACTCATCTCAGCTTTAAGAGATTCGAGCTCTTCCTCCGCTTCATGTCCTGCAATCAAGCGATCGAGCTTACCAGTAGCGATTTGCCACGTGACTTGAACAAATCTAAACGTTAGTAGCGCCATTCCAAGTGGCAAAGCGAAGTAAGGAATAAAACGTGGCAGCTTTTCATAACGCTCTCCCTCATTTAACCAGTCGGCCATGAACTGGAGTATTTCAGGCATCGGAATATCGTCCGTTTCATACCACGCTCGGTCGGTAGCGAACGGATACCAGTAGTTCCAAGCGCCAATTAACAGCAAAATAGAGAAGGCTAAGCAACACATTGCTGCAAAAAGCGCCAGGGCTTTTCGTTTACCTTCCGGAACGATGTTAATAATGACATCGACACCAATATGAAAGTGTTTTTTCACACCATAAGATGCGCCAACCAACACCATCCATGCGAACATGAAAACGGTGAGCTCAAGCGCCCAAAGAATATTGTCGTTAAAGACATAACGAAAGATGACATTGGCAAAGGTCAGCAAGGTCATGGCACCCAAGAAGAAAGCAATCAAAGTCTCTTCAATGGCATCGGTGATTCGTCCAGCCTTGGCAAAAAAAGTCTGTTCCATAATTACATCACGTCGTCTGTAGGGGGAAAGAGCCCCCTCAGTTTGAGAGGGCTAAATGTGCTAGCTGTTATTATTTTTGGTTAGACGCCAAAGCGGCTTCGATTAGGTCAGAACCAATGTCTTTTTCGAACTTCTTCCATACTGGTTGAAGTGCAGTGACCCACTCTTGGCGCTGTTCTGGCGTTAGAGTACGAACCACACCACCGGCTTCGATGATATTGTTCTTATTCGCAAGGTTTACTTTGGTTGACTCAGCATTACGCTGCGCAGTTACCTCTTGAATAATGGTATTTAACTGCTCGCGCTGATCATCTGGTAGGTTTTTCCAGAAGTCGTTTGACGTCACAACTAAGTAATCCAGAATTCCGTGGTTCGTTTCCGTAATGCCATCTTGAACTTCGAAGAATTTTTTGCCGTAAATGTTTGACCAAGTATTTTCTTGACCATCAATAACCTTAGTTTGCAAGCCGCCGTAAACTTCTTTGAACGACATTTTTTGTGGGTTAGCACCTAGCTGCTCAAACTGAGCAACGAGTACATCAGAGGCTTGAACACGGAACTTAAGTCCTTCAGCATCAGTTGGAGAAATGAGCGGCTTGTTGGCTGACATTTGCTTCATGCCGTTATGCCAAAACGCAATGCCTTGTAGGCCACGACGTTTCATTGAATTTTTCAGCTTTTCACCCGCTTCCGAGTTTTGGAAACGGTCAACCGCGTCGACATCATCGAACAAGAAAGGAAGATCGAAAAGGCGGTACTTCTTGGTGAATTTCTCAAACTTAGAAAGAGAAGGAGCAGCGAGTTGAACATCACCATTCAGTAGCGCTTCCAACACTTTGTCATCATCATAAAGTGTTGAGTTAGGAAACACCTGCATACAGACTTTACCGTTCATCTCTTCGTTGACGCGCTTTTCAAGTAACGAAGCCGCGATGCCTTTAGGGTGTTTGTCCGCATTCGTTACATGGCTAAACTTGATGACCGTTTCACCTGGGTCACAATTTGCGGCAGCATTAAAACTGGTAACAGCAAGTGCAGAGACAGATAGTAGAGTTAGAGGCTTAAACATTATTATTCTCCTTGTTGAATCACATCCCATCCCGTCCATGAGTAACTAGGTGTTAGGCGATGGGTACGGATGTTCAACAAAGAGCAATTAATGGACCATGTTAAAATTTATATGTATTTCAATAAATTAAAAAAGACCATTAACATGAATCCGAAGTGTAACGAGTGAATTCCACCCAAGAAAAAGATATAAATGGGTGGGAAGTGACCCATTTATGAAGAACAGCTTATCTCCATTTTCTTCCCCCATTCCGGCGGCAATTTCGCATAATCATCAAACTCGGGTTGCTCATCAAATGGGCGTTTTAACAGTCCGGCCAATCGGTGTAATTCGCTAAAGTCCCCTTCTTCCGCTTTATCAATCGCCAACTGAGCCAAGTAGTTACGCAAGATGTATTTGGGATTGGCTTGACGCATCTGTTTGCAACGCTGTTCGGTTGAAATCTGGCCCCCTAGTTTATCAACCTCTAGCTCACACCGAGCTAAGTACAGATCAAGCCAAGCTCGCGCAGCTTCTCGGTCGAGAAATAAATCGATTACGGCTTGGGAAGGCGCATTATCAAGGTTTGAAAGTGTTCTGAAGAAGCGAGTGTAGTCCGTTTTGTTCTGGTGAAGAAGCTCAAACATAGCTTCAAACAAACGCCCGTCTTCCGCTATCTTAGTTTTTAAGCCCAACTTCTCACGCATGAGGCGGCTGAACTGCTGGCTTAAATGAACTTCAAATTGACTCAACGACGATTCTAAATCTTCTCGTTCAACGAGTGGCGATAGCGCATGCGCCAATGCTGACAAGTTCCAAAGCGCAATTCTAGGCTGTTGATCAAATGCGTAACGACCCTGGTAGTCTGAATGATTACAAATGTATCCCGGCTCATAATCATCAAGAAAGCCAAACGGACCATAATCAAAAGTTTGCCCAAGAATTGACATGTTATCGGTATTCATCACACCATGCGCAAAACCAAAAGCTTGCCAATATGCGATCATCTCGGCTGTTTTAGTCACGATGGCGTCAAACATCGCGGCATATGGTTTCTCCGCCGATGCACAATCAGCAAAGTGCCACTCAATCACCTTATCCGCCAACAGCTTCTGCTCTGCTAACTGGTTGGTGTAAAAGAAATGCTCAAAGTGACCAAATCGAACATGGGTTTCAGCCATTCGAAGTAACAAAGCGCCCGATTCCGTTTTTTCTCGATAAACAGGTGTATCACTGACCATCATACCGAGAGCACGTGTCGTCGGAACCCCAAGGCCCGCCATGGCTTCACTGCACAGGTACTCACGGATAGTTGAGCGTAATACCGCTCGCCCATCTCCCATTCGCGAGTAAGGCGTTAGCCCTGCACCTTTGAGGTGAAGATCAAACCAAGTACCATTCTGATGCTCAATTTCTGCCAACAGTAATCCACGTCCATCGCCCAAATCTGGGTTGTAAACGCCAAACTGATGGCCTGCATATTTCATCGCAAGAGGACGAAATTGTTCGAATTCACTTAGCCCGGAAAAAACCGCCAATAACTCATCGTTTTGCTCTTCTGGTAAACCAAACTGCTGTGCAAACTCACCATTCCAAGCGACCCAGCGAGTGTTGTCCAAGGGTTGTGGCTCGACCAACGTATAGAACGCTGACGGTAATTGACTAAAGCGATGGGTGAAATTGACCCGTTGCCAAATGGACATGTAGGGTTCCTTAATAAAAAGAAGTACTGTTGTGAGTATACGTGTGAATGTCCCTGTCATTCAGCCATGAAATGGGCATGGGTATTTTGCGTGAATAACGCGAAGGCGGCAGGAAGGTATCAACCTGCCGCAGACCGTCTCCTAAACGGAGGTAGCATGTAAAAACGATCAAAGGGTTAAGCGGAAAATTCTTCACCCGTTTTTGGTGGCTGTGATGGCGTATCAAAACGAGCGCGTTCGATATCCACTACCGTTTTATAGCTCAACGATAACAATGCCAGCTGGTACGCGCCAAAAATACCATAGGCCACACCGACGAGGCTCAACATAAAGAGATTCGTAAAGTGGCTAAAGATCAGCTGACTGAGCAAGCCCGCACCCAATGGAATTAGTCCCATCAAAATGAATACTTGTTTGTTGTATGCTCTGCTCTGGTTCCACGAACGACGCAAACTGCGCGGCTGATGATCCATTGCTGTCGCTGGCAACACAAATGACCATCGCGCCATTACCCAATAGCCAGGAATGCTTGCAATCGTTGTGATAATAGCCATAGCAACAAAGTCGGCTTCACCACTTTCTGCAATGTAGATAAACGACAACACAAAGATCGGGATACCAATAACGAGCATCATCATCAGTCCAAACAGTATCCACCAGCCTATGAAACGGAATTCTCGAGCTGACAAACGAAATACATCCAACGCAGAGTGCATGTAATCGCCGGCTAAATAAATTCGATGCACACGCACAGCCGCCATAGCGGCAACAAGTGGGTACAAAATAATTGTGACGAAATAAAATCCTGCGACATTGCCTTCTTGAACGTTCGCTTGATCTTGCCCCGTCATTTCAGGATACATAAAAGCAAAAATTGAGTGCACGATAATCAACGGAATACAAGCAATAACAATTGCGAGTAGATTCCTTCTGACCATCACTGCCGCTTCTCGGCATATTTCCGAAACAGAAAAGCCCTCGGTAGACATATAACATCCTTAGTTCATAAAAATCGGCCCCTAGGGTAACCGCAGAGTAGAAAAATCGCTTTAAAAATAATGAGAAACACATCTCATAAGACAATGAGAACGAAACCAAAATAGATCAGATAAAAAATAAGCCACTCAATGTGAGTGGCTTATACCGCAATTCAATACCGTTTTAGACGCGACGTCGCCAGCCTAATGTTGCAAGTAACATCAAAGCCCAATAAGAAACACTGCCGCTACCTTCAGAGTTCTTGAATGTCGTTGTCTTCAAAGAAGCAACAACCGTCACGATAACTTCCCCCGTAGCAGTGGCACCATGACCGTCTGAAACCGTATATTGCAGCTTGATGCCGTCAGTAGGGCTATCCGGTGCTTGAAAACGGATTTTGCCATTCTCTACACTCGCACTTCCCACACCCGTTACGTTCTGTACGCTTTCTACAACCAGTTTATCGCCGTTCACATCCGAATCATTGCTCGCTGCATCAATCAGAATACTTTCACCAACGGCAACGGTCGCCGTATCTGCAAGCGTAAGTGGCGCTGCGTTTTTCATGGTTAAATCGACGGTAGCACTGGACGTTTCATTACTAGGATCAGTCACGGTTAAACGGAATGTCAGAACCTCACCCGCTTTTGCACCTTGAGGCACCGTAAAGCTTGTGCTAACACTGGTTGCATTGCCAAGAGAAACTGAAGTGCCAGCCAACTGCTCCCATTTATAACTCAACACATCACCATCAGCATCCGTACTATTTAACGCAGACAACGTGACTCGCTGCCCAACCGTCATGTCTTTATTATCAACATCAATCACGGCCACTGGCGCTTCGTTGCTGCCAAGCACTTCCACCTGCACATTCACGATTGAAGATGAGTACGCACCATCAACCGACAACAAACGATATTGGAAAGTGTCCAGACCAACGAAGTTAGCTTCAGGTTGGTACTGGTTGCCAGAGATGGTGCCGTGCTCAGGCTTCTGCACAATGTCCACATTGAACTGATACCCTACCGCCATGAAATCATTGTCCATCAGGTTCAGTTTGATTGGCGTATTTTTATTGGTTTGTAACAAATCAGATTTCGCTTCAACCAAGTTGCTCGCATCCACATTTAATAATGCTGCAAACGGAATATAAGAGAACCCGGCTTTTTCTAGACCAAACGTGCCAATCTCACTGTAATCACCAGTCCACATTACAGGTAGGGAGGCTTTTTCAGTTTTTAGCAAGCGGCCGAAGTCAAAGTTTGCATCAAATTGACCGCCTTCCAATTCAACGACCAATAAGTGCTGACCCGCACTCAATTGGCTTGATTGGGGGAATAAAATTCGAGATGACTTTTGGAAGTTACCTTGCTGTAAAAGCTCAGCGTTGTTTTGATTCAATATTAATCGATAGCCAATGTTTCCAGAAAATGGGAATCGCCAAACTCGATAAGTCATGTCACTTTGAGCGCTATCTCTTTGCGCATAAAGTTGAAGGCCATCAAGCTCTGTATCACTATTCAAGTCCAGTGACACCGCCAGAGTGTTACTCCCACTCGCGTACACATAACCTTGATGAAGAGAGTTCAGCCATGCTGATTTATTTGGTTCGTTTGTATGCTCAAGAGAAAAGCTACCGCCGTTGGTGTTGCTGGCAATGTTGGAAATACGAACCCCAGTATCAAACCCTGTGATCGCTCTCAGACCCGGGGTCGATGTATCTGAAATGACATCGCCACCATTAGGGTACAAATCGTCAGCGTCACTCCTACCATCATTTTCTAACTCATTCAGACCATCAGCCTGCATGATTTGAACCTGCATCGCGCCAACATCATTAAAGCGGTTCTGGACATTGACCGACGTCGCCAGGATACCTTCAGCCGCCAATGCTCGGTCGTAACCGCTAAAGGTGCGATTTTCCAAGTAAACACGTGGACCAAACTCTTTCAAGTACGGGTCGAGATACACCAGCTTGACATCGTCGTTGTTCACAGAAATAGGCGCTGGACTTTCATGAGTTACCGTTGGTACAACAAAACCAGCAGCGTGTTTGCTCCATGCACTCATGTTAACCGGAGTGTCACCAGCGTATGAATCTCCCGGTTTCTGCGCCCATGAACCGCCACCCATCACGCCCCAAGAGCCAATCGAGGCATCACTGTTCCTTGCGTACAAATCCGGTAAGCCAAGCATTAAGTGGCCAAGCTCGTGTACGATCACGCCCAACGTCGCTTGATGATCAACTTGATAGTCAGCGAACACACAATAGTCTGTGATCTTTTTACCATCTAGTGTGACATCATCGTGAGAGAATTTGTGCGGCCAAATCGCAGGACGGTTGAGAACCCCTGTTGAACGATCTCCCCCCGCAAAAATAAACATGACAGAGAGTTCTGACGGTTCTACGGTACCATTTTGATTGCTGTCGTAGGCCGAAAGATTAAAGTATGGATCCAGTTTTTGATAAGCCTCGGTGAAAACCGCATTCAACTTGGCGGTGCATGTCTTATCAGTAGAACTAGAGTGACAGTTAGGGTGGCTTTGTGCCACAGTCACATCTATCACACCGTCATTGGCGGTGCCGTAACTCTCAAGTGCAGGAACAACTTTGAATTTACCTTGAGAGTTTTTATCAAAGTAATCCACAACGCTTTGACCATTGGTATTAAATACGCGTTGCTCAAAATCATGCACCATTGCTTGGTCATCAAACGAAACTTGCACAACCAATAGGGGCTGCTGCTTCACCGTTGAACTGCTCATCGCCTGGTAACCTTGCGCCGAACGCAGTAGGTTTTTTCGTGCCATCGGCTCAATGGTTTTTAGAGAAGATAATTGCGGTTTAACTTGTAAATCCGGGCGAAACCTCGCCGACTCAGGTGGCTCACTCGACTGCGTTTTCACCACACCTGTCGAGGTCAATATTGGCGTGTCTGACTCGCGCTGAATCTGCGCGAAAAACCAAACGCCGTCTTCCTGAAGTAAGGCATTGCCCTGCTTATCTTCAAACCAGTGGAAATCTGCCGTTCCACGTAGAATTGCCTCACTGGAGCTACCATCGCTCAACGCAATAGTATGCCAAATCGGTGATGGCGGAGTAGTTGCCATGCTCTTCCCTGCAAGAAGCGCAGTTAGCATAGCCATGGCGAGTGTGTTGAATTTCAAAGTACGACTCCATCTTTTCGATTCGTTCATTCATACCAAGCACAACAAACACAAAGTAACCCTATGTGCATAGAGTAAGACTGAGTGACTATTGACGAAGGCTGGTATCAATTCGCTCAGATAACACGACGTAGTTTGGTGTCACACTACAAAAGCGTCGGATTCCAAAACGCTGTTATGAGCGTAGCTTCTGAGAATATAAATTGAGTGAATGAATAGTATCGAAACGAAAGGAAGAAGAAATGAACTTCTACGAATTTGTAGGTAAAACTGGGCAACATTCCACATATTCTATAAATGTACGAGCACTGCTATTAATCAATGCTCGTAATGGTCGCGCGGCCATTGTTTAACGCTATATTAACCTGTAAGAACGGCGTCTTCTGGGTATTTGACCAAGGTAGGTTCAGGACGTGCCAACATGTAGGCAAGCGTGAGCGGCCCAATACGACCAATGATCATCACCACGATCATAATGTATTTACCAGGTTCAGAAAGTTCCGCAGTCAAACCGGCGGTGAGCCCCACTGTGGCAAATGCGGAAATGGTTTCAAACATAACTTTATCAAAGCTGGCCTTCTCGGTAAGCATCAATAAAAACATTGCGCTTGTCAGGATGGCTCCGCTCACAACGATAATTGCCAATGACTTAGTCACAGTTTGCCAATTTATGGTTCGCTTAAACATAACCACATGTTTCTTTTGGCGTAAAAAGGTCCACGTAGCCATAAACGCAACAGCAAATGTGGAAACTTTAATACCGCCCCCCGTTGAGGTGGAACCCGCTCCAATTAACATTAGAACAATCATGACCAGTAAGGCCGGCTGGGTAAACAACGCCAAGTCAACACTATTAAACCCTGCCGTTCGCGCACTCGCAGATTGAAAGAATGCCGCCAACCATTGCCCTGTTGCAGGTAAAGACGCCATTGTGTTTGGGTTGCTTCGCTCAAGTAACCAAAACATCATCGTTCCGACTAAGAGCAATATCGGTGTCGCAATCAGCATGATTTTGGTGTGAAGATGCAAAAAGTGGAAACCTTTGCGCCAGTTTAGCCAGATGTCACCCACAACAGTAAAACCAAGCCCGCCAAAAATGAATAGCCCCGCCAGTGTAAAGATAACCAACGGATCATTCACAAAGCTCATCATACTGTCAGAAAACAGCGCGAACCCAGCGTTGTTAAATGCAGAAATTGCATGAAACAAGGCGTAAAACATACCAGTCTGCCAGCCCATTTCAGGGACCCAGCGGATAGAGAGAAAAATAAACCCGACCGTTTCTGCAACAAGCGCGAAAACAACAATCCGCTTTACTAGTCGGTTTAGATTGACTTGCCGATCTTGCCCTAATGCTTCTTTCGCCAGCGCTTGTTGACGCAAACTCAAACGCACGCCGAACATATAGAGTAAGACCGCCGACAACGTCATCTGCCCCAAACCACCGATTTGCATTAAAAACATCAGCAAGATTTTACCCGCAAGCGTAAAGTGTTGCCCAGTATCGACAACACCAAGCCCTGTCACACTAATAGCGGACGTTGCAGTAAACAAAGCATCCGTTATCGACAGGCCCGTAACAGAAAAAACTGGCAAGGTTAGCAATACCGCAGAAGGCAGTAAAACACCGAGAAAACTGAGCAATATAATTCGCGGTTCGTTGCCTTTCGCTTTCTCTTGTTTACCATCTGGTGCGTAAAAAACACCTTTCTGATGAAAATACGTCATAGCGATTTTAATTTATTTGCGAGCGCATCTTGAGGGCCGACCACAATAATTAGGTCACCAATTTCTAGTGTGGTATTAAGGTCAGGTGCCTTGGTAATTTCTGGGCCCCGTTTAAACCCTAGCACTTGCACGCCATCGACTTTGCACAGAGCCAAATCACTTAGTGTCTTACCCATCCAACGAGAGCCAATCACAAACTCCGTCATAGCTAAGCCACTGCCTAATGGGTGGAACTCAAGAACCCGTTTATCGAGCATTTTACGCGCGACACGTATCCCCATGTCACGCTCAGGCATGATAATGTGGTCTGCGCCAATTTTTTGCAGAACACGAGCTTGGAAGCGATCGTTGGCTTTAACCCATACTGACTTTACTCCCGCCTCTTTAGCAATCAATGTCGCAAGAATACTGGCATTGACATCCGCTCCGATGGCAATCATCACCATGTCGTAATCATCAAGTTTGAGCTCAGCAACCGTCTCTTCGTGAGTACAGTTAGCCACAACCGCCTGACTAACAAAACTGGCGGCTTCTTTAACTCTGTCTTCGTTGATGTCAACGGCTAAAACTTGAGCGCCTGAATCTTGTAACTCTTTACACACTGCCAAACCAAATCGGCCAAGACCAATAACGGCGAATTGCTTATCACCTGTTTTCATTTGTGCCCCATCTTATGCATTCATTAGCAAGCAAAAAAGTTTGCGCCCATTCCTTACCTTGTGCAAACCTGCGGACAGATAATTGACAAAAGCTTAACGCACCTTGATTCACTTTACGTGTTAAGCGTATGACACTGATTAACTTTTTTCCTCATTACCGAATAGAAACCGTCGCGATGGCTACATAATTGGATGCCTTAAAACGCAAAAAGCCGCAAGAATGCGGCTTTTAGATCATGGGATAAACTGGCTATTTTGATTCGCGCTTATCGTGCGGTTTACGTTTATTCTTAGGCACGTAATTTAAAATTGAAACTGGTACTGGCTTTCTTGGCGCAAAACCTTCAATTTCCACTCGCTCTAGCAAGTGCCCTAAACGACTTTCAATCATGCAGAGGTTCTTAAAGTCGTCTTTTGAAACCAGTGATATCGCCTCACCTTTCGCGCCAGCACGACCTGTACGACCAATACGATGTACATACTCATCCGCTGGGTAAGGTAAATCGTAGTTGATGACAACTGGCAGATTATCAATATCAATACCGCGCGCAGCAACGCCGGTTGCGACTAAGTACTGGATTTCACCCGCTTTAAACTTTTCTATTAATTCCTGGCGAACACGCTGATTACGGCCACTGTGGAATGCTTCTGCCACAATGCCACGTTTCTCAAGTTGGCTTACCAGTTTGGCTGCGCCGTGTTTAGTTTCAATAAATACCAGTACTTGCGACCAGTCATTTTCTTTAAGCAAGTGACTTAACAGCGACGACTTCATATCTTTATCGACGGTCGTGATCCACTGTTTAATATTTGATTTTGAGGCACTGTGCTTTGCAATCGTGATCTCTTCAGGATCAATAATCGCATTTTTCGCCAAGTCACGAACAGGGTTAGATAACGTCGCTGAGAACAGCAAACTTTGCACATGTTCTGGCATACAGTCGACGATTTTGTCGATCGCATCGATGAATCCCATATCCAACATTTTGTCGGCTTCATCAAGCACTAGCATTTCCACTTCATCAAAGTGAATCGCGCGTTGACCGTACAGATCAATCAAGCGCCCAGGCGTGCTTACCACAATATCGACACCCTCGATCAAGGCTTGTTTTTGTGGTGCATAATCCACACCACCAAACATCGCCATTGAGCGTAATGGTAAGTTTTTACCATAAGCTTCAATACTTTGATGAACCTGAAGCGCAAGTTCGCGTGTTGGCGTTAGGATAATCGCCCGAGCGCGTTTTTTACGTTGCGTTTCGCCTCGACTAAGCTTTTCTAAGATTGGCAGAACAAAACTGGCCGTTTTACCTGTGCCCGTTTGCGCTGCTGCAATTAAATTGCGGCCACGCAATACGATTGGAATGGCTTTTTGTTGGATAGAAGTGGGTTTTTCATAACCTAGCGCTTTTACTGCATCAGCAATCGATGCGCTTAAACCAAGCTTAGAAAATGGCATAGAAAGGTCTCAACAGAGGAAATGGGCGCGTAGTGTATCAGAATCCCCGTGAAGTAACAGAAGGATTCATGCGCGAAAAACTAGGAACATGACACAATCTTAGCCCATGAAATTGGGCTGCAAACCTTTTTCTAATTTTTTCCTCACTTTGTAGGAAACATCATTAAGCGTGATTTTCCCCGTGTTGTGGCGATCGATACCTGCATTCTGTCGATAGGCAATTGAGCCTTGTCTGAACAAAACGAAAGACGGCGGTTTGCCAATCGCAGCAGGGTAGAGAATGGCCATGTAAGCATCTTCTAAGCTATTAATTTTATTTCGATAGGGCCAATAGTACGCTTTCACATAGTCAAGTTGTTCAAGCGCGCTCATTCTCGCAAGAGTCTTTGTGTTCACTCCAAATGATTCTGCGGTAGAGGGCATAAATTGAATTAACCCTGTAGCCCCGCTTCCGGAACCATTTTTGATGCTTGGACTGAAAGTTTCAGCAGTTTCAAATGCCATTCACGCCATAAGATGATTAGGATTGATCTTTAGCTCTTTACTAATACGGATGACTTTAGATTTGAACTCTGGAGAAACTTTACCTCCCCACGCGACCGCGTTCTCGGGATCTGCAATCGAAGAGACCGTTGATGCGTCATGTTCTTCGACAATTTTAGAAAGTAGAGGAAGCGTTTGGCGTAGTCGATGGCTCGAACTCACCAAGCGAATTGATTTGGTAAGAAACTTGTCTTTTTTTTGATGTAGTTTTTGGAACTTTACTAACTTATACAGTTGCTTATAAACCGTTTTCACAACGAAGCCGGATGTAGGGAACACTCCCAGAATGTAATCCATTTCCCACAAATTTAATATAAATATCAGCAACAGGAATTCTAGATGTGATCAATGTCACCATAAAAATTCTCAAATTCGATACACACCGATGTAAGTGGTCAATGTGTCTCCAACACGCTAGAAGTAAAAGTAAAGAGGCATTAAAAAGGTCTTACCAATTTTTTGGTAAGACCTGGGCTTACTGATTCTCGGATAAGCGAATGTATATTCTTACAGTTCAGCTTCCCGAACCAGTTCTGCAAGCGTCGACAAACGCTGCTCACTTTGTTTTACGTAAGGATTATTCGTATCCCAAGCATATCCAGCCAAAATCGCACTAATCATCTGTTTAATACGTGGGTTCGGGTTTTGATAGAAAATCACATCTTGCAACGTGCCGTTGTACCAGCCTTCCACATAAGTGCGGAATGTGTTCACTCCCACCATTAAGCGTTGCGAGTACTCTTCTTGCCAATCAACCTTTTCACCATTCAGGTGACGAACCACGCAGTCCGCTGCAAACTCTGCCGATTTCATGGCGATAGTGACACCCGATGAAAATACAGGATCAAGAAACTCACCAGCATTACCAAGCAACGCGTAGTGCTCTGTCGCTAAACGTTTGACGTTAGCAGAATAGCCACCCAACTCGCCTGCTGGATTCGGGTAATTCGCGTTTCGCAATAAAGCAGCCAAACCCGGCTCTTCATTGGCTAACTGCTGCAACGCTGCAATCTTATCTTCTGGGTATTGTTCGAAAAATTCTGGCTCACCCACCACACCAAACGAACAGGTACCATTAGAGAATGGGATTAGCCAGTACCATACGTCGTGATTTTCAGGATGAACTGAAATTAAAATTTTGTTGCGATCGTATTCCGGCTCTTGGGGAGAGATATGATCTTCGATATGGGTAAAGATCGCTTTTCTAGGCGGAAGACAAGAAGGTTCTTCTAGCTCCAACAAGCGTGGCAAAACACGCCCAAAGCCACTTGCATCCAGCACAAAATCTGCTTCGATTTGATAAGCCTTCTTATTTGAGTCGAGCACTTCTAATCGAGACTTTTTCCCTTCAAACACTAGGTTGAGCAGCTCATGCTGATAACGAATCTCTACGCCTTGCTCTTCAGCGCTATCTGCCAATACTTTATCAAAGTTGGCACGTTGAACCTGAAACGTCGTGCCCGGTCCTGGTGTGTATTTGTTTGTAAAGTCGAACTGGGTGTATACGCCATTACGACGAAATGCAGCACCATCTTTATACTGGAAACCAAACTGCTTTACTGCATGAGTCATTCCTGCTTGTTCAACAACTTCCATACATGCAGGGAGTAGGCTTTCTCCTATGGAAAAACGTGGAAAAGTCGCTTTTTCTAAGACAACAACATCTATGCCACGCGATTTTAATAAGGCAGAAACGGTTGAACCTGATGGCCCCGCTCCTACGACAACAACTTGCTTGAGCTCTGTTTTCATTCTGAATTTAGTTTGCTTGTAGTTTTAATAAGGTATGACCAAGGCCAATATTGTCGGTTCTTTCAACGACAGATAAACCTGCCGCTTCGACAATTTCTAAGAAATCATCACTGCGATAAAAGCGACTATTACCGTTAGCTAAACAGGTAAAATAAAGAGAAGTGGCATTAAGGCTATAGGAAGCTCCCGCGTATTTTTGAGCATCCCAAAACAGCTCCAATACGTAAATAGTATCTCCCTTCGTTAACTGGGCTTTAACTTTTTTAAGGATATTGAGGATCTCAATTGGGGAAAAGCAATCCAAGAACTGGCTCATCCACCATACGTCAGCATGCTCAGGCAATGTTTGTGCTTTATCAAGCATGTTTGCAGGGTATGGACGTACACGCTCGACGAACTGGTTTTCTGAAACATTCTTCATCGCTACTTCTAATTGCTGCGGTAAATCAACAATCGTCACTTGAACGTCAGGGTCATGTTTACAACACTGAATCGCCCATTTTCCCGTATTTCCGCCAATATCCACAAGATGCTTTGGCTTCCTTGCAAATACCTCTTTAAGCAGAAGTGGGAACGAGCGATCCGAATAGAAATGATCGAACTTAAACCAGCTCTGTTTGGCTTGTTCTGGTAACGTCGATAGACCTTGATAAATGGTCTCCCAATTGCCCAACTCTTTCAAACCTGACGGTTTACCTTCTTGAATTGCTTCCGTCAAATGCATCATCGCGGCGTAACAAACATCTGCCGTAAAATCCATGTTTGCATTCGTCATACCATCATGAAGAAGGTAAAAACCAAGGTTTGCAAGCGAATAGTTAGGTCGTTCCCATAAAACAATATGCGCACTAATCGCCATATCCAACAGTACTTTAACACCATATTCTGATACTCCCGTTTTCTCGGCAATATCTGTGGCACTCATGCCTTGTGCGCCAGCGCTGTCTAAAGCGGCTAAAATACCTAAATCTCGAAGCGTTTTGGCGGTCTGGAACACGATTGGTGCAAAAGATAACTTCTGAGCTTCTGTCTTCGCTTCAAAAGCATTAAAAGGGTCATTATTTTGATTTAACACGGAAAAACCTAACTGCAATTAATAGTTTTATTGTTGAGATTGATTGCCCAACAATGCAATAGCTCGCTGAATATCAACATTCAAGTTGTTTACCCAACGATTGTAATTGCGGTGGATTTTGCCATCACTTGCTTTGAGATTTACTGAGTTGAGATAAATAATTGAGTAATATTTATTATTGTATGGGATTTTTACTTCTGCAGAGTGTTTACGAACGTGGATTTTTGCAATAAGAACACCAGGGCTTACTTCTTCGATCGTCCAGCCTCGGTTAGTTGCTGATTGCACTATGGCCATTTTTACTTGTTTATTTTGAAGATCATAAGCAACTGGAGTATCCTCCACATTCATTACAGGTTGTACTCGTCCACAACCAACAAGAAGCAAAGTTAATAATAACGAGACATACAGCTTAAAACGCGACATGATAATTTCCTTTTTATTGTGAATTTGGGTCAACCCCAATTTGTATCGAGCTGTAAAATAAACAATTTAACCCAATATGCCAAACTCGAAGATCAACATTTCGTTCAATATTGATGCGTGGACAGCGAATTCATTCGGTTTATCCGAATCCAATGAATGGAAACAATGGGCAACAGAGATAAAATGGCCAGAAGATGGCAAAATCAATGTTGCAAATATTCCTGCGATGATGCGCAGAAGAATGAGCCCACTCAGTAAACTGGCGGTACAAACTGCAATCGAAATGCTTAATCAACATCAAGTTGATTACCTTGTATTTTCAAGCCGTCATGGTGAACTGCATCGCAGCGTCGCACTAGTTGAAGATATAATTAATGGAGAAGAGGCGTCTCCGATGGCTTTTTCTCAATCGGTGCACAATACCGCCGCAGGGCTTGCCACTATCGCAACTAAACAACCCATTCCCCTAACTTCTATCGCTGCGGCAGAAAACACATTCCAAAGCGCAATATTAGAAGCATGGCTGTTTTTGTCCGACAATCCTGACAAAAAAGTACTGCTTGTTGATTTTGATGAGCCTATGCCTGACTCTTATTTAGAATATGAAAGCCAACAATACCAAGGGTTTGGACTTGGCTTAATACTTTCTCATGGAGACAAGTTCGCGATACAAAGCTCCATAAACGCAGAACGTTCCGGTCATCCTCTTCCTCAAGGTTTAGTATTTTTGCAACAATACTTGTTAGATAAAAGCCAGTGGACTATTTTCGCTCCGCAACAAGCTTGGGAATGGCACAAAAAATGACTCGCTTAAATCAGTATTGGCGTGTGCTAGCAACAGGCTTTTGTTTTTCAGTATTTGGGTTAGGTGGTTTAGTACTGAGTTTCATTGTTATTCCGACCATTCGTATTTTTGTTTCAGACCAAACGGAACGCGAATATAAAGTTCAGGGTGCGATTCGATATTCATTCAACACATTTTGTAAATTGATGAAGTTGAGTGGCGCAATCGATTATCAAATTATTGGTGCCGATATTCTTCAACAAGATCGTAATTGTTTAATTGTTGCCAACCACCCTAGTTTAATCGATTACGTTCTCATTGCTTCACAATTAAATCGCTGCGACTGTTTAGTAAAATCGGCAATATGGTCGAATCCTTTTATGAAGCACATCGTAAAAGCAGCCGGATATATTCCCAATGAAGCACCGGATGATTTATTAGCACTTTGTGATGAACGATTTAACAAAGGCAACGTGTTGCTTATATTTCCTGAAGGAACAAGAACAACACCAGGTGTAGAGCCGAAATTACAACGCGGTGCAGCACAAATTGCGGTAAGAACAGAACGAGATTTAAGAGTTGTCCATATTACGGTAACACCAAGTTTCCTCACAAAAGAGAAAAAATGGTATCAAGTACCGGCAACAAAGCCCTTTTTCAGGGTTGAAGTTAAGGATAAAGTTGAGATTACCCCCTTTATAAAGCAAACTACGTCGCCGACAATAGCGGCGCGACGCTTAC
The DNA here is from genome assembly GCF_033340375.1 of Vibrio sp. 1167. Classification (NCBI taxonomy): domain Bacteria; kingdom Pseudomonadati; phylum Pseudomonadota; class Gammaproteobacteria; order Vibrionales; family Vibrionaceae; genus Vibrio; species Vibrio sp. 1167. The sequence goes on along the minus strand of NZ_JAWOWK010000007.1, from coordinate 181,578 downwards.
AACAGCACCTAGCTGAAAACATTTTTCCAGAAAACTTTTATTAATAAGCAGGTCCCAGTGGAACAGTTACACAACGACATTAAGCAACTTATTATTGATGCTTTAAACCTTGAAGATTTAACCGTAGATGATATTGAAACGGATGCACCACTTTTTGGTGATGGACTTGGCTTAGATTCTATCGACGCGCTTGAGCTTGGACTCGCAATAAAAAAACAATACAACATCGTTATTGATGCCGACGACTCAAATACGCGCGAACACTTTGCGTCTGTAGCAAATCTAGCGAAATACGTTTCTTCTCAAACTAATGAATAAGTTGTAGGTATATTCATGACTGATGTAAATAAAGATCAAGTATTTGAACAAGTTAAAGATGCGCTTGTTGAGCTGTTCGAAATTGACGCAGCCGACATTCAATCAGATGCGCACTTATACCAAGATCTCGATCTTGATAGCATTGACGCCGTTGATTTGGTCGTACACCTACAGAATGTCACTGGCAAAAAAATCAAGCCAGCAGAGTTTAGTGCAGTAAGAACCGTTGACGATGTGGTTAACGCTGTCACTGAATTATTGAAGGAAAGTTAATGCGCAAATTGCTGACTGGTCTGTCTGCAATTGTACTGTTTGCCTACCCCTTCGCCGTCTATTTCGGTATAGATAAATTTGGCTTGAACTTAGTTGGGGGCTTGTTAATTGCTGCGTTACTTTTGCGTGTTTTCGTCGCAAATAAGACCCCACTAAAAGAGTTTAAGTTCTTGGCGCTCGTTACGGGCGCTGTTGGCATTGTCCTAATTACGCTTGGCATGGTGTTTAAACAACATGGGTGGCTTCAGTTTTACCCTGTCGTTGTCAATGTATGTATGCTGTGTGTATTTGGACTGAGCTTAAAACAGCCGCAATCGATCATAGAGAGGCTTGCTCGCTTGCAAGAACCCGACCTTCCGGCTAGTGGCGTGGCTTACACTCGCAAAGTGACGATGGTTTGGTGCGCCTTTTTTACGCTCAACGCTGCCGTTGCACTCTATACCTGTTTCCTACCAGTAAAAATATGGACGCTTTATAACGGCCTCATCAGCTACTTACTTGCTGGTGGCTTGTTCGCTGGAGAATGGATCGTGCGTCAATTTGTTCGAAAGGAACACTAATCGTATGAATACAACGTATTCGAGCTTTACCTCCCTAGCGACCTTGTTCATCGCGGAGAGGTCTGAGCAATCCCCAGTCTCTTACGATCGCGATACGGTTATCACGTGGGGTGATTTCCAACAGCACGTCGCAACACTTACTCAACAGCTAGAAACCCAACCAACGCAAAACATTGCGTTGTGTTTTGGCAACAGCTACCTATTTGCCGTTGGCTTTTTTGCTTGTTGTTATGCAGGAAAATCCATTGTATTACCTGGTAATTACCAACCAGAAGCACTCAAAGAGCTCAGTGAGCACTACGATTTGTTGCTGCATGATGCCGATGTCTCGGCTCCAGAACTCGTGAGCTCGCTTTTGATCGAAGCTCAATCATTGCTAGAAACCACCGTGATTAGCGAGCCAGAGGCCAAACAACCTTATTTTTGGCGTGAATTAAACCTGGCAGAAATACCAGTAACGCTATTTACTTCGGGTTCAAGCGGCACACCAAAAGCCATTGCAAAAACGCTGAAACAGCTCGATATCGAAGTTGCTATTCTAGATAACCTGTGGGGCGACACGGTTGCCAGCACACGCGTTGAAAGCACCGTTTCTCATCAACACATTTACGGCTTGCTGTTCCGCGTATTGTGGCCTTTGTGCTCCGCACGTCCATTTTCAGCACACAACCTTGAGTTCCCAGAGCAAATTGTCCATCACGCTGATGCTGACACCACGCTAGTAAGCAGCCCTGCGTTACTAAAACGACTCAGTGAAGAGCACAATCCGGTTGCGATTCGGTGCGTATTTTCATCTGGTGGCCCCCTGCCAAACCAAGCCGCGCAACACAGCCAGCTGTTGTTTGGGTCACTTCCTATTGAAGTTTTTGGCAGCACAGAAACCGGCGGCATCGCTTACCGTCAGCAGCACATAGCCAGCACTCCTTGGACGTTATTCCCTGGTGTTGAAGCCGAGCTTAACCATGAAAATTGTTTAAAGCTCCGCTCGCCACACATTGATGAAAACACTTGGTACCAAACTGCGGATGAATGCTATTTCCATGATAGTATTTCTTTTGAATTGCGTGGACGCACTGACCGAATCGTCAAAGTCGAAGAAAAGCGTATTTCCCTTGTCGAAGTGGAAAAACGTTTAGAGCAATTGCCGTGGGTTCAAGAAAGCGTGGTGATCCCAATGGAAGAATCTGGTCGCCTCACGTTAGTCTCAATCATCGTACTTAACGATAAAGGCGGTGATGTGCTTGATGAACTTGGTAAAGGCAAGTTTTGGCTTGAACTTCGCAAGGCACTGCGCAATTGGTTAGAACCGATCGCTATCCCGAGAAAATTCCGAGTGGTCGACGAAATTCCATTGAACAGCCAAGGCAAACGCCAAGTTGCTGAAATTGAAAAACTATTCCAATAAAGCTAGTAACATGGAAAAAAGAAAACCAACTATTCAGAATATTGAAGTGAGTGACCATACCGCGGAGCTGTCGCTGCGAGTGGATGCTGACATCTTAGATTTCCAAGGTCATTTCAGTCACTTTCCTCTTTTACCCGGCGTCACTCAAATTGACTGGGCGTTGTTCTACGCCGTTCAATATTTGAATACTCCCAAGGTATTTAAAGGAATGGAAGTCATCAAATTTCAAGAGCCGATTCTGCCAAACGCCGACGTTTGCCTCTCACTCTCTTGGGACAATGAGCGTGAGAAATTGACCTTTAAGTACACATCGAAAAACGGTGAAACCTTGGTGACTCACTCGTCAGGAAAAATGAAACTGGGTGAGTCACGTGAGTGATTATCGTCCCTGCTTTTTAATTCCTTGCTACAACCACGGCAGCACAATTGCAGACGTGGTTGCGTCGTTATCCTCTTTCGCTTTGCCAGTGCTGGCCGTTGACGACGGCAGCAATGAAGACACCAAACAAGCGCTTTCTGCTTTGAGCAAGCAAGGGCTGATAAAACTGATTAGTTTGAGAGAAAACCAAGGCAAAGGTGGCGCTGTGATGGCAGGCCTACATCAAGCTCACCAACTTGGTTTTACGCACGCCATTCAAATCGACGCAGATGGTCAGCACGACCTAGAAGCATTGCCGAAATTGCTCAGCGCCAGCGAAACAAAACCAGATAACCTGATTTCGGGCCAACCGATATACGACGAGAGCGTACCTAAATCCCGTTTGTATGGTCGCTACGCTACACACGTTTGGGTGTGGATAGAAACCTTGTCACGGTCTATCAAAGACAGCATGTGCGGTTTTCGCGCCTACCCAGTGGCGAAAACGGTCGCCGTGTTGAACAAGTACAACATCGGCAAACGCATGGATTTTGATATCGAAATTCTAGTGCGAATGTACTGGGAAGGCGTCGACATTGATTTTGTTCCAACGCGCGTGATCTACCCTGAAGGTGGCATTTCCCACTTCGACGCATTGTGGGATAACGTCAAGATAAGCTGGATGCACACTCGCCTATTTTTTGGCATGTTGCCGCGCATTCCTTCGCTACTCGCCAGAAAGCGCCAAAACACAGATGACAGTAATGCCCACTGGTCGAAACGAAAAGAACAAGGCACGATTTTAGGCATCAAAACCTTACTCGCGGTTTACCGCTTGTTCGGCAGAAAAGCGTTCGACCTGATTTTAAAGCTAGTCATGCGCTACTACCACTTCACGGGTAAATCTGCCCGTGAAGCGTCTGAGGTTTACCTGAACAACTTACAGCACTACGCAGCGCAGCAGAACATCGCACTGCCAAAGCAGTTGGACAGCTATCATCATCTGCTTTCCTTTGGGCGTACCATGCTCGACAAACTGGCAGCATGGCAAGGTGACTTTAACGTCGACAACCTAACCATTCACGGCCAGCATCATTTCGAAGAGATGGCGCAGAAAAAACAAGGCGTGCTCATTTTAGGCTCGCATCTTGGCAATATCGAACTCTGCCGCGCGCTTGGTCGTCGACACTCTCATGTCAAAATCAATGCCTTGGTATTTACCCAACACGCTGAACAATTTAATGCGGTAATGAAGGCGGTAAACCCAAATTCGGAACTGAATCTGATTCAAGTCAGCTCAATGGGACCAGACACCGCGATTTTGCTTCAACAAAAAATCGAGCAAGGCGAATGGGTGGTGATCGTTGGCGATCGCACTTCCACCAGCAAAGAAAATCGTGTCGTTTGGGCAGATTTTCTTGGTAAACCTGCACCATTCCCGCAAGGCCCATTCATGCTGGCCTCGGTATTAAAAGCGCCGGTTTACCTACTCTTCGGCCTACGCGACGATGAAGCAAACACTCCGCATTTTAATGTGTACTTTGAACACTTTAGTGACCAAATCACGCTACCGCGCAAGGAGCGTCAGCAGGCACTAGAACACGTTGTTCAACAGTACGCACACAGATTAGAACACCACACACTGCAAGCGCCGTTACAGTGGTACAACTTTTTTAACTTCTGGACTTTAAGTAATCAGCCACATGACAAACAACAATAATCACAACATCACTTTTGGTGCACAATCTTTAACCATCGAAGATGTCGTTGCCATTGCTCAAGGTGCAAAGGCAAACATGAACACCTCGCCAGAATTTACCGCGAAAATTGATCGTGGCGTGGCGTTTCTGGAACGATTACTGAAAGAAGAAGGCGTTATTTACGGCGTGACCACGGGTTACGGCGATTCATGTACTGTGGCGATTCCACCCGCGCTTGTAGATGAACTTCCGTTGCACCTTACACGCTTCCATGGTTGTGGCTTAGGTCAAATCCTTTCTCATGAGCAAGCTCGTGCGGTGCTGGCAACACGTTTATGTTCATTGTCGCAAGGCGTATCTGGCGTGTCTCACGATCTGTTAAACCAAATCGTTACGCTTATCAACCACGACATTGCGCCGCGTATTCCACAAGAGGGCTCGGTGGGCGCAAGTGGCGATTTAACGCCTCTGTCTTACCTAGCGGCGACCTTAATTGGCGAACGTGAAGTGCTTTACAAAGGTGATGTGCGACCAACACAAGAAGTGTTTGCAGAGCTGGGCATTGAGCCAATTCGCCTAAAACCAAAAGAAGGTTTGGCGTTAATGAACGGTACATCCGTGATGACGGCCCTCGCCTGTCTTGCCTACAAACGTGCAGAATACCTAGCGCAGCTTTGCACCAAGATTACCGCGATGGTCTCTGTGGGTATGCAAGGTAATGACTTCCACTTTGATGAAGCGTTGTTTGCGGTAAAACCTCATCCTGGTCAACAGCAAGTTGCGGCTTGGCTGCGTGATGATCTCAATGCTGAACGTCCGCCACGCAATAGCGACCGACTGCAAGATCGTTACTCGCTGCGTTGTGCGCCACACGTAATTGGCATGGTGCAAGACTCACTGCCTTGGCTACGTCAATTGATTGAGAATGAACTAAATAGTGCCAACGACAATCCAATTATCGATGGCGACAATGAGCGCGTTCTGCACGGCGGTCACTTCTACGGTGGTCATATCGCAATGGCGATGGATACGTTGAAAGTGAACATTGCCAACTTAGCTGATTTGCTGGATCGTCAGATGGCGCAATTGATGGATTACAAGTTCAATAACGGCCTGCCGTTTAACTTAACTGGTGCAGAAGGCGAGCGTAAACCGATCAACCACGGCTTTAAAGCGGTTCAGATTGGTATCTCAGCTTGGACGGCAGAAGCGTTGAAAAACACCATGCCAGCGAGCGTTTTTTCTCGCTCAACCGAATGTCACAACCAAGACAAAGTGAGCATGGGCACCATCGCGGCTCGTGATTGCCTACGCGTACTTGAGTTAACAGAGCAAGTTGCTGCGGCTTCACTCCTAGCAAGCGTTCAAGCGGTTGAGATTCGTCGTCGTCATAACGAATTGGACGAACACCACATGAGTCAGAGTTTGCGAGTAATTCGTGACGCAGTACTGAGCGAGTTTGAATTTGTGATTGAAGATCGCCCATTGGAACAAGATTTGCGCCATTTCATTGAACGCATTCAGCAACGTCATTGGCCACTCTACGCGGAGGTATAATGCAAGAGCAGGTTCTCTACCCATTAGAAGCGGAGGTGACTATGGTCACCTCATTCCAAGATGCTGACCCGATGGGCGTGATTTATCACGGCAACTTCTTTCGATATTTTGAAGAAGCGCGTCGTGTGCTGATGGAAAAGATCCAATACAGCTATCGCGATATGCAAGACTCTGGGTACATGTGGCCGATCATCGACACGCGCGTTAAATACGTGAAGGCGATTCCGTTTAATCACACCATTCGCATTACCGCGCAACTCACTGAGTGGGAAAACCGCTTACGTGTGGATTACGTGATTTACGACGCCGAAACGAATCAACGTATGTGCAAAGCGCATACAACGCAAGTCGCCGTATCCATTGAAAAGCAAGAGATGTGCTTTGTTTCTCCAGCAATCTTTTTAGATAAAGTAGAGCAATGGCACAACCATGGGAGTCTGAACTAATGCAAAAGTGGTTACTCTCTTTTTTGTTGATATTTTCTGTTCCAGCACTGGCCACACCGACAGCAAACGTAACAGATTTGGCATCGCTTCAGCAGCAGTTGTCTCAGCATGAAATCGTGCGCGGAGATTTTACGCAGCAGCGTCATCTGGAAATGTTCAGTCAACCTCTAACCTCTAAAGGTCAGTTCACACTGAGCAAAACACATGGCTTGTTGTGGCAACAAACAGAACCTTTCGCAGTCAATTTGGTATTGACGGAAAACAAACTTCGTCAGACTTTTGCCAACCAAGATCCGAAAACGATCTCTGCTGAAGAAAACCCAATGGCGTTCTACTTTAGTCATGTGTTTTTATCCGTGTTCCACGGGGATACTTCTGCACTGCAAGAACAATTCACACTCGATTTTTCAGTTGAGAACAATCAGTGGCAGCTCGTTTTAGTGCCCAAACAGTCACCATTAAATGCGGTGTTTAAAGCCATCACCCTTTCCGGTAAAACGCATATTGATCGCCTAACCCTGCAAGAGCTGCGCGGCGATAAGACCGAAATCACGTTTACAAACCAGACCTCTCTACCTCAGGAACTCACGGATGCCGAAGACGCTCAATTCCGTTTCTAAACTCAGTCTTGGCACTCACACCTTTGCTCTGGTTTGGCTCAATCTCGTTGTTTTAGCGGGCGCGTTGCTACTCAAACAATGGGTTTGGAGTGCAGAATCTCCGATTGAGACCAACATTTTAAAACTGTTGCCGAAGAACCAACAAAACCCGGTGGCTGAGCAAGCCTTTGAGTCGGTCTCGGCAAGTATGAGCGACAAAGTCATTTTCGTGATCACAGCGCCGGACAAAAATGCCCTTTTTGCAGCAGCCGCTGAATTTGATAAGGGTTTGCGTCAGAGTAATCATTTTCGCGATGTGGTGGGAAAAATCTCACCTCAAGAGCAGCAAGCTTGGGCGAGTTACTACTTTAAGCACCGCTTCCAATTGCTGACGCCTGAACAACGAGAGCGTTTAAGCCAAAATCCAGAACAGCAAGTGCAGCATGTGATTCAGTCGCTGTACAACCCGTTTTCTGGAGTGACCGGGCAAGAGTTACAAAATGATCCTTTCTTGCTATTTCGTGATTATTTGAGCCAAGTTACCCAGCAATCGTCCTCTTTCCGATTGGATAACGGCTATCTGTCCGTCGAAAAAGACGGTGCTCAATACTTGCTTATTACTGCCGAGCTAAAAGACTCGCCTTATAGCCTAACTGGGCAACTTGCAGTCCCTGATATTCAAGCGCTAGAACAAGGCGTCGCGCAGAAATATGGCGCTGAAGTCGCACATACTGGCGTTCTATTTTACGCTGACTTTGGTACGCAAAGTGCAAAATCGGAGATCAGCACCATCGGTGTATTCTCTCTACTCGGTATCATTGCATTGTTCTTGCTGGTCTTTCGGAGTGTGATGCCGCTGTCCCTAGCACTGCTTTCCATCACCATTGGTCTGCTCGTTGCGTTGTCCGTTACGACGTGGATTTTTGGAAAAGTCCATCTGTTCAGCTTAGTGTTTGGCGCAAGTTTAATCGGTGTGTCTATCGACTACGCATTCCACTACCTAACGGAACGTCTTGCGGCGGGAAATGAATGGGATAGCGAGCAAGGGTTAAAGCATATTTTCATAGCGATCACACTGGGCTTAATCACCAGTTTGATCGGCTATTTGGGCATGTTAGTGGCACCGTTTCCTGGTTTGCAGCAGCTTGCGCTGTTTTCATCCATTGGTCTGATTGCCGCTTACATCACCGTGGTGGCTTGGTATCCGATACTGGCTCGTAACCCATCGCGCACCATTTCGACTTTACCGGGACAATCACTGTTGGCGAAATGGTTAACGCTTTGGAATCAACCTCGAATTAAAGTCGGATTGCCGATGTTATGTGTGGTTGCGAGTGGCTTTTTCTTGCTGCAATTGAACTACGATGACGACATTCGTCTACTGCAAACTATGCCGAACGATCTCAAGCAGCAAGAAACCTTGATTACGACGCTCAGTGGCATGCAATCTTCACAGCAAATGTTGGTCGTTACCGCCGACGATGACGAAAACCTAATGAAAAAGCTGGAGTCTTTGACGCCAACATTAGAAGCGTGGAAAGCGGACAGCACCATCGAAAGCTACCAGAGCCTGAGCCGCTACTTGAGCTCAGTGGAACGTCAGCAACAAGACTATCAATTGATTCGCGATCTTTACGCGACACAATCCAGCCCACTAGCTTCCGGACTGAGCTTAAGTAAAAAGCCTAAAATGGACGCCGACTTTATCCCTGTCACGGTTGATCAGTACTTGCAAAACCCAGTATCAGCGCCTGTGCGTTTTCTCCATTTGGGTAAGATCAAAGGAAAATCTGCAACGGTAGTGGTGTTAAACCAATTGCAAGACTCCGCCGTTGTTAAGGCATTTGCCAAATCGCAGTCTGATGTTGTTTATCTAAACAAAGCTGAGGAAATATCCGCCCTATTTGGTGAATACCGAATCAAAATCATGGAACTATTGGCAGCCGCCAGTGCTGTGATCTTTCTGGTATTAATCAAGCGGTACGGTCTGCAACACAGTTGGCGAGTTTTACTGCCATCATTGATTGCTTGCGCCTGCGGTCTGGCAACGGCAGTCGCGATGGGAACAACATTAAACCTATTCAACTTGCTTGGCTTGGTGCTCATTCTTGGTATCGGGATCGATTACACTCTGTTCTTTGCCGAGAAAGCCCGCAGCGTGAGCACACTATTGGCGATCACCCTTTCGGCAATAACCACTGTGCTGTCATTTGGGTTGCTATCACTCAGCCAAACTCACGCGATTCACAGTTTCGGCATTACGGTGTTAAGTGGTATTTTTGTTGCTTGGCTGCTCTCTCCGATTGCGATTAAAACAGAGGAAACGACGTCATGATTTTTAACCATGCTTTTCGCTGCGCGACGTTAATCGTACTGAGTCTGTTTTTAAGTGCATGCAGCTTGGTCCCTCACCAATCGACGCCTCTGGTCGACATTGCCGAGCACACCCAAGTTAGCTTGCCCACTCCCGCAAGCTTGGGCTATCAGTTGTCTGCCAGTCAGTTAATTACGGCTTCTTGGGCAATAGATGGTAAAACCAAATCTGAGCAACTTCCGGTACAACTGCAAGTGATCAACAACGAAGTGGTGCTGGCAGGCTTCTCATCCTGGGGGACGAGAGTACTCTCACTGTCTTACGATGGAGAACAAATTCAAACCGAAGTGCTCAACGGTTTACAAGGTTCGCTACCGCAGCCAGAACAGGTATTATTTAACCTGATGATCACGCTCTGGCCGAGTTCCGCTTGGGAAGGATCGTTAAATGAGGTAAGGTGGCGAATTATTGATAAAAATAATTCTCGCGCCATCTTTGATAGCGGCGGTGAAAAGATCATTGAGATTCAATACAGCTCTTCTAACAAGTTAGAGGGTAAGATTGATTTTCATCACCTCAAACATCAGTTTTCAATTTCTATTCAAACACTGCAACATCAGATTAACTAAGAACAATTTAGAATAACAATATGCCTATTCGCTCTTCTCAACCTTTGTATATTCAGGCCTGTGGCTTTCACTCTGCCATGGGGCAAGATGACGCGCTCATCCACCAGTGTTTATCGGGAGCGAAGCCATCCAACATGGTGGTTGACCGAGATATTTTAAATTCAGGCCGCCAAACAGTAATCGGTCGAATCGCACAGACGTTACCGCAATTACCACCCGCACTCAGCCAGTTTGATACGAGAAACAACCGCCTCGCACTTTCGGCTTTGCAGCAAATCGAAGGCGACGTGCGTGACGCCATTGCTAAATATGGCCGTGACCGTATCGCAGTCGTGATCGGCACCAGCACATCTGGCATTTCAGATGGCGAAATCGCATTTGGTGAAAAGCTGGCAAAGGGTAATTTTCCTGCCGACTACCATTACACCAAACAAGAGCTTGGCAACTGCAGCGATTTTATTGCCGCCTACTTTGATTTGAGCGGCCCACATTACTCAGTTTCAACCGCCTGTTCTTCTAGTGGTCGTGTCTTTTTAACCGCGCAACGCCTGATTCGCTCTGGCATTGTTGATGCGGTTATTGTGGGTGGTGTAGATACCATTTGTCGGCTAACACTAAACGGCTTTAACGGTCTAGAAGCTCTATCCGATAGCCTTTGTAAGCCGTTTGATCAACATCGCAACGGCATCAATATCGGCGAAGCCGCAGCATTAATGTTGCTAAGCAAAACACCTGCGCCCGTTGCTCTTCTCGGAGCTGGCGACAGCTCAGACGCACACCATATTTCCGCACCACATCCAGAAGGGTTAGGCGCAGAAGAAGCGATGAAAAAAGCGTTGGCCAATGCAGGACTTACAGCGCAAGACATTGGTTACATCAACGCGCATGGCACAGCAACGCCGTTAAACGATGCGATGGAAAGCAAAGCCATTCATCGCTGCTTTGGAGACTCCGTTCCCGTAAGCTCGACAAAGCCACTTACCGGACACACATTAGGCGCAGCAAGTGCAACGGAAGCCGCGATCACTTGGCATATTCTCAAGTACAACCTTGATTTGCCAATACAACACTGCGAAACCAAAGCAGACGATATCCATATATCGTTAGTTGAGACGCCAACCAAACTGGGTAACAAAGCGATTCTCAGCAACTCTTTTGCTTTTGGTGGCAATAATATTAGTCTTATTTTTGGTTACGCTCATGACTAAACTTCCTCCCATCGAACAACTTTTGCCACACGACAAACCAATGATCTTGGTCGATCGTGCTTTGGATGTTCAACAAGATACGATTCACTGCCAGGTTGATATCGCAGAACACAACCCGTTCTTCGACTCGGCCTCTCAAACTGTGCCAGCTTACGTTGGCATTGAGTTTATGGCGCAATCTGTCGCGGCGTGGTCTGGTTACCACGCATTAATGAAAGAACAAGCGCCACCGATTGGCTTTTTGCTTGGTAGCCGTCGATACACGTCTGAATGCGATACGTTTTCTCTCGGACAGGTGCTTGATGTGTATGCTGAAAAAGTTATGGAAGATAACGGTATGGCGGTTTTTTCAGCCCGTATTGAGCTACAAGGAACTGTTGTAGCGACTTGCCAATTGAACGTTTACGTTCCATCAGAAGAAAAATTACAAGAAATGAAAATCAGGAGTCAACAATGACCCGACAAGTCCTCGTTACAGGTGCCAGCAAAGGCATCGGTAAAGCCATTGCCGTTCAATTAGCCAAAGATGGTTTCCAAGTCATTGTCCATTACATGGGCGATCAACAAGGCGCGCAAGACACCCTAAACACCATCGAACAGCATGGTGGTAGCGGTCGTCTTATCCAATTCGACATCAGTGACCGTGCAGATTGTCGTGAGAAGCTAGAAGCCGATATCGCCGAACACGGCGCTTACTATGGCGTCGTGAACAACGCTGGTATCACAAAAGATACCGCTTTCCCTGCGATGACCGAAGAAGAATGGGATGGTGTGATTCATACCAACTTAGATAGCTTCTACAACGTTCTTCACCCTTGTGTTATGCCAATGGTGCAAAAGCGCAAAGGCGGCCGAATTGTTACGCTTGCATCAGTCTCTGGCCTAATGGGGAATCGTGGTCAAACTAACTACAGCGCAGCGAAAGCGGGCGTAATTGGTGCAACAAAATCACTCGCGCTTGAACTGGCAAAACGCAAAATCACCGTCAACTGCGTTGCTCCAGGGCTTATCGACACAGGCATGGTAGACGAACACGTGAAAGAACATGCGATGCCGCAAATTCCTTTGCGCCGCATGGGAGAGCCAGAAGAAGTTGCTGGTTTAGTCAGTTACCTTATGTCTGACATCGCAGGCTATGTAACTCGCCAAGTCATTTCGGTAAACGGAGGCCTAATATGAGCCGTCGAGTTGTTGTAACCGGAATGTCAGGCGTGACTGCGTTTGGTAACGATTGGCAATCTGTCGAACCAAAACTGCGTGACTGCCAGAACGCGACGCAATACATGCCTTCTTACGAACAGTATGATGGTTTGAACACCAAGCTCGCGGCACCAATTTTAGATTTTGAACTGCCAAAGCACTACAAGCGCAAGCAAGTACGCGGCATGGGGCGTGTTTCCAAATTGGCGACCGTCGCAACAGAAAACGCACTAAGCCAAGCAGGTTTGATTGGTAACGACGTACTCACCAATGGTCAAACGGGTATCGCATACGGCTCATCAACAGGCAGTACTGACGCAATCGGCGCATTTGGTGTCATGCTGAATGAGAAAACCACTAAAGCGATCACCGCAACGACTTACGTGCAAATGATGCCGCATACCACGGCAGTGAACGTTGGTCTATTTTTCGGTTTGAAAGGCCGAGTGATCCCAACCAGCAGTGCATGTACCTCTGGCAGCCAAGCAATCGGCTACGCCTACGAAGCGATCAAACATGGCTACCAAACGGTAATGGTTGCTGGTGGCGCTGAAGAATTGTGCCCAACGGAATCCGCTGTCTTCGATACCCTTTTTGCCACCAGTCTGAAGAATGAAGACCCGAAAAGCACACCAAGACCTTATGACTCCGATCGCGATGGTTTGGTGATTGGTGAAGGTGCGGGAACGCTAGTTCTGGAAGAGTACGAACACGCCGTCGCTCGTGGCGCGAAAATCTATGCAGAAATCATCGGTTTTGCCAGCAACTGTGATGCCGCACACGTCACTCAACCACAGATGGAAACCATGCAAATCTGTATGGAAATGGCTTTGCAAAATGCGGGCATTCCTGCTGAGAAGATCGACTATGTATCTGCTCACGGCACTGCCACCGACCGCGGCGATATTGCGGAAAGCAACGCAACAGCGAATGCTCTGGGCAAAGTGCCAATCAGTTCACTCAAGAGCTACTTTGGCCACACACTAGGCGCCTGTGGCGCGATTGAAGCGTGGCTAGGTTTAGAAATGATGCACACAGGCTGGTTCAACCCAACGCTCAACCTAAAAAACCTCGACGAGCAATGTGGTGATTTAGACTACATCGCCGGACAAGGCCGAGAGCTGGACGTGAAATATTTGATGAGTAACAACTTCGCCTTTGGCGGCATCAACACCTCCATCATCTTTAAAAAGATGTAATGCCCTTAATAAATGCAAAAGCGCTAGTTAACCAGCGCTTTTTTGTTGGTGGCTATCCAGATTGCTAGAAATTGCAATGGCTAGAATGCCATTCAAAAGTTGTAGATAGAGTGGCAATTACAGCCAAAAACCTAAAAACGACAAAGCCCCGACAACTCAAAGAGTTATCGAGGCTTTTGAATAAATGGCACGCCCTATTGGATTCGAACCAATGACCACATCCTTAGAAGGGACGTGCTCTTTTAACCCCTTACCTTTAACTTACTACTTGTTACTACAAAAAGCCTCTATTTTATCTATTTCTGCTTCTCTTATGGATTTCTGGATAAGATTCGCCACGACAATAAAGTTGCGTAACCCCCTAGTTAAAGTTACCATATTGAGAGTAATAAGGAGATTTTATTGATAATGAAAGAATTAGCACCTCGAGGTAGATTCCACTTTGTTGTAAAGCAAAAGGTAGCATCTGTACAAACTACAGTATTTCCAATCCTGTACCTCGAAGGAAATGATGGATTCACAATCATGTGGTCGCTAGTTCGTTATTTCCTTGCATACCCCTCCAAAAGTGATACTTGGATGCGAGATACTGCACGCGCAATTGGTTTGTTTTATGACTATTGTACTGCTTACCAAAACTCAAATTCAGATCGTAGGACTCAACTACGTAACTTCATGTCCAGCCTAGAAAATGGAACTATAGGTGTCGAATGCCAAACTGATCCTACAGCCCTCTATTGGGCACCAACTGGCATAACAAAAGCGAAGAGGTTAAGGAGTAGGCTCATTGCCTTCATCAATTGGGTAGAGGAAGAGGAGTTACTTAGTAAAGGCATCTCAACATTCAAAGCCCCGATGAAAAATCATGAAAAGCAAACTCTATCCTTGATGAAAACAGCTAGAAAAATCATCAAACTCAGCCCAATGGAGCATACTAAAGATCCTATTGTCGTAGCTCGACATTTGAGTAGTGCGCAGACAACCTTTGGGCACGAGTTTGAGGATGACCCTAAAGACTACATAAATGACAACAGTGAAACGAAGAGCTTCCCTATTGAGCTTATATCACCTCTTTTACAATACGGCTTCGTTAAAAACCCATTGGCTACAGACCCATTTGAGCGTGAAGATATCACTGCCAAAATGATTACTCTTTTACTTTCGTTTGGCGGCCTTAGAAAAAGCGAACCGTTACATCTTTGGTTTAACGACATCATGCCAACAGCCGAGTTTAAGTGTCAGGCGAGGCTGTACCATCCAAGATTGGCAAAAACAAACCTAATAGGTGAAAGAGACAAAACCAGAGATATGTATCTTAGAGAAAGGACATTAAGACCTAGGCATGACAAAGCTAATTCTAAGTCATTAAAGGCAGGATGGAAAAAGCTAGCAGTTGATAAGTCATCCTATCACGCTGATATATTCTGGTTACACCCTTCAGCAGAAGCGATGTTTACCTCCCTATATAATCTGTATCTCTCATACAGAAGTGAACTAATGGAGACTTACATAAAAGAGCAAGGTCATGACCACCCATTTCTATTTGTATCTACTGGTGTAGATCACCGAACAGGGGAAAGCTATATAGGCGCTCCGTACTCTATTAGTCAATTTGACAAGAGCTACGAAAAAGCCCTACAGCGGCTCGAGCGTCATCTCGGACTAAAAATTCCCCGAGGACGAGAATCAGCTATCAATCCACATTCTCTCCGACACTTTTTCACCCAAGCTCTTGAAGATATGGGAGTATCTCCAAAGATGATACAAAAATGTTTACGCCATCGTACTATTGGGTCACAAGATATCTATAAAGGTATCTCGTCGCAAAGAATACGAGAAACGTTAGAAAATTACGCAATCACTACCCCTACAACCAATTGCTTACAAATTTTAAAATAAAGACAAATAATGACAAAAGCTGAAAACATTCAAAAACTTAAAGGGATTTCATATAGTAACCTTGTTACTGATCTAGATCTTGCCAATATTAGTGGTGTCTTTACTACTAGACGACTATTTGACTCCTCAAAGTCTATATCACTATACATGAAAGGAATTCGCATTTTAGAGGGGCTTCATGAGTCAGGTGATGCTTCATTCAATAGCTTATTCTTCTTCCAAAAAATAGGCAACGGCAACCGCTTTAATACAAAGCAGCTCATTGGAGGACAAAACTCCAACCTCTACAAAGAGTTAACAATACTATCTGACACGCTCGGTCTGAATAAGAGTATAAAAACCGAGGAAGGCTTAAAGGCCGCAGAAACTTATTTTCAAGAAGCCGTAGAGATTTTTCGATATGTCACGAAGGTTGACAGTCTCGAGGAAGTCAACATTGATAAGTTTCAGAACTTCATTCTACCTCTAAGAACACAAGAAGATAGATGGCATGAAGACCTAACACCACAGAATCACAAGGCTCTGAGATCTATTGCTCTGTGCTTGAATCAGCATTTCAACACCGCAGACTTTGGGAAATGTGTTTCGGTACAAAGAAGCGATACTCAGTTTAAAACTAAGGATCTCTTTGAACGCCCTGACAAACACATGGAACGCTGGGTGAACTCATGGAATGAATTTCTGGATGCCAAAAAAGCCTTTAGCACTAGATCATTTAAAAGTGCCGTAGCCAAGTTTCGAGACTTCCTTGAAGCCACCTACTCATCTGATAGCTCGCCATTTCCAGAAGATCCAAAGTTATACTTCTCGAAATATCGCAACGACGAGTATTATAAATGGTTAAACGAACAAGTAGATAACAACCAGATAACCAATAAAGTACTGATCAATGCACTCAATGCTATCAACTCATACAGCAACTGGTTTATCGCCACATATATGTCAGATGTTGAAGAAGATGGTGAGTTAGTAACTATCGGTCATCCTATTGTTTCCAATTATAGATTTGAACAAATCTTGTTAAAGCATAGTGATGATGATAATGGTGACATCAAACTTAGTGAGTCGGCCAAGCCTTCTCCACCACTATGGATGGTGTTAAAGCTCAAGGAAATCCTTACCGAAAACGACTACGCATGGCCTAAGTCTCTTACCAACCAGTACAACAATAACATTGTTGATGAGACTGGTAATCCCGTTTGGATACCAGTGATCACTTACTTGTTTTTAATCATGCTTGAGATTCCTCTTCGCAAAATTCAGGTACTTCGTCTTGACTCCGGAGAAGGTGATATCTGGAAGTATGACGCAAAGTCTGATCTATGGGTCAAGAACGACCATCAAGCAGCAAGTTACTGGAAAAACACGGGAGCCAAGATTCAGAACAGAGGTGTGTTTAGGCGAAAAATGATAAATGCCACGCTAGCCCCTCAATTTGCTTTTTACATCAACTCAAATAAAACAGCCGATAAAAGTGTAGGTTTTGGTGAAAAATCTGGATATGAGATTCCATGGAAAAATCAGGCTGCAATCAAGTATCTTGATGAATTAAGAGACTGGCAAGAAAAGTACAATCCTGTAACGGTGCCTGTCAAGTACAAAGACATTCCTGCAACAATCTTTGACGGAACTCCTTCGGAAAAAGTAATAGCCAGTATTCCTGACCGATTCTATTTATTTCGTTCAGCTAAAGAGGTGAAAGACGGCACTCGCCAAATGCCACCATCCAACAGTGTGCTAAACAATTTCTGGCTAAAGTTAATGGAAGAGTTAGAGAGGCAACTGCATGATGAAGGCATAGACTGCCAGATTATTATAAACCGGAATAAAAAAACGGGTGCACCTCAACAGGCTCTTTACACCCCTCACGGCTTACGAGTTGCAGGTTTAACCTCTCTTGCACAACAAGGCGTACCTATTGACATACTGAGTAAAATTGTTGCTGGGCACAAAAGCATTCTCATGACAATTTACTATCTAAAGTATCATCCAAGCCACATTTCTGAAGTTCTCAATGAAGCAAGCCGAGATTTAGAACTCAAGTACCAAAGTAGCTTTCAAAACTGGCTAAAGGAAGCTGCGTGGGATCAGGTTGCCAAATACACCGCTTATAACTCCGAAGACGCTGTTGACGGAATAAAGTCAGCCGCTAGTAGTTTTACAGCTTCTTTGTGGAATAGTACTAACTTAGGCCTATGCCCATACAATGGAACCCGTTGTAACGACGGAGGAGCTTGTGTGCGCAAAAATGGGAAAGGGAATAATACTTACCTTCCAGTAAAAGATAAGAACTGCGTCATGTGTAGACACTTCATTACAGGGCTTCCTTGGTTAACTGAGCTTTGGGTACATGGTAATGCGCTTCTACTTAAATCAGAGAAAATGTCTAAGGAGCTGGAGACGAGCCAGCAAGAGATTCATAAGCTAAAAAGTAATCGCTTAAATTTGAAAAAGAATGGTGAGGATATACCTACTCAACTAACGACAAAGATCAAAAAATCGGAGACTATACATGAAAGAAACTCAATTGAACTTGATAACATATTCAATGAGTTACACTCCACACATCTTCTAATTGAGAAGATAAAAGCATTACCAAAACCTCCTGTTCCTGTTTCCGAACAAGATGATGCGAAAGGTAGTAATTTACCTGCTTTGTTTATGCATAACGACTCTGAATTTGAACTGGATTACATTGAAATGCCTAGTAACTTCCAGAACTTAGACTTCGTAATTCAAGCAAGCCGTTTTTATAAACACGAAAGAAATGAAGATTTCGAGCGTGAGCGTGAACAGTTCATCGACTCAATCCTTCTAAGGAATGGTTATGAGCCATTGATGCTTATGGATCTAACACCAGAGGAAAAGAGACAATCTGCCGACGCCTTCGCAAAATTCTTGGTTACAAAAGTTGATGCAGAAACACTCCAACTTCTTAAAGATGGCCGTACGACTTTAGCCGGAATCGGTATCGAGAAAGAATTAATGGAGGCCACACCTGTTAACATTCCGAAGAATTTACTTACTCAACAGCCAACATTCATGAGCTAAACGATGAAAGAGTCAGATATTGTGTCAGAAACTGATGCTCAAAACACCTACAATGAGCTTTTCGAAGCTGCTACCAAAGAATCAGTCAAAACAACATTAAAGAATATCAATGAGATATGCGAAAAAATGGTGGCGGCAAACGCGACTCCATCTGTTACCGCTATTGTAAAAGCACTAGCAAGTAAAGGGGTTATAATATCTGAAAGGTCGATCTATAACAGAAGAGAAGGTAAAAATCCTTATCCAATATTGATCGATGCTTGGATTTCAGTTGTTCAAAAGAAAAAGCTCGGCATTGACGCCATCGTCAAATCGAGTCTGAAGGCTAAGCCTGATACCGGAATAGCAATTGAAAAACCAAATGCATTTGTTACCGAACAAGACTTATTGAAGATTAGTGACCCCGTTTTACGATACAAAATATCAGTACTTTATGGACATGTGACTGCTTTAAATAAACAGAATATTGCATTGAGAGAGCTTCGTGAATTACCTGCAATTCACCCAGATTACCATACTCAACCATCAACCAAAAACCTTGAGGAGAAGAGGAATATTCCTACGCAGACATCACACCTTGATAGCTTAGACGTAGAAATATTGCGAAACTTCTTAGACGGTCAACATGGGCAATTATACTTTGACGATGAAGGAGCTTTATATGCGGCAAAAGGACTTAGAAGTCATACTGCTATATCAGATCCGGGTCTAAAAGAAGTTCTAGAAAAATTGATACCGCCAGAGGTTAACTGAATAAAAAAGTGAAGTTGATGACACTAGATTTATCGTAGCTTAAGATTATCAAGAGCCAATTTACAATTGGCTCTTGATAAATGTCGAAAATTTAGTTGAATTAGTCTGAATGAAATCTGTCAGTTTCTTAGCCTCGATGTGACTAGATCTGACAGATTACCCTAAATCGGTTCTGCCCCATCTTTAGTTAACGTAAATACTCATTCAAAAGCTATTCATGTAAATTCTCGATACATTTGCTAATGACTGATAGTCCATACATGACGCTCGGTATCTCTCAAAAGGCTGCATACTCGAAGTTACTTACCAGTAAAGACGATCTGAATGGCCATGCGTTACTTGAACGATTGCGCTATGGCGCTTTCGTCCCCAAAGGGCCTTACAAACCTTGTGGTCAGTTTTACTAAGTATCGGCCTGATAAGAAACCCATAAAGGCAATGGGATTGATGTCGTTATCGGGTAAGGGGTATCACAAGCAATACCCTTCTCGCGCTGATCGTAGACCTTGCCATAAATCGCTGTGCCCTTAGACTTTTTTCTATTATCTCCTTGCTCTCTTAGGTGATCAGGTAGTTTTTTTATTCTTTCAATTGCTAATGATAAAGATTCTACATCCTGCCAGTTATTCATCAACTTGCTTTGAAATTCAAAAACACTAGAATCTTTGCGTTCAGCAAGACGGCCATTAACCTTAGAAAATATGTCAGTTAATTTTGTGTTTTCTTCTAAACTAAAAGTGAGATCATCTGACTGAAGAGTCATGTAGGTATAGTATTGAGAGGTATAATTATTGAAAAGGCAGTGGTGAATAATATTAGTGGTAATTAACGCAATGTCCTCTGCTTTAATCTTTTTCGGTATTTTTTTGAAGGAGCCACAGCCGAGTTCAACAGAGAAAAAACCCTGTCTATGTTTTATATCTAGTGCGACGATAGTTGCTACCAGTCTTGGTACCTGTTCCAGTTTTTTAAATAAGTCAGTCTTGCAGGATAGATACCAATTACTGAGTTCATCAAAAGCTCTACTGTAGTCATTACTCGGAATAAATGTATCAATAGGGTTACGATTTCTCGAATAAAGTGTATCTAGAAGAGATGACTTAACTCCTTTAAGAACCTCATCGATCAACCCCAACTGTACTAAATCTCTCAGCGTACTTTCGTCAAAGGTTAGTGTTAGGCTATCGTTAGCTTTTGTAGATTTGCACATTTTACTGAATACACCTCTGTCAAAACCATAGCTACGTTTTTCAGGTATAGGGCTTTTTACTTGCTCAAATGAGTTTTTGATCGCATCACCTAACACTGCCATAAGAAACGCCTTAAAGCCCAATGAGAAGTCAACCTTATCGATGAATTCAGGATTTGTATCAATATATTCTTTCAACGAAGTAATACTGTTGATACGGTCGACTACATCTACCATATTGTCTTCGTTGGTAGCTGAAATGTACTGAGATCTGACCCGATACTTCTTCCTTACATATTTTTTTAAGTAATTTAGCAGGAAGACCTTGAATACTTCGTCATCATTGATATCTGGGATAGTTAACAAAGGTTGAAATAGTGAAATTGGATCACTTAAGGCTATGTACTGAGCATGATGTGAGTATACAGATTTGGTATAAAAAAACATCGGAAAGGCAAAAGCAATTAAGTTTCTCTCCATCTGGTGTAGAAGGTTGTCGCATTCTTCTGACCACTTACCCTTACTATCCCTATGCTCTAGAAGGACTTGGGTGATCTCGACGCTACCTTTTCGGTTATCAAGCAGTTCCAGAACAAGGCTTAACAAGCCATAGTCGTTAGGTGACTCACTATCTTGTTGGGTTGATTTATTGCAAACAGCGTAGGCTTGATGAATTAACTTCATTCTTGCCATGACCCCAGCAGCATCACTATCCGGTGTTGTGTCGTAACATTGTTGACGACTATAAAAGCTCAATAAGAGAACTTGCTCCCAAGCCATTTTTTGAATATTGATATAGCTTTTGATGATATATTTGTGATCTATGCCTAACTTTTGTTTTAAAAATGGCGCGTTCTCCGCTACTTCTCCCACACATAACCTCCTTCTTTTGAGCCTAAGAGTTACTGAAATCCCAACATTCATGAGATATTAATCCCGATCATGTCCATTATTATACGGTAGAAATCCAAAAAAATTTAATTACCCTTCCAAAAGGGTACGCTAAATTCGCAAATAACTCATTTGCATACCTATCTTTGTGTATATAAGCCAACAAGATCAGTTAAATTTACGGGTTTGACTCCCTTTATGTGTGGGTTTAAGGTGAATTTCGAAAGCGGACAACATCACCGCCAAACAGATTTTCATAGGGGCTGAAATGAAAAAGTTTTTTTCAATCAAAACAGTTAGTGATTTAGAGTCACTAGGGTCAGTAGATGAGATCAAGGGAGAGCTAGAGGCCGCAATGCCTTCGTTCATTAAATGTGAGGCTAAAACTTACGATGAGCTAATGAGTGTGGTGGTATGGCTTCAAGAACACTACATCCAAGAAGAGCAGACCTTTACCAGTAAGCGGAAAGAGTATATTTACTACCTAACAGGGCATTCGAACGGAAAAGAACGCAAGAAGAAACTAGAGGCGAATGAAGACTTATTCATGAGACCGGAGGGGTTGCCAGCAGCTAAAGCATGGAGAAATAAAATCCTTCATATCATTCGTGCAGACTTGAATGATAGCGAGACTGCAAGATTGGCTAAATTGAAGCTAGACGATATGTTTCGAGAAATGACTAAGATGGAGATCGAGGATGACGAGAGTCTAGATACAAATAATCTATCAGAAGAGGTGCTTCAGGAGGACAACAATGAGTGATAAATCTGAAATTGTTGTTCGAAGACTTGATACAAAAAAGTTGGTGTTCCCAGAGCCTTCTGACACAGTTGACTCTAAAACAGCGAAAAGAACGCGCTCTTCTATAGCAAAGCATTCAGTTATGACTGAAGATGGAAAAACGGCAGTCAATGTAAAAGCAATAGGTCATATACTTCACACTGATACCGTCGGGGCAAGAGGTTTTGTTTCAGACCTTGATGATGAAGATAAATTCTCTTCTGGTGGTGAGCATTACGTTCGAACTCCAGCAGTCCGTAAAGAGGTTGATGAACGGATAGAAAAACCTTATGACGCCAAGAAGAGAGAAAATCTGAGGGATAGCTCTAAGTGCTTAGAAATTGTGCGTGATAACCAAGAGTCAGAACGAGTTCGCAATGTGGGAGAAGTAAACAACCGTGAAGGCCAAAGGCATCTAAAGGATCGGAAGATCAAGCGTGATGGAATCACTAATTGTGAACACTCTGGTGAGCCGCTGTCGGGTGACGCCCATGCACATCATCGAGTTCGCCGAGCTGATGATCCAGACAAAGCCTTGGATTTAGATAACATCGAAATTGTGAATCCTGAGCATCACGAAGAGCATCATCGGAAAGAGATGGAATCGGCTCATATGGATTAGTCAGCATGCAATCTGTCAGTTCCAATACCAGAATGTGACTTGATCTGACAGATTACTCTAATACGAAAATGTCCAAGGACGTATTGACGTCGATCTCGACAAACACGTCCTTGCCCCATTCCTTGTTGCGGTGCTCTTTGCTCTCGTTTTATTTGACAGTAGTTTGACCAAATTTAAGTAATGTTACGAAGTGGCTACTGACTCGGTGGCTAATCTCTCGATTGGAAGCTTAATTCTTTTAGTAACCAAGATTTAAACGCATTAATTCTTAGAACTCGTGAAGAAGAAGGGTCACTAATTATAGAATAGCGAATTCCGGGATTTAGCCCTATATTGAATGGCTTGACTAATAGACCTCGTTCCACAAAGTCTGCCGAAATACTTTCAGTTGCTAGACATGCTCCATGTCCAGCAACTACAGCGTTGATTGCCATATCGAAGGTACTCACTTCCATCCATTGAATACCTTCTCTTTTCGCACTTACGTTTGCATGAACAAACCATTGCTCCCAACTGAAAGATGCAGAGTGGAAATCAATCAACCAACAGTTAAGGAGTTGCTCTGGACTATCGAACTTCATAGATTCTGCTAGTTGTGGAGAACAATAAGGATAAATGTTTTCTTCAAATAGTGTCTCTTGATCTAAATCTAGATGCTCTACATTTTCATCTCCTTGCCAGATCAATACATCAGTTTCAGTGTGTCGAATATCGATTTCCTTAACTGTTTGTACGCGAATAGGAACGTGTGGGAATTCCATCGTGAACTTCCACAATCTAGGCATTAACCAACGCGTGGAGAATGAACGAGGAGCACTGACGTTTAGTACTCCTTCGAGTGGTTCATTTTGAATTCGATTTAGTCCAGTGATGATGTTTTTAAAACCGTCATTGACATGACTTTGGAGTATTTGTCCCTTATCTGTTAGATGCATTTCACGTCCGCGACGGATGAATAATTTACACCCCAAACGGTCTTCAAGCTGCCGTAATTTTTGGCTTATGGCTGCTTGTGTGACATACAATTCTTCGGCAGCTTTACTGTAGCTTTTAAGCCGAGAAGCAGATTCGAAAAAACGAAGTGCCGAAAGATAACGCAGTCGATTGTCCATTAGCTGTAGTTATAGTTCCTGTAATTAATCGTTGTTCGTAACGGAAGTTGTTTCCCTTGATAATAACTGCATCTAATCAGTAATCAAGAATAAAACGATGCTGTTAACTATTCTTTATAAGAAAACCAATATCTTTAAGATTATGAAATTAAAGACATTTAACTTATTTCTTGGTAAGAGAGGCAATAAGGTTATTGCTATGAATAGTCATCTTAGAAAAGATGTTGGCCTATGTCCTGAAGATGAGGAGAATCGGCATTATTCAAGGTTTTTATAATATTAGCTAATTGGCAATTTAGTGAATATTCAGATGGCATCGTTAAGTCTAATCGTTGACTACGGGCTTGTTGCTAACCAATACAATGTATAAGTGGAGATATGCTAAATATGGAAGTTATCATTGATGACCTATCCAGTGGTAAAGTCATCAAACTGCTCGAAGAGCACCTATCTGATATGTATGCTAATTCACCCCCTGAAAGTGTTCATGCGCTTGATGTGGATAGCCTTAAGTCTCCGGAAATTACATTTTTTAGTTGTTGGGTTGGCGATGAGCTACAAGGTTGTTTAGCTATTAAGCAACTTACATCAGAACACATAGAACTAAAATCTATGAGAACTTCTAATGTGGCTAGGAAGTCTGGTGTTGCTAGTCATTTACTTACGCATGTTATTCGTATTGCGAGAGAAAATGGGTACAGGAAAGTGAGTTTGGAGACGGGGTCGCAGGAGTTTTTCAAACCAGCTAGAAATCTATACGAAAAGTTTGGGTTTCGTTATTGTGGGCCTTTTGCCGATTATAAAGAAGATCCTTATAGTCGCTTTATGACAAAAGAGCTTGGTTAACCCATAAATATCCCATATTTCACACAATTGCCATTACGCAACTTGCGTTTCGCATGTTGCGTAATTAACTATAAACAACACCAAAGTCATTTAAAGCTAACGCTCGAAGAAAAAGGTCATTTCGTGGAAATTCGAACAGGTAAATTAGAAGATGTTGCTGATATCACTGACATCTTTAATTTTTATATTGAACACACCAATGCACGCTTTGAGGCATTTCCATTTACTCTGGAAAATCGTCAGGAGTGGTTTTCTCAGTTCTCTAGCACTACCAAATATCAACTATATGTGGCTATAGAAAATGGGGGGTTACTAGGTTTTGCATGTTCCCAACAGTACAGAACAATTTCAGCTTTTAACGACACTGTAGAAGTGACCGTTTATCTAGCCCAAGAAGCTAAGGGGAAAGGTTTAGGTTCTAAACTATATACTCAATTGTTCTCATCCATTCGTGCTTATGGTGTCCATCGAGTATTGTCGGGTGTGGCATTACCAAACGACGCTTCAGTTGCATTACATAAACGGTTTGGTTTCAGAGAAGTCGGTATTTTCAATGAGTATGCGAAGAAACACGGACAGTACATCAGCTCGATGTGGTTAGAAAAGGTGTTTAACGCAAAGTCCGCTTTATAATAAGCGACTATGGCACGATTTGCCTTACTCAGGGTTATCCGTAAATAACTAAATTAGTAGGTTCACTGACACGGAAATGTCCAACTCTGAGTTATGCGGGGTGATAATGTTCTAGTACTTGCTCTATGCGAGAGGTTCGTATCCAGCAATTTCCGGTAGACAAAACATTTCTCTAGACCTCGCTCTGTCGAGCCATTCGAATGCTTCAGTGACACCATACGCCTCGACTAGAAACTCAGCTAGTTCATCATAAAGCAACGCAAAAAGACTCATCACGAGGTTGTCAAAGTAGTTTGTCTTGTCTGCGATATGCATGAAGTTCTCCCAAACATCAGCATTCCTGCTATTGAATGCTGCCTGTGCGTCTATTAGCTCTCTAGCATAAATTGTTACGTAGGTTTCAGAAAACTTCTTATCGTAACCAAAGTAGAAGAGAGCATTTAACCCAGCTAGTTTTTCCGGCGTGAAGTGTCCATCCACACGCTCCCAGAAGTTTTGCTTAAGCTCATTGTCTCGATATATGGATTCTAATATTGAGTTGATATCCGGATTTGTATCGCTTAAGTCAAGCTCAGTGCGCCTATTAAGTATTTGGGGATGCAGTTCCATCCAGAAATCTAGGAACCAAAGTAAGTCATTCTCGTCCAATCCTTTTAGGGGCAATGGCGCATCTATTCTATAAGCAAGTTCATAATTAGATTGAATGATATTTATAGCACAAGATAGGTCTCGACTGCCGAGTGAATACTTGTCTCTTAGGGTTAGTTTGGTTTCTCTAAATGATTCGTTCATCCATACTGCTCTGGGGGGCAAGTCGTTAGCCAATGAGAATAACTGGCACCTCGATAGTTTCTTGGTGAAGGTGTTTAGCGAATACTCTTCGGTTAGGTATTCCGTTAGCCTTAAGAGGCTATCCAAGCCTTGTTCAAGTGCATTAAACTTTGCCTTGAGTACAACAAAGTTGATTATTTGCACCTCAGTTAGATGCCGTTGGCTATCGATATCGAAAGCGTACCTAAAGGTTTGTCCGGTGGCATCAATCTCGGCAACGTCAAGAATAGTCGGTTCTATTTGGTCATTCACGTTCTTGTAGCGCATATCGATGTTTTCGGATGTACCTTTGAAGAACGCCCATATATTGCCTAGGTCGTGAGAGCCAGAATAGTTAAACTCGACTTCTACACTTATCATTTTCCCAATGGTTTCCAATGCTTCTATTGCTCCTTTTAGACGTAACTCTATTGAATGACGCATATTGAAACAAACAGGGTAAACCATCTCATCTACGCTCAAGTCGATATCCCTCGTTTTTAGGACTTGGTCTATGATGAGGTTGGCTGCCTTTGAGAAGCCCATGGCATACTCCACATAACTCGGTGAGCCGTTATCACCAACACAAGCGTTAGCCCAAGTTGGCTCACCACCACAGAATGTAGCGTTATTTTTCCTCATGCTTTGAATTCCCGTTAAACGTGATTGATGCGAGCTGTACTGCTACTAATGATGCCTAAAACAAATTCCATCAGCAAAGAAAAATCATAGAGTTAAGTAAATAAGAAACTTATGGGTGCAGGTCTTTCTTCTTATCAGTGTTTGGCATACCTGATTTAATTTATCTTTTGCTAATTTAGCAAGGTCACTGGTTTCGTTCTGTCCAAGGACGTGTTGACGTCCATCTCGACAAACACGTCCTTGCCCCATTATTGGTTAGAAAAGGCATCTCTTCTTACCTAATTTACTCGCCATTTGACCAAATTTTGTTTATGCATGGATGTGTCTACAGAGTCGAGGAGCAAACCCGCTCCCCTTCCATTAGACAAAGGAGAGATAGCTTCTAGGTCT
The DNA here is from genome assembly GCF_033340375.1 of Vibrio sp. 1167. Classification (NCBI taxonomy): domain Bacteria; kingdom Pseudomonadati; phylum Pseudomonadota; class Gammaproteobacteria; order Vibrionales; family Vibrionaceae; genus Vibrio; species Vibrio sp. 1167. The sequence goes on along the minus strand of NZ_JAWOWK010000007.1, from coordinate 154,193 downwards.
TAAGCGTTGAGTTGGTCGGCTCGTAGAACATCAAACTCTCGCAATGCTGTATCGACCTTCCCATTTCAATAGGCATTAAACGCTACTTTTGATAATCCTAGATATACGTTTAGAGAATTGAAGTATCGTTAGAGAAACAAGTGTGGTTAAGTGGTTGTTTTACTGAGTTTTGGCCCCAGATAGTGTAAAGGGGTATCTATAAAGGGGATAAGGTATGACAGTGTATCGGGATTTCAGCTTGTTTTTGGACAATCTGAAGATCAAGAACAAGGAGACTATTTCGAGTCGCTATGGAAGCATTACAAAGAACCTAAATGAGAAATTTAGGTGCTTGGCTAACGACAAGAGCAACTACAGCCTTCAAGCAGGCTCGTATGGTCGTTACTCTGGCATAAAAGGCATTTCCGATCTGGATATGCTCTACATTATCCCGTCCGATTCGTGGACTATATACCGCAAAGACCCGTCTAAAGCGCTCGATCATGCAAAGACTGCGATACAAAAGACCTACAAAAACAGCTCTATACGGAAAGACCGTAACGTAGTGGTTATTGAAATGCAGGACTTCACTTTCGAAGTGGTTCCAGTGTTCGAGTGGCAAGGTGTTTTCAAATACCCCGACACCTACAATGGAGGGCAGTGGCGCAAGTGTAACACTCGTGCTGAGCTTCGAGCTTTTAGGGAGTTGAATAACGAACGCAATGATAATCTCCGTAAGCTTGCGAAAATGACCCGTGCTTGGAAAGCCAGAAACAATGTTAAGATGAGTGGCTTCCTTATTGATACGCTCTGCTATCGTTTCTTCACAAATAATGGCAACTACGACAACGCCAGTTTTGGTAGTTTTGACAGGATGGTGAAGGACTTCTTCAAGTTCCTTTCAAATGAGCCAAAAAAGAACTTCTACTATGCCTTTGGAAGTAATTCTAAAGTTTATGTATATCAACCATTCCAAAAAGCCGCTAAGGAGGCTCTAGAGGCCGCAGAGACAGCTATAGATGCAAGAGCGAAGGGACAAGATGCGAAGTGCAATCAGTGCTATAAGTCTATCTTTGGTACCAAGTTCCCTAACCGAGAGATGACACAGATTAAGGCTGCTCAAGAGCAGTTTATTGAAAACTTGTTCCCAATAGATTTGACCAACAAGATTGAAATAGATTGTGAAGTGAAGGATGACTTGATAACAAGAATGTTATCCACCATTAGGCTTGGTGGAGGCCGAATCCAACATGAACGTAAGCTGAAATTCTTCGTCAAGGGATCGGATATTACCGAAGACTACGAAGTGAAATGGAAAGTTCGCAACCATGGGCATGAAGCTGATAGGAAGAAGATGCATCGTGGTCAGATTATGGATGATGATGGCAGCAAAATCAGGGTAGAAACAGCAACTTTCTACGGAGATCATACGGTTGAGTGTTACGCTATCCGCAATAACACTGTGGTTGCACGACATGAAATCACTGTCCCAATAGAATAGGAACGATAGTTTATGACGGTTCAGACGGCTAAGAAGCAAGTGACGAGGGAGTATTACAACGTACTCTATAGTGCCAAGCTTCATCTCGCGTCATTCGATATCTGCGAAAAGCTGCCGACTGCGATTAGCTTTATTTCACTGTCTTTTGGTGTTTTGGGGTTGGCTTTTGCTGAATTGAACAGTAATGCTCTGGCCTCCCTGTTGCTAATCATAGGTATCATCGGCATTGCTCTCAAACCAAGGGAGCTTCAGAAAGATCACTATAAAGCTATTGGTACAAGCCTAACGGATATCAGCAAGAAGTTAGAGGATATTTATTGCCAGATTGATGAACAGGACGTGACTTCTGTAGCTAAAGCTCGAACCGACCTCAGACAAATACAACAAGAACATAGCTCTATCGTTGCGCTGCCTCCAGTGCTTCTGTCGTCATGGTATGCACATTACAAGGTCTTTTCCGAACACAACAGCGATTGGATGTGCGCTGAGTTGAATCTTGGCTGGAAGGATAAAGTACCTTTGAGCTTGCGAATGACCGTAATTGGTGTACTGATTGCTGCAATCCTATGGATAAACCCTTTTTGTATCTCGACCAAAAGTTGGGCATGGGTTTCTGAACCGTGTGTAGGCTGCTGGCAAGAACAACCTACTGTTGAACAGCTACCAGTTCCGAACATTGAAGCATCGTCAGCTTCAAAGCCGGATGGTAAGACTATCGAGTAAAAATATAAGGACACAGAAATGTGTCGACAGTACGATCTAGTCGTGACTAAAGAGCGGATGTGTGAGTTCGAGTATGAGTTACTACATCTTAGATGAATATGGTATTCGTGCGAAAGTTTCTACCCCATATTGACCACTACAATTGTATAAATTTGTAGTGGTCAAGTAATATCACCATATGAATCCCTTACTCTGTACTCATTCACCAATATATTGTTAAATCAGGTCAGCTCTATAACCATGATCAATCTTAGTTGACCACTAATTGTTGGTGTGTTGCCTAGTGTCATGCTGCTTCTGGCCCATCATTTGCTGATTTCAGCTCCTTTATCAAGAACTGAGTTTTGTAGGTAGAGCGCAGACTGTACTGATTACGTCATGCTACATGATCAACGCTATCATCTCGTGTATCAATCAGTACAGCTTAGTAGAGTGACTGAACCGTTTCATCCCCAAACCATTGGTTTAATAAAGCCAACGATTCATCTGATAGGTGTTGTGTAATAAGCACCGTCAAATTACGTTTAGGCCTAGAGCACGCCACATAAAATAGGTTTCGGTTTCTCTCCAATGCGTCTATTTTGTTTTCTGGACATGTCGTACTCAACCACGTAAACAGTTGATCCCAGTTATATAAATTCCACCCTCTACCCAAAACAACTAGAACATTGTCAAACTCGGCACCTTTCACTCCGTGCTTGGTGGAAAATGGTGTGCTGTTCTTAATGAATTTTCCAAAATTAAGCAGCTCCTTAAAAGGGACTTCTCTGAGTCTTTGTAACTCAGTTAAAGATCTATTATCCGATATTTCGTCACTTTCAGAAGCATCCAACCTATCTTCTAAAGAAGATACTTTGTCGGGTAAAATAGAAGGAGACATCGACCTTAGAAGATCCATCACATCACCAATAGTTCCATCTCTTTGCAGTCCAGACAATGCATCGAAGTTAGTTTTCCATGTAATCTTATCGGTTGCTTTCTTGATCTTGGGGGCATTTACTCCAAGAGCTAAATACATCTTCCCAAACATTCCTTCTTCAAAGCTTTCTATGGCGGGCAATAACGTGTTTACCATATAGCTTATGTGGGCGTTTTCTAGGTTGAAGAGCGAATCGTTATTGTAAAAAGCATTAACTAACGTTTCATAACCTTGCTCAGATGCCATAACTTTGTGTGTAAGCATGAGAATTCTTGAGGTTTCTGATGAAAAGTCCCAACCAGCTTCAGTTAACTTAGTTTTGGTTAAGACTAGGGCATCATGGCTATCATTCGGAAACAAATCACCTTTCCAATGACCACCAGTTTGTCTATCACCTTGCCAGTTATTTGTATGGAATACAGACACACTGCCCAAGTCGGCATCCTTTCTAGCGATCTGAGGTAACTCAGGCCTCATATTATTGAGAGCGTCAACTATCTTAGAAGCGGAACGGAAATTTGCGCCTTTAGCAATTTCGGTTAGGTTAGGATGGATTAATGAACCCGCCCCCGTTTTATATATCTTTTGCCAACTATCACCAAAAAAGCCTATTAACGGTGTCGAGTGAGTATCTTCAGGAGCCACAAAATATTCTATAAGAGCCTCTGCGAACTCTTTATGCGTGTCTTGATATTCATCTATGAAAATAATTGGAAATCTAGCAGCTAAGTTTCGACGAAACTTCTCCTTATCTAACAACAAAACCATTAAAGGAAGAATGTCATCATGGCTAAGATGAGCTTCAGAATCAGTTAATCTGCGTCTACCTGTTGAGTAGACAACCTTTCTTTTGTCACCATCTTCGACCTCACTTATCAATTCTTCCCATTTACTATGTATTGTTGAAAGAGATTCCCATAGAAATGGTTGATGGTCTTGTATAAGTGACCAGCAAAAACCATGAATAGTGGAAGCAAAAACTACAGGATTACCATCAGTTCGAGAATTAATTTCTGCTGTTGCCACGTTCGTGTAGGTAATACAAGCTACTCTTTGGGAGCGCTTGGCTAATTGCGTCCCTATTTCATCAATAATATGTTGAAGCCCTTTAACAAGAGAAAACGTCTTACCAGCTCCTGCTCCTGCCTCTAACTTAAAGTGCCTTTTATTTTTAATGCAGCTATACATTTGACGGAGTGATTCTTCAGCAGCAACTTCTGCACTTTCAATTATGTTTGGCATTTCAATCAACCTCCATCTCAGTAATGCTAGTTTCAGAGCTGCTTAACTCAGCATCGGTGTCTTGGAGTCCAAACTCAGTCAAGGGCGGCGGCGGAGTACAGAATTCTCTAGCTAACCACTCCAAGCCTTCTTTTATATACAAAGGAATGTCCCAGTCAGTGACTTCAACACTATACTTTATTGCAAAGTCAGTCTTGTCTTGATCTTGTGCAATCTCCCAAGCTTTCAGCTCTCGATTTTCTTCGCCAACACTAGGCATTCCATTAAACAAAGTGCTATTTGATAAAATAAATGCATCTTCGAAACTACGAGCACTCGCATCGCCAATCACATTAGGAATTTGATAAGCTATTCGCAGCTTATTGTGAACCTTGTACTCCTCGTCCAATGTAATTAATTGTAAAGGAGCAACATTGCTATCAAACCAAGCTTTAATACAACTATTACTGGTTCCATCACTTTCAGAAACACGGCATTTCTTTCTTCTCGTCGAGTCTTCAGGTTGGTTTGTCGCGTCAATGTCGGTGATAACTAAAGTCGGCAACTCTAAAAATTCTAATAGTGGAAAGAATATTTGTGCGTATGCTCCACCAACCTCCATCGTAGTAACATAGCTGCGACCCAAGGCATGTAACCCATTGCTGCTTTCATCAACTTTTCGGATCATTTCTGGAAGCATCAAACGTTCAGTCGTACCTTCAATTAGTATTGCTTGGTCTGCAAAAAACAAATCGCTCTTTGTTTGTGTCAGGTATTTATGGAGAAATTCTTTGTTTTTCCTCTTCTCAGGTTCACCCAAGTCTGCCCCTTGATACAATTCTCTCAAATTCTTAACTTCAGTATGGCGTGAGCAAGCATTTTGGCTTTGCCCTTTTGTTAAGAAGTATCTGATCGAAGAAAAGCCCCCCTCATTAGCTAAATGTGACGAGTGCGTAGTTACGAGATACTGACTTTCACACAAACTATCGTCATCAAACGCCTTACGGATTTCGATTAACTGACGAATAAACACACTTTGCATCTGTGGGTGTAAATGCGCTTCAGGCTCTTCGATAACGATAAGGTGTACACATGGCTGAGGTTCCATTACGCGCAATGCTTGATAGAACTCATAGAGTTTAAGAAGCATAAATAGTAGGTTTCTGCTTCCAAGACCGTTGAAACTCTCGGGAAGATTAATCCCGTTATAACCTTTGTATGAAACTGTCGTGTGATTGCTCAGTAGCTTGTTTACATCAAGCCTTGTTTCAGTTTGCAAGTGCGGATCCACTAAGCCCGGATAATTAAATTTATCAAATATCGGTGCGAGAGCGCTAAGGTTTCCATTAAATTGTTGGTTGATATCATCTTCAACATTTTTAGTCGCTTGACTCAGAACATCTGCCAAATTTTTACGTTCTGAGCCTATCTCATGTTTGTTAGCTGATTGGAACAATTCTTCAAGGACTTTTCCTAATATAGGTTTTTCCCCACTATCTAAGACTCGCTGTGCGTCAATAAAATCAAGTTTTATTATTGATTCTAAGCTATTAAAAGGTATGTTTTTTGTGTTGCTTTCATCAGAAGGGTCTTGAGCCTCGATGATCAAATCATACAAGGTCGGTATTTTCTCTTTTACTGAGGCGATAATACTTGGGTGCTCAGCATCAGCCATTAAGGGGGACTCTGCAAATAGCTCGTTTATTTTCCCTGCCTTCAAACTAAACAGAACGTTAACTTGAGCCTCATTACAGGTGGGATCTAAATCGATCACGAAGTCTCCAAGCGCTCCCAAATCTTCATTTCCCTCGTAGGAAATCGTTAAGGTAGCAGATATCTCTGGAAGAACAGCTCTAATGTTCCTCAACTCACTCCCTTCTACAAACAACCTATGAGCTTCAATAAAGCCATCTAAACAACTTAGGGAAAAGTCTTCAAACCTGAAGTTACCTTTAGAGCCTAGTAGCACTCTCAAGAACTCAGTAAGTGACGTTTTACCACTGTTGTTCCTGCCTACCACAATCGTAGAATCTGGCTCTAGAGATAGCGTAACGTCTTTCAACAAGCGAAAGTTTCTAACGGAAATAGCCTTTAGTTTCATAGGTTCCACCTTCATACTAGATTAGGCTACTTTATCATTAGGCAACTGGTTTTAATTAGATCTGGTTTATATAAATGATGCGTTTGCAACGCTAAGGGAAAAACTACTCACTGTAACACCACTCTACGAGCGGATGAGGGCATCACTATTCGCATAACATCTGCCAACAATACTGAACACTTGCCAAGAAACATTGTTGTCTAAGTCTAAAATATGCCATTTGTAGCTTAATAGTTTGATAGATAAAGGTATATATTGTTGTTAATTGACCATATATGCAATAATTCAAACTGCTATCAATTGCACTTTAGGGAATGATTATGGCTAAACCAGTAGATCTTGCTAATGGAACGAGCTTCAAAACTCAAGCGGAAGCAAAGGAGTATTTTAAATCCATTCTAAACTCTTCGAGCCTTGACAAGACTTTCACCCCCCATGATGAAGAGTTTTCAAATATACTTGCTCTATATAAGCGACACCCAGAATTTCATTGGAAAAGCAAAGAAGAGTCCCAAATAAAAGCGTTCGCCATTAAAAACTCAGGCCAATTCCATACTAGATGCTTCCATGCAGTTCATCACGATGGTTCTATAGCAGACTGGAGCTACAAAACCGCTATAAGTTCACAATTAAAGACTCAATTTCAGTGTTTTATGGATGGAGCAAGAGCTTTACTAGAAAGCAGCTCATACAACTTTCGTGATGCGGATTTTAAAACTAAATGCACAAGTTTTATTGAATCCCGAGGTTTTACTACAGATACATTCCCTTCAAACTGGGTATCGACACCAGACAAGCTTCAATACCGTTCTAGCTTAACCGACGAAGTCTCAAAGGATTTTGTAAATTGGTATGAAAAAAATTAAATGCAAAGCTTCCCAAAAGTTACTTGAGGATAGCAAATGACCATCAATATAAATCGTTATTTATCTGTCGATAAAAATGCATATGATGCATGTATTGGTTGTTTGGAGCACGAGTACGAGATAGAAGGCTACAATACCAACATAAGACTTCACTATCTAAAATTCGATGGGAACAGACGGCCGATGGTTAAAGCATTAGCCAATCTACTGTACGAGTTCATCATCGACTACTGCATTTCATCTGCCAACAGACCAGAACAACTAACTCCCAGAGAATCAGCCAGACTGACTAAGGAAGCGAGAAAGCTTTTTCGTCATCCTGAAATAGATGAAGACAATCCAGATAGAACAGGAGAAGCTGGAGAGTTACTTTTGTTCTTCTTAATAGAAGCGATCTTAGGGGCGCCTCAAATGGTCTCTAAAATGGAATTGAAAACTAATCACAAAGACGAAGTCAAAGGCTCTGATGGCATTCATGCGAAGTACAACCCAAAAGACGATCTCGTGGACTTCTTTTTTGGAGAAGCTAAGCTTTACGTCGATTCAAATTCTGCTATTCAAGCAGCATTGGATAGCATAGACGATTTTCATAGCGTAGACATGCTTGAACATGAGTTCACGATGGTGACCAAACATTTCAAGTATTCTAATGATGAGACTAAGAAGGCTTTGTCATCGCTAATAATTTGCGGGGAACCAGGGCCAAAAGCTCGACTAAATCACGCCTGCCTTATCGGATACAACTACAAAAACTTTAGTACTATCGATGGCGGAAACCCCAAAGAATTAACAGAAAACTTTGTATCAAAGTTTCAAGAAGAAGGATTACGCTTGACTACTTCCTTACAGAAAAAAATAGTCAATATGAATTGTAATCATCTTTCTTTCGAGTTTTTTTTCCTTCCGTTTCCCTCAGTAGATGATTTCAGAAATGCCTTTAACAAAGCGCTAGACTAAGGATTGGATCAGTATGAGTGAAATACTCGATGTTCAAATGCTAGTAGGGAAACTAGAAAAGGCTAGCATCCAAAACCAGCTCCCCCCCAACTTCATGTCAGGAGATGCAGCTTGTTTCGAAGAACAGGAAATCAGAGCACTCGTAAGCCATGCTTCGATTCTCTCTCTTGGGACAGGTGATGACATCAATAAATCATATGAAATTATAACTCGGCTTCTTGAGCAAACTAACGGAGATAACAAACTCGTTAAAGCGGCTGCTGAAGTTATCTTATCGAGGATCGGTAACTTCCCTAGTAGGGAGCTATTAAGAAGAAGGTATGCAATCGAGACTGGTATCGCTGCCCCACTAAGGTTGGAAATCATCGCTCGAGAATCAGAAAATACAATCATTGATGAGACTGAAAATGAAATACAACTTACTGACTTCCAGCTTAAGTTGTTCAGATCATTAGAACACGAACAAAACCTGAGCATTTCTGCACCTACATCCGCTGGGAAATCTTTTGTATTGAATCTATCGTTATCCAAACAGATTAAAGAGAAAGAATGCAGTAGTGTTGTTTATGTAGTTCCGACACGTGCACTCATTTCAGAAGTGTCGATGAGAGTCCGAGGAGCTATCAAAAGAATAGGTCAAGATAAAGCTATAATACGAACAACACCATTCCCTGTAGATAGAAAAAAGATTCGAACTAACGTTGTATATATTTTCACACAAGAACGACTACTGAGCTTTCTAAGTGCAACGGATGTCGCACCAGAGATCGACACTTTAATCATAGACGAAGCACATGAGATACAAAATGGTAAACGAGGAATAATTCTTCAAACGGCAATTGATGTAGCCTTAAGAAAGTTTAGCAACGTTAAACTTCTTTTTGCTAGCCCTCTCATAAAAAATCCCGAGTACTTTTTATCTCTATTTAAACGAACATCTGATGGCAAGTTCTTTACCGAAGTCGTTTCACCAGTATCTCAAAATATACTGTTGGTGAACCAAGTAGCAAGAAAACCTACCCAAATGCATGCCTCATTGCTTAGCAACAATGGAACAACAGAAATTGGTCAGTTTACTCTCCCTTTTCAACTGAGAGGGAGTAAAAATCAGCAAATAGCCAATCTAGCGTTATCATTATCTGATGATGATTCTGTTATTGCTTTTTCAAACACTCCATCAAGTGCCGAGGCTCGTGCACTACATGCATCTCAAGTTGCTAAAAACATTGATGTAAGTGAAGACATCGAAATGTTTATAAGCTTCATAGAACAAGAGATTCATCCTAACTACGCGCTGATAAGTTGTTTAAGAAGAGGTATTGCTTTTCATTATGGAAATATGCCTTCATTACTGCGCACTGGTGTAGAGGAACTCTTCCGAAATGGTGATATTAAAATCATCTTTTGTACGAGCACTTTATTACAAGGTGTAAACCTTCCTGCTAAGCATATTATTATTGAGAACCCAAAATCTGGCGATAATTGTATGACCCGTGCGGATTTCCTCAACTTGGCTGGAAGAGCGGGAAGACTACTCAACGAATTTCATGGGAATGTGTGGTGTATCAGGCCTGAAGAGTGGGATAACCAATGTTATATGGGAGATACGTTACAAACAATCTCGTCCTCCATCACCAACATCTTGGCCGATGGTGGCACAGAGTTGCAGAAGGCACTTAATCCAGATCAGACTGAGGACTCTTGGGATGATAAAAGGCAAGATGAGGCTGATGTTGCAATTGGCAAGATCTACAACGATTACCTAGAAACAAAAGATTTTTCATTCATGGAGCAATATCGCACTGATGTAAATAGTAAAGAACTAGATCAGACGATTGAAGTCGTTAAATCGTTAGAAGTTAGTCTTCCTGACGAAATTATTAAAAGAAACCAATCGTTGAGACCAGATCAGTTAGATAGTTTGTATAATTACCTGTTAGAGCAAGACAATATCGAAGACTTCTACCCCATATATCCATATCATTCAGGCTCAAAAGCTCGAGTCGAAAAAATAGTAGATATTCTTGACGTTAGCTTCGAGTGGAAACTACATGAAAAGTTCAAACCTTGGCTAAGTTATCTGGCTTATCAGTGGGTATGGGGTGCTCCAATCAAAAAGATACTCCACGATAGAATTTCCTATAAAGAGGATATCAGCGAAAATGGCAACATAAATCCCACTAGGGAGGTTCGATCTTGTCTAAAAACTCTCGAGACAGATATACGCTTTAAAATGGTAAAATATTTTTCCGCCTATTTGGAAATCCTAAAATATATAGCTATTGAAAAAGAGCTAGCATCATCAAATACAATAGAACCTTATCACGTCTACCTTGAGTTCGGTTCATGTAAAAAGAGTGTTTTAAGCCTCATGTCAATCGGGCTTTCTCGTTTTACAGCTATCCATCTAGATAGGTGTTTTAACTTCCGTGAAAATGATGAACCCGAGGGGTATTTAGCAGAGCTACGCCGTATAAATATACATACGCTAAAAATGCCTAGGCTATGCATAAATGAAGTTGTGACGTTCATTAACTAGTGCAACAACATAACGTCCTTGAACCTAGGACTTAGACTATAACTTCCACTCTTTTCAAACAGTTGGTTGTTCTTAGTTACTACATAGCTCACCTAAGCTCTTTGAACAACTCACCTTTCGAAAAATGCGATAGCATCGACCTATCAAGCAGGTATGTCGATGCTAAAGACACATATGAATATACATATTGTTATTTAAGCGGACTATCTTGTTAGCCTATTAAGTAATAGTGCCATTAACTAATGATTACTTTTAAGAAATACTCTTGCAGGCCCTGTCTAAATAAACGTGTAGAGGTTGCTGCATTTTTATAAATGCGACCTTGAGCATCCAGCTCCATAACCGGACACTTTTTCCAATGCTTAGCATTCTTGCTGTAGTCAAGGTTTCCCAGTACTAGCCCTGCACTTTCAAGTTCATCGAGCGACATACCATCCTTCACAAGCTGATGAATAACTAGACCTAATGCTTGCCAAACCTGAGGAGACAATTGATACCCGGAACGATTACTAACGAACGATTCTTTCAAAGATTTCAGCCATCCTCTCATGAATGCTGAAATGTTACTCATATAACCACCTGCAAGTACCGATGTTAGAGTCTCTCCCGATTCCAATGTGATATCTTTAGGCATCTTACTGTATTCTTGCGTACCAGCTCCAGCTACCGCACCAACGAGTAACTTAAACAGAACATATTGGGTGGTAATAGTACTCTCAGACACCTTTACGTGTTTAGCATCAAAGTTGACACCACCATAAGACTCGATATCAGTGTCTTTGATTAACTGAAGAATAAATGGGCGCAATGGGAAGTCACCTTCACCAGACAAGTTATTACCTTCACTAACATGAGGCAAATTTAGAGCTGTGTCGAAGAGCGCACTTTTTTTAAATAAATGAACGATATCTGCGACATTCAAGCCGACCTCATCATCAAAAATAACCCGAACTTCAACACCTTCCATTGCTAATCGCTGCCGAGCGAGGCTTTTTTGATTGATTTCTTTCACACTTAACCTTGAGCTAAACAAGAAAGTCTTAATTCCCAGCATTCTGCAAATAGCTACGAAAGTCAGCACATTACCAACAATATAGGTACTGCTCGAATTGAAAGCCAAAGATGACAGGTTGCGAGAAGCCTCATCCAAGACAGGCTTCCCCTCAATAGCAAACGTTATAGAAAGTGGTGCAAAAACTTTGCCTTTGACCACACGCTCCTCAAGCTCGGCTTGAATAGCATTTACTTTATCTAGGTTTGTCGCATTGGTTGCTACATCAATTATCCACTTCAATTCCGATCTAACATTCTCGGCGGAAAAATAGGCATCAATCGCAACCATCGGCATAGTTGTAATGAGGGTTTTACAAGTTTTTCCCTTAGTCGAAAGCAACATGCCAGTTATTTTTTGTTCTAAGGCTTTCAATTCTTTATATCCAACATCGTGTTTATCGCAGTTTAATTTACAAATAAAATTTGATCCGACACGCCTGTCGGATCAATAATATTCAATAGGTACTACCTAATTCGCACTCTTGCGCACTATGTTGCCACATACCGAGCAAAGGATGAAAAACATGACAGAGCAGCCACATATCGGGGATACCGATGAAATTTCAAATGCAGATCTAGAGAACTCGATTGTAAATAGCCTAGTAAGCCACTTTGACGAAAGTGAACAAACAAGCTATCTAGCTAGTTCAACTAGTATGCTAAAAAACTCGACCGAGGCACTTTCCCCCACTCAGCTAGAAGAGATTTTCAAAGAGAACGCTAAATACTACGCTGGGGTAAAGGCAGTACAAACGACGCTTAAACACATCACCATTTTCATTAGCCCTCAGTTGGCAAGAGATATGTTGAAGTTTTCGAGTCGAGGAACGGTAAACAAAAAAAATAAAAATAGGCGACTAAGTAAGCCCAAAGTAAAAAAATATGCAGAAGCGATGAAAAGGCGCGAGTGGTGTCTAACTGGTGAGCCAATAATCATCTCTTATGAAGGTGAAATTCTGAATGGCCACCATAGACTAGAGGCAGCGTGTGAAGCACGTGTTGGATTTATAGCGCCTATTACTTATGGAGTAACTGACGATCTAAGCTTTGCCCACATCGATGTGGGAAATATACGCTCAAGATCACAAGTATTGGAGATGGCAGGAGTTCAGGTTAGTGCTTCAGTCCTTTCTCGCGTCGCCATGCTCGCCAAAGCGTTTGACATGACTAGAAATCCATTCGCTTTTCGTGGGACGCAAGGAACATCGTTTCAACCCGCTGAAATACTTGCATATGTGGAAGAGCATAATGAACTAGCACTTTCGGTTCATTTCATCTCAGAGGTGTTTAAAAAACATCGACTTGAAAGCCAAGCATCTGAAACGATCTATGCGTTCGCGCACTACCTAATCAAAAAACAGCTATCTGTTTGCGAGTATAAAGAGTTACCTCTTTGTCCCGAAACTTATCTAACTCGTGTAATCTCCTCATTAGGACTTAGCTCTGAGGAGGATATTGAATATCAGGTTAGGAATTACCTTCAGTCAATTGTTCATGAATCAACATCTTATTCGCTTCTTTGCAAACTATCCGCAATCTTTAAAGGATGGAATTGTCATATTGGTCTCACCATTGCTGGCAACAAAATTGCTGTACGTAGAGTTGCGCGTTATAAAAAAGACCAAAACGGAAATAAAATTCCGCTCCCCGCTGCTGGAAATATTAACGAGCCATTTACAGTCCCATGCCTCCCAAAAGGGCCTACCCCAAAAAGAATTCAGAAACAAAGCAATGTACAAATAAAATAATAGTGGTTGTTAGGCAGGCATAGTGTAAGCCTGCCTTGTTAACCCTAGAAAGTAATGATGACGTTCGATAAGTAAGGGGGAATCTATGAGAGAGCTAGTCCAAGAACTGAGCTTGCTTGATAACAACGCTTTATATTTGTTTACAGTCGACAATGTAAGTCTACAAAGGAATTTCGCCGAATTTGACCTAACTATCCAAGCTTCATCCCAACAGGTTTTGAGCCGATGGAGCATTACATGTAAACGTTGCCTTAAAGCCCATATAGATCGAACACACCTAGCCAGAGAGGTAACAATCAAATACGACATATTCATCGTTGGCAGTAGCTACTTTTCAGGGACACACTTTGAAGCTAACAGACTAAGTATTTAATTTTATTAACTATAAGAAAGTGGGATGCAACATGACCTCAGAAGAGATACTGCACATGATACAAGACGAGATGGGTGAGAAGGTAATCGCATCGATCATACTAAGTGATGCGGGAAACCTTATAGTAAAGTATGGAGACAAGGTTGTGGTCTATAAAACAGCCATATCGGCAAGACCTGCGTCTAAGCTTTTAAAAATAGTGGCTGATTGTATTAACGAACCATCTATTTAAGATAATGTGTTCAAATCTTAATTGAATTACAAATGAAGAGATTAATTTAATGCTAATTCTGTGAATATGATAAAAACAAATACTCATTTTACTTTTGGTGATAAAACTTTGTACTTTCTTACCACTAAACCATATACAAAAACGGCGTAGCAACTGAGTTGCTACGCCGTTATAAGTATGGCGTCCCCAGTAGGATTCGAACCTACGACCACATGCTTAGCTTACCACTACAGTTTTCACTGCCACTCAAAAATAGAGTGTTTGTAGTCTGGACTATATCTTCATCTTAGTAACCTATGCCTAGGAAATCCGAAGATTTTATACCTTAGATGGAGGGCGCTAATGGTGTATTACGCAATGAGATCGCATTGCTCCACCTAGTCTCTGCACCTTCTCTACACGCTTGTAGAGCTAGGCTCAAGATTGCCACCGCCATTACGCGTTGAGGTTTCCTTGAATTCACCCTCTGCACTGTAATAGTTTCCCATTACAGGCTCCTCTATTAAAGGCACGTGCTCTATCCAACTGAGCTATGGGGACATTGTTTTTCAATGTTATCACTTTCTACAGTAAAGTGGTAACTAGAAATTCTTGGTGGTAACTGCCCGAGCCTAAGTAGTAACCTTACTACTACCTAACACCTTAATTTATGGTAACTCACTCAGCAAGTGGTAACCTTTAGGGGGTTAGAAGTGCTCTATCCAGCTGAGCTAAGGGCGCGCTACAGGGACAGGATTATACGAGTTCAAACGGGTAAATCAACGGGTTTTCATAACATTCTGATCTGAATGCCTAAAAAAAGTCCATTAAAACGCTTAATGTTCAAAAACACCACAAAGCAAACGTTTGCGTATGGATGTTGATAAGAAATTCTGCGACAATGCGCCGCAGATAATCTGCCTTCTTAATTTATAAGGAAAGTCATGACTGCTCAAAATATAGACGGAACTCTCATTTCCCAAACTGTTCGATCCGAAGTGGCTGCACGTGTTAAAGCACGTGTTGAAGCTGGGCTACGTGCTCCTGGTTTAGCAGTGGTTCTAGTTGGTGAAGATCCTGCCTCTCAGGTTTATGTCGGTAGCAAACGCCGCGCATGTGAAGAAGTTGGGTTTGTTTCTAAGTCTTTTGACCTTCCTGCGTCTAGCTCAGAAGAAGAGTTACTAGCGCTGATTGATGAATTAAACAATGATGATGAAATTGACGGCATTCTAGTGCAATTACCCCTTCCTGCGGGCATAGACACAACACATGTTTTAGAGCGCATTCACCCAGAGAAGGACGTGGATGGCTTCCACCCTTATAACGTTGGCCGTCTTGCGCAACGTATTCCAAAGCTTCGCTCTTGCACGCCAAAGGGCATCATTACCCTACTCGACCGTTACAACATTGAGCTACGTGGTAAGCATGCGGTTGTGGTTGGCGCATCAAACATTGTTGGTCGTCCAATGACACTTGAGCTGCTGCTTGCGGGCTGCACAACAACAACATGTCACCGTTTTACCAAAGACCTAGAGAGTCATGTGCGTCAAGCTGACGTTGTCGTGGTTGCGGTTGGTAAACCTAACTTCATCCCTGGTGAGTGGATTAAAAAAGGCGCAGTGGTGGTCGATGTCGGTATTAACCGTCTTGATTCAGGCAAACTAGTTGGCGACGTGGAATACGACAAAGCACGTGAAAGTGCGAGCTTTATTACTCCTGTTCCTGGTGGCGTTGGCCCAATGACCGTCGCAAGTTTAATTGAGAACACGATGCTCGCTTGCGAACAGTTCCACACAGACAAATAACGTAAATTTCAGATACGAAAAAGGCTCCGCAAGGAGCCTTTTTGCTAATTGTTGATATCTATTTCAATTACAGACTTAAAATCACGCCCGCAATAGAAGCGCTCATTAAGTTCGCCATGACACCAGCGATAATCGCACGGAAACCATGCTTAGAAACAAATGCACGCTTTTCTGGTACCAAAGAGCCCAACCCACCAATCAGCATCGCCATGCTTGAGATATTTGCAAAGCCACACAAAGCAAACGTCACGATTGCTTGTGAGTGTTCACTAAGTTGAGACTTCACTTCTGCAAGCTGGATGAAAGCGACGAACTCATTCACCACAATCTTGTTACCAATCAGCGAGCCTGCTGTGGTTGCTTCTTGCCATGGTATACCCAACAACCAAGCGACTGGCGCAAACACAAAACCTAGGATGAGCTCAAAACTTAATGGTGTCCCAATCAGATCACCTATCCAGCCTAACATGCCGTTTAGCATTGCAATGACACTAATAAACGCCAGTAACGTACCACCGACCGATACAGCAATGCGTACACCCGCCATGGCACCATCGGCTAATGCTTCTACTACGTTGGTTGCACGTGGAATTTCAACTTGGCTAATGTCGATATCTGCTGCTTTATCCGTATCTTCTGGCATTAAAATTTTTGCCATCAACAAGCCGGCAGGTGCCGACATAAATGCAGCAGCAATAAGATAGTTGAGGTCGACACCCAGTGATGCGTAACCAACCAACGTTCCGCCAGCAACTGACGCTAAACCACCTGTCATAACTGCAAAGAACTGCGAGTCAGTCATGTGTTTTAGGTAAGGCTTTACCATTAATGGTGCTTCAATGGTGCCAACAAAGATATTCGCCGTAGCAGACAAAGACTCAGCACGACCGATACCCAGCAGCTTTTGAATACCACCACCGATAAAGTTAATGATTTTTGGCATCACACCAATGTGATAAAGACCTGAGATAAGAGAGGAGAAGAAAACGATGATACCCAGAACATTGATCGCAAAGGTGAAGCCCCCTGTCGCCAAATTACCGAATAAAAACGCAATGCCCTCTTGACCATAGTTGATCAAATTCGACACAACACTGCTCACTGAATTCAGCGCATCTCGTCCTGCTGGTACATATAAAACCAACAACGCAAACAGTACCTGCAAAGCAAACGCAAACGACACCGTTCTCAGCTTTATATTTTTTCTATTTGTAGAAAGTAGCCATGCTAGGAATAGTATGGCTACGATACCAATAATTGAGTTCATAAAATGAATCCGACAGAAGGGGGATATAGAAGGCACCGGATTGTATAGCGGACTCAAAATGCTGCAAGTTGAGGATGTTAACAGTGTGAAAAGTTTAAGCGACCAATAACTGACCAACAAAATAACCAATTGAATTTATTGAAGATAAACGTTTGCTTATTTTAATTGTTTCCATATGGAAAATATGTTTCTGATTCAGGAAAAATTTTTGTGAAGTGAATCACCTTATGTGTCGTTCTACAACGTCATTGATCCTGTTATTTAGGAATAGAGATGTAAGGCGCCAAACGTTGGTCCCAATGACAAGGGTTGCCGATCTTCTGTTTGATAAAGTTAATCACTGCGGATATTTTTTTTGGCATATGCTGGCGGCTTGGGTATACCGCATAAAACGGCATCGACTGGCTGGCTTTCCAATCAGGTAACAGCTGTATTAACTTACCCGTTCTGAACTCATCACCCAGCAAGTAAGTGGCAAGGTAGGCAATACCCCAACCTGCAATAGCCGCATCCCGAACGGCTTCTGCCAGATCTACTGAATAGTTACCCGAGACTTTTACGTTCAATTCTTGCTGATCTTTGGTAAACGCCCATCCCGTATAGTCACGCTCCCAGCTTCTGTATATGAGGCAGTTGTGAGCAGATAGGTCATCCGGTTCTGTTGGCGTGTCATGTTTCAATAAGTAATCTGGCGATGCCGCAACAACAAACTGGCAATCCGTCAAACGCTGCGCAATGTAACCTTCAGGCAAATGCTCGTTGTTGGTTACCCATAAATCGAGCCCTTCGGCTAACATATCGACCTTATAGTCAAACAGATGTACTTCCACTTGAAGTTGAGGATAGAGTTCGCGTAACTCTTGAATCGCTGGAATAATGTGTAAGGTACCAAATGATTGCGACAACCCAAGACGTACCAAACCTGCCACTTCATCCCGCTGGGTTTCCATCTCTAATGTGGCGCTGCTCACCGCTTGTACCACTTGCTCACAGTGATGAAAAAAGGTTTTCCCTGCCTCAGTCGGCGTAAAGCTTCGCGTAGTGCGTTGAACAAGCTTGATACCAAGAGACGCTTCTAACTGACTCAACTGTTTACTCACATGAGACACCGACACGCCTAAGCTCTTTGCAGCAGCTGTGAAGCTTTTGTGTTTAAGAAGAGCGGAGAAAATCACCATTTGTGCGGCACGTTCAGATAACACGCTTTACCTCGATTTGGTTATAGAAAAAACAAAGGGCTCCGAAGAGCCCTTGTATTGAAGACTGAATGCCAAATTGTTTGATGGCAGATCAGTATTTAATGCGGTCAGCCAAGTGACTCACAGCAAGTGCGAAGTAGTAAGAGCGGTTCCACTTCATCAATACGTTGTAGTTATTGTAAACCAGATACGTACGACCATTCTCGTCGTCCGGCATGATCAACCATGCTTTGATGTCTTCATCCAGTTTTGGCAACGGGCTACCGTCATATTTTGTGATACCTAATTGGCTCCACTCTTGAAGGTATTTGCCTTTTTCAGCCGTGCGCCCTTCTAGGCTGCGATCAATATTTTTAGGAACCTTAACTTGGCGACCCCAAGTATATTTATCATCCCAACCAGACTTGCTCAAATAGTTAGCGGTTGATGCAAACACGTCCGCTTCAGATTGCCATATGTCTTTTTTACCATCACCGTTGCCGTCAGCAGCAAAACGAAGGAAAGAGCTTGGCATAAACTGGCATTGACCCATCGCACCAGCCCATGAGCCTTTAAAGTTCTCTAGCTCAATATGGCCTTGATCGAGGATCTGAAGTGCCGACATAGTCTCTTTACGGAAAAACTCTTCACGACGGCCTTCAAATGCCATTGTGGATAGTGCATCAATCACTTTAAAGTTGCCGGTAAACTTACCAAAGTTACTTTCAACTCCCCAAAGTGCCACAATAAAGCGCGGGTGGACACCGTACTCATCGCCTATACGCTTTAGCTCGGTGTAATGCTCTTTGTAGAGTTGTCTGGCTTGCTTCACCTTCCATTCAGGCACCGCGCGAGGAATGTACTCATCCAATGTCAGTTTCTTTTCTGGTTGGTTTCGGTCCGCTTTTACTGCTCGGGGCTTGTACTCAACATTAGCAAAAGCAGCACTAATGACCTGCTCTGAGATACCTTTATCACGAGCTTCAGCACGCAGCTTATTCAAGTATTCATCAAAACCCTCGCTACTTGCAAAAGCCGAGGTACACATACCAACGCTAAGCATGGTAGCCAGTATCTTTTTCATATTGCCCTCCTTGAGCAAGGCAGAAATCCCAGATGAAAAACGATGACGTTATTCGCCTTTCTGCTGGGCTTTTTGTTCTTTGTACTTTTCTAATAGGTTCTCCGGCGGCGGTGGAACCTGAAGAAAGAAGCCATCATTTTGTAATGAAGCCTTCACTTTTTCGATATCAACTTGTGCCAATTTACGGCCATCAAGTTTAATCGTCATGACAGCGATAGGCTTACCGAACATCTGCATTAAGGTGTCAGGAACCTGTGAAAAATCATCCTTTTTCGGAATATAGAGATAAGTACCTTCTTTTTTCGAGCTTTTATAAATAGAACAAAGCATGACACGCCTTTTATGCTGATTTAGCCGCGTTGAGTGCGGATTAGGTTGTAAACGTCAAATTCTCGCAAACTTAATAGCAAATTTGAGATTAATTCACCTATTTGCCCACGAGAGAACTTGCTGCGTCAAAGGATGAAATATAACATGACATACCTAGTTTAAGGCAACGCTCTTTCAATAAAGGCAAGAAGTCCACGATGACCCATTCACCAGACCTTAAAGGTAGCAGTTTTACATTGTCAGTTTTACACCTTTCTGACAATGAGATCGCAAAGACTGTCGAATTTTTGCAAGAAAAAGTTTCTCAAGCACCTTCTTTTTTTGCATCCGCGCCTTTGGTAATCAATATAGCAAAAGTACAAGGCGACATTGATTTCCCTAAGCTTAAACAAGGCATCTCAGATGCTGGTTTTATTCCGGTCGGTGTAACGGGCTGTAAAGACAAGCGTGTACAAAACCTTGCTTCCGAAGCTGGCTTCGCCATTATGTCGGCGAGCAAATCACCAAGCCAAGCACCTGCCAAAATGGCACCAACGAAAGTAGTTCGTACGCCTGTCCGCTCAGGACAACAGATCTACGCAAAAGATGGTGATTTGGTGGTGCTAGCGCACGTCAGTGCAGGTGCTGAAGTCATTGCTGACGGCTCTATTCATATCCATGGCACACTTCGAGGTCGTGCGATTGCAGGAGCAAGTGGTCAGCAGGAAGCGCGTATTATTTGCCACGATTTACAAGCAGAACTGGTATCCATTGCGGGTGACTACTGGTTAAGCGATCAAATTGAAAGCGAGTACTGGCAAAAGAAAGTAATGATCAGTAAAGCCGATGAATCATTACATTTAGAAGTTCTCGCGATTTAATCTAAAAAGGAAAAAAAATGGCACGCATTATTGTAGTAACGTCTGGTAAAGGTGGCGTTGGTAAAACCACTTCAAGCGCAGCCATCGCCTCTGGTCTAGCTCTTAAGGGAAAAAAGACCGCGGTGATCGATTTTGACATCGGTTTGCGTAACCTCGATCTAATCATGGGCTGTGAGCGCCGCGTCGTGTATGACTTTGTGAACGTCATTAACGGTGAAGCGACATTAAACCAAGCGCTGATCAAAGATAAGCGCACGGACAACCTATTTATTCTTCCTGCTTCTCAAACTCGTGATAAAGACGCACTGACAAAAGATGGTGTTCAGCGCGTATTCGGCGAACTTGATGAAATGGGCTTTGATTTCATTATTTGTGATTCACCAGCAGGTATCGAGCAAGGCGCGTTAATGGCCTTGTACTATGCCGATGAAGCCATTGTCACAACGAACCCAGAAGTCTCTTCTGTACGTGACTCTGACCGCATTCTCGGTATTTTAGATTCTAAGTCACTGCGTGCAGAACAAGGGCTAGAGCCAGTAAAACAGCATCTGTTACTGACTCGCTACAACCCATCTCGCGTCACTCAAGGCGAAATGCTAAGCGTTGAAGACGTTGAGGAGATCTTACATATTCCACTACTGGGCGTGATTCCAGAAAGCCAAGCCGTGCTTAACGCGTCAAACAAAGGTGTGCCAGTCACTTTTGACGATAACACCGATGCGGGTATGGCTTATTCTGACACCGTTGATCGCTTATTAGGCAATCAGGTTGAATTTCGTTTCCTTACTGAGGAGAAGAAAGGACTCTTTAAACGACTCTTTGGAGGCTAGACATGTCATTATTAGAATTTTTCCGTCCACAGAAGAAAACTTCTGCGAATCTAGCTAAAGAGCGTTTGCAAATCATTGTCGCAGAGCGCCGCAGCCAAAATGATCCTGCGCCGTCTTACTTGCCTCAATTAAAAGAAGACATCTTGAAGGTGATCAGCAAGTACGTGGCAATTGATCCAAATATGGTTGACTTAACATTTGAGCACAAAGACGACGATATCTCAGTTCTTGAGCTAAATGTGAAGCTACCAGACGAAGAAAAGTAATCAGTTTCTCTCGCAAGACGAATGCTCTAATTAGAACGAAAAAGGTTGGCATCGAGGCCAACCTTTTTCATCTTTCATTACTTTAATGCTTTGTTCATCTTGTCGCCGAGTAAATCCAAACGCCACCCTTGCATCAAATCAGGCAATACTTCTGGGTCACGATCTTTTTTCCAAACCCAACTGATCAACTGGTTGATCTGCTTTTTAGAGGCAAGGAACTCCGTGGCTAAACCTGACTTCTGCGAAGCCGATTTCACCAAGTCTTTCATATTTTTGAAGACCTGCTTGTAACCCGGATAGTCCATTAAACGCTCAATTTTCGCAGGATACTCTTCAGAAGGTGTTTGCTTCGCTTGTTTAACAATCGCGGCAATCTTCGCGCCATGGCGGTTAATCGCTCGGATATCAATATCTTCTGCTTCCATCTTCTTAAAGTTCGTTAAACCAAGACGAGCGACCGTTAATAGATCACCTTCTTTGAAGATAAAGTTCAGCGCTAAATCTCGTTTGATTGCTTCACGATAACGCCACGTCGCCAATGGCTTTAAAATCGCCAGCTCAGAAGGTTTTAATTGCCAAGCGCCCTTAATATCAAGATAGGCATTCTCTTCATTGGTTACGCGAATACGTTTCGAAACGAGTAAATCACTTTCTTGCTGTACAGCTTCCCACCAACCTGCTTGCGTCACCTTATCGAACAGCTTTTCGTATAACGGTAACAAGTAATGAACATCTGCGGCAGCATAATCTAATTGCTTTTGTGTCAGTGGACGAGCCATCCAGTCGGTACGTGATTCACTTTTGTCGAGCTCTACGCCTAAATATTCTTCCACCAGCGATGCGAAGCCTGTCGATAGGCCGTGACCGAGAAAAGCGGCCATCAGCTGCGTATCTACCATAGGGAATGGTGTACAACCAAAAGCGTTTTGGAAAACTTCTAAATCTTCACCACATGCGTGCAGCACTTTTAGCACAGAAGTATCTTTTAATAGCGCTACAAACGGCGTCATATCCGTTAATTCAGTCGGATCAATCAGCGAGAGGCGATTACCATCGAAAAGCTGAATCAGACCTAACTGCGGGTAGAAAGTGCGAATACGAACGAATTCGGTATCCAGCATCACTACGTCTGCCTCTCGGGCATGAGTGCAAACCTCTTCTAGGTCTTTGTTTTTAGTAATAATTTGATAGTTCACATACTTCTCGCTATAAAAATGCCAGCAAAACGCTGGCATTCTATCATTTTTTAAATCTCTCGACTCGACGAAATCGGCTTATGCGCTTTTCTTCGCAAGTTCAGCGTCATTCTCTTCGCGTAAAACACGACGCAAGATCTTACCGACATTGGTTTTAGGTAAGTCTTCGCGGAACTCAACCAACTTCGGAACTTTGTAGCCAGTTAAGTGTTCTCGACAATGCGCGATCACTTCGTCTTTGGTCAAGCTCGGATCGCGTTTCACGACATAAATCTTCACTAATTCACCAGACACTTCATGCGGCTGACCAATAGCAGCAACTTCAAGTACTTTGCCGTGAAGTGCTACAACGTCTTCGATTTCGTTCGGGTAAACATTAAAGCCTGATACTAAGATCATGTCTTTCTTACGGTCAACGATATGCAGGAAGCCTTCGTCATCGAACTTAACGATGTCGCCGGTTGATAGCCAGCCGTCTTCGTTAATCGTATCTTTCGTTGCTTCAGGTCGTTGCCAGTAACCTTGCATAACCTGAGGACCACGAACTTGAAGTTCGCCAGTTTCAGTATTCGAAAGAGCGTTACCTTCTTCGTCCACGATACGAACTTCTGTTGATGGTACCGGCAGACCAATAGAGCCATTGTATTCAACAAGATCATGCGGATATGCCGCCACCAACGGAGAACACTCTGTTAGACCGTAACCTTCGAGCAAATAGCAACCCGTGGTCTTTTGCCATCTTTCTGCCACTGAGCGCTGCACTGCCATGCCGCCGCCAACGGCTAAACGTAGATTACTGAAATCCAACTCGTGGAAATCTTCATTATTGACCAATGCATTAAATAAGGTATTCACGCCCGTAATCGCAGTAAACGGATGCTTTTGTAGCTCTTTCACGAACCCTGGAATATCTCTAGGGTTCGTAATAAGTAAGTTACGACCACCCATTTCAACAAACAGCAGACAATTTACGGTAAGAGCAAATACGTGATACAGCGGTAATGCTGTCACGACTAATTCACGCCCCGGAGATAAAACCGGTCCGTACGCGCCTTTTGCCTGTAGAACGTTCGCAATCATGTTGCGGTGAGTCAGAATCGCGCCTTTCGCGACACCTGTCGTCCCCCCCGTATATTGCAGGAATGCAATGTCATCCCCAGACATAAACGGTTTAACGTATTGTAGACGACGACCTTTACGTAGAGCCTGACGCATTGAGATTGCACCAGGTAAATCGTACTTAGGCACCATGCCCTTAACGTACTTCACGACAAAATCGACAATCGTACCTTTCGCTCGTGGCAGCATTTGACCAAGACTGGTTAACACTACGTGTTTGACTGGTGTTTTATCGACGATTTGTTCTAGCGTATTCGCAAAGTTAGACACAATCACAATCGTCGTCGCACCTGAGTCATTCAATTGGTGTTCAAGTTCACGAGGAGTGTAAAGTGGGTTAACGTTTACGGCGATACAACCTGCACGCAAAATACCAAATAATGCTACTGGGTATTGCAGTAAGTTTGGCATCATCAGAGCAACGCGGTCACCCTTTTGCAGTTTTAACTCGTTTTGCAGATACGCTGCGAATGCGCGACTACGCTCTTCCAATTTACGGAAGGTCATAACCGAGCCCATGTTCATGAATGCTGGTTGGTCTGCATATTTTTGTACAGACTGTTCAAACATTTCTACCAAAGACTCATATTGCTCTGGATTAATGGTTTCAGGTACGTCACTTGGATAACGTGAAAGCCATGGTTTATCCACGATGTTACTCCTCGTTTATAACTGGCTAAAAAATAGCGTCCTTTTTATTTTGAAAGCTATTACAGCACAGCGAACGTGCTTGAGCACGCAACTCTCAAACACTTGTTTAAATTTTGTTAACTACACCAAGAATTCGCGTTGCGACCTCGAGTATTTGCTCTAAATGACAGTGATGACCACCCTTGACAGACACCACTTGCGGTGGGTTCTCTCCCCAATCAGCTTGGTTAGATGGTAAATTCTGAAATCCTTGATCGCCTAATACAATCAAATGAGGACAACGTATTTGGCTGGTAATCGAGTTAGCATGCGCTTGCGCCATTCGGTAAAGCGACGCACATTTTAACTTGGCGTCATGCCGCCAATACCATTTATCTCCTCGCTGCTCTGTTCCACGCTCGACTATCGGTAGAAGCTGCTCAGCGGTTAATTGGTTGGCTTGCATGCGTAATTTTAACGCCAGATCGAAGGAGGCAATGGCTCGCTCTGGCTTGTTTTGCTGTCTTATTCGACTTAAAACGCCATCGCGAAGACGAGGCAAACTGTTAGTAGGCTCTTCATTAAGAGGTCCTGCCCCCTCAATTTGCACAAGAGCTTCGACCTGCTCTGGAAACGCAGCACTATAGCAACTTGCGATTAAAGCACCAAGTGAATGCCCTACTAATATCAGTCTGTTTGGTGATAATTCATCCAAAAACTGATACAAATCGGCAATATAGTCGTGAAAGGGGTAATAATTATCGTGAGATTTATGACTCGATAAACCGTGACCAAAATGATCGATGGCGAGGAGGTGTAAGTGAGGATTAAGTTGATTCAACTGCTCCATGAGCGCTTTAAAGCTGCCCGCATTATCTAACCACCCATGAAGAAAAACGACTGACAAGTCAGCCGTTTTCTCGTTCCCTATCTCAAGGGCTGCCATTTTGCCGGCAGGAAGCTCGAATTGACGCTCATGCATCGCAGATTATTTGACCTGTTTTATCACTTTACCGTCTTGTGGGAAATCATTACGCCACATGCGGCAGTTAATCGAGTAACATGGGTAAAAGTAGGTTGGCGAGTCATACATGCGTACACGTTCTTCAATTTTCCATAAACGGTACCCTTCCCCCTTAATTACCGGGAAGATGTAACCGTGCTCACCGATCTTTCCTTCTTCTTCCCCTGCTCCTTTGCCTACAACCGTCACCAAACGGCCTTCACTAAAGGCGACAGGCTCTAAATAGCCATCAAAATAGGCGAAAAAACGCCCCGTAGGCTCTTCATCAATATCAGGTTTACCAGACTTACTGATAGGAAGGTTTACAATCTCTAGACGCGTTTTATCTTTAAAGTTATCCACTTTAGCGATGATTCCACCAAGGCGAACATCTTCACTCACTTGCCCCTGAGACTCAGCAAAAGCTTTATAGTCTGTAACGACCAATTCTGTGCTTGCATTTAGCTCCTCTGGCAACGAGCTACACGCAGACAAACCAACCGTAGCAAATAATGCGAGAAAAAACCGTCCAAAAACCTTCATAAACCACCTTTCAATATTAGTAACCCCAAGCTGGGGAGATCTCACACGTAAATATCGACACCAAGTAATTGAGCCAGTTCCTCTTTTTTAGCTCGATTCATGACATCCATGTACTGCTCCATTGCTTTACGTGCGCCCCCTTCAGGAAGGTCATATTGCACTTGAGCTCGGTGAATTTGGGACTCATCCACGTGTTTTATGGAGTGCGCCACGGCGTTAGCAACCTTTGAAGGCTGACCTACAGGCTGCTTTGTTTGTGATTTATTTACCTGCTTCTTTTGACTGGCTTTATTAGTGCGATTTGCACCAGGAATCAAAGAAGGAGGCAAGCCATTAATCGACGCCATAGCACTCCATAAAAATACAGGGCAAACGCCCTGCTTTTTGTCAGGTTAATGAAAAACGGACTATTCGCGACCAGGAAGTTTTTTCCATGTCACATTATCACGTAAATAAACAGGGCTCGAATCTTCGACCGGCACGGTATTACCCTTTTTAAATTCTTGTTCAGCAAGAATCACGATGTCTTGTGAATCAGGGTACAGAACGTCACCATGCGTCAAATTAAACGGTAGGCCTGCTAATACTTCTTGGTAAGCATCCCAACCAGTACCTGCTGTCGTCCACGTTTTGTCGTCTGCTTGTGCTTCTTCAACGAGACGTGCTGGTGGAATTACGCACTCTGCATCCATCTCTGCCCACTCACCGTTTGCTTGGCGAGTGTAACGTGCCCAGTAAACTTCACCCATACGTGCATCAATGGCCACAGCGACATCGGTCACACCATGTAAGCGATAGCTACCTTGAGCCATTGCAGCCAGCGTTGAAACGCCGATCATAGGTAAGTCAGCACCGAACGCCAAACCTTGTGCGATACCAATACCGATACGAACGCCAGTAAAGCTACCTGGACCACGTCCAAACGCTAACGCATCCAGCTCTTGTAGAGTCAGGCCAGCTTCTTTGAGTACTTCATCAACCATTGGCAGTACTTTTTTGGTGTGATCGCGTGGTGCAACCGCGCTACGTGAAATCACTTGATCATTAGCCAACAACGCAACTGAACAGTTTTCAGTCGCTGTATCGATAGCAAGAATTTTTGCGCTCATTTAACTCTCTACAACTTTCATTTATTGGGTTATGCCTCAGCACTTGCGTCTGTGACAGATTGTTCTGCTTTCAGGAATGCTTTGATTCCATCTAAGTCTCGCGTCCTTGGGATAGGTGGTAGACTTCCGAGGAAAATACCACCATAGTCTCGCGTGACAAGGCGATTATCACAAATGATCAACGCACCGTGATCCTTCTGATCTCGAATTAATCGCCCGACTCCCTGCTTTAACGTAATCACTGCATCCGGGATTTGTACTTCAGCAAATGGTTCACCGCCACGTAATCGACAATCCTCGATACGGGCTTTGAGTAACGGATCGTCAGGGGCGGTAAACGGTAATTTGTCGATAATAACACAGCTCAGCGCATCACCTCTAACATCAATCCCTTCCCAGAAAGCGCCCGTCGCCACGAGTAAAGCGTTACCCAGTTCCATAAACTCCGCCAAGGTTTTCTGCTTACTCATCTCCCCTTGCATTAACACAGGCAGCTCAAGTACTTCTCGGAACTTCTCACCTAGTTCACGCATCATGCTGTGCGAGGTACATAAAAAGAAGCAGCGACCATCATTTTCTTCAATCACCGGAGCAAGCATTCGGACTAACTTATCCGCTAAGCCGTTACTGTTTGGCTCTGGCAAATACCTTGGCACACAAAGGCGCGCTTGTTTTTGATAATCAAAGGGGGACGGCAGAGAAAATTGCTTTGTAGGCTTGAGGCCAAGGCGCTCAGTAAAGTGCTTGAAGTCGCCCGATACTGCTAGGGTTGCTGACGTGAAAATCCACGCGCCTTGTTTAATCTCTATTTGCTCATGGAACTTGTCCGCGACAGAAAGAGGCGTAATGTGCAGAGCGAAATGACGAGGCGAGGTATCGTACCAG
Source organism: Vibrio sp. 1167 (assembly GCF_033340375.1). Lineage (NCBI taxonomy): Bacteria > Pseudomonadati > Pseudomonadota > Gammaproteobacteria > Vibrionales > Vibrionaceae > Vibrio > Vibrio sp. 1167. The sequence goes on along the minus strand of NZ_JAWOWK010000007.1, from coordinate 125,897 downwards.
TATGAGTAACCGGTAATATCGACATCACATACCCGGTCTATACGGCCTTTGATCAAATTTGCTCGTTCAAAGGCAGTATCCAGTAATTGACTGCGCCCTAAGGCTATTTTGAGTACATCAATCGCCAATTCGAGGCTGTCAGTTAAGCGCAATAATTCTCGCTTAATAGAACCTGATTGCAACGCCTCACGCCAGTTGCCACGAAAGCCTGGCTCACCCAATACAATCCGCATGTCCATTGCGCTTTGCATGAGTTTGTCGCCCACTTTTTGCAATTGACGCATATCTTTGGCTTCGGTGCGATAGGCTATTTCAATGTCTTTGGCAAGATCGTGAATTTGGCGGCTTGAAACTGACTGGCCGAAATATTCGCTCGCAATATCTGGCAACTGATGAGCTTCATCAAAAATAAACACATCGGCTTCTGGAATCAGTTCACCGAATCCTGTTTCTTTGATCGCTAAATCAGCAAGAAACAAGTGATGGTTCACTACAACAATGTCGGAATCCATGGCTCGCTTACGCGCTTTCAATACAAAGCAATCAGTGTAGCTCGGACATTCTTTACCTAAACAGTTATCATTGGTTGAGGTGATGGTCGGAATGATCATGCTGTCTTCTGGTAGATCATCACAATCCCCAAGGTCACCTGTTTTGGTTTCTGATGACCAAGCACGCACTTTAACCAGTTGAGTTAATAACGTCGGGTCAGATTCATTAGTGTGGCTTTCGACCATTTGGCGGCTCAAACGATCCAAACACAGATAATTAGAACGCCCTTTTAATAACGCCACTTGGCCATAAAAACCAAGCGCATTGACCATGAGCGGTAAGTCACGATGGTACAACTGCTCTTGCAAGTTTTTCGAGCCTGTACTGATGATCACTTTTTTACCGCTCAACAGCGCAGGGACTAGGTATGCGAAGGTCTTACCGGTTCCGGTTCCTGCCTCCACCACCAACTGGGTTTGATCTTTGATCGCACTGCTGACGGCTTCCGCCATATCGATTTGTGGCTGACGAGCTTGAAAGCCAGGAATGGCCTTACCTAACGCGCCATCAGAGGAAAAAGTTTTTGCGATCATGCTTGGTATTGAGTTTGAAAAATTATCGAGAGTATATCAGAGGAATAGGAGTGACATCAGCCCACAATCTGACCAGCTTGCGGCGACACGCGGATATTTTGTTGAAACCAACGTAAGAATAGATTATTTATGGTGAAACATGGCAGTACAGTTACACCCGCCAGGGAATAATAACAAATTCGTACGCTAAAATATTAATGCATGGAAGTACCTGATTTATGGAAAAGAAAACACTGTTGACCCACTGTTCTGACGCCCCGGGTCTCATCTCGAAAATTACTAATATCTGTTACAAGCACCAACTCAACATCGTTCACAATAACGAATTTGTTGATAATACCAGTGGCCACTTTTTCATGAGAACGGAGTTGGAGGGGTACTTCAACGATCAAACGTTTCTTGCCGACTTGGACCAAGCTCTCCCGCAAGGTGCTAAGCGTAAATTGGTTGGCTCTCGCCGTAAGCGCATCGTCATTCTCGTCACAAAAGAAGCGCATTGTTTAGGCGATATTCTGATGAAAACCTACGATGGAAGCCTAGATGTTGAGATCGCCGCTGTGGTGGGGAATTACGACAAACTGCAAACTCTCACTGAACGCTTCGACATTCCTTACCACCATGTGACCCATGAAAACCTTAGCCGTGAAGAACACGAGCAGAAGATGCTAGAAGTGATCGATCAATACGATGCTGACTTTTTGGTGCTAGCTAAATACATGCGCGTATTAACGCCGACGTTTGTTGAGAAATATCACCACAAAATCATTAATATTCATCACAGCTTCTTACCTGCTTTTATTGGCGCGAAGCCATATCAACAAGCTTACGATCGCGGTGTGAAAATCATCGGTGCAACAGCACACTTCGTGACTAATGATTTAGATGAAGGGCCGATCATCAAGCAAGACGTAATTCCTGTCGACCATACATTCAATGCCCAAGATATGGCGCAAGCGGGACGCGATGTAGAGAAGAACGTATTGAGTAAGGCTTTGAATAAAGTGATCAATGACCACGTCTTTGTTTACGGCAATAAGACGGTTATTCTTTAAATTCGCAGCTGATTGCTAGCTGCTAAAAACGCGTAATTTGAGAAGGCATTGTCTTTTCGTTACGCGTTTTTTATCTGTCGGTGGATGTTTTATTGAAGTGCTTGTAAGAGATTCCCGACTACGCTCCTTCGTCGCTTTCGGGAATGACGTAAATGAGGCATGAGCATGAAAGCTAATTAGTACGCATCACTTAACCAAACGCAAACAACTCAAGCGCGTCATTCCGACGAGCTTAAGCGAGATCAGGAATCTCATATCCGCACACTGTGAGTTTAAGTGACCCCTCTGACTAACAGCGCACGACGTAAAGCAAGTTACGCCTGCTCAGACTCCACAATACGCTTAAGTGAATGCGGGTGCAGCTTGATACAAATGCCTTGATACTTAAACGCCACCGTTGGGTTGTTCAAGCGTTCGCCTTCCCCTTTCGGGCTCGACAGTTTGATCTTCACACCCAGCTCTTCCAACTCATTAAAACGCGCCCCAAACGCTGGGTAAGTGTGTTTCAAATCAGCAAGAAACTCGTCTGCAGTTTCGGCATGAGACGGAATAACAAACTCCACATGTTCCCAGCTTTCAGTTGAGTAGATTTTGCCTTCCGCAGGGTATGGCAGTTCCAGACACTCAATCTTCCAACCACGGCTTTCCAACGCTTTGTCGAATTCGATAACGATGATTGGACGACCGTTGATTTTCGCTTGTGAAATCACCTTACCGTATTGATTCCATGCCTCATGCGCAGCTTTTGCCGTTTCAGGGTCATTAATACGCAATGCAATATGGTCAGCTTGAGCAAAGCTCAGATCCAGTTTTAACAGGGTTGCAAACTCTTCAATCTTGTCCATGAAGACATCTAAGTCTTGGAGCATTAGTTCAGGCGTAAGGCGTTTTTCAACAAGTTGAATAGTCATTGTGGCTCTCTTTTGGGGCGATTTATCTCTTTACTCTGAGCGCAATAGTAAACGCAAACAAAGTGACATTTCCATTCAATCGAAAAAGTAAAAATTTCCCCAAATCCTCTCTGTATGAAAAGCAATAAAGTTGTTATCATTAGCCCCATTTTTGTGAACTCCAAAAGAACTCGGCGCCTATTTTGCCGAGTTCTTCGTCCTTGAATTGAAGGAAACGCGTGTGAATATCCAAGCACTTATTAATGACAAAGTATCTCAGGCTCTAGAAGCCGCTGGCGCACCTGCAGGAAGCCCTGCGGCAGTACGCCAATCAGCAAAGCCACAATTTGGTGACTACCAAGCAAACGGCGTAATGGGCGTTGCTAAAAAACTGGGTACTAACCCACGAGAATTTGCACAGAAAGTACTGGATGTTCTAGACCTAGATGGTATTGCAAGCAAGACAGAAATCGCTGGTCCTGGTTTCATCAACATTTTCCTAAGCGAAGAGTTCCTAGCAAAACAAGCGGAAGCAGCACTGGCTGACTCACGTCTTGGCGTTGCAGCAGACGAAGCTCAAACTATCGTTGCTGACTACTCTGCACCAAACGTAGCTAAAGAAATGCACGTTGGTCACCTACGTTCAACCATCATCGGTGATGCGGTAGTACGTACTCTTGAGTTCCTAGGTCACAAAGTGATCCGTGCGAACCACATCGGCGACTGGGGTACTCAGTTCGGTATGCTTATCGCAAACCTTGAGCGTGTACAACAAGAGTCTGGCGAAGTTTCTATGGAACTTGCGGACCTTGAAGGCTTCTACCGCGAATCGAAAAAGCTGTACGACGAAGATGAAGACTTCGCAGTAAAGGCGCGAAACTACGTTGTGAAACTGCAAAGCGGTGACGAGTACTGTGCAGAAATGTGGAAAAAACTCGTTGATGTAACCATGATCCAAAACCAGCGCAACTACGACCGTCTAAACGTGTCACTGACTCGTGACGACGTGATGGGCGAGAGCATGTACAACGACATGCTTCCTAAGATCGTTGCAGACCTAAAAGAACAAGGTCTTGCCGTTGAAGATGATGGCGCGCAAGTTGTATTCCTAGATGAATACAAGAACAAAGATGGCGAACCAATGGGCGTTATCGTTCAAAAACGCGATGGCGGTTTCCTATACACAACAACAGACATCGCATGTGCAAAATATCGTTATGAAGAGCTAAGCGCAGACCGTGTGCTTTACTTCATCGACTCACGTCAACACCAGCACCTAATGCAAGCTTGGACAATTGTTCGTAAGGCAGGCTACGTACCTGAGTCAGTATCTCTTGAGCACCACGCGTTCGGCATGATGCTTGGTAAAGATGGTAAGCCATTCAAGACTCGTGCGGGTGGTACCGTTCGCCTTGCCGACCTTCTAGATGAAGCAGAAGTTCGTGCAGCACAACTGATCGAATCTAAAAACCCTGAGCTAGATGCGGAAGAAAAAGAGAAGATCTCTAAAACAGTTGCAATGGCAGCGGTTAAATACTCTGACTTATCTAAACACCGTACGACTGACTACGTGTTCGATTGGGACAACATGTTAGCGTTTGAAGGTAACACAGCACCATACATGCAATATGCATACACTCGCGTAGCTTCTATTTTCGCTAAAGCTGGTGTTGCTATGGACGCTCTCCAAGGTGACATCAAAATCACTGATGAGAAAGAGAAAGCACTTATTGCTAAGCTTATGCAGTTCGAAGAAGCGGTTCAATCTGTCGCTCGCGAAGGTCAACCACACATCATGTGTAGCTACCTATTCGAACTAGCAGGTCAGTTCTCTAGCTTCTACGAAGCGTGCCCTATCCTAGTTGCTGAAGACGAAGCAGTGAAACAAAGCCGTCTGAAACTAGCAGCGCTAACAGCGAAGACCATCAAGCAAGGTCTGTCTCTACTAGGTATTGATACTCTAGAGCGTATGTAATCCGCTTTTACGTAGGTAGCTTAAGTAGTACAAGCTAAATGATGACAAAGGTTGACGTGAAAGCGTCAACCTTTTGTTTTATCTGGCGTATACTGATGTCATTCAATTCAAATCGGATAATATAATGAGTTTTGAACTGCACCCTCAATTGGCAAAAGACACTACCGTTATCGGTCACTTCCCACTGTGTGTGGCGCTTCTGCATAAAGACAATGCTGTGCCATGGGTTATCTTGGTACCAAAACGTGCAAACCTAAAAGAGCTTCACCACTTGCCAATGAAAGAACAGCAACAGTTTTTGCTAGAGTCTCAAGCGGTAAGCCAAGCACTGGAAGCAACATTCCGTCCAGACAAGTTAAACCTCGGTGCACTAGGTAACATGGTGCCGCAACTGCACATTCACCATATCGCTCGCTTCAAAGATGACATAGCATGGCCGGGACCGGTTTGGGGTAATACCAAAGGTGAATTCCGTACAGAAGAAGAGCAAAACGAATTACTTGGTCGCATTAAAAACGTGTTGTCACTGAGCTCTATTTTCCAAAAAGCATAAGCACTGCTAGCGAAAATAATTCGCCTTTGAATACGGCTGAAATAGACAGAGAAAGATTAATACGTATTTGTAACAATCTTTCTCATTTTTCTGGGATTATCACTAAAATAAAACTTGTTTAGACTACCAGCTCAGTTAGAGAGGGTCAGCATGAAACAAGTCTTCAACACATTCCGATACGTCAGCTGGATCGCCATCATCTGTTCTATGGCTGCTTCATTCTTGCTTTTTCTTATGGGTGCAGCAAAAACCTATTCGGCATTTGCGGTCTTCATTCTCAATCAAACACCTCCAGAAGCACTCGCACATTTAGATAAAGCAGACATCGCGATCGCTTATTTGATCAAGTCACTGGATACGTTTCTTGTCGCACTAGTTTTGTTCATCTTTGCTCACGGCATCTACACACTATTTATTTCCAACAAAGCTAAAGCGAAAACACAAGAGCAGTCGGTTTTGCATTGGATCAGAACCCCAAACATCGGCCATCTAAAAAACATTTTGGCTGAAGTCATCATCGTGATCTTGTTTGTGAAATTCTTAGAGCTCGTGCTGATTAACTTCGACAGCTTAGATTGGACGATCTTAACATTACCTATTTCGATTTTAGTTTTAAGTCTTGGTTTGAAGTTCCTAGGGTTAGGCGCGACTAAACACTCTGAAGAGCATTAATTTCGCTGTATTCACAAACAATAACCAGCAAAATAAAAGCCGCATCATTTCTGATGCGGCTTTGTCGTTTTTACGTGATAATTTTTAGGTGACTAATTTTGATACTCGCTACATGGTGACTGTCAGAGACAAACCATCTTGTTTAGTCACTGAGTAGCGAACTCGAGTCACGTCATGAGCTTTATTAGTGTCAACTAAGCGGCTAATTTTGCCCTTCTTAATCCACACGTTTAACATCGCGTCGGCGCCATCTTCACTCATCCCAAACTGTTTAACCAGATCTGACTGGGAGACGGTTCCTTTGTCTGCAATGTATTGATAAAGCTCTTTTAAAATCATGCTATTTGCGCCTCTAATGCACCGTTTTGTTTCTTACCAACTTGTTTGAACACACGGTATGTGCCAAAGAAGATAGCTACGATCACAGCCATCCAAATACCACTTGTTACTGGGCTATCTGCGAAATGCGTCAATTGGTTGTAGAACGTCGCACATAGGTAAGCCAAGCCCATTGTCCAAACCGCGATAAAGCGTGCGAACTTATGACCAAACTCACGTACGTAAGCACCCATCGCCGCCACACAAGGAGTGTACAGTAGGATAAAGATTAGGTAAGCAAATGCGGCATTGCCAGAAGCAAACTGCGATTTAATGTTACCGAAGATAGAAGCATCGACTTCTTGTTCTTCGGCAACGGCATTTGAGTCAGTTAAGTCACCCACTTCAATACCTAGTGGATCTGAGTAGCTCAAACCGGCTAAGTTTTCAGGGATACTCATTACTGCCTCTTCTAGGCTGCCCATTAGATCAAATTCTGCGTCTTCACCGTCACTTGGCGTCGTGTATAGACTGTTAAGCGTACCAACTACCGCCTCTTTTGCGAAGATACCAGTAATGATACCTACCGTCGCTGGCCAGTTATCTTCTTGAACACCGATTGGCGCGAATACTGGAGTTACAACTTGCGCAGCTTTAGAAAGCACCGAGTTTTCGCTGTCTTCATTACCAAAACTGCCATCAGTACCCAATGAGTTGAAGAAACTCAGAATAGCAACAACGATAACGATGGTTTTACCTGCACCAAGTACAAAGCGCTTTAGCTTTTGCCAAGTTTTGATCACCACGTTTTGTAGCGTCGGAAGCTCGTAATCTGGCATTTCCATCACTAGGCTATCGCTGCTACCTGGGTAAAGCGTGTGCTTAAGGAAAAGACCTGTGAAGATCGCTGCCACAATACCAAGTAGGTAAAGTGCGAATACAATGTTCTGGCCAGAACCTGGGAAGAATGCCGCAGCGAATAGCGCGTATACAGGCAGACGAGCACCACATGACATAAATGGCGCCATAGATGCAGCCAGTTTACGCTCACGTTCTTGGTCTAGAGTACGAGTTGCCATGATTGACGGAACGTTACAGCCAAAACCAAGAACCAACGGTACAAATGCTTTGCCCGGTAGGCCGATCTTCTGCATCACTTTATCTAGTACGAATGCTGCACGAGCCATGTAACCTGAGCTCTCAAGTACCGCTAGGAACAGGTACAAACACGCGATAACCGGAATGAAGGTTGCAACCGTCTGGATACCACCACCGATACCATCAGCAAGAACCGTCACTAACCACACAGGCAAATGACCGTCTAACAAGTGATGCCCACCATCAACCAACAATGCGCCCACACCAATGTCAAAAAAGTCGATAAATGCACTACCGATGTTAATCGAGAACATAAACATCAGGTACATAACAACAAAGAAGAAAGGAATTCCAATCCACTTGTTCAAAATAAACTGGTCGAGTCTTTCAGTCACACTACGACTTAACTTGCCTTCGCTTCGGCGAACTTTTTTACACTGTTCATGCAGATGCGTGTACTTAGTATCCGCGACATGCAAATCGATATCCAAATCTAACGTCGTAATGACTTCCAAGACTTTGCTTCTATCAATATCAGAAAGACTATTGAGCACCATTGTGTCTTTTTCAAGCGCACGAATCGCTAGTGCACGATGAGCGACGTTTTGGTCGTTAAAAAGTGCGGAAACCGTTTGAATTGCCGACTCCATCTTCTCACCGTAATGCAAAGACAATTCTTTAAGTGGCACTCCTTGAACGATGGATTTATGGAGCTTTTCTCTAAACTCTGCCACTTGAGTTTTATTGGTTGCAGATAAACTGACAACCGGACAACCTAACGTTTTCTCAAGCTCTGCAACGTTAATCATCTGACGTTCACGCTTTAGCGCATCCATCTTGTTGAGGACAACAATCATAGGGCGACCAAGTTCGCGAAGTTGCAGCGTCATATATAAGCTGCGCTCTAAACTCGTAGCATCCACCACGTTAATAATGAGATCAGCAGGATGAGTTAGAACCGCACGCGATGCGATGGATTCATCAATACTATTACTATCATTACCACTGTCTAATGAGTAAATACCCGGAAGGTCAGTGAGCAAAAACTCATCCCCAGCATGCTTGAATTGTCCTGTTTTCTTTTCAACCGTGACGCCTGCCCAGTTACCAACTTGCTGTTTTGCGCCAGTTAAACCATTAAATAGCGTCGTTTTACCACTATTAGGGTTACCTACGGTTAGCACTTGATATTGCATTACACTCGCTCCACTTCAATTTTCTGAGCAATTGTTTCTCGCAATGCGACAGACACACCACGGACTTCGACTTGTAAAGGATCGCCCATTGGCGCACGTCGAATCACTTTGACTTCTGTATTGGGAAGCAGCCCCATTACCATGAGTTTCTTTCTGATATCTGATGAAAGACCATCTAACAACCGAATCGTCACCGTATCGCCAGGATTAATCTCTGATAACTTCATAGTGGCCCTTAAGAGTATTGCTAATGAGAAATATTATTATTTAATAAGTTTAGGTTGCCAATATTACTCCCCTATACCCCTTCAATCCTTGTGTGAAATCAAAGATTCCGTAAATGTTTTCACGCTTTCAAACGTTAACTTCGTAAATTTCCTCTCGTTATTTACGTCAAAATTAACAATTAAAAATGACACCTAACGAAACAAAAATGTCACAAACCAAGATAGAAAACAAAAAATGCAAATTAAAACAATTAGTTAAGTAAAAAACCAAACGTTGTCGCTTTTCTCATATAAACATGGCGTTATTTTTATAAGAAAAATAAGTAACCTCTCGTATAGTTACTCCATCGAGAGGGCAACCTCTCTAATAAATTCCAGAGGTGGCATGGCAACATGTCACTCCGGCAGCAAGCGAAGGTGTCCTTGACACCCGTGGTATAGTCCCCCCGGCTATACCACGATATTTTTTTTCACCTCTTTCAAAACTTCTTTACCTTATTCATCTTTTCAACACAGTTTTCGTTTTCACGAATGTCGCACACCATCATTCACCCAAATGAACAACGCTCTTTTGATTCAGCAATACAACTGTCATTTATTTGTTGCAACTATCAATAAATCATTCTCTTGAAGCCATTTATGCTTATTGCTATGAACATCGCGACTAACAGATAGAACGTGATCGTGCTTACGTGTTGAGAATGGATTTGTAGGCTAGATGTGATGAAGAAACAATGAAACTCACTGCGTTAGCAACTACAGCAATAATAGAGCACTGTATGCAGCTCCCCAGCATCTTAACTATTAACTAGGGAGCGTATAATGAAGGTTTTCTAGTTAATTTCTTGGCTTTCTTGAGTCAAAGCAAACTTGGATGGGGGCAAACCAAAATGCAGCTTAAACTTTTGGCTAAAGTAAGATGGATCATTAAAGCCAGAGTTAAAGGCGACTTCACTGATTTTCTCACCCGCCAATAACTGTTCACACGCCGTTTCTAAACGAACCTCTGTGACATAGTCTTTTAACGTTCTTGACGAGGCAGATTTAAAACGTCTCTGCAAAGAGCGTTCAGACATATACAGCATTTTAGCGGCTGACGCAGTGCCAAATTCAGGATCATGGTAATGCTCTGCCACTAATTGATAGACTTTTTGCAACCACTCTTTCTCTGGTGTGACTTGATCTTCTGCAATAGTTACAGGATTGAGTTCTTGCTGCGGTTCATCCAGATAACTACTTTCCTTCGCAGATGGCCATGTAATCTCGACTTTGTTTTGAGCATCAGAAGAGAAGACAGCCAAATAACCACCACTCGTTGTCACTAATTGGGCAAGGTGGTCAATACTCAACTCAGAGTGATTTAAGTTAGATGGAAACCCAGTCGCGACTTTATTAGGTAATTGCGTCCCGTAATCAAGAAAGCTCAATGACACAATATCATGCCCCTCTTCTAGCATAATTCTAACCGTTTGACCTCGGAAAGAGCGCTTGATGATATTGGCAAAAATGCTATTGAAAATAACATCAAGATTAAAGCTTTCCAGAGCAACCCGGCTCTGCTTGCTCTCATCTTCTAGCTCTACCAAAATACCCGCTTTTGCAAAGTCATCTTGCCATACATCAACCACTGACTGAGTTATCTGACTCAAGTTGTAGTTCTGGCTCCCACCACTTACATCACTTGGAACACTTTTGAGTTCATTTAACTGCCAATTCGTTTTAGCCAAATGATCCTCTGTCGCAGTATCCAGAGGCATAGGTAGTTTCGCCACAATAAAGTCGACGCTTGATTTTATGGATAGAGCTACATGGTCTACGAGTAGGTTTCTAACTTGAATCTGTTTACGTAATTGCTGGTTGCTCGTAAGCAACACTCTACTTTGATGTCTTAACTGATTCGTTTTGAGGGTCACTTGAGCTGCTAGATCACGGTTAGCCTGTACAACGTAGCGCGAGCGCCAGAATACGAGTACTGCAACGACCGCAATACTAGCTACGACAAAGCCTAAAATAGCAAATCGCGATAGATACCAAGGATGAAGGACGATAAAGTGAGATTCTAAACCAACGACTCCAGCGGCAACTTGAGACTCATTACTGACCTGCAAGTGATATTCACCGGAACTAAGGTGCTCGAGTGTCAGTTGGCCCCCCTCTAACGTTTGCCATGGGTCATCGTTGTTCAATCGATAGTACAAGTTTTGACTGTCTGGTTTTGGCATCACACCGAATAAAAAACTCAGCGAAGATCCATATGGCAGTGTGAGCCCATTCAGATCGGCACTACCAACTTGCAGAACTTCATTTTCAAGCACAACTTGGCTAACAATAAACTTAGACTCTGGGGGATTAGATACAAGCAGCTTGGATGCTTCTGCTTTTACGAGTCCGTACTTCGACCCCAGAACAAGCTCTCGCTCACCAATTTCTGTCTGCTGTATAACGCTACAAATACCAGGGAGGAACTCATTGTTCATTAAGCCTGATGACGATGAGTAATGTTTCACTAACTCACCCGAAAGGTGGTAATAGCTTAAACCGACAGAGGAAGCTAACCATACACCTTGCCTGTCTCTGATCAAGCAAGCAGGTCTGGCGTTGGGCTCACTCATTTCAACAACACGTTTTTCATCGCTTCGTGTATCAGTTTTAAACACACCATAAGATGAAGCAAACCACTGGCTGCCATCAACCGCCGTGGTCATGTCTAATGATTCACCAAACTTTTCTGAAAAACGGATAAACTGGATGTTGTCATTACTGTATTGGTATACGCCATGATCGGTGCCTATTAATAGGGCATCTTCAGTATCATATAGGCGCGTAACCTTAGCAGGCAAATACTGACTTACTAGCCACTCACTTCCAAAGTTTCGTACGCTTCGTGCAGCAGTATCAACATTGTAAAGATGGTATCCGCTTGATACCCAAAGACGGTCATCACCATCAACGGTCACATGCTCTACGGCATGTCCGGCCATAACCTGTAAATAAGGATATGTAATCTTGTTGAGACCATTTAGCTCAAATATTTCCAGCCCTTTTGAGGTCGCAAGCCAAAGCATACCGTTTTGAAACGCAAATTCATTGATCTGCGACTCCAACTCTAAGACTTGGTTAATCCCACTCTTTCCTGAACGATAAATCTTTCGGTCATCAGCAAACCAAAGCGCACCATCAGGACCTTCAATAGTTTGCCGAATTCGTCCTGATAGGGTGTGTGAGTCATAACTACTAAAGGTCACTCGTTCAAATTTTTTACTAAATAGCGAGTAATAACGAATACCTTGGTTAGTCGCAATCCACATCCCTCCCATATTGTCGCTCAACAACGAATAAATCTTCGTGTTATCTAACTCTAACTCAAGAAAACTTGCAGGCGCGACTTCGGTGACCTCACCTGAAAAAAATGAGTACAAATAAAGACCATGCTCGGTCCCCACCCAATACTCTTGATTTGTCTCTGCGAATGTCAAAACATGTGAGCCGCCAATTCTAATCACTTCTTTATCAGGCTGGTAAATGTTGAAAATTAAAGCGCCACGCAATGTACCTATCAAAATTTCTCTTCGCGTGTGTGAATAATAGACTTTCTCAATGTAGTTTTGACCTGAGGCAGCGACATGGTCAAACTTATCACCTTCAGAAAGATAGAAGCCGGAAGTCGTTGCTAGTGCCCACTTGGTTTCAACTAGCACCGCATCATTAATGTAAACGTAGCTATTATTACTATGTTGATAGAGCTGCAATAGAGAGAAAGAGTTTAACTCGCTAGTGTCGATATTGTAGGTATAGAAATGCGCGCCATCACTCACCCAAATATAGTTCTTTGAAGACCCTATTTTTCTTATTTGTGAGCCTGGATTTAAACTAAAGACTAAACGTCGTTCCTGATTTGGATAGGTTCGATAGACCTCATTTTCAATAAAGGTCCAAAAAGCACCTTTATGATAAGCCAACTGCTTAGCCGACGTTTGTAGGAAGCTACCTGATTTAGGCAATATAGTTTGACCATCGTAAAACAGGACTCGTCCGTGTACGTCATGAATCCACAAACCGCCCTTTTCACCCAAGAACAACTTTTTAGCCGCGATAAAAGTACCCTTTGCCTGAGTTGGCAAAGGGTAAAAGATTGCATTTGCATTATGAAGCGCAAATGCTTGGTAGGATAAGACAAAGCCCAACAGAGCAAGGGCTAATTGGCGTAGCAAGACGAAAACCTTTTGTATCAATTTGTGCTCTGAAAGTGACCGTTCATCGTTTGTAAAACATGGATTGATACGGTTATTTTGAGCTGATAATTATTGGTAATGATATCTCAATTACTTTCTGAGAAAAGGCTCGCCTTACCAAAGGTTGTAATTCTTACTACTGGATCACGTTAAAAAGACTACTCCTACATTACGACAGCACTTAATCTGACTTTTTGTTCAAGCATTGCTCAAAACTATTCGCCATATTGTTGAGAAAAGTAAAGTAACTGCCAGGTTTTGCTTCAATTGTACTCCCTAACGGGTCAAGCTCGCCTTTAGCGACATCACTGCCTCTCATTACGCTCTGAACGACAGCCGGGGTAAACTGAGGTTCAGAAAATACACAAGCCACATCTTCACCACTTAGCTTTTGACGAATTTGAATTAAGGTCTTCGCTCCTGGCTTGCGTTCTGGGCTCACAGTAAAATACCCCATTTGATTTAGTTCATAACGATCTTCGAAATAACCGTAAGCATCATGGAATACAAAGTAACCTTTGTTTTTTACTGGTGCCAGCTTCTGCTTTATCTGTTGGTCAGTGTCTTTTAGCTCGAGTTCAAACTTTTTGAGGTTCGCTTGATATTGAGCTGCATTTTCCGGATCAAGTGATACAAGTTGATTCACAACAGCCTTGGCCACTTGTTGTGCTTGGCTTACACCTAGCCAAAAGTGCGGATCATGTGAGCCATGATCGTGCCCATCATGGTCATGGTTGTGCTCACTATCAAATTCACGCAATTCTAGATTTGGAATTTGACTAATAGTCAAAGTATTCGATCTATCCGAAACAACTTTCTCTAGAAACGGTTCAAGATCATGTCCGTACCAGATAACCAAATCAGCCGAAGCGACCTTTTTAACATCCGATGGACGCAAAGCATAGTCATGGGGTGATGTGTTAGACTGCAATAGCACGTCTGGTGAAGTTACTCCTTGAGTAAGCTCTGTTACTAACAACTGAATAGGTTTGATACTCGTCAGTACCGTTACCGCCTGTGCTGGCAGTGTTAACATTGCTGAGGCAGCAAGAATTAATGCTCTTTTCATAGTTTTACTTGGGATATGGCGTGGAAAGTGAGATAATGTTACATTATAACATTATTGATTTGCAAATGAGTTTCATTCATGTCTTCCTTAGTCCATCTTGAGCAGTTATGCGTCGAGTTCGATGGCCGCAGAGTTCTCGATAACATTAGTATGGAATTAGAAAAGGGCAAAATAACTACCCTAATTGGTCCCAATGGAGCAGGAAAATCAACGTTAGTCAAAGTTATCTTAGGTCTTCAAAAGCCGACTAGCGGCAAGTTGAACCGACAAAGAAAACTGAAAATTGGTTACGTTCCTCAAAAGTTGAAGCTCAATGACTCCCTTCCGTTGAATGTAACCCGCTTCCTAAATTTAGCAGGAAAATACAGTAAGCAGGAGTGCATTGATGCATTAAGGCTTGTTGGCGCTGAACATTTACTTAATAGTAATATGCATCGCTTATCCGGTGGTGAAAACCAACGAGTGTTACTGGCGCGCGCTCTGCTTCAGCGTCCTCAGCTATTAGTATTAGACGAACCAGCTCAGGGGGTGGATATCCAAGGTCAAATCGATCTCTATGACTTAATTGAGAGCATTCGTCACCGCTTTGATTGTGGCGTATTTATGGTATCGCATGACTTACATTTAGTGATGGCGAAAACGGACGATGTTATTTGTCTGCATCACCATGTTTGCTGCTCAGGTTCACCTGCCACTATTACTCAGCACCCTTCTTACATCGCGCTATTTGGCAATGCAGCGAGAGAATCTCTCGCGTTTTATCATCACGACCATGAGCACCATCATCACGATTTATCCGGAACGCCAGTAAGCGGTGATGCGACATCATGCTCCCACCATAAACACGGACATCACCATCATGATTGAGTTTCTCCTACCTTCTATTCTTGCTGGTATTGGTATTGCGATCATTGCCGGTCCACTTGGGTCATTTGTCGTTTGGCGTAAAATGGCTTACTTCGGAGATACCCTAGCTCATGCATCGTTAATGGGCCTAGCGCTGGGCTTCTTGCTCAACGTAAATCTCTACCTTGCGCTACTCGTCTGCTGTTTAGCTCTGGCCGTTTTGCTTGTCACTCTGCAAAAGCAACAACTTGTGGCTACAGACACGTTGTTAGGTATCTTGGCACACAGTGCACTCTCTATCGGTTTAGTATCGGTTAGCTTTTTGGAAAACGTGCGCGTCGATTTAATGAGCTACCTATTTGGGGACTTACTTGCCGTCTCTCCACAAGATCTGATGTTTATTTACGCAGGTGTTGTTGCGGTGAGTGCGTGTTTGTACGTCTTCTGGCGCCCACTGCTTTCTAGCACTGTTAGTGAAGAACTTGCCGCTGTTGAGGGCGTGAATACAGACTTAGTTCGATTGGTGTTAATGCTAATGGTGGGTGTAGTAATCGCAGTAGGTATGAAGTTCGTTGGCGCGTTGATCATGACTTCGCTCCTAATTATCCCAGCAGCAACAGCACGTAAAGTCTCTTCATCACCAGAGCAAATGGCATTGTTCGCATCCATTATTGGCTCTGTGGCAGTACTGATGGGGCTTAGCCTATCATGGCACTTCGATACACCGGCCGGCCCTTCCGTAGTGATCAGCGCAACATCCTTATTTATGCTGAGCCAGCTGATTAAAAGCAAAGCATAATCGCATTGAGTATTAAACGCGAAAGACCTTGCTAACAACAAACATAAATCCACGGAAACGGAAAAAGAAAAGCCTGCGAAATCGCAGGCTTTTTAATACTTATTAAGTAGTGTGGTCGATTACCAACCCGTCACTTCACGTAGACCTTGGCCAATCTCTGCTAGAGATTTCACAGTTTTAACGCCAGCCGCTTCTAGTGCAGCAAATTTGTCTTCAGCAGTACCTTTACCACCAGAGATAATCGCACCAGCATGGCCCATACGCTTACCAGGAGGTGCAGTTACACCAGCAATGTAAGAAACCACTGGCTTCGTTACATTTTCTTTAATGTATGCTGCAGCTTCTTCTTCTGCAGTACCACCGATCTCACCGATCATAACGATCGCTTCTGTCTCAGGGTCTTCTTGGAACAGTTTTAGGATATCAATGAAGTTTGAACCCGGGATTGGGTCACCACCGATACCAACACAAGTAGACTGGCCGAAACCTTCGTCAGTGGTTTGTTTAACTGCTTCGTAAGTTAGAGTACCGCTACGAGATACAATACCTACTTTGCCTTTCTTGTGGATGTGACCAGGCATGATACCGATCTTACACTCATCAGGAGTGATAACGCCCGGACAGTTAGGACCAATCATGCGAACGCCAGTTTCTTCTAGCTTCACTTTTACGTCGATCATATCTGTAGTAGGGATACCTTCAGTAATCGTTACGATTAGCTCGATACCCGCGTCAATCGCTTCTAGGATTGCATCTTTACAGAAAGGTGCTGGTACGTAGATGACTGTCGCTGTTGCGCCAGTCGCTTCTACTGCTTCACGAACTGTGTTGAATACAGGAAGACCTAGGTGAGTTTGGCCACCTTTACCTGGAGACACACCGCCAACCATTTGCGTACCGTATGCGATAGCTTGCTCTGAGTGGAAAGTACCTTGACCACCAGTGAACCCCTGACAGATTACTTTAGTGTCTTTGTTAATTAATACAGACATTATTTAGCCTCCGCAGCAGCAACAACTTTCTGAGCAGCATCAGTTAGCGACTCAGCAGCAATGATATCAACATCAGAATTAGCAAGAACTTCGCGACCTAGGTCAGCGTTAGTACCTTCAAGACGAACAACAACAGGTACGCTTACGCCTACCTCTTTAACCGCACCGATAATACCTTCTGCGATCATGTCACAACGTACAATACCACCGAAGATGTTAACAAGTACCGCTTTCACATTGTCATCAGATAGGATGATCTTGAATGCTTCAGCAACACGCTCTTTCGTCGCGCCGCCACCTACATCTAAGAAGTTAGCTGGTTTGCCGCCGTGTAGGTTTACGATATCCATCGTACCCATTGCTAGGCCTGCACCGTTAACCATACAGCCAACGTTACCGTCTAGTGCTACGTAGTTCAGCTCCCACTGAGCTGCGTGTGCTTCACGCTCATCTTCTTGTGAAGGATCGTGCATTTCACGAAGCTTAGGCTGACGGTACAGTGCGTTTGAGTCGATGTTGATCTTACCGTCAAGACATAGCAAATTGCCTTCGCCAGTAATCACAAGTGGGTTGATCTCTAGCAGAGCAAGGTCGTACTGAGAGAACATAGTGCCAAGACCCATAAAGATCTTAACGAATTGTTTGATTTGGTCGCCTTCAAGACCAAGTTTGAACGCTAGCTCGCGACCTTGGTAAGCTTGTGGACCTACTAGTGGGTCAATTGCTGCTTTGTGAATAAGTTCCGGCGTTTCTTCCGCAACTTTTTCAATTTCCACGCCACCTTCGGTAGAAGCCATGAAAACGATCTTACGGCTAGCACGGTCAACTACCGCACCTAGGTATAGTTCGTTCGCAATATTTGAAGCTTCTTCAACAAGGATTTTTGTTACTGGCTGACCGTTAGCGTCGGTTTGATAAGTCACTAGGTTTTTACCTAACCACTTCTGTGCAAACTCTTTAACGCCTTCTTTTGTATCGTGTAGCTCTACGCCACCCGCTTTACCACGGCCACCAGCGTGAACCTGACATTTAACTACTTTCTTGGCTGTACTGATACGGCCTGCGGCTTCAAAAGCTTCTTGTGGTGTATCACACGCGTAGCCTTCTGGCACAGGCAAACCGAATTCTGCAAACAGCTGTTTGGCTTGGTATTCATGCAAATTCATTTCGATATTCCGTTTGTTTTTCCCTTAAGGGATTTATTATTTCCATAACGCTGCAGTCTTGGCTGCTTGTACGTCTGTAGGGTCTTCTCAAATCAATCCTTCATCATGAGTTCTCATACTGAAGGATTCAAATGAAGGCCAAACGTTGAGCTAGTCTAGCCATTGAAATTTTTAACGTCTAGCTACCTACGATAACTAGACGTTTTAGCGATATTAAACGTCTAATAGGAGACGTGCTGGGTCCTCTAGTAACTCTTTAATCGTTACTAGGAAACCAACTGATTCACGACCGTCAATTAGGCGGTGATCGTAAGATAACGCTAGGTACATCATCGGCAAGATTTCAACTTTGCCATCCACTGCCATCGGACGCTCTTGGATCTTATGCATACCAAGAATCGCTGATTGAGGTGGGTTGATGATTGGTGTAGACATCAGTGAACCGAACACACCACCGTTTGTGATAGTGAAGTTACCGCCCATTAGCTCGTCTACCGTTAGCTTGCCATCACGACCTTTAATAGCCAGCTCTTTGATGCCTTTTTCAACATCAGCGAAACCAAGCTTGTCACAGTCTTTTAGGACCGGTGTAACTAGACCACGTGGCGTTGATACCGCCATGCTAATGTCGAAGTAGTTGTGGTAAACAATGTCATCGCCATCAATCGAAGCATTTACTTCTGGGTAACGCTTAAGCGCTTCTGTTACTGCTTTCACGTAGAAAGACATGAAGCCCAAACGAATACCGTGACGCTCTTCGAACTGATCTTTGTACTGCTTACGAAGGTCCATGATTGGTTTCATGTTCACTTCGTTAAACGTCGTTAGCATTGCCGTGTTGTTCTTCGCTTCTAGCAGACGGTTAGCAACTGTCTTACGAAGGCGAGTCATTGGAACACGCTTCTGGCTGCGAGCCGCTGCCGGCACGTCAACCACTGCTGGCGAGTCTTCTTTTGACGCGGATTTAGCGTTCGCAAGATGCGCTTCAATATCTTCGCGCGTAATACGACCACCAACACCAGTGCCTTTCACTTGGCTTGCTTCTAAGCCATGTTCAGCCAATAAACGGCGCACTGCTGGGCTTAATGCGTCATTACTTTCTTCGCTAAGCGCAGCTTTGTGACGCTTATCAGGAGATGCTTCAGTACCTTCTGTTTTGTCTGCAGTTGGTTCACCTGCAACTGCGCCTGGCTTCAATTTAGCAATGATTTGTTTAGAAAGTACTGTCGCACCTTCTGCTTCAACAATAGCTTCTAAAACGCCAGCTTCCGGAGCTGGAACTTCTAGCACAACTTTGTCTGTTTCGATGTCAACCAAAACCTCGTCACGCTCTACTGCGTCGCCTGGTTGTTTGTGCCATGTCGCTACGGTTGCATCAGCAACTGATTCAGGTAAATCTGGAACCAGAATTTCAATTGTCATATCTGTTTCTTCCTTTAACTTCTAGTTCTTAATTCGAAGTTTTTGAGTTCACGTTCAGAGCGTCTTCAACCAACGCTTTTTGTTGTTTCAAGTGCACCGACATGTAGCCAACTGCTGGCGAAGCAGAAGCTGGGCGACCTGCGTATTTAAGATTTGCACCTGCAGGAATAGCGGCACGGAAGTTATGTTGGCTACAGTACCAAGCACCTTGGTTCTGAGGTTCTTCCTGACACCACACGAAGTCTTCAACGTTAGTGTATTGAGCAATTGCTGCTTGTACTTCTTCCATTGGGAATGGGTAAAGCTGTTCAATACGCACGATAGCAACATCGTCTTGCTCGTTGTTACGGCGCTGCTCTAGTAGGTCAAAGTAAACCTTACCAGCACAGAACACGACACGTTTCACTTTGCTTGGTTCTAAATCATCTACTTCTGGAATTGCAGATTGGAATGTACCATCCGCCAAGTCTTCAATCGTTGAAGTACATAGAGGGTGGCGCAGCAAAGATTTCGGTGACATAACAATGAGAGGTCGACGCATTGGGCGTACAACCTGACGACGAATCATGTGGTACACCTGAGCCGGTGTTGAAGGAACCACAACCTGCATATTTTGCTCAGCACAAAGCTGAAGGTAACGCTCTAAACGTGCAGATGAGTGCTCAGGACCTTGACCTTCATAACCATGAGGTAGAAGCATAGTAAGACCGCACAAACGCGCCCACTTTTGCTCGCCTGACGAGATAAACTGGTCGATAACAACTTGTGCACCGTTGGCAAAATCACCAAACTGTGCTTCCCAGATAGTTAAACCACCTGGTTCGGCTGTTGCGTAACCGTATTCAAACGCCAACACAGCTTCTTCTGACAATACTGAGTCAAAGACTTGGAATGGCCCTTGGTTGTCATGAATATTCGCTAATGGAATGTAAGTGCTTGCATCGGTTTGGTTATGAAGAACCGAGTGACGGTGGAAGAAAGTACCACGACCCGAGTCCTGACCAGAAAGACGAATACGCTTGCCATCGTCAACCAATGTAGCATACGCCAATGTTTCAGCCATACCCCAGTCAATAGCTTTTTCACCGGTCATCATTGATAGACGATCATTGTATAGCTTATTAACACGGCTTTGCAGTTTATGGCTTTCTGGGTACTGACACAGACGATTGCCTAGCTCAATAAGGCGTGTCTTGTCGTATTTTGAATCCCACTCCATATCCCATTCGTGCCCTAAGTAAGGGGACCAGTCTACAGAGTGCAACGCCATTGGACGCCATTCTTTAACAACCACTTCACCGCGATCCAATGCATCGCGATACTCATTGACTAACTGAGTCGCTGTCTCGATATCTGACTCATTTTTGTCGATCAGAACATCTGCATACAATTTGCGTGGTGTAGGATGCTTTTTGATTTTCTGGTACATCAAAGGCTGAGTCGCATTTGGCTCATCCGCCTCATTGTGACCGTGGCGACGGTAACATACAAGATCGATCACGACATCACGCTTGAACTCGTTACGGTAATCCAATGCAATGCGAGTAACAAAAGCAACTGCTTCTGGGTCATCTGCATTTACATGGAAAATTGGCGCCTGCACCATCTTCGCGATATCGGTACAGTACATTGTAGAACGCGTGTCACGAGGATTAGACGTCGTAAAGCCTACTTGGTTGTTGATGACGATACGTACCGTACCACCAACTTGGAACCCACGAGCAAGAGACATGTTGAAAGTTTCGGCAACCACACCCTGACCAGCGATTGCAGAATCACCGTGGATGGTGATAGGAAGCACTTTGCTACCTTGATTATCACCCAAGCGATCTTGACGTGCTCGAACTGAGCCCATGACTACTGGGTTTACGATTTCTAGGTGCGACGGGTTAAATGCAAGTGCTAAGTGAACATCACCGCCTGGAGTCGCAAAATCAGCAGAGAAACCTTGGTGATATTTCACATCACCCGTACCCCAAGTTTCGTCGTGTTTACCAGCGAACTCATCAAACAGGTCTTGAGGTTTCTTACCAAGTACGTTCACCAGCATGTTCAAACGACCGCGGTGAGCCATACCGATAACCACTTCACGCATTCCACTTGTACCCGCATGACGGATCAACTCTTTCGTCATCGGAATCAGCGCATCACCACCTTCTAACGAGAAACGTTTTGCACCTGGGAATTTCGCCCCGAGGTAACGCTCCAAACCTTCAGCGGCTGTTAGCTCTTCTAGGAATGTTCGCTTCTCATCTTTGTTGAATGATGGCTGGCCTACGACAGACTCAAGGCGTTGCTGAATCCAACGCTTTTGCTCTGTGTCAGTCATGTGCATGTATTCAGCACCGATGGAACCGCAATAAGTTTTGTTGAGGGCTTCATAGATATCTTTCAACTTCATGGTTTCTTGCCCAACAGCAAAAGAACCTACGTTGAAAGTTTCTTCGAAGTCATCTTCGGTAAGATTATGAAAAGCAGGGTCTAACTCCGCCACTGTTGGGCGTTGCCATAGACCTAGTGGGTCTAATTCTGCAGCTTCATGCCCGCGGAAACGGTATGCGTTGATTAGCTGTAGAACTTTTACTTGTTTTGCATCGACATCTGGGTCACTAACTTGGACATTGTAATGCTTTGTTTCTCTAGCGAGTCGTCGGAAGTAGTCACGGACACGTGAATGTGGTTGTTCTGCCACTTCTTCTGATGGCTTAGGCAAGCCTTCAAAAACACGTTTCCACTCCTCACTTACCAGATCGGGATCACTTAGATACAGTTCGTAGAGGTCCTCTACATACGTTGCATTGGCGCCAGCCAAGTGTGAAGACTCGAGCCATGCCTTCATCACGCCGTTGTGCATATTTTCCCTTAACCAGTAGTTTTCACGTTTGCTTCGGTCTTTGCCGAGCTATAAGAGCCGACTAAAAATACGGTCGGCAATTTTTGTATTCTTTACTCGAATATTACTGAAGCAGTGAAGCGGTCATATCGGGTGATCCGCAACACTGCGACATTCCTAAGAGCGAGTAAATTAAACCGAACGATTAACCAACATCGACTTAATGTGACCGATGGCTTTCGTCGGATTTAATCCCTTAGGACAAACACTTACACAATTCATGATGCCATGGCAACGAAAAACGCTAAATGCATCATCAAGATCAGACAAACGTTCATCTGTTGCCGTATCGCGGCTATCAATTAGCCAACGGTACGCTGCGAGAAGACCAGCTGGGCCGATGAATTTATCAGGGTTCCACCAGAATGATGGGCAAGACGTTGTACAACATGCACACATGATACATTCGTACAATCCATCTAAATGCGCACGGTCATCAGGCGATTGTAGGTTCTCACGTGATGGTGGTAATGCACCATCATCAATCAAGAATGGTTTAACTTTCGCATAGTTATCATAGAACTGCGTCATGTCAACGATAAGATCGCGCACGACAGGTAACCCTGGTAGTGGACGAATAACTATCTTATCGCCTTGTAGAGCAGATAACGGTGTGATACACGCTAGGCCGTTTTTACCATTCATATTCAAACCATCAGAACCACATACCCCTTCACGGCATGAGCGACGGAACGCGATGCTTGGATCTTGCTCTTTTAGCAGAATCAATGCATCAAGCACCATCATGTCTGAGCCTTCGTCTACCTCAAGGGTATACTCTTTCATGTAAGGCTTGGTATCCACATCCGGATTGTAACGGTATAAAGAGAAGTTTAATTTCATAGTCGTATCCTCCCTTTAGTATGTACGTACTTTCGGCGGGAAAGCTTCACGATGCGTTGGCGTCATGTTTACATCACGCTTAGTCATCGCTTCTGTTTCCGGATTGTAGATAGAGTGGCATAGCCAGTTCTCATCATCACGCTCAGGGAAATCGAAACGAGCATGTGCGCCACGACTCTCTGTACGGTAGTTTGCTGCAACGGCAGTTGAAAACGCGGTTTCCATCAGGTTATCAAGTTCTAGACACTCAATACGCTGCGTGTTGAACTCTGAAGACTTGTCCGCTAGATGCGCATCTTTCAAACGTTCGCGAATCACTTTCAACTCTTCTAGACCGGTTGCCATCGCATCGCCTTCACGGAATACCGAGAAGCTGTTTTGCATGCATGCTTGTAGGTCTTTACGAATCTGAACTGGATCTTCACCACCAGTGCTGTTTTCCCAACGCATAGTACGCGCTAGAGACGCTTCAATATCAGATTCTGTTGCAGGACGAGCTTCTGCTTGCGCTGCTAGCGTTTCGCCAAGGTGCAAGCCAGTAGCACGACCAAATACGACCAAGTCTAGTAATGAGTTGCCGCCCAGACGGTTAGCACCGTGTACCGATACAGAAGCAATCTCACCACATGCGTAAAGGCCTTGTACTTCCATCTCGCTACCGTCGGCCTTCTGCTTAATTGCTTGGCCAGAGACTTGAGTAGGTACACCACCCATCATGTAGTGACAAGTTGGAATTACTGGAATTGGCTCTTTCACTGGGTCAACGTGTGCAAATGTACGAGACAGTTCACAGATACCTGGTAGACGTGATTCAAGTACTTCTTTACCAAGGTGATCAAGTTTCAACTTGATATGTGGACCCCAAGGGCCATCACAACCGCGGCCTTCACGGATTTCAATCATCATTGAACGAGCAACCACGTCACGACCAGCAAGGTCTTTCGCGTTTGGTGCGTAGCGCTCCATGAAACGTTCACCATCTTTATTTAGAAGGTAACCACCTTCACCACGACAACCTTCCGTCACTAGAACACCCGCGCCAGCAATACCTGTTGGGTGGAACTGCCACATTTCCATGTCTTGCATTGGAACGCCTGCGCGAAGTGCCATACCAACGCCATCACCCGTGTTGATGTGCGCGTTAGTGGTCGATGCGTAAATACGACCTGCACCACCTGTAGCTAGAATGGTTGCTTTCGATTTGAAGTAACAGATTTCACCCGTTTCCATACAAATCGCAGTACAACCCATGATTGCGCCGTCTTGGTTTTTCACAAGATCCAAAGCGTACCACTCCGAGAAGATGGTTGTTTTGTGTTTTACGTTTTGCTGGTAAAGCGTGTGAAGAAGTGCGTGACCAGTACGGTCTGCAGCAGCGGCTGTACGAGCAGCCTGCTCACCACCAAACTCTTTAGATTGACCACCGAATGGACGTTGGTAGATGGTACCGTTATCGAAACGAGAGAATGGAAGACCCATCTTTTCAAGCTCGATAACTGACTCAGGACCATTTTTACACATGTATTCAATCGCGTTCTGGTCACCGATGTAGTCAGAACCTTTAACGGTATCGTACATGTGCCATTGCCAATCGTCTTTGTGCGAGTTACCCAGAGCAACGGTAATGCCGCCCTGTGCAGACACAGTATGAGAACGTGTTGGAAATACTTTTGACAACAAAGCACATGATAGGCCTTGTTCTGAAATTTGTAGTGCAGCGCGCATACCTGCACCACCAGCGCCGATTACTACGGCATCAAACTCACGAACTGGAATAGACACTTACGCACCCCACAGAATAAATAGACCAGAGAAGACATAGCCGAATAGCACGGCAATAACACCAAGTTGTAGTGCGCCACGTAGTTTCGCGCACTTAATGTAATCAGTTAATACCTGCCACAAACCAACCCATGCGTGAATCAGGATCGAGACAAGTGCCAACATGGTGAATACTTTAGTGAAGGTACCACCAAAGAATTGGGTCCAAGATGCGTAAGAGATATCTGAAAATGCACAGAAGCTAATCAGATAAATCGTGTATAGCGTCATAATGATTGCAGTTGCACGAATTAGTAGGAAATCGTGTACACCATTACGACCAAATGAAGATACGTGTTTTACCATACCAAGATCCCCGCCAATAATGATAATACTGCTGTTGCACCAAACGCGACTTTAGCGCTCATCGTGCCTGAATCTAGTTCTTCAAAGTGACCTAGATCCATCAATAAGTGACGGATACCACCTGCGATGTGGTAGGCAAGTGCAGTAAGAATTCCCCACAGGATGAATTTTACGAAGAAACTATCGACGATGTCAGCGGCTTCCATAAAACCCATTGGGGATGACAGAGAAATGGATAGTAACCACAGTAATATACCCACCGCAACAAACGTAATTACCCCAGACACACGGTGTAGGATGGATGCGATTGCTGTGATAGGAAAGTGGATGGTCTGTAAATCTAAATTAACAGGTCTTGACTTTCTTTCTTTCACGGGCTTGCTCACTCAGCTCCATTGAGCATTTATTGTTATAACCAATTTCAGCTTCCAAACGTACAAAAGTTAACATCTATTTAACAAATATCGCGAGTAACCACTCAGATAATTGTAAACAAGTTGTTAACAAACGGAATCCAGCAACAAACCTCACTCTTTGTTTCTAGCCCCGAATTTATAAGGATTTAACTAAAATTTTCTTTGCCAATATACGGCGAGCAACATTCTAATACAATTGGTGTAACAAATTATGCTACATAGAACAGATTTTTAACGATTTTCATGAGAAAAATCATAACAAGTGCACACAAAGATGGAGAAAAATTGACTTTAAGCTTTAACAACAGTACAAAAATGGCACATAAACATCCTGGACGGATTAAATAATAAACAAAGGAGATTGTTATGGCGGATAAGAAAGCGACCCTTCATGTTGAAGGTCAAGCGCCAATCGAACTGCCAATTATGGACGGTACGCTAGGTACACCTGTAATTGACGTTCGTAAGCTGGGAGCCAATGGTTACTTTACTTTTGACCCAGGTTTTCTTGCCACTGCATCTTGTGAATCATCAATCACGTACATCGATGGCGGCAAAGGTATTCTTTTGCACCGCGGTTTCCCGATTGATCAATTAGCCAATAACGCAGATTACTTAGAAGTATGTTACATCCTTCTTTATGGTGAAGCCCCTACCCGAGAACAATACGAGCAATTCAAAACGACCGTTACTCGTCACACAATGGTACACGAGCAAATCGCAAGCTTTTTCCATGGCTTCCGACGCGATGCACACCCAATGGCGGTAATGTGTGGTGTAGTTGGAGCACTTGCAGCCTTCTATCACGACTCTCTTGACATTAACAACGACGAACACCGCGAAATTGCAGCGTACCGTCTGCTGTCAAAAATGCCAACACTGGCGGCGATGTGTTACAAATACTCTATCGGTCAGCCATTTATTTACCCTCGTAACGACCTTAGCTACGCTGAGAACTTCTTGCATATGATGTTCGCAAATCCTTGCGAAGAATATGAAGTAAATCCTGTGGTTGCCCGTGCGATGGATAAGATTTTCACTCTACACGCGGATCATGAACAGAATGCGTCGACATCAACTGTACGCCTAGCTGGCTCTTCTGGTGCGAACCCATTTGCATGTATTGCCGCTGGTATTGCATCCCTTTGGGGACCTGCTCACGGTGGTGCAAACGAAGCCTGCTTGAGAATGCTAGAAGAGATTGGCAGCGTCGATAACATCCCTGAATATGTAGACCGCGCGAAAGACAAAGATGACCCATTCCGCTTAATGGGCTTTGGTCACCGCGTTTACAAGAACTACGACCCACGTGCGACAGTAATGCGCGAAACGTGTCATGAAGTTCTCAAAGAGCTAAACATTCAAGACCCTCTGCTAGACGTTGCAATGGAACTTGAGCGCATTGCGCTTTCTGATGAGTACTTCGTTTCTAAGAAGCTGTACCCGAACGTAGACTTCTACTCAGGTATCATTCTTAAAGCGATTGGTATTCCAGTTTCTATGTTTACGGTTATCTTCGCGATTTCTCGTACCATCGGCTGGATTGCTCACTGGAACGAAATGCACAGCGATCCACTGAACCGCATCGGTCGTCCTCGTCAGCTATACACTGGTGAGACACAGCGTGAGTTTTCTCCACTTCACGAACGTGAATGATCTTTTTAGTTAGAAGATAAACAAAAGGGTTGAGATTTTGTCTCAACCCTTTTTTCTTTTCAGCGTTTCACGTTATGAATAGCGAACACTAAACCGGATTATCAATATCGATAAACTCCACATGTAGGCCATATTCATCCGCTAGCCATTTTCCTAAAGCCTGAACACCATAACGCTCAGTAGCATGATGACCTGCAGCAAAGTAATGAATGTCCATTTCACGAGCGGTATAAGTGGTACGCTCTGAAATTTCTCCAGAGATAAATGCATCCAGCCCGTGTTGTACAGCAAGTTCAATGAAATCTTGCCCTCCACCAGTGCACCAACCGACTGTCTCAATCATCTTATCGGTATTCTCTGGAGCAATATGCAGTGGTTCTCTATCAAGAACTTGATTGATCTTGCTCGCAAACTCAGCACCAGACATCGGTTTTTTCAAGCGTCCAAACATGGCTACTGATTGAGGGTGTCCTTCAAGTCCACCTTCTACTTCGATTTCAAGTAAGCGAGCTAATTCGGCGTTGTTGCCTAGCTCTGGGTGAATATCCAGAGGAAGGTGATAACCATATAAGTTGATATCGTTTTTGATCAGACTACGAATTCGTTTACCTTTCATACCACGAATTGGCTCAGGTTCACCTTTCCAAAAATAACCGTGATGAACGAGTAATGCGTCTGCATTAAGCTCAATCGCTTTATCGATTAAGGCTTGAGAGGCGGTTACGCCAGTGATAATACGCTTTACGGCTGGCGTCCCTTCTACCTGTAACC
The DNA here is from genome assembly GCF_033340375.1 of Vibrio sp. 1167. Lineage (NCBI taxonomy): Bacteria > Pseudomonadati > Pseudomonadota > Gammaproteobacteria > Vibrionales > Vibrionaceae > Vibrio > Vibrio sp. 1167. Next base: position 97,599 of record NZ_JAWOWK010000007.1, on the reverse strand, counting down.
CGTTTGGTGCGTAATCTTTAATTAACTGCGGTGACAGTTTGTCATTAAGAATCTGTTCTAGCTTTAAGTTATTCATTATTACTTCCAATTTCTAGCGCATGTAAACCTAAATAACCTCTCGATGAAATCAGACCGAGAGTGTGCAACCTAGTTGATACAACAACGTTTTGACATCTGGCACCTTGATATCATTTAGGTATTTAAAGTGTATCTCGAACCCTAATATCGATGCTAGCCACCCTACCCTCAAAAGCAAATTTAGTTACAATAACAAAGCTTGTCGCCTCACCATACATTTAGGGATACGGATGAACCAACTGCAACGCTTTTACCAATGGATCGCCACTTCACCTCCTCTTTTCAAGTTACGCCCTCCGTTTGCAACCTTAGAGGATCTTACGGTAACGCCTTTAAAGAACACTGAGCAATACAATGGTAATCCAAGATTGGGCTTTTTATATCAGCACTTATGCACTGCAGTTCTCTCTAGTTCAGAACGATATCAGGTTATCGCGGAAGAGGTTCAGTTAAACGACATCGAAGGTAAGACCATTGGTGCTATAGATTTGGTGTTGCGGAATACAGAATCAAATCAGATAGAACATTGGGAAGTGGCGATTAAGTTTTATCTTCTTTACAACGGCATTTGGTATGGCCCGAATGCTCACGACCAGTTACATGCGAAATTGGATAGAATGCTCACGCATCAACTGAAAATGAGCGATCGCCCGGAATTTCAAAAAATAATTCCTTTAAACGACTCTCCAGAAGAGCGCCTAATGATGCAAGGACGACTCTATATTAATCCGTTTACTCCAGAGCCAACTCCTAAGGAGTGCTTGGGTTATGAATTAAATCCAAGTCAGATTAGTGGTTACTGGTGCTATCAAAGTCAATGGGATTTAATTAGTAAACCCCTTTATCATTTACATAAACCATGCTGGGCGACCGGTACAGACGATTTCTCTCAACCTATTGAAAATCCTTTAGATCGATTCATACACGCACAAACGGAAGACGGTCAATTCTGGTTTGTGGTACCAGATTCATGGCCCGGAGATAAAGCGGTTCGGGGCACTTAAACATGAAAGGGTTGATGTTTTCACATCAACCCTTTGCTAGATACATTGACCATTGGATGTTTTACAAACCAGCGGCTGCAAACACTTGATTAACGATCTCTTGTGCTTCTACTTCGATTTGTTTTAGGTGCTCTTCACCTTTGAAGCTTTCACAGTAAATCTTGTAGATGTCCTCTGTGCCTGATGGACGAGCAGCGAACCAACCGTTAGCTGTCGTTACTTTAAGGCCACCAATCGCAGCACCATTGCCTGGTGCATGCGTTAGACGAGCAGTGATCTCATCACCTGCTAGAGTTTCAGCCGCAACCATTTCTGGTGACAACTTCTTCAATACGTCTTTTTGTGGGCCATTTGCTACAGCTTGAATACGGTTGTACTTCGACTCACCGTGCTTCGCCGCTAGCTCTTCATAGTAATCTTGTGGGTTCTTACCCGTTACCGCAGTGATCTCTGCTGCTAGAAGGCATAGCAAGATGCCATCTTTGTCTGTTGACCAAGGCGTGCCATCTTTACGAAGGAAAGACGCACCAGCACTTTCTTCGCCGCCGAAACCAAACTTACCAGTGTACAGACCGTCTACAAACCATTTGAAACCAACAGGCACTTCACATAGCTCACGACCTAGATCCGCAACAACACGGTCAATCAGCGCACTTGAAACTAGTGTTTTACCAACAGCGACATCTTTACCCCACGCGTCACGATGACGGTACAAGTAGTCAATACAAACGGCTAAGAAGTGGTTCGGGTTCATCAAACCTTTTGGCGTAACGATACCGTGACGGTCGTAGTCAGGATCGTTACCAAATGCTAAATCGTATTCGTCTTTCAGTGCCAATAGACCCGCCATTGCGTAAGGAGAAGAACAGTCCATACGCACAACGCCGTCTTTATCTAGCGACATGAATTGGAAAGAAGGATCGATCGATTCACTTACTAGCGTTAGGTCTAGGTTGTATGCCTGACCAATTTGACGCCAGTAATCGATACCGCTGCCACCCAATGGATCTACACCAATCTTCAGGTTCGCTTTTTGGATTGCTTCCATATCAATAACGTTCACCAGGTCATCGATGTATGGCTTCACCAAGTCCATCTCTACAAACAGATCCGATGCTTTTGCTTCTGCTAGTGGTAGGCGTTTAACACCTTGTAAACCTCCAGCAATCAATTCGTTCGCACGATCTTCGATAGCTTGAGTCAACTCAGCTTCTGCAGGACCACCATGTGTCGGATTGTATTTGATACCGCCGTCTTGTGGTGGGTTATGTGATGGGGTAATAACGATACCGTCTGCTTTTTCATCGTGTTTGATGTTGTAAGTCAGAATCGCGTGTGAAATACCCGGTGTTGGCGTGTAACCGTTGTCTTGTTGGACAATCACTTTCACACCGTTTGCAATCAGTACTTCAATCACACTTGAGAAAGCAGGCTCAGATAGCGCATGCGTGTCTTTACCCACAAACAACGGGCCAGTTGTGCCTTGCTCAGCACGAACTTCTGCTACCGCTTGAGCGATCGCTAAAATGTGGTTTTCGTTAAAAGTGTGCTTGTCTGCAGTACCGCGGTGGCCAGAAGTACCAAATTGAACTTTGTGTTCTGCGTTTGCCGCGTCTGGTTGAAGTAAGAAGTAGTTAGCAACGAGTGCTGGGATATTGTGAAGATCTTCCTGCTGCGCTTTTTGCCCAGCACGAGGGTGCATAGCCATGTTTGACATCCTTTCTTTCAATACAAATAAAATTAAAAAAGCCTCATAATATCCGCTCACTGCGACGCATTATGAGGCTTCTATCAGGTTTCTTAGATTGAACCTGTTACTTTTTCTATTAAGTCAGGTTGGAACCCCATGTGTGCCATCACTTGTTCAACCATCTGTCTTTTACGACTTGTATTGTTATTCGTGATAACCCAAAACGGTGTGCCAGGAATGGCTTTTGGCTTGGTCGTATTACCGTTTGCTAGCAAGGTTTCTTCATTATCTGCAAAGTACACGCGTTTGCGTCCTTTTACATTCGTAGCCTGGGCGAAACCTTCTGGATTCAATTTATGTAAGGTCGATAATACCAACATAAAGCGATCAATCGCTTTTTTTAGACCGGCAAACTCATCAGAAATAAGCAGCGAACGCATTTCTTTCACTACATCAACAGATTCCGTTTTACCCGCATCTTTACTTACTACAATCCCTTGTGGCTTCTCTACTACAGGCGCGGCTTTAGCTTCCTGCAACTGACCATCAAGGTTTAAAAGGCGTCGCAAAATATCCGAGGCGCTTTCACCGATATGCTTAGTTTGACTAGCTATATAACGGTATAGATCCTCATCAACCTCAATTGTTTTCATTCGCTTTTCACATTCTCAATGTTTAAACTCTGGGGGATTATAACGAGATCCACGCGGATACTCCACGTTAAACCCATCACGAATAAGATAAAATGTCAGCATTACTCAACTATAAGCAGGAAGGCCAAGGCCAAACAGTTGTTTTGATTCACGGATTGTTTGGTAGTTTAAGTAATCTGGGTCTACTCGCCCGCGATCTTATTAAAGATCACACGGTGATCAGTATTGATCTGAGAAATCACGGCCTCTCTTTCCACTCCGAAGTCCATAACTATACCGATATGGCAAAAGATGTGGCTCAGCTCCTTCAGCACTTAAACGTTGAGCCATCTATTGTTATTGGTCACTCCATGGGCGGAAAAGTCGCGATGGCTCTTGTGGACATTGCGCCAAATGTAGTCAAGCAGTTAGTCGTTCTCGACATGGCGCCTGTTGCCTACACTACGAACCGTCACGATAATGTTTTTAACGGCTTACATGCTGTTGTTAATGAAAAACCAGCAAATCGACAGCAAGCCATGGATATCCTAGCTCAACATATTGAACTCGATGGTGTAAGACAATTTCTCTCTAAATCACTGTACAAAAATGGCGATAAGATGGATTGGCGGTTTAACGTACCGAGCCTTTTTGAGAATTATGACCAAATTATTGGCTGGCAAGAAATCACACCAACAGATATCCCAACTTTATTTATCAAAGGCGGCGACTCTGACTACTTAATGCCAGAACATCAGCCGGCAGTGAAGCGACAATTTAACCATGCTAAAGCACACATTATCGCTGGCACTGGTCACTGGTTACACGCCGAGAAACCGACAGAAGTAATGAGAGTCATTCGAAAATACATTTCGAGTTAACAAATTCGAAAAGCAACACTAGATTATTGAAATAACCCTTCTTGTAGTGCATTAACTTTACCGTTTAACAGTGGTATAGTGCGCCCAAGATTTTTCGGCATGAAGGGCTAAAATGCTTTACGACTATATGGATATGCTCGAGTCTATTGGACTCGATCTTCTTTTTGCTGCTATCTTTTTTTTCATCGGGATGGCGATAAAAGATGTACTAAAGCAAGGCAATGTACCTGTTTTTGGTCGTCGTATTGTGTGGTTAGTCCTTTTCCTAGGCTGTGCTGGCTTTATTGCAAAAGGTGTAATTCAGCTAACTTGGGAAGGCTCAGGGTTAGGTTAAACCCTTAGTAGCATCGCCAATAACAAACAATGTAAAGGTATAGACTCTATGGCAAGTGTAGGTATCTTCTTCGGTAGCGACACAGGTAATACTGAAGCCGTTGCAAAGATGATTCAAAAGCAACTAGGTAAACATCTAGTTCACGTTCAAGACATCGCGAAAAGCAGCAAAGAAGACATTGATAACTTCGATCTTCTTCTTCTAGGTATCCCAACTTGGTACTACGGCGAAGCACAATGTGATTGGGATGACTTCTTCCCTGAGCTTGAGCAAATCGACTTCTCTACTAAGCTAGTGGCTATCTTTGGCTGTGGCGACCAAGAAGACTACGCAGAATACTTCTGTGACGCGATGGGCACAGTCCGTGATATCGTTGAATCTAAAGGCGGCACAATTCTTGGCCATACCTCGACAGAAGGCTACGAATTTGAAGCGTCTAAAGCACTTGTTGAAGGTGACGAAAGCCAATTCGTAGGTCTATGTATTGATGAAGACCGCCAACCAGAATTGACTGACGAGCGTGTTGAAAGCTGGGTTAAACAGATCTATGAAGAGATGTGTTTAGCTGAGCTAGAAGGCTAATCAAATTGAATGATACAAAGACCTCCACTTGGAGGTCTTTTTGTATGTATTGTCACACAGCATCGGTAAGTACTTCCTCTTCGCGATACTGAGGTTTCTTTCTTACATAAAGCTTGCGTTGAACCTCTGAAACCACATTCCCCTGTTTATCTTTTACATGAGTAATAAACTCAGGAAAACACTTTTCTCCATTCCGTGTCATTTGATAAATGTTTTCCAGCATCCCTTCAGTGACCTCAAATTCTGCAAACAAATCACTTTGCCCCGGCTTAATAAAGTTAATGCTTGCCTCTTTATCCCACACATAATATTCCTCTCGTAGAATCCCCATCAGCATCAACGAGTAAATAGGATCAGTTAAAGAGAAAATACTGCCGCCATATTGGGTGCGATTGGCATTTTTATTCCACCAGCGAAGCTTTAAACGTACCTTTACAGTACGGAAGTCTTGAGAAATATGTAAGATTTTAATACCCGCCCCCCAAAAAGGAGGCCAAATATTGAGTGCGAACTTTACAATTCCTGGTTTGTATATCTTCGCTAGTCGCCTATTCATCGCTATCCCTGCCCTCTCCAAGCTTAATGTTACACAATTGTAACTGGTCAGAGCTGTAATATAATGGACCTGTTTCTAATTTACAAAAAGATTCTATTAACCCTTTGAAGTTCGTGGTTTAATGTTCCGAACGCTTATCCTATAATGGTAGGAAGATTGAATTCTGTTAAATCGCTGCAGATGATCCAACGGGAAAGTATATGTCAGATAATAATCAGGCGCTGAAGGATGCGGGTTTAAAAGTAACCCTTCCGAGGCTAAAAATTCTAGAAGTACTTCAGCAGCCAGACTGCCAGCACATCAGTGCTGAAGATTTGTACAAAAAGTTGATTGATCTAGGTGAAGAAATTGGCCTAGCAACTGTTTACCGAGTTCTAAACCAGTTCGACGATGCTGGTATTGTAACTCGTCACCACTTTGAAGGTGGAAAGTCAGTCTTCGAATTATCGACTCAACATCACCACGACCACCTAGTGTGCCTAGACTGTGGTGAGGTAATTGAATTTTCTGACGATCTTATTGAAGAACGTCAAAAAGAGATTGCAGCTAAGTACAATGTCACACTAACAAACCACAGCTTATACTTGTACGGCAAGTGTAGCGATGGTGGTTGTAAAGACAATCCAGATGCACACAAACCGAAAAAATAAGGGTTTGTTAATTTAAAAAGTAAACGTCAGCACATGCTGGCGTTTTTTGTTTCTAGAAGTCAGTACCTTAGACGTCAGTACTTTGGTTACAGAACAAAAGCTACTAAACACCCATCTTTTTTCTCCACAGTTTTGCACATCTATATAGCACTCTGTGGGATTAGGTATAAAAAATGCCAGCGTTTGCTGGCATTTTTTCATCGTTCTCAGCATTAATTGAGATTATTGATTCTCAATTTTTGCCCAGGTATCACGTAGACCAACCGTGCGGTTGAATACTAGATTATCTGCTGAAGAGTCTTTCGAGTCTGCACAGAAGTAACCCATACGTTCAAACTGGTAACCTTTTTCTGCTTCTGCAGAAGCTAGGCTAGGCTCGACGAAGCCATTGATCACAACTAATGATTCAGGGTTGATAGTAGAAGCAAAATCTTCCGCTGCGCCTGGGTTTGGCACCGTAAATAAACGATCGTACAGACGAATTTCCGCTGGAAGAGCTTTATCAGCTGACACCCAATGAATAACGCCTTTCACTTTACGACCATCTGCTGGGTTTTTACCTAGCGTATCTGCATCGTAAGAACAGAAGATCGTTGTGATGTTGCCTTCGGCATCTTTTTCAACGCGCTCAGCTTTGATCACGTAAGCACCACGTAAACGAACTTCTTTACCTAGCACTAAACGCTTGTACTTTTTGTTCGCTTCTTCACGGAAGTCTTCACGCTCAATCCACAGTTCACGCGTGAATGGCACTTCACGCACGCCCATTTCAGGTTTATTTGGGTGGTTGGCAACTGTCAAGTTTTCTACTGCGCCTGCTTCAAAGTTTTCGATAACAACTTTAACAGGATCCAGTACAGCCATTGCACGCGGAGCGTTCTCGTTTAGGTCATCACGAATACAAGATTCTAATGAACTAAACTCGATCATATTTTCTTGCTTCGTTACACCAATACGCTTACAAAACTCACGAATAGATGCAGGTGTGAAGCCACGACGACGCAGACCTGAGACAGTCGGCATACGTGGATCATCCCAACCATTAACCAGTTTTTCAGTAACTAGCTGGTTAAGCTTACGCTTAGACATCACTGTGTATTCAAGGTTTAAACGACTGAACTCGTATTGATGTGGACGGCTTTCGATCGTGATGTTGTCTAGAACCCAATCGTACAGACGACGGTTATCCATGAATTCAAGCGTACAAATAGAGTGCGTAATGCCTTCTAATGCATCAGAAATACAGTGCGTAAAGTCGTACATTGGGTAAATGCACCACTTATCACCAGTTTGGTGGTGCGTAGCAAAACGCACTCGGTATAAAACTGGATCGCGCATGACCATGAATGAAGAACCCATGTCGATTTTAGCACGAAGACACGCTTTACCTTCTTCAAATTCACCAGCGCGCATTTTTTCAAACAACGCCAAGTTCTCTTCAACAGAACGGTCACGGTATGGACTTGGTTTACCTGGCGCCTTTAGTGTGCCGCGGTATTCACGAATTTGCTCTGGACTTAGCTCATCTACGTACGCTAAGCCTTTGTTAATCAATTCAATTGCATATTCGTAAAGCTTATCGAAGTAGTTTGATGAGTAACATACTTCACCACTCCACTCAAAGCCCAACCAGTTTACATCTTTCTTGATAGACTCAACGTATTCGATGTCTTCTTTTTCAGGGTTTGTATCGTCGAAACGCAGATTACATTGACCCTGGTAGTCCTGAGCAATACCGAAGTTCAAACAGATAGACTTAGCATGACCGATATGCAGGTAGCCATTTGGCTCCGGCGGGAATCGAGTATGCACGCTAGTGTGTTTACCATCCGCTAGATCTTTATCAATGATCTGGCGAATAAAGTTTGATGGACGAGCATCAGCTTCACTCATCTATAGCACCTCAAAAATATTAGTATTGTCAGAGAAAACGGAACTCTGTATCCAAGTATGGTTTCACAGAGTACATTGTTCCTAATGATCCACAATTCTAAGCAATTAGACAACAAGAACTCGCTCTAAAACGACAATATTTATCGAGTTAGCGTGAAAGCAAAGCAGATTCAAAGGGCCTAAACGAAAAAAGGCCTCCTGCGGAGGCCTTTTGCGATGTTGTAGTATCAATTGTTTGCAATACCAATAACAAACAATCACACCACTATTAAACAGTTAAGCTGGTAGCTGAACACCACTTAAGTCTTCATCTTTAGATACATTCTTCATCTCACCAGCAACAATCTCTGCTAGAGGACCAAGGATAACTTGTAGGTTGTTTGTACCTAGCTTCACAACTCCCATAGCTCCAAGATCTTTCAGAGTTTTCTCATTGATAACGCTCATATCTTTCACAGAAAGGCGCAAACGAGTAATACAGGCATCGATAGAACTTAGGTTGTCATGACCGCCAAGTGCTTTCAAGTACTGACGAGCGAGCTCAGAAGAGTTGCTTGAGCCAGCCACGTTAGATGAAGATTCTTCATCATCTTCACGTCCCGGTGTTTTAAGGCCAAACTTAACAATCACGGTACGGAACACGAAGTAGTAAACCGCAAAGAAACCAAGGCCTTGTACAATGAGCATGTACCAGTTTACCGCTAGCGGGTTACGAGTTGACAATACTAAGTCGACTAGACCAGCAGAGAAACCGAAACCTGCAATCCACTGCATTGATGCCGCGATATAAACTGATAGACCAGTCAGCGCTGCGTGAAGAACGTACAGTCCTGGAGCAAGGAACATGAATGCAAATTCAAGTGGTTCTGTTACACCTGTAAAGAATGAAGCAAACGCAGCCGCAATCATGATAGATGCCACTTTCTCTTTATTCTTTGATTTCGCAGTATGGTACATCGCTAGAGCAGCGCCTGGTAAACCAAACATCATGATTGGGAAGAAGCCCGCTTGGTACATCCCCGTAACACCTACCGTTGCCGTGCCTTCAGCTAATGATTTCGCACCGCCAAGGAAGTTTGGAATGTCATTAATACCAGCAACATCAAACCAGAACACTGAGTTTAGTGCATGGTGCAGACCAACAGGAATTAGAAGACGGTTGAAGAATGCGTAAACACCTGCACCTGCTTCACCCATACCTTGAATGCTTTCGCCAAAACTGACCAGACCGCCGTAAACTGATGGCCAAACGTACATCAGGATGAACGCAATAACGATACCAGCAAAAGACGTTAGGATAGGTACAAGACGCTTACCAGAGAAAAACGCCAGTGCTTTGTGCAGCTCTACGTGAGAAAAACGGTTGTACAACTCAGCAGAAACAATACCAACCAAGATACCGACGAACTGGTTATTGATTTTACCAAATGCAGCAGGTACTTCACTTGGGTCAATGCCTTGAATTTGTGATACTGCACCAGGGGCCAAAAGCGTTGTGACAACTAAGAAGCCCACGAAGCCTGAAAGTGCAGCGGCGCCATCTTTGTCTTTAGACATTCCGTAAGCAACACCAACAGCGAACAATACTGACATGTTGTCAATGATCGCTGCACCAGCTTTAATAAGAAATGCAGCAAGTGCACTGTTTGCGCCCCAGCCATTTGGGTCGATCCAGTAGCCAATACCCATGAGTATTGCTGCTGCAGGAAGTGTGGCAACCGGCACCATAAGCGCCTTACCCACCTTCTGGAAGTATCCGAGAATGTTCACCTTAAGTTCCCCCTATAGGATTAGATGTTATGTTGAATGACTTATTTCAGCCGTCCAATTTAGTCATCCTAAGTTTATGATATTAATTTTGCTCCGCAAATTAAAAGCTCACCGTTTGTGATCATAATCACCACAATTTGCCCTTTCGGAAGGTTTTTGCTAGCGAGATCATAAAACTTATTTTATTATACGAAAAAATGGCGTTTTAAAGATAATATTCTCGCACTTTATGCAAGGCAGAATCAGTGTTATTTTGGTATCTAGGCGGGTAAATCACTGTAACTTTGCTCTGAAAAAGAATCATAAAAAACCATACAATTATTACTTTTCAGTTAGTTACTATGACAATAACATCGATAAAACGCGACTTGCTGTATGTGACTCGTTATCTAATTCAGTGATACAAACTAAGTACCCATATGACTGAAGCAGTCTCTACTTAGATAACGATATAGAAATTGAATTCTCATCTATAAGGACTAGCTGACTATGTACGCGCTAAGTAACTGTAAAATTTATACCGGTAGTGATGTTCTTACCGATCATGCGGTCATCATCGAAAACGATCTTATTCAATCTATTGTGCCGGTTTCTGAGCTACCTCAAAGCATCGAAGTAAAAGACCTTGCAGGCGCTAATCTAAGTCCAGGCTTTATCGATCTGCAGTTGAACGGTTGTGGCGGTGTAATGCTAAACGATGCAATTACCCCTGAAACCATGCAAATCATGCACCAGGCAAACCTCAAATCTGGCTGTACTAGCTTCCTGCCAACACTCATTACGTCATCTGATGAAGATATGCGAACTGCAATTGCCGCAGCTCGTGAGTACCACAACAAGTATCAAAATCAATCGCTTGGTTTACACCTCGAAGGTCCTTACCTTAACGTCGCGAAAAAAGGCATCCATAACGTCGATTTTATTCGCCCATCAGACGAAAGCATGATCGACCTTATCTGCGCAAACGCCGATATCGTAGCGAAAGTAACGCTAGCACCTGAGCATAACGACCCAGAGCATATTGCGCGATTAAAGGCTGCTGGCATCGTGGTTTCAATTGGCCACACAAATGCAACCTACGCCGAAGCACGTAAAAGCTTTGAAGCAGGCATTACTTTTGCCACACACCTCTTTAATGCAATGACACCAATGGTTGGTCGTGAACCAGGAGTTGTTGGTGCAATTTACGATACTCCTGACGTATACGCTGGCATTATTGCTGATGGTTTTCACGTCGACTACGCAAACATCCGAATTGCTCATAAAATCAAAGGTGAAAAGCTTGTTTTGGTGACGGATGCCACAGCTCCAGCAGGTGCTAACATTGATCACTTTATTTTTGTCGGTAAGAAAGTATATTACCGAGATGGTAAGTGTGTTGATGAAAATGGCACGCTAGGCGGCTCAGCTTTGACAATGATTGAAGCAGTTCAGAATTCAGTTGAGCACGCGGGGATCGCTTTAGACGAAGCTCTACGAATGGCCACGTTATACCCAGCAACAGCAATTGGTGTTGAGGATCGCCTTGGCCGAGTTCGAAAAGGGATGGTTGCAAACCTGACTATTTTCGATCGTGACTTTAAAGTAAAAGCGACGGTTGTTAACGGACAATACGAGCAAAATTAAGCATGAATGGCGGACAGATTGGTAATGTAGATTTAGTAAAACAGCTTAACAGCGCTGCGGTATATAGGCTGATTGATCAGCAAGGTCCTATCTCCCGTATTCAAGTCGCGGACGTGAGTCAGCTCGCGCCTGCTAGTGTTACCAAAATAACCCGCCAACTTTTAGAGCGCGGCCTTATTAAGGAGGTCGCCCAACAAGCTTCAACTGGTGGTCGTCGTGCGATCTCTTTGACTACTGAAGTCAAACCTTTTCATTCGATTGCCGTTCGCTTAGGTCGAGATTACGTACAGTTCAGTTTATACGATTTAGGTGGTACCGCGCTGGCAGAAGATCAGCATGAATTGCACTACACTAACCAAGCAGACTTAATCGCAGGGCTTATCGATTTATTAAAAGATTTCGTAAGCCGTTGCGAAGACAAAATTGATCAACTCATCGCTATCGGCATCACTTTACCGGGCCTTGTTAACCCAACAACTGGCGTGGTCGAATACATGCCTAATACCGATATCGATAATCTTGCTCTCGGTGAAATTGTTGGAGAGAAGTTTAATACAGCATGCTTTGTTGGCAACGACGTACGTGGCATGGCGTTGGCTGAGCACTACTTTGGAGCAAGCCAAGACTGCCAGGATTCTATTTTGGTTAGCGTCCACCGCGGTACTGGCGCAGGTATTATCGTTAACGGCCAGGTTTTTCTTGGTTTTAACCGCAACGTCGGTGAAATTGGTCATATCCAAATTGACCCGCTTGGTGAGCAATGCCAATGTGGAAACTTTGGCTGTTTAGAAACCGTAGCTGCAAACCCAGCGATTATTCAACGAGTGAAGCAACTGATTACTCAAGGATACGAATCAAGCTTAACCGACCTTGAAAACATCACAATTGAAGCGGTATGTCAGCACGCAATGAATGGTGATGAACTTGCGAAACAGAGTTTAGTGCGAGTGGGCAACCAGCTAGGTAAAGCGATTGCGATTACGGTTAACTTATTTAATCCACAGAAAATTGTAATTGCTGGCGATATTACTGCAGCACAAGATATTGTTTTCCCTGCAATTCAACGCAACGTAGAGAATCAATCTCTTAAAACTTTCCATAACGACCTCCCTATCGTGGCTTCTCACATTGATAAGCAGCCAACGATGGGCGCATTTGCGATGATTAAACGCGCTATGCTAAACGGAGTTTTGTTACAAAAGTTACTGGAAGACTAAGTTTATACAACCAATTGAGTTACAATCTCGGGCTGTGTTTTCACAGCCCGTTTTTGTATATCAGGAATACAGCTCAACAGTATGGAAATTATTCTAATTACAGCCGCTTTTTTAGCTGGTTTTATTGCGCTTAAATGCAGCCTCCCTCCCCTCGTTGGTTTTCTACTAGCTGGATTTGGCTTGCATGCATTTGGTTACCAAAGCAATGACGTTATTGTCACTCTCGCAGATCTTGGTGTTACTCTTCTTCTGTTTACTATTGGACTCAAACTCGATGTAAAAACCCTGCTGTCCAAAGAAATATGGGGAGGGGCAACCGCCCACAACATACTCTCTACCGCTTTTTTTGCCCTAGCGTTATCCGGCTTAAAACTACTGGGCTTGACTTCGCTAGCCAGTATGGACGGCAGCCAAATCCTGCTTTTAGCTTTTGCACTATCGTTCTCTAGTACCGTTTTTGCCGTAAAAGCATTGCAAGAAAAAGGCGAAATGAACGCGACCTACGGCACACTCGCGATCGGTATCTTGGTTATGCAAGATATTTTTGCCGTAGTATTCCTGACTGCTTCAACCGGAAAAGTCCCAGAATGGTATGCCATCGGTTTGTTCGCACTGCCTTTCCTTCGTCCCCTATTCTATAAGCTGCTCGATAAAGTTGGCCACGGCGAAATGCTGGTGCTATTCGGTATTTTCTTCGCGCTTGTTGTCGGTGCTGGGCTATTCGAGTTGGTCGGGATGAAACCAGACTTGGGCGCGCTAATTTTAGGCATGCTACTCGCAGGTCACCCAAAAGCCTCAGAACTATCCAAGTCATTATTCAATATGAAGGAGCTCTTTTTAGTCTGCTTCTTTTTGAACATTGGTTTATCCGCCTCATTGAGCGTGAATGGCGTCGTTCTCGCCCTGCTATTTATCTTACTGCTACCAATCAAAGGACTCTTGTACTTCGTCACTATTAATCATTTTAAGTTTCGAGTACGTACCTCTTTGCTCGCCTCTTTATCACTATTTAACTACAGTGAGTTTGGTCTTATTGTTGCTGGGTTGGCCTATAAAATGGGCTGGATGCCAAGTGATATGCTTGCTGCGATTGCGGTTGCGGTGTCGGTATCCTTTGTAATTTCCGCGCCACTTAACCGCCTTAGCCATAAAATTTATCAACATTCAGGTAAGTGGCTGCAAGAGACAGCGGTAGAAAAGCTCAATCAACGCGACCAACTCATCAACCCAGGTCATGCCCAAGTATTGATCTTAGGTATGGGGCGTATTGGAACGGGCGCTTATGATGAGCTACGTTCACGCTATGGCAAAATTTCATTGGGTATAGAAATTCGTGAAGACGCTGCACATCATCATCGTTCAGAAGGAAGAAATGTGATTTCTGGTGATGCCACCGACCCGGATTTCTGGGAGCGAATTTTAGATACAGGTCATGTAAAACTGGTTCTGCTTGCAATGCCACATCATCAAGGTAACCAAACAGCACTTGAGCAGCTTAAACGCAGAAAATATAAGGGGCAAATTGCCGCTATCGCCGAATACCCAGATCAATTGGAAGGCTTACTTGAAAATGGCGTTGACGCAGCATTCAATATTTATAGTGAAGCTGGTAGCGGTTTTGCTCGACACGTCTGTAAACAACTTCAACCTAAATTCACACCAATTAAATAAGCAACAGCACTGATATTTTTCGGAAGGCTTTCTATTGATAGAAAGCCTTTTTTGTATAGTTTTTGTACCAAACCTTGATCTCATTCACCAAAACAACGGTTGAGTTAAATATTTTCCATACAACAAGGCCTTTTATCATTTTTTTAATCACAAAACGTTGCTTTTTTTATTAGTAATGGCAAATTTAAACCATACCGATTAGAAATTGTTTAGTTTAGTAAGGATGTAGTATGTGTTCAGTATTTGGCATTTTAGACATTAAAAGCGATGCAGCCGCATTGCGCCCTATCGCATTAGAGATGTCGAAAAAACTTCGTCACCGTGGCCCAGACTGGTCTGGGATTTACTCTTCAGAGCGTGCTATTTTAGCGCACGAGCGCTTGGCGATTGTTGGTCTAAATAGTGGTGCACAGCCGCTATACAGCCCTGATAAGAAGCTCATCCTTGCCGTCAATGGTGAAATCTACAACCATAAAGAAATTCGTGCTCGTTACGAAGGAAAGTACGAATTTCAAACCGATTCAGACTGTGAAGTCATTCTTGCACTTTACCAAGATATGGGTGCAGATCTCCTTGAAGAACTAAACGGTATTTTCGCTTTTGTGCTCTACGACGAAGAAAAAGATGAGTATTTAGTCGGACGTGACCATATTGGTATTATCCCTCTTTATCAAGGTCACGATGAGCATGGTAACTACTATGTGGCATCAGAGATGAAGGCTCTTGTTCCAGTATGTAAAACAGTAAGTGAATTCCCTCCTGGTAGCTATTACAGCTCTAAAGATACTGAGCCAACACGTTACTATGTTCGTGACTGGAACGAGTACGCAGCAGTACAAGGTAACAGCACTAGCAAAGAAGAATTGACTGAAGCGCTAGAAGCGGCTGTTAAACGCCAACTAATGACTGACGTGCCTTACGGTGTACTTCTTTCGGGCGGTCTAGATTCTTCTATTACATCTGCGGTAGCAAAACGCTTTGCAGCGATGCGTATTGAAGATGATGAAAAGTCTGAAGCTTGGTGGCCTCAACTGCACTCTTTTGCTGTTGGCCTAGAAGGCGCGCCTGACCTGAAAGCCGCTCGCGAAGTTGCCGACCAAATTGGTACCGTTCACCACGAAATGACGTACACGATTCAAGAAGGTTTGGACGCAATTCGTGACGTGATTTACCACATTGAAACGTATGACGTGACGACTATCCGCGCATCAACACCTATGTTCTTAATGGGTCGTAAGATCAAAGCGATGGGTATCAAGATGGTATTGTCTGGTGAGGGCGCTGACGAAATCTTTGGTGGCTACCTTTACTTCCACAAAGCGCCAAACGCGAAAGAGTTCCACGAGGAGACTGTGCGTAAACTGCTTGCTCTGAACATGTTCGACTGTGCTCGTGCTAACAAGTCGCTGGCAGCATGGGGAGTTGAAGGACGCGTACCTTTCCTAGATAAAGAGTTCATTGATGTAGCAATGCGCTTGAACCCAGCAGACAAGATGTGTGGCAACGGTAAAATGGAGAAACACATCCTTCGTGAGTGCTTCGAGCACTACCTGCCAGAATCGATCGCATGGCGTCAAAAAGAGCAGTTCTCTGATGGCGTTGGCTACAGCTGGATCGATACGCTGAAAGAAGTAGCAGAACAGAAAGTGACAGACCAGCAGATGGAAACAGCTCAATATCGATTCCCATACAACACGCCAACGACAAAAGAAGGCTACGTGTACCGTGAAATCTTTGAAGAGTTATTCCCACTTCCATCAGCAGCAGAGTGTGTACCAGGAGGCCCTTCAGTAGCGTGTTCTTCAGCGAAGGCGATTGAATGGGATGAATCGTTCCAAAACTGTGTTGACCCATCAGGTCGTGCAGTACAGACCGTTCACAACGACTCATACTAATTCTCTACGATAAAGATAAGGGTTGGTTCGTCCAACCCTTTTAAAACAGACAAAAAATTAGATACGATCAAAAAGAGGTGCTTTTGCACCTCTTTTTATGTTTGATGGAATTAGGCTATTTTAAATCTAAATCACTATTGTCTATGCTGACAGGCACACGCTTGGTGATCATCTGAACTAGCATAATTGAGCGTTTCTCACCATCTTGTTCTTGGAAGATGGCATCTATGCCCGCAAATTGACCGCTTTTAACTCTAATTTGATCGCCTGGTTTTGGCATACATTCAGAAACGGTATTGTCATTACAACACTTTTCTAGCTGCATCAATTCGAAGACCAAGTCACCTTGAACTTCTTTCGGTTGAGCACCAAAACGCACAAAGTCAACAACACCTCGAGTAGAGCGGACTGAGGTGAAGTTTGGCCCTTGCTCATAATCAAAGTAAGCGAATACGTAACAAGGAAACAGCGGTTCCTCGACTTTTTGTCTTTTACCGCGCAAAATCTTCTCAACTTCTACAGTTGGATAAAAGCACTCTACACCTTGATTTTCAAGGTGTTGTTTCGCCCTAACCTGCTCCCCACGTTTACAATAAAGTAGATACCAACGTTTCATCTTTTTACTAGCCAATTCTATTTTGTTTTTATCCTAGCATTAAGCCAAAGTTGAGTCATTGATATTCAGTTTATCTATAAAAGTATGATTATACATCGCTCGCATTAACGACATTTTTCAGCAACTTACGATAAAGAAGTCCATAGGCAAAAATGGAAATTAAGTTTGTAACACAACCAATACACCATCATATAATCTGCAAATCCAATCAAAAACAGCCACTTAACAAACAAAAATAGTTGAATGGCAAAATTTTATTATTTGTCACTCGTTGAATTGCATTGTATACGTAGAAGTCGTTAAAAAATGTAATAACTATTATTAGAAGAGCTTATGTCAAACCAACATCAATATTTTGGTCATCCACGTGGCCTGTTCTTATTGTTCGGTACAGAACTGTGGGAACGCTTTTCTTACTACGCAATGCGTGCCATTCTCGTGCTTTACCTTACTGATACAACAATGAATGGCGGCCTTGGCTGGTCAACCAAAGACGCATTAGACCTATACGGCATATACACAGGGCTTGTGTATATCACGCCTCTTATCGGTGGTTACCTAGCAGATAACTATTTAGGTCAACGTCGCTCAATTTTGCTTGGTGGCGCGTTAATGGCCATCGGCCAGTTTACTCTTGCACTTCCTGCTGATGCTTTAGGTATTGGTTCGCTACACAGTTTCTATTTAGGTCTTGGCCTACTTATCACTGGTAACGGTCTCTTTAAGCCAAATATCTCAACCATGGTTGGCGACCTTTATCAAGAAGGTGACAACCGTCGTGACGGCGCATTCACTATCTTTTATATGGGTATCAACTTAGGTGCATTACTTGCCGGCGTCGTTTCTGGCTCTGTGACAACCTCTTACGGTTGGAAAGCTGGCTTTGTTGCCGCTGGTGTGGGTATGCTGGTTAGCCTAGTGATGCAAATGGTACTGGCTCAATCATGGCTTGGTGATATTGGTCGCGAACCAGCGGCGAAACGAGATCTAAACAACAAAAACGCCACCACGAAGCAGCCACTCACCAAAGAAGAAGTGAATCGACTAAAAGTAATTCTGGTCATGAGCTTATTCACTATTGTCTTCTGGGCAGGCTTTGAACAAGCTGGTGGTCTGATGAACATCTACACTCAACAATATACTGATCGCATGATTGGTGGTTTCGAAGTTCCTGCTGCGTGGTTCCAATCACTAAACCCATTTTTCATTATTACTCTAGCGCCAGTTCTGGCTGTCCTTTGGGTAAAATTGGGTAAACGTGAACCTACTTCGCCAGTGAAATTTGCGATGGCACTATTTTTCTTGGCGATTGGTTTCCTTTGTATGGTTGGCGCAGTGCTAGAACAAGGTGGAGATACAACAGTAAAAACATCGATGTTATGGTTGGTCGGCGCTTTCTTCTTCCACACATTAGGCGAGCTGTGTTTATCACCAATTGGTCTTTCATTGGTGACTAAATTAGCACCGCTTCGCTTAGCTTCACTTATGATGGGTGCATGGTTTGGCTGTAATGCGATTGCTAACTATGTTGCGGGCTATGTGGGTTCTCACGTAGGCGAGTTAGGCGCTATGGCTATCTTTAGTGGTATTGCGGTCAGCGCAACCGTAAGTGGCGTAATTTTGCTCCTATTCTCTAATACACTCGTTCGCTGGATGCATGGCGCTGAAAATACGCACAGCACGGCAGAGCAAGTAGAAGAGCAGCAAGTACAAGTCGCTTGATCGCTCAACTAAACGTAGAAAGGGTCGCTATTGCGACCCTTTTTTGTATCTAAAGTTTAGATTGAACTAACTCAACCATCATCTCGATATGAAGTTCACTATCGTTCAAACAAGGGATGTAGGTAAAGTTTTCACCACCTGCTTCAAGGAAAATCTCTTTACACTCTTCCGAGATCTCTTCCAACGTCTCTAAACAATCTGACGAAAATGCAGGGGCCACAACATTAATATTTTTCACACCCTTTGCAGGAAGTGCCTCTAGGGTCTTATCGGTATAAGGTTGAAGCCACTCTTCTCTCCCAAATCGGGACTGATACGTCATGCCAATTTGTTGTTCGCTTAAACCTAACGCCTCCCCAAGCAAGCGAGTCGTCTCTTCACAATGCTGTGGGTAAACATCACCATTGTCAGCATAGCGTTTTGGAATACCATGATAAGAACACAGCAGGTAATCTCCCTGACCATTCTTTTGCCAATGTTCACGAACTGAATGCGCTAACGCTTCAATATATTTCGGGTGATTGTAATAATCACGAATAAAGCTAAAGCCTGGCATCACCGGCAGGTTTTTAAATGCTTTAGTGATTCCGTCAGAAACCGCTGCCGTTGTTGTGCCCGAGTATTGCGGATACAAAGGTAAAACAATGACTTCATCAACGCCTTGCGCCAATAGAGCTTCAAAGCCTGATTGCAAACTTGGGTTACCATACGTCATACCAAGCTCTACAGGTATATCAAGCTTTTGTGCTAACTTTTCCGTTTGGCGTTTAGAGTACACCATCAACGGCGAGCCCTCTTCCATCCATACTGATTGATAGAGTTTGGCAACTTTAGGAGCTCGGATAGGAAGGATAACGCCGTGCAATAGTGGACACCAAAGCCATCGAGTCATGTCTACCACTCGGTGATCATGAAGAAACTGACTTAAAAAGCGCTTTACGGCAGGAGCGGTTGGTGCGTCAGGAGTTCCCAGGTTAACTAGGAGTACACCCTGTTTATTATTCTCTTTCATAACATCCTATTCATGGTAAACGGCTTGGTTCATATATTTAAGTAACCTCGAAGTAACGAATAGCCGAGCTGAAGTTAATTAGATATACGTTTACGAGTAAACTAAAAAAAGCGACCACTTGGGCCGCTTTCAATATATCAAAATATTAAATTTTTGACTTCAGCAAATTAAGATAGTGCTTTCTCAATATCCGCACTAACTTCAGCTACTTGCTTAGTACCATCAAACTTAAGGTACTTAGTCTTGCCTGCTTCAGCTTCTTTGCCGTAGTAGTTGATTAGCGGCGCAGTTTGCTCGTGGTAAACACCTAGACGAGCACGTACTGTTTCTTCTTTGTCGTCATCACGAACAACAAGATCTTCACCAGTTACATCATCTTTACCTTCCACTTTAGGCGGGTTGTAAACCACGTGGTAAGTACGACCAGAAGGAAGGTGAGCACGACGACCAGCCATACGCTCAACAATTACATCGTCTGCAACGTCAAATTCGATAACGTAGTCTACGTCTACGCCCATTTCTTTTAGGCCGTCAGCTTGAGGGATAGTACGTGGGAAACCATCTAGTAGGAAACCGTTTGCACAGTCTTCTTGAGCGATGCGCTCTTTGATAAGACCAAGGATGATTTCATCAGAAACTAGCTGACCAGCGTCAATAACAGCTTTAGCTTGTTTACCAAGCTCTGTACCTGCTTTGATAGCAGCACGAAGCATATCACCAGTAGAGATTTGTGGAATACCGTATTTTTCCATGATGAAGTTTGCTTGTGTGCCTTTACCTGCACCTGGAGCACCTAGAAGAATGATGCGCATGATTTATCCTCTTTAATATTTAAGATTTATACCGAAGCTCACAATAGCTGACCTCTTAGACATCAAACCTGAGAAGCACCTGCAACGATAAGTTTCGGTATAACGTATATAGGCGAGCAAAAATACACGCCTTATTACTCACATTCAAGTCGCAGATTCTATCACAGGTTCTCTGAGCAAAGAGTGTATTAAGACTAAAGAATGTTAACAGTACCCTCTTTCACGCCCTATTGATTATTAACTCAGCACTTGAGATGCAAAATTTTGCGACAACAAACAAAAAGCTCGCGAAATGCGAGCTTTTTGATTTGCAGAGGTTATTACACCTTAGTCAAAAGTTGATTAACGGCTCCTAAGAACTCTGTTGGATCCTCAATAGAGCCTCGCTCCGCTAGCATTGCCTGACCAAGCAGAACTTCAACCCAGCGACCAAACGCTTCTTCATCGGCTTCGTCAGCCATACGCTTAACCAATTCGTGCTCAGGGTTTAGCTCAAAGATGTATTTCACTTCCGGCACAGCTTGACCAGCTGCCGCAAGAAGCTTCGCCATTTGAGTGCCCATTTCGTAATCGTCCGTTACCACAACAGCAGGCGTAGATGCGAGTTTGAAGGTCGTACGAACTTCTTTCACACGATCGCCTAGGTAAGACTTCGTGCGCTCTACAACCGACTTGAACTCTTCTTCGGTTTCTTTTTGCTTCTCTTTTTCTGCTTCATCTTCAAACTGACTTAGATCAAGCCCAGCTTTAGTGATTGACTGGAACTGTTTACCATCAAACTCAGTTAAGTAGTTCATCAGCCACTCATCAATGCGGTCGTACATCAAGATAACTTCAATGCCTTTCGCTTTGAACTGTTCTAAGTGAGGGCTGTTTTTCGCAGCTGCATAGCTGTCTGCCGTCAAGTAGTAGATCTTATCTTGACCTTCTTTCATGCGCTCAACGTAAGACGCCAAGCCCACAGTTTGCTCAGAAGAGTCCACTTCAGTTGAAGCAAAGCGCAATAAACCTGCAACTTTCTCTTTGTTTGCAAAGTCCTCCGCAGGGCCCTCTTTCATCACAAGACCAAACTCTTTCCAGAATGATTGGTATTTCTCTTCGTCATTCTTGGCCATACGCTCGAGCATCGTTAGCACGCGCTTAGTACAAGCATTACGTAGAGATTGAGTCACTTTATTGTCTTGTAAGATCTCACGCGATACGTTTAGCGGTAAATCGTTTGAGTCTATTAAACCACGTACGAAGCGCAAGTATGACGGCATAAATTGCTCTGCATCGTCCATAATGAATACGCGCTGTACGTATAGTTTCAAGCCTGATTTGTGGTCGCGGTTCATCATATCCCAAGGTGCTTTCGATGGGATGTATAGTAAGCTCGTGTAGTCGTTTTTACCTTCTACACGGTTATGACTCCAGACCAATGGATCGGCAAAATCATGTGATACGTGCTTGTAGAACTCTTGATACTCTTCTTCTGAAATATCAGATTTGTTACGCGTCCACAGTGCTTGGGCTTTATTGATTTGCTCCCACTTCTTCTCATCCGTTTCCTTGCCTTCGTCATCACGAACGACAGTTTGGATTGAAACAGGAATGCCGATGTGATCAGAGTACTTACTGATAACGTCACGTAGACGCCACTCATTCAAAAACTCTTTACCCTCTTCACGCATATGAAGAATGATGTCGGTACCACGTGACTCTTTGGTAATGTTTTCGATGGTATACTCACCTTCACCCGCTGAGTGCCATTGTACCGCTTCATCAGCAGCTAGACCGGCAGCGCGAGTGCGCACGGTAACCGCGTCAGCAACGATAAATGCCGAGTAGAAACCAACACCAAACTGACCAATAAGCTGAGAGTCTTTGCTCTGCTCTTCAGATAGCTTTGAGAAAAACTCGGCTGTTCCAGATTTTGCGATTGTTCCTAAGTGCTCAATCACATCATCACGGCTCATACCGATACCGTTATCAGAAATGGTTAAGGTATTTGCGCTTTCATCAAACGACAGTTTCACGCAAAGGTCTGCATTACCTTCGTATAGATCTGGGTTAGATAACGCCTGAAAGCGCAGTTTGTCTGATGCATCTGATGCGTTAGAGATCAGCTCGCGCAAAAAGATCTCTTTATTTGAATAAAGAGAATGGATCATTAAATGCAGTAGTTGTTTTACTTCTGATTGAAAACCACGAGTTTCTTTATTTTGAGATACGGTTTCGCTCATGTGTGCTCCATAACATCTAAACTAATTGGCTTTTTCATAGGGACAAGTTTGTGACTTTCCCCTTGAAATCACCTTACCGAGATGTCATTTAACATGTGGCTGACAAATGTAAATTCAAGGTCAATATTGCTAAAAACGGTGTTTTTTTAGAAAATTTTAATTATCCTACCCGTCTAAAAGCATCTAAAATGTCGTGCGCACTCCAAGCGCCCCGGTAATTTTGTGACATAAATCACCATAATTACAACATCATCCATCTAAGAAGAACTAAATGACTAACATTGGCACCAAATTTCTACTTGCTCAAAGGTTCACCTTTGATCCAAATAGTAATTCGCTCGCTGACCAACAAAACGGCAACGACGTTGTACGATTAGGAAGCAACGAAAGCCGTATACTTCTGATGTTGGCAGAGAGACCAAACGAAGTTTTAACCCGTAACGAGCTTCACGAGTTTGTTTGGCGTGAGCAAGGTTTTGAGGTGGATGACTCAAGCCTGACTCAAGCGATTTCTACTCTGCGTAAGATGTTGAAGGATTCAACAAAATCTCCAGAGTTTGTTAAAACGGTACCTAAACGTGGCTACCAACTCATTTGTTCAGTGGAACGCTTGAGCCCATTTTCTACTGACTCTAACACTGACGCTGAAGAAACCTCTTCTGAACAAGAAGCGCCAGCAGTGGAGTTAGAAGCGAGCGATATGCCACCGACAGAGGTAGTGACCGATACTACTGCTGATATTGAGCCTCAAGTAGAGCCGACTAAAACTCAGCCGAAGCCAGCATCTAACACGATTAACTGGCTACCGCGTGTCATTATCTTTTTGTCTCTGCTGCTTCCTGTTTGCGTATTGTTATTCACGAACCCTGCGGAATCCCAATTCCGTCAAATTGGTGAGTATCAAAATGTACCAGTGATGACACCTGTAAATCACCCTCAAATCAACAACTGGTTGCCTTCAATAGAGCAATGCATTGAGCGCTACGTGAAGCACCATGCAGAAGACTCGTTGCCAGTGGAAGTGATTGCCACTGGTGGACAAAATAACCAGCTGATTCTGAACTACATTCATGACAGTAACCACTCTTACGAGAACGTAACACTGCGTATTTTCGCAGGTCAAAACGATCCAACAGACATCTGCAAATAAAGGAGGCCAATATGAAGATTAAATTAGCATCTGCGGTTTTGGCCGTATCCGTTCTTTTCAGTAGTTGGTTGTATTGGGGAAGTGACCTAAAAGTGGAGCAGCTCCTCACAGCAAACGAATGGCAGTCGACCATGGTGACAGTCATTACAGACAGCTTGCCTGACGATACTGTCGGCCCACTACGCCGAGTTAATGTTGAATCAAACGTGAAATATCTCCCTAATGGTGACTATATTCGCGTAGCAAATATAAAACTATTTGCTCAAGGTTCAACCGCAGAATCAACGATAAATATCTCGGAAAAAGGCCGCTGGGAAGTAAGTGACAACTATTTGTTGGTCTCGCCTTCGGAGTTTAAAGATATTTCATCTTCTCAATCAAAAGACTTTTCCGAAGCACAGCTACGTTTGATTACTCAAATTTTTAAGCTAGATGCGGAGCAAAGTCGTCGTATTGACGTCGTGAACGAAAAAACACTCTTGCTCACTAGCTTGAACCACGGTTCTTCGGTACTGTTTAAAAACTAATTTTGATTGGATGATAAGGGGGCAGACGCCCCCTTTGTTTTGCTTATGGATTGGCTAGATACCACTACTCTCTTTTTCGGTTCACTAATCGCCAACACGCTGGCTTCACTTTCCGGTGGCGGAGCAGGCTTGCTTCAATTCCCTTTACTCATCTTTCTCGGCTTACCGTTCTCCGTTGCGCTAGGCACACATAAGGTGGCTTCGGTCGCTTTAGGCTTAGGCGCAGCAAGCACGCATTTAATATCAGGCACTATTAAATGGAAAATCGCGCTCTACCTTATCTTGTCCGGTAGTATTGGCGTGATTTTAGGGGCTAACTTAATTGTACAGATCCCTGATGGTATCGCGGAAAAGATGCTCGGTACGATGATCCTAGCGCTAGGTATCTACTCGCGATTTAAGACATCGCTAGGCCAAGCTGAAGTAATACGTAACCGTCATCCTATCGGTTGGGTTATTGGTGGAATTGGCTTACTGTTTATCGGCATCATTAACGGATCTCTTACCGCAGGTTCTGGTTTGCTCGTGACACTATTTTTGGTGCGCTGGTTTGGTTACGACTACAAACAAGCCGTTGCTTACACCATGATTTGTGTCGGCCTGTTTTGGAATGGCATTGGAGGCATTGCCGTCGTACAGGCAGGGGCGCCTATTCACTGGGCTTGGTTACCTGTTTTATTGTTAAGCTCTTTTCTAGGCGGCAGTTTAGGCGCATGGGCCGCGACTCGATACAGTAACAGAGTGATTAAAGTTGCATTCGAAATTCTCACGTTTGCCGTGGGCATCAAGTTGCTGGTTTAAAAAGATTAAAAGGAAAGTTTCATGGATAAAGCAATCATTGATATTTATTACTGCCGCCAGTGCAACTGGATGTTGCGTTCAACTTGGCTATCGCAAGAATTACTGCATACTTTTAGCGAAGAAATAGAAACAATCAGCTTACACCCGGACACAGGTGGTCGCTTCGAAATTTTCTGTAATGGCCAGCAAATTTGGGAACGGAAAAAAGACAGCGGCTTTCCTGAAGCCAAGGTGCTAAAACAGCGCGTAAGAGACATTATCGACCCAGAACGCGATTTAGGACATTCAGACACAAAATAGGGAGCAATTCGCTCCCTATTTTTTACTTAGTAAAACCGTTAAATCATGGTTTGTGCTAATACTTCGCCTTCTGGCGTTTTTACCGTTAGCTTATTGCCTTCTAGAGTACCAAAGCTTCTCGGTAAGCCATTACGTGGGAATGTCATCGAGCCTGGGTTGAATATAATGGCTCCATCTTGCATCTCTGCGACGGGAACATGTGTATGACCGTGGGCGATGATATCACCTTCACGCAGTGGCGGCCGTTTTTCAGAGTTGTACAAGTGACCATGAGTCAAAAAGATTCTCTTGCCAGATTCAAGTAGCACCCATGAGTAATCCATCATCATTGGAAACTTCAATAGCATTTGGTCTACTTCACTATCACAGTTGCCACGTACAGAAATAATTTGATCACTGTATTGGTTCAATAAGTCTACTACCTGTGGAGGGTTGTAGCCTTCCGGAATAGGGTTTCGCGGCCCATGGTTTAGCGTATCTCCTAGCAAAATCAGGTGGTGCGCACCAGAAGCCAAAAATAGATCAATGGTTTCTTTAGTTGCTGGCAAAGAGCCATGCAGGTCTGAGGCAAAAAATAGTTTCACGACATCGTCTCCTCAAAAAGTATGAGGTCATTCTACGGCATTTTTTTAGCAGCTCAACCTACGACGGTTTGAATACTACTGATAGCGCAATGATTCAATGACCATAGGCAAAACATAGAACCATGCTGCATACGCTGTTCCAACCAACACCAGTATCCAAAACACCATCGACATAAATTTTGATTTGGCTAGATGGTGCAGCGGATCGGGCTCTCCGCATCCTGGACATGCATGAGCGCGTTTTGAGATTTGTTTCTCACACACGGGGCAAGAGACTAAAGGCATGATACAGATTCCTCGACATTAGGCTTAGGGCGCAAAGAATAATGGTGAATTAACACATATGCAACCTAACATATATTAAATATTTTAGTTCTTTGTAACAGTCGCTGACTTGAGAAAAAATTCGTTGATTTTTCATTTATATCAACCTATTACACTTCTTCTCGCACCATACCATTGATGACAATATTGTTATAACTCACCATCCCAATGACCTCGCCACTTTCAATGACCGGCGCTCTGCTTATGCCAAATCGCTCAAACAAACGGGCACAATATTTTACGTTCATATCTGGTTCGACACACAAAGCGGGCTTGGTCATGATTTCATAAATATTTGTGCGCTGAGGAGAACGATTATTCGCCAGCACCTTTTTGGCGATATCATTCATCAACACGATGCCATATTCATCATTATCATCTCGCTTTTTCACCACCAGCGCTTTGACTTGGTATTTTTTCGCTAGCGTTATGCCTTCGTATACGGTCATCAGTCCATCAACCATTACATACGTTGCCGCCATAACATCTCGAACTCTAATTATCGTTTGATCACTCATAATTCATCCTCGACTACTTTGGTCAATGTCTCGACTTGATGCGCGACACCGACTGCATCTTCAATATCGATCTGAATAGCAATCCCCTGTCCCGACTCTCTGTCAAATTCACCAACCTCATTAATGGTTTCTAATATGTGTCGAGAGAGATGTTCCTCGACCACAAACAGCAGCACATCTTTTTGCACTTCTAGCGTTAAACCAAAAAACGTTCGCTTTTGATTTAAACCTTGCCCGCGAGCATTGTTAATCACTGTTGCACCGGTCGCACCAGCATCGCGTGCAGCGTCCAACACCTTGTCTGTTTTGCTGTCTTCAACAAACGCAAGTATCAATTTAAAGCGCATTTTCTTCTTCCTCCGAGACGTTTTTATTCAGCCACTGGGTTATTTGCGCATAGCCCATCACAGAGATCATAGGAAATAGACTGGCAAACGCGATCAAGCCAAAGCCATCAATCATTGGGTTTCTTCCAGGGACGGTCGAAGCAAGCCCTACCCCTAATGCAGTTACAAGTGGGACAGTGACGGTAGAAGTTGTTACGCCTCCAGAATCGTAGGCGAGTGGAACAATAAGCTTAGGAGCGTAAAACGTTTGAATCACAACGACGATGTAACCCGCGATGATGTAATAATGAATGGGATCGCCCACGACAATCCGGTAACTCCCTAATGCAATACCAATTGCCACCCCAAACGCAACGGCTACGCGCAAGCCGTTAATACTGATACTGCCTCCAGAGACTTGGTTTGCTTTTATCGCTACAGCGATTAAAGAAGGCTCTGCAATCGTGGTACTAAAGCCTATAAAAAAGGCGAAGGTGTAAACCCAATAATAGTCGACCCACATTAAGGCTTTCCCTACCGATACTTTGAACTCTTGTAAAAACTCCGGCGCCGTTAATTGCACAGCCATCGTCTCCCCAAGTGGAAACAACGCCATTTCTAATCCAAGTAAAAAAAGAGCTAACCCGAAAATCACATAAACGAACCCAAGCAAAACTTTCTTAAGGTTGCTAACAGGACGCCTTAACACGGCTAACTGAAAACCAAAAATAATGCTGGCGATGGGAACGACGTCTCTAACGGTCGATAATAAAGTGTCTAGGAAATGATCAATTGAAATCATGTTACGACCATTCCGTAAACCATCACAAACATCATCGGTAACAGCGAGGCAAAAGCAATTAAACCAAAGCCATCCACCATAGGGTTGCGCCCTTTAATAGAAGACGCTAAACCGACGCCCAGAGCAGTGACCAAAGGTACTGTTATGGTGGACGTGGTTACACCTCCGGAATCGTAAGCGACGCCAATAATGGCTTCAGGTGCAAACCACGTCAGTATTACAACGCCTACATAGCCACCAATGATCATGTAATGAATCGGCCACCCTTTTAAGATACGCAAAACGCCGATAACGATGGCTATCCCCACAGAGAGAGCTACTGTTACTCGAAGTCCTTCTCCGTAATCCTGCATGGACTGCTCTGAGTTAGCGATCATTCCGCCCTCAGCCGCAACTTCTGAGGCTTCTTCCGCTACCGCGGTTAATGCAGGTTCAGCTATCGTGGTGCCAAACCCCAAACAAAACGCAAAGACTAATAACCAAAACACGCTGCCTTTTTTTGCAAAGGCTTGAGCCATACTCTCTCCGATAGGAAAAAGACCAAGTTCTAGGCCAAAGATAAAAAAGGTTAATCCTAAAACGACAAGCAACAAGCCAAAAAGAATGGAGACCAGGTTGGGCAGCGGCTCTTGCAAAACGACTAATTGGAAAAAAGTGATAACAATGATGATGGGTAATAAGTCACGAGCACTATTGAGGAGCGCTCGAAAAAGCGCAACAAATGCTTCCATGCCTATCCTCCTTGATTGTGCAAACTGATTACGCTCGTTCCAATGAGCGATAACTTCTAGTCTGGCATAGATTTCACTCTTCTACCGTGAATACACTAGCGCCATCTATAACATTTAGTTACATATTTACTAATATGTGAAGTTAATAGCCTCTCTGTCAGCTTGTCACTATCCTAGAAATAATGGTGTTGAGATGATCAAGCTAAGCACAAAACGACTATAATGTTCTAATACGTGTACATTCAAAGAGATAACATGAAGATATTACTCACAGGTGGCACTGGGTTTATTGGCTCGGAGTTGCTCAAGCTGCTATCAACTCACCAAGTTATGCTACTTACACGCTCTCCAGAGCGAGCAAAACAACGCCTACAGCATGCTGATCTGGGTAATATCGAATACCTTGACTCGCTCGAATCGTTCGCCGATCTCAATCACGTTGATGCCGTCATTAATCTTGCAGGTGAGCCTATTGCGGATAAAAGGTGGACCAGCGAGCAAAAAGAAAAAATCTGCAAAAGTCGTTGGAAAATTACCGAGCAAATTGTTGAGCTGATCCACGCAAGTACCGAACCTCCCTCTGTTTTTATTAGTGGCTCGGCAGTTGGCTACTATGGTGATCAACAAGATCATCCGTTTGATGAGTGCTTACATGTTAATAGCGACGACTTTCCTCACGAGGTTTGTGCAAAGTGGGAGCAAATAGCTAAGCGCGCAGAGTCGGAACAAACACGGGTTTGTCTACTGAGAACTGGCGTGGTACTCGGCCTTAATGGTGGTGCGTTGGCAAAAATGCTATTACCTTACAAGCTTGGCGTAGGCGGCCCACTTGGGAACGGTAATCAGTACATGCCTTGGATTCACATCCTAGATATGGTCCGCGCCATCATGTACTTGCTTGAAACACCACATGCCCACGGTGCATTCAATATGTGCGCCCCCCATCCTGTGACTAATCGTATATTCAGCGGCACACTAGCTAAAACGCTAAAACGTCCGCATATCTTGTTCACGCCTAAATGGGCGATGGAACTCCTAATGGGAGAATCTTCCTGCTTATTGTTTGATAGCATGAGAGCCAAACCCAAAAAACTCACCGAACTGGGCTTTAAATTTAGCTACTCCAGAATAGAGCCAGCACTCAAGCACTTGCTTCATGACCGGAGCTGATGAATGATGGCTCTAATCAAGGTTTCTGAGTCTTAAATTAAATTATGAAAAAGTCGATTCTTATTACGGGTTGTTCAACCGGCATCGGTTACGTGTGCGCTCACGCCCTACAAAACAAGGGATTTAATGTCATTGCATCTTGTAGGAAAGAACAAGATGTCCAGCGCCTAATTAATGAAGGGCTAACCTGCATCAATCTAGACCTAAATAGCCCAGAAAGCATTTCTTCGGGCGTGAAGCAAGCGCTAGAGTTAGCAGAAGGTAAGCTTTACGCAGTGTTCAATAATGGTGCCTATGGTCAGCCCGGAGCACTGGAAGACTTACCCACCGAGGCTCTTCAAGATCAATTTCAGACCAACTTTTTTGGTTGGCACCAGTTGGTCAGAGAAGTGCTTCCTCATATGCGCCAGCAAGGCGAAGGACGCATCATACAAAACAGCTCTGTTCTTGGTTTTGCCGCAATGAAATATCGTGGCGCCTATAATGCATCAAAATTTGCCTTAGAAGGCTGGACAGATACGCTCAGGCTAGAGCTTGCGGATACGAATATCAAAGTAGCATTGATAGAACCAGGACCGATCGAAACTCAATTTAGAAACAATGCATTACGAGCCTTTGAGAAGTGGGTTGATATTGAATCTAGCCCCCATCGTCATGCTTATGAAGGACAAAGAGAGCGACTCAACAACGACAAGTCTAATAATCGATTTGTTTTGCCTGCAGAGTCTTGCATCGCACCAGTTCTTCATGCATTAACTAGCGTTTCACCGAACATTCGTTATCGAATTACTACACCGACTAAATTATTCGCAGTCTTGAAAAGACTATTACCAACCCGTGTACTTGATAAAATTTTGCGACAGGCTGCATAAAAAAGTTTTGTCGAAATGTAATTTCACCGTAACAATGTGATGTCATTATGAACATGTAGGTTAAAAAAACCTCAACTAAACGAATCAATTTCTACGCAATTCAGCGGGGATTCTTTCGCCCAAAGTGATTGAGTTGCTTAGATTTGGTATCGCCACCCATTACGTTTTGTAGCAATGTTTATACTACTGCGAGGCAACAATGACATTAAATCAGCTTAACTGGCTTAGTGTGGGTGTAGTGTTGACCATGTTCATCCTATTTTGATACCGCACTAACAAATAGCATTAGAATTGCGCTGCTTCGGCAGCGTTTTCTTTTTATCTAACACCTGAGCAGCAATAACCTCACTCTATTACCTCACGTTTTCTCAAAATAGAATGATTCATTATTGATGGTGAATGTCGCTTGAATTTCACCTAAATCAACTCCATATCTAATATCAACGACAAGACACAAGGCAAGGATACTCTGATGCAATCCCCATTTATCGTTGAGATAACAGAACAGAACTTTCGCGAAACGCTTGAAGGATCAATGAACACGCCCGTTTTGATCCACTTTTGGGCCAACGCTCAGCCAGAAAGCGCACAGATACTCCCTGAGTTGCAATCTCTTGCTCAACAGTACAACGGTGCATTTACGCTTGCTCTACTAAATTGTGAAGATCAGCCCGCTTTAGCGTCTCAATTTGGCGTGCAAGTATTGCCAACTATCGCGCTGTTTATAAATGGTCAAGCCGTCGATGGTCTGGGAGGCCCCCAGCCAATTGATGCCATTGCTACCATGCTACAAAAGCATTTGCCAAGCCCAGATGAACAACTATTAAAACAAGTCAGTGAACTTCTTCAGCAAGGTGAGCATGCTCAGGCTTTGAGCATCATCCACACTTTGCCGCCAGAGCTGCAAGAGCGTGGTGATGTGAAACTCGCGATGGCTGATTGTTTGCTAGAAACCAAACAATTTGATATTGCCCAAGAACTACTGAACGCTATCCCTCTCGAGTATCAAGATAACTACTACAAGAGCCTAATAGCCAAGCTCGAGCTGCATTTGCAGGCTGCAGATAGCCCTGAGTTACAGCGACTAGAACAAGCATACGCAGCAGACATGGCAAACTTCGAACTCGCTTGTGAATTGGCGGTACAATACAACCAAGTTGGTCGGGATGAAGAAGCGTTGGAACTGCTGTGGAATATTCTTAAAAAAGACTTGGGCGCCCAAGACGGTGAAGTGAAGAAGACTTTTATGGATATTCTCAGTGCGCTAGGTCAAGGTAACGCATTAGCAAGCAAATATCGTCGCCAGCTTTACTCAATTTTGTACTAAGCGCCGCATTCTTCTAGGAATAAGACAACAAAGGCCGGGATTTCCGGCCTTTGTCATATAAAAAACCAATAACCTCTCAAAGGTCTCAGAACTTCAATTGTCTATTGTCTATAAATAGGTAAAAATGGATCGAACATTATGCACTTAAGGGAATAACTCATGCCAATTGATTCACTGATCACCATCGGTATTTTCGTCGTTCTTGCTGTCGTTATCTTATCTTCAGCCATTAAAACGGTTCCGCAAGGAAACAACTGGACAGTTGAACGCTTCGGACGCTACACCCACACATTAAAGCCGGGTTTAAACTTGATCATTCCATTCGTTGATAAAGTTGGTCAAAAAGTAAATATGATGGAGCGCGTTCTCGATATTCCTGCGCAAGAGGTCATTTCAAAAGATAACGCTAACGTGGTTATTGACGCTGTCGGATTTGTTCAAGTGATCGATGCTGCCAAAGCGGCTTATGAAGTCAACGATTTAGAACACGCTATTAGAAACTTGACCCTTACCAACATTCGTACCGTTTTAGGTTCAATGGAACTGGACGAAATGCTGAGCCAACGCGACATGATCAACTCTAAGCTGTTGGCGATTGTTGACCAAGCAACAAACCCTTGGGGCGTAAAAGTCACACGAATTGAGATTAAAGATGTCCAGCCACCAGCCGATCTGACCGCTGCAATGAATGCGCAAATGAAAGCCGAGCGTAATAAGCGTGCGGAAATTCTTGAAGCAGAAGGGGTTCGCCAAGCTGAGATATTAAAGGCCGAAGGTCATAAACAATCAGAGATATTAAAAGCTGAAGGCGAAAAGCAGTCTGCTATTCTCCATGCAGAAGCACGTGAGCGTGCCGCGCAAGCAGAAGCAAAAGCGACTTACATGGTTTCCGAAGCCATTGCAAAAGGTGACATGCAAGCCGTCAATTACTTCATTGCACAGGGTTATACCGAAGCGATCAAAAGCATTGGTCAAGCCGAAAATGGTAAAATCATTATGCTTCCATTAGAAGCAACCGGACTAATGGGCTCGGTTGCAGGGATAGCAGAAATGTTTAAACAGCAAGATAAAGAATAATTTATGGACTTTTTTAGTTTGTTGGAAGGTATCTCTTTCTGGCATTGGCTAGCGTTTGGCTTTGCTCTTTTAGCAGTTGAGCTACTTGGTACCGCAGGGTATTTTCTCTGGCTCGGGATGTCTGCACTTATCGTTGGAGCACTCATGACCGTTTTGCCAATGAGCTGGCAATTGCAATGGCTTTGCTTTGCAAGCTTCAGCTTAATCACCACCTGGCTTTGGTGGCGACGACAATGGTCTAAAGACAAGCAAGAAGACCAAGAAAGAGATCTGAACCAAAAGTACAAGCAGTTAATTGGGCGTACTCTTATCCTTGAAGAAGACTTTTCCGTCGGGCTCAATCGCATCAAGGTAGCCGATACCACATGGTCCGCACAATCGGATCAAGCACTTCCAGCCGGTACCCGCGTAAGAATCACCGATGTTGAAGGTATTATTTTAATCATTGAGCCTGATTCAAATTAATTTATGCCAAAGTAATGGGGCAAATCATGCTCCATTACTTTAATCTAAACAACTGCTTTCATTTCATTACCTTAATTAAAATCGAGAAAAAAATAAGTATTAGTAATATTATTAATACCCTACCTACCATTTCCTATTATTTAATTATTCAACACACGACAATCAATAAGATAGAAATATATCTAGGTAAATTATCGATCTAAATTTATTTTAAAAAATAAAACTTTATTGAATTATTTTTTGATCTTTTTATCCTCGGATACATACTTAACGCATAAGCATTTAAGTTGAGTGCTTTTTATTTGGTAAGTAAGAGGATGTACTATGAATAAGCTTCTCTTTTTAATGATGTGCGGTATTTTTTCTTTTTCTTCCTTTGCCTACAACAACGGAAACGGCGGTACAACTAATTTGGGACCTATAGTCGAATGTAAGATGCCAAGTGGCGACGTTACGAATATTCCAAGTGAAATGTGTCGATTTAGAGGTGGGGAATGGGAATAGTAAAGAAGTAAGAGCTTAGTTTGATATAAGAGCCCTTTTCAACCTTACCTTTCTGCGTAGTCACGGTTTATACAAGTACGTAGATATTTAAAGTTTATATTGAGGTGATGATTATGAGATTTTTATCTGGTCTATTAGTAATATCTTTTGCCATAATTCCGTTAACCACTCATGCTAATGGTGCATCCGGTGGTCGTACGATAGGCCCAGAGATAAAGTGTGAGTTGCCAAACGGTAATGTACATATGTTGCCACCGTTATATTGCAAAATATACGACGGCCGAGAAGTGAAATAGAAAAGGAGCCTAGCGGCTCCTTTTATTATTTCACTAAGTATTAGTGGAAGCTGTAAGGGATAAGAACTTGTAGACGTAAGTCTGTTTCATCCGCATCGCCAGCACCTGCGTACTCATCACGTTCTAGGATTGTACCGTGTAAACGAATGGTAGAACCTTTAAGCGCGCCACTTTGTAGTGAGTAAGATACTGTTGCGTTAACTGCGTATTCGCTTTCGTAATCCCAGTCACCTGATGCTCCGCTTGCTGCAGAGTCAGCGCCAGTACCGTAACCAAAGCCTAGGTAGTAGTTCCAGCCGTTACCTTGGTTGTAAGATAGACGGTTGTACCATGCTAGCTCACCCGCTTTGTTCCAGTCAGATAGCGCGTCCCACCACTGAGACCAAGTACCATTGTTCATACCATATGTATGAATAGTACGAGGAACGAAGTCCGCACGGTTATCTGTGTCTGTGTAGCGCAACTCAGACATCCAAGCTAGCTTACCGAAAGATTGATTCAAAGATAGACCAGTGTGGAAACCTAGACCATCGTATTTCACATCATCGTCAACACCGTAGAAATCAAATGCTAGAGTTGTACGGTCACTAACAGTGTACTTCAAGTAAGCCTTGTAAGAAGTGTTGTCAGTTTCGTTGTGGTAGCTAGTTACTTGACCTGCCCCCCAGTCAACACCATTTGCATATTTAACGCCAGTAGCTTGACCCAAACCAAGTTGCATAAACAAGCTGTCAGTTAGGTTACCGTTTAGGCCTAGAGAGTGTAGGTAGCTCCATGACGTGTCAGACCAAAGCGCTGGTGCGTAATCATCTTCGTGAAGCAGCCAAGGTGCTGTAAATTGGTCTGCGCCAAAGTAGCTTAGGTTGAAATCACCAAGTTTAGCGTTCAGTTCGAAACCACGGTAAGTACCAGGTACAAAGCTCCAAACGTTACCGATTGTACCGTTACCACCAGACTGTAACATACCGAAACGAGCATTAAAGTTTTCGTTTGCTTTGAATTTCAGCGCTGCTTTGTAAACTTTAAGCTGCTGACCATCACCTGCACCCCAGTCTAGGTTGTTACAAGTTGAGATTTCGTTACATAGGTAGCCTTCGTTTGAATTGTAAAGACTATCGTTGTAAAGATCGCCAGAGTAGTAAGCCGCAACATCTGCGCCCACCCAACCATCGTGGTAGCCAGAAGTGAAGTCTAAAATTGCGTTGTAAGAAGAGTAGTTTAGACGACTCCAACGGTCACCATTTTCACCGCCGGGCTTACCTGTTGTACGAGTTCGTGAACGAGTATCAACTATGAATAATGCATTTAGACTTGAGTCTTGCATAAATTCGTTCACTTTCTCTACGTACTCGCCACCTGCTGCACTTTCAGTAGACGCTGTAGCTGGAGCGACAGCAACAACACCAAACATTGCTGCGGTTAACGCTGAAACCTTAAAAAATTTGTCCATGGAAAAACTCCTAAAAATGGATATAGCTGTATTTTTCTATCTCACCTTTAGTTGGCCGCCGAAGGAGAGAAGTAAATTCCTGATCAAACCTCATTATTTCTAATTTGGCTTTTTTTAGTTCCTGCATACACACCGTGTATCCACGTGATTAAGACTAACTTCGCAGCTAAAAACATCCAAATGGAACTTATTTTTTTTCTAAAAAAATATGAGCCACTCCAAAGTTCCATATAACTTATTGATCCAGATCTTATTTTTAACAACATCAACACAACACAACAAATTATTATTTAAAATCAAACATTTAAATTGAACTTAAAAGTATCAACTTGAAGTCACTCGCAGACTAAAAAAGCCAAAAAAACCAATAACCCAAGGTTCGATCTTGATCACTGAAAAGAACAAAGGCATCAATTACTCAATAAAAAAACACTTAATTATGAACAAGAAAAAGCCCCGCATGCTTAGCATACGGGGCTTTTAGTTATTTTTTAGCTTTTTTGAGAAGACTTAATTCATCAGTTCGAGTAAGTCTTGTTCTGTTTTAATTTCGATACCCAGTTCTTGTGCCTTTGCGAGCTTCGAACCTGCATTTTCACCAGCAAACAAAATATCGGTTTTCTTAGAAACACTACCCGTCACTTTAGCCCCCAGTGCTTGGAGGGCTTCTTTGGCTTCTGTACGCCCCAGTTGAGAAAGTGTTCCCGTTAATACTACTGTTTTACCTTCTAATGGTAATTCCCCCACCTGCTCAGTAGTATTAATCTCTGGCCAATGAATTCCTTGTTCAAGCAAATCTTTAACCACCGCTTGGTTCTGTTCTTCACTAAAGAAAGTCGTGATATGTTGAGCAACCACAGCACCGATGTCTTGCACTTCAATCAACTGCTCTTCGGTAGCATTTTGGATCGCTCCCAACGTTTTAAAGTGCATTGCTAAGTTTGCTGCGGTTGCCTCGCCAACTTCACGGATCCCCAGTGAATACAAAAACCGAGGTAAAGTTGTTTCTTTGGATTTTTCTAACGCATTCACAATATTCTGCGCAGACTTTGGCCCCATGCGATCTAGTACGGTTAAAATCCCCGCTGATAACTTAAACAAGTCAGCAGGAGTTTTCACCATCTCACGATCAACAAGCTGCTCGATCACTTTATCGCCTAAACCGTCAACGTCTAACGCTTTACGAGAAACAAAGTGTTTTAGCGCTTGTTTGCGTTGGGCTTGGCAAACTAAGCCCCCCATACAACGTGTTACCGCTTCTCCTTCGATCCGCTCAACATGCGAACCACAAACAGGACACTGAGTTGGGAAAACAATATCTCGAGCTGTTTCTGGTCGACGCTCTT
Source organism: Vibrio sp. 1167 (assembly GCF_033340375.1). NCBI lineage: Bacteria > Pseudomonadati > Pseudomonadota > Gammaproteobacteria > Vibrionales > Vibrionaceae > Vibrio > Vibrio sp. 1167. Next base: position 60,163 of record NZ_JAWOWK010000007.1, on the reverse strand, counting down.
TGATGACAGATACGACTTGCGGAATAACATCGCCAGCACGGCGGATCACAACGTGATCACCAATCTTGACCTGTAGACGTTCTATCTCATCTGCGTTATGAAGCGTCGCATTACTTACCGTTACCCCGCCAACAAATACAGGCTCTAGCTTAGCAACAGGTGTAATCGCACCAGTGCGACCGACTTGGAACTCCACTTCATTCAGTGTCGTCATTTCTTCCTGTGCTGGAAATTTGTAGGCAATCGCCCAACGTGGAGCGCGAGCAACAAACCCCAGACGCTCTTGCACGGCAATATCGTCAATTTTAATAACGACACCATCGATCTCATAAGGGAGGGCATCACGACGCTGCAATATATCTTGGTAGTAAGCTTTTACATCCGCCAAGCTTTCAACTCGCTTAGTTTCCGGACACATTGGCAGTCCCCAAGATTTGATTTGCAAAAAGCGTTCGTAATGACTTGCTGCCAATTCTGCGCCTTGCACCACGCCTACACTGTATGCATAGAAGCTAAGCGGACGAGAAGCCGTAATACGTGAATCCAATTGTCGTAAGCTACCTGCCGCAGCGTTACGTGGATTCACAAAGATTTTCTCGCCTTTCTTCCTTGCTAATTCATTGAGCTTTTCAAACCCAGCTTTCGGCATAAAGACTTCACCACGAACTTCAAGACGATTTGGCCAGTCATTACCCCTGAGTTTTAAAGGAATAGCTTTAATCGTACGCACATTCTCTGTGATGTTTTCACCCGTAGTACCATCGCCTCGAGTGGCCGCCTGAACTAACACGCCATTCTCATATAACAAACTTACGGCGAGTCCATCCAATTTAGGCTCACAACAGTATTCTTTCACACTCTGGCTGCCCACGCGCTCTTGTGCGCGCTTGTGGAAACTATCGAGTTCACTATCATCAAACGCGTTATCAAGCGAAAGCATCGGTACTTCATGTGTCACTTGGCTAAACGCAGAGAGAGGTTGCCCACCGACACGTTGGCTTGGCGAGTCTACGGTTATTAAGTCAGGGTTCTCAGCTTCAATATCCAGTAACTCTCGCATTAAACGGTCGTACTCGGCATCAGGGATCTCTGGGTTATCTTCCACGTAGTAACGCACAGCGTGGTAATGCAACGACTCTTTTAGTTCTTCTAGTCGCTGAAGTACTGATTCAGACATAGTAAAGCCCCGTGTATTTTCAATCGGTGAGGTTGGGAAATCCAAGAAAAAGGGCTCCATCCGGAGCCCTATTATTATTTGCTGTTAAGATTATGCGTTAGCGGCATTAAACTCAACTATTTGACGTCGATAAGATGCTAAACGATCTGGCGTCATTAAGTTGCGCTGGTCATCAAGTACGTTACCACCTAAGTCATCAGCAATTTGCTGCGCAGTTCGGAGCATTAAGTTGAAGTTCTGTTCAGCCTCGCCATAACAAGGCAATGTCATGAAGAATGAAATACCCTTCGTTGTAAACTCAGCAGGATCAGCATGTTCAAACGTACCAGGGTGCATCATATTAGCGACGCTAAACAGCACTTTGCCGTTACCGGACAAGTCGACATGACGATGGAAAATATCCATCTCGCCATAAATTAGACCGTTTTGTTGCATACTTTCAAATAAAGCAGTACCAACAAATGGCTCTTCACCAGCACAGTGCACATTCAATACAATCACTTGCATTTCAGGTTCTGGCTTTGGCTCTTCCTTAGGCTCTGCAACGACAGGCTCACTAACCGTTTCGACTTGCTGTTCTTTCTCCGTAATATCAAACGCGGCGGGAATAACTTCTTCTTCCACAGCAGGCTGGAATGGCTCTTCAGCTACTGTTGCTTGAACAACAGGCTCAACGTCCTCTTCTTTATCTTTTTCTGCAACAAATGAAGGGATGTCATCCGGCTCCTGCTGCGTCTGTTTGACTTCAGATGGACCACCGAATAACGGGTCAGATTCAAACTTGTTGTCGAAAGAGCTCGCCATCCCAAAATCTGGTTCTTTGCGATCTTTGCGAATGATCTCAAAGTCATCTTCAGGAGCGGGAGCGAAGTCTCGTTCTTTCTCAACAAGATCATTTTTGTCTTCTTGGTCAACATCCAGCTTACCAAGTGGCTTGTTACCAAACTTTGCTTTGCCTTCTTTTTTACTGCTCCATAAACCATGAAACAGTAATGCCGCGATGGCTAATGCGCCAACAACAATGAGTACGAATCGCAATTCCTGCATTATTTACTCTCAATATACTTGTTTTTACTACTCGCAGTTCCTTGAGCAGCAACCCAAGTGCAATAAATCTGAATGATACGTTTACTTTACCAAAACTATATGTAGATTTAGAACAACTTAATGCAAGAAGTTCCGTTTTTTGTTGTGATTCTTGCCACGATTCCACTTAACAAGACGTCATTTGTCAGGGCATTGAAAGAAAAGTCCTCACAGGTACAATGAGTTTTCATTTACACGAAGCCAAAATAGACATGAAGCAAAACAATCAGCAGAGAACCGGGTTCGGTTATTTTCTATACGGGATACAATTGGCACTTGCCCCTAAAATCAGGCGCTTTGTCATCTTACCTCTACTTGCAAATATCTTGCTTGTAGGTGGTGCCATCTTCTATCTATTTTCAAACCTTAATATATGGATAGAAGGCTGGATTGGGCAGCTGCCTGAGTTTTTATCCTGGTTAACTTACATTCTTTGGCCTTTACTCGCTCTGACGATACTCGCTACCTTCTCCTATTTTTTCAGCACGCTCGCGAACTTTATCGCCGCGCCATTCAATGGCCTCTTGGCTGAAAAAGTGGAAGAGTACTTAACGGGACAAAAGGTAAATGATGATGGTTTCACTGCCGTCCTGAAAGATGTTCCTCGCGTTTTAGCTCGTGAGTGGAGAAAGCTCCTTTACATTTTACCTAAAGCAATAGGCCTATTCCTGTTATTGCTCATCCCAGCCCTTGGACAAACAGTAGGCCCATTTTTATGGTTTATCTTTACCGCCTGGATGCTCGCGATTCAATATTGTGACTACCCGTTTGATAACCATAAAATCCCATTTAACGACATGCGTTACAAATTGAAACAAAAGCAAGGTAAGGCCTATGGCTTTGGGGTATTGGTGTCTGTATTTACGACGCTCCCAATTTTGAACCTCATTGTCATGCCTGTAGCAATATGTGGTGCAACCGCTATGTGGGTCGCGGAGTTTAAGCACCAACGATAGTCGATTAGAGATTAAGGAAAGGGATCAGCGCCAGCTTTTCCCTTTTCTTTTATCAAGTTCTGGGCCAACCTAATAAGATATAACTTTTTAATCCTTTTCCCTTTTTTTCATACCGCATATTCTTCTATCCATATTCACACAACGTGTAATGAAGGAACATCACTATGAGCAAAATCTACGAAGATAACTCTCTTACTATTGGTAATACACCTCTCGTTCGTCTAAACAAAGTAAGTAAAGGCAAAGTTCTCGCGAAAATTGAAGCGCGTAACCCTAGCTTCAGTGTTAAGTGCCGTATCGGTGCAAACATGATCTGGGAAGCAGAGAAAGCGGGCCTTCTTAAGCCAGGTGTAGAGCTTGTAGAACCTACCAGTGGTAACACAGGTGTTGCTCTAGCATTCGTAGCGGCTGCTCGCGGTTACAAGCTAACATTGACCATGCCTGAATCAATGAGCCTAGAACGCCGTAAGCTACTAAAAGCACTAGGCGCGAACCTTGAGCTGACTGAAGCGGCGAAAGGCATGAAAGGGGCGATTGCTAAAGCAGAAGAAATCGTAGCAAGCAACCCTGAGAAGTACCTACTTCTTCAACAATTTGACAACCCAGCGAACCCAGAAATCCACGAAAAGACTACGGGCCCTGAGATTTGGGAAGCGACAGACGGTGAAATCGACGTATTCGTTGCTGGTGTTGGTACGGGCGGTACTATCACAGGTACAAGCCGTTACATCAAAGGTGAAAAAGGCAAAGCCATCACTTCTGTTGCAGTTGAGCCAGCAGAGTCTCCGGTTATTGCACAAGCACTTGCTGGCGAAGAAATCCAACCTGCCCCACACAAAATTCAAGGTATCGGTGCTGGTTTCATCCCTGGTAACCTCGATTTAGACATTATTGACCGTGTTGAGCAAGTTACCTCAGAAGAAGCGATTGAGATGGCTCGTCGCCTAATGGAAGAGGAAGGTATCCTAGCTGGTATCTCATCTGGCGCAGCGGTTGTTGCAGCGAACCGACTTGCAGAACTACCTGAATTTGAAGGAAAAACAATTGTAACTGTCTTGCCAAGTTCCGGTGAGCGTTACCTAAGTACAGCACTCTTTGCAGGTATCTTTACCGAAAAAGAGAACCAACAATAATATGTGTTCAAATCAATTTTTAGTTTAAAAAAGCCCCGTTTAGGGGCTTTTTTGTTGATCCCTGCCCTACCTTTGGTAATATCAGGGTGTTTTATTTCTAGCTTCAAAATAAAGAAGCAGAACACAAAAAGGTTTCAAAGTGATTACGCACGCAAACAGTTGCGTAGTTACCAAACTTTTGACTAGTATCAGAACTGACGCGCTTTGAACTCTTCCCGTGCTAGCGCACAAGATGTAAAGCAGTTAAGCTAAAATCTGGTCACAAACTAACAAAAAAATACATTTATTGGGGTATATCACATGTACGAGAAGCAAGTAGAAATCACAGCAGAAAACGGCCTTCACACTCGTCCAGCTGCACAGTTTGTTAAAGAAGCAAAAGCATTCGACGCAGACATCACTGTGACTTCTAACGGTAAAAGCGCTAGCGCTAAGAGCCTGTTCAAACTACAAACACTAGGCCTAGTAAAAGGTACTCAAGTTACTATTTCTGCTGAAGGCCCACAAGCTCAGCAAGCAGTTGACCACCTAGTTGCTCTAATGGACCAACTACACTAATCCGGTCTCCTACTCCAGAAGCCATTTTGTGAAAGCAAAATGGCTTCGTTGGAAATAGGCTCAAAACTAAGCTAAAACTATTCGTTAGCGCACCCATTATTCTCCCGTTTTATAAAGTTGACCAAACTTAAGGTAAGGCTATGATTTCAGGCATCCTAGCATCTCCTGGTATTGCAATCGGTAAAGCACTACTACTTCAAGAAGATGAAATTGTCCTAAACACAAACACTATTTCTGACGATCAAGTAGAAGCTGAAGTTCAGCGTTTCTTTGACGCTCGTAACAAATCTGCAGCTCAGCTAGAAACTATCAAGCAAAAAGCGCTTGAAACGTTTGGCGAAGAAAAAGAAGCGATCTTTGAAGGTCACATCATGCTTCTTGAAGACGAAGAGCTAGAAGAGGAAATCCTAGCACTTATCAAAAACGACAAGATGACTGCTGATCACGCTATCCACTCAGTGATCGAAGAGCAAGCATGTGCTCTTGAGTCTCTAGATGACGAATACTTAAAAGAGCGTGCAACTGACATCCGCGATATCGGTTCTCGTTTTGTTAAGAACGCACTAGGCATCAACATTGTTTCGCTTAGCGATATCAACGAAGAAGTAATTCTTGTTGCTTACGACCTAACGCCATCTGAAACTGCACAAATCAACCTAGACTACGTGCTTGGTTTTGCTTGTGATATCGGCGGTCGTACATCTCACACTTCAATCATGGCTCGCTCACTTGAGCTTCCAGCTATCGTTGGTACTAACGACATCACGAAGAAAGTTAAGAATGGCGACATGCTGATTCTTGACGCAATGAACAACAAGATTGTTGTTAACCCATCAGAAGCTGAGCTAGAAGAAGCGAAAGCGGTTAAAGCAGCATTCCTAGCTGAAAAAGAAGAGCTAGCGAAACTGAAAGACCTACACGCAGAAACGACTGACGGTCACCGTGTAGAAGTTTGCGGTAACATCGGTACAGTGAAAGACTGTGACGGTATCCTTCGTAACGGCGGTGAAGGTGTTGGTCTGTACCGTACTGAATTCCTATTTATGGACCGTACTGCGCTACCAACTGAAGAAGAACAGTACCAAGCGTACAAAGAAGTTGCGGAAGCAATGAACGGTCAAGCTGTGATCATCCGTACTATGGATATCGGCGGCGATAAAGATCTCCCATACATGGATCTTCCAAAAGAGATGAACCCATTCCTAGGTTGGCGTGCTGTACGTATCAGTCTAGATCGTCGTGAAATCCTTCGTGATCAGCTACGTGGCATTCTACGTGCTTCTGCACACGGCAAACTGCGTATCATGTTCCCAATGATCATCTCTGTCGAAGAAATCCGTGAGCTTAAGAAAGCGATCGAAGAGTACAAAGAAGAGCTACGCGCTGAAGGCCACGCGTTCGACGAAAACATCGAAATCGGTGTTATGGTTGAAACTCCTGCTGCTGCTGCGATCGCACACCACTTAGCGAAGGAAGTGTCTTTCTTCTCTATCGGTACAAACGACCTAACTCAGTACACGCTAGCGGTTGACCGTGGTAACGAGATGATTTCTCACCTATACAACCCACTATCACCAGCTGTACTTACTGTGATCAAGCAAGTTATCGACGCTTCTCACGCAGAAGGTAAATGGACTGGTATGTGTGGTGAACTTGCAGGTGACGAGCGTGCAACACTTCTACTTCTAGGTATGGGTCTGGACGAGTTCTCAATGAGCGGCATTTCAATCCCTAAAGTGAAGAAAGTAGTTCGTAACTCTAACTTCGCAGAAGTGAAAGCAATGGCTGAAGAAGCCCTTTCTCTACCGACAGCAGAAGAAATCGAAGCCGTGGTAGAAAAGTTTATTGCTGAGAAAGCTCAGTAATCGGTAGTACCAAGTAATTCAATACTTAATGGCCATTAGACGGCGAAAAAAGTCGTCTAATGAGCTATATTGGTATACTATAATTCGACAGAATAAAACCAAACCTTAGGAGCATGACACAATGGGTCTGTTTGACAAACTTAAGAAGCTTGTATCTGATGACAGCGCTGACGCTGGTGCTATCGAAATCATCGCGCCACTTTCTGGTGAGATTGTAAACATCGAAGACGTGCCAGATGTTGTTTTCGCTGAGAAAATCGTTGGTGACGGTATTGCTATCAAGCCAGCAGGCAACAAAATGGTAGCTCCTGTAAACGGTACTATCGGTAAGATCTTCGAAACTAATCACGCGTTCTCTATCGAGTCTGACGACGGTGTTGAGCTTTTCGTTCACTTCGGTATCGACACAGTTGAACTAAAAGGCGAAGGCTTCACGCGTATCGCTGAAGAAGGTCAAACTGTTAAAGCTGGCGACACTGTAATTGAATTCGATCTAGCTCTTCTAGAAGAGAAAGCGAAGTCAACGCTAACTCCAGTTGTTATCTCTAACATGGACGAAATCAAAGAGCTAAACAAGCTTTCTGGTTCTGTAACTGTTGGTGAAACTCCAGTTCTACGTGTAACTAAGTAATTTTTACTTAATCGAACACGAAAAAACGCTGCCATTGGCAGCGTTTTTTATTACCTGAAATTTTGTTTCTGATCGACTTACATCAATGAAATCCGCTCAGCTAAGTAATCCAAGTGCCGAACTCTGCCTTTGCTTCGCTTGAGCGAGTAATGCAGTTGTCGCATCTTGGAGCACTTGAGAACGCACCATTTCCGTAGATTCTCTTGCGAAGTCTGTATCTCTTATTCGACTCTTGGATTCTGTAACACTCCGATTCACAGTATTTAAGTTATCCATCGAGCCGTTTACACGGTTCTGAAAGCTGCCAATTTCACTCCGGTGCGAATCAACATACTTAATTGCTGCATCAATCACCCCAATTGAAAGCTGCGCCTTACCTGCCGTCGACATATCGATGTCATCCATTGTGACTAATTGACCAGCGCTCACATCAAGCTCATCCGCTAAACTCCCTTCGAGAACCACACCCTCTGGCGCCTTCATCGTAGAAGCGAAGAATTGCAGTTCGTTGTTTTCCGTTACTGAAGCATTCACTATCGATTGTTGAGCATTGATGTAAGTGGCGACCTGTTCTATGCGGTCACCCAATTTGAGTCCAATGGATTCCGTTTGGGTTTGCCCTTTACTGTCTTGGTATTCGACTTTTAGGGTTTGGTTATCTTTAGTGACTCGCCAATCTTTATCGACCGCATCACCAACATAATGCTGCCCTCTCATCTCTGGGATATGGCTACGCATGTTACGTAACGTCAAAGAGATTGAATTAGCGTTCGCGCCAATATGGAAACTTTGTGAACCGTAAGATCCATCAAACAGGTTTTTATCCGCAAATGTTGTCGTGATCGCGACACGATCAAGCTCATCTTGCAGCGCTACGACCTCATATTGAATACTTTGCCGATCACTTGAGTCATAACTGCCGTTTGCTGCTTGAAGCCCCAGAGAGCGTAAGCGTTGCAATATGTCACTGCTTTCGTGCAATGCTCCCTCCGCTGTTTGAGCAACAGAAAAAGCGTCGTGCGCATTTCTTAAGGCGACATCAAGCCCTCTCGTTTGTACATGGAGAGTATTCGATATCTGTAAACCTGCCGCATCATCGCTCGCCGAGTTGATTCGAAACCCCGAAGTTAGGTTGCGTTGTGACTCAACATTTTGCGCAGCTGCTTGACTCAGGTGTCTCTGCGCCACCATCGCAGAAACATTGGAATTTAAAGAGATCATCTAATCGATATGAATGCCTTATCGAACATACTGTCAGGACACATCTGAATCGTTATAGCCAATAAGCAAAAAGCCAGGGATGAGCCTGGCTTTGGTTTCTTGCTTTGTTAAATTGATTAACCTAGCAGACTTAGCGCTGAGTTAGGCGCTTGTTTCGCTTGCGCAAGGATTGAGCTTGACGCTTGCGATAGAATTTGTGATTTGGTCATTGCCGTCGTTTCTTTCGCGAAATCTGTATCTTTGATACGGCTCTTCGACGCATTCACATTCTCGTTAATGTTGTCCAAGTTGCTGATTGCGTGGTTGAAACGGTTCTGGAATGCACCTAGCTCTGCGCGGTGGCTGTCTACGTATTTCAGTGCCGCATCGATGATAGCAACAGATTCTTGTGCGCCACCAACTGAGGTTACGTCGATAGTATCTACCGTTACTTTTTTGCCTTCGCCCAAACCTAGTTCACCAGATAGACCGCCTGAAAACTCGACCTCGCCCTCAACTTTGTTGTTGCCAGCGAAGATTTGCAGTTTACCATCTTGGTCTACTGATGCTTTCACTAGGTCAGTTTGGCCGTTAATGTAAGTCGCAAGCTCTTCGATATCGTCACCCGCTTTTGCGCTGATGTTGATTTCTTGCTCTTGGCCGTAGCTGTCCGTTAGGTTGATTTTTAGGTCATTCTTGCCTTGGGCAACGTTCCAATCTTTACCTTTACCGCTTTCTGCTTGGTAGCTTACACCGCCCATCATTTTGTTGTCTGAGCGCATGTCTTTTAGCTCAAGCATTACCGCTTCGCCGTTATCCGCACCGATTTGGAACGATTTCGCGCCGTGGGTACCGTTTAGCAGCTTGTTACCACCGAAAGAGGTTGTTTCTGCGATGCGGTTTAGTTCGTCGTTGAGTGCGGTCACTTCTTCTTGAATCGCAACGCGCTCTGCTTTCGAGTTTGAACCGTTTGCTGATTGCAGAGACAAGTCACGCATACGTTGAAGAATGTTAGTGGTCTCATTCATTGCACCTTCAGCAGTTTGTGCAATCGAGATACCGTCGTTCGCGTTGCGAACCGCTACATCCAAACCACGGCTTTGTACGTTCAAACGGTTCGAGATTTGTAGACCCGCAGCGTCATCTTTTGCGCTGTTGATTTTAAAACCTGAAGACAAACGCTCCATAGAAGTTTGTTGAGCTGAGTTTGCGTTGTTTAGGTAACGCTGAGCGGTCATCGCTGATACGTTAGTGTTTACATTCACTGCCATGGTGATTTCTCCAATTGATTTTCCGGTGTAGCGGTTTCCGACGTCTCGGAAAACCAAGTAGTTCTCTCAAAGTTACCTCTATTAACGACACCAAATTCAGAAGCTTTAGAAAAAAGTTTAAAAAAATAACATTGCGAGATTTAGCTAATAAAATTGAAGAAAAGTAAGAAAAAGTGCTCAAGTTTCCACAAATCGAGCCGAGAGGGCTAAATTGTATAGAAAACCAGCAAAAGGAAACAATTAAAGGTAAGTTCGCAGACGATAGACGTGAAAATTAGAAAAGAAAAAGCCCCTTTTCCTTTGAGAGAACTGGGGCTAGGTTGGTCGCCAGAGCCTATGTGGAGATCAAGAGAAATGAACACATTTCCGGCATACCGAGTGCAACTTTACATTGAAAATGATTGGCAGGTGAGAGATGAGAGAGCCGCTCATTCTATTGTAAAGCTGCTTGCCAAAAGCCTGCATTCCCATCCACGTCTGAATGTATTGAGTACAGGCTAAGTAAACTACTGCAATAGTGACATTGCAGAGTTTGGCAACTGTTTCGCTTGAGCAAGAATCGATGTACCTGCCTGTTGCAAAATTTGTGCTTTGGTCATTTGCGTGGTTTCTTTCGCAAAATCTGTATCTTTAATTCGGCTGTTCGATGCGTCAACGTTTTCTTGGATATTCGCCAAGTTGTTGATGCTGTGACTCAAACGGTTTTGCTTCGCACCTAAGTCTGCACGTTGCGAGTCTACGTATTTCAGTGCCGAATCCAGCACAGAAATCGCGTTTTGAGAACCTTGTACCGTGGTCATATCAATATCTTGTACTGACGTTCTGATAGGTTCATCACTCAGGCCAAGCTCAGATGCTAGTCCACCAGAAATGGAAATCTCGCCCTGAACGTTTGGATGCGCGACAAAAACTTGCAACTTGCCATCTTCACTTACAGACGCATTAATCATATCAGACTGACCATTAATGTAAGTGGCAAGCTCTTCGATGTCGTCGCCCGCTTTGGCATTAATGTTGATTTCTAGATCATCAACATTGCCGTCTTCGTCTTCACCCATACCTGGTAGCGTGATCTTCAAGTCAGATTTAGCTGGGTCAACGCTCCAGTTTTTATCTTTACCATTTTCAGATAAGAAGGTCACACCGCCCATGCGAGTATCGTCCGCACGAATGCTGGTGAGTCCCATGATCATGGCTTCACCTGAGCTCGCACCAATCTGGAATGCTGCTTCACCGAATGAGCCGTTCAATAGACGACGACCACCAAATGAAGTGGTTTCTGCAATACGGTTTAGCTCGTCAATCAATGCCATTGACTCTTCGTTGATCGCCTGACGCTCAGCCGGAGAGTTAGTACCGTTCGATGATTGAATCGCAAGGTCACGCATTCGTTGCATGACAGAGGTTGCCTCATTCATCGCACCTTCAGCGGTTTGTGCAATCGAGATACCATCGTTCGCGTTACGCATTGCGACATCTAGGCCACGAGACTGTGCAGTTAAGCGGTTAGAGATCTGTAGACCTGCCGCATCATCTTTTGCACTGTTAATCTTATGTCCTGAAGATAAGCGCTCCATCGACGTGTTTAATTCATCAGTCGCTTTGTTTAGGTAACGCTGCGCGGTCATCGCGGAGACGTTAGTACTAACTGTTACAGCCATTTTGCTCTCCTGTTGAGTTCGCAAGCTTTTGCGAAGCGGCCAGCTTTACTCTCATTTGGATAAGCACTGACCGTAAAAGTTACTTGCTAAATCTGCCTTAAACGCAGGGTTTAGAATCTCTAAATCTGTTCTGATATTTTCAATACAATTTGTGTGCCAACTTGCGTAAATTATTTAACTACTTTTAAAAGAATCAAATAAACAATAAGTTAGCTTTATCATTAAGCTATTTCCGGTTTGTCAGACTCATCTTAGCCCAAGGGTATTGAACGCTGCCCTGTTGCCGCCCGACTTGCCTCCCGCATCATTGCCGCTTTGGGTAAAATCGTGCCGCATGACATCTCAGACTCTCAGGTTACGTCGACTTATCGCGCTTAAGGCTTTGCACATAAGGCATCAAAATCAGACAATGCGTATGAGTGTCATACTAGATGTAGTTAAACAACGTTAGATCTTTGGTCTTACCGAATGCTTGTTGCGATGCCTGTAACGCTCGCGAGTTTTCACTGAACTCGATCACGGCTTTAGAGTAATCCAAGTCCTCAAAGTTGCTCTTCGCTTTTGCCAGAGACAAATTAAAGTCTTCATGATTTTGCTCTTGGATATCCAGCGTACTCAATCGAGCACCGGCATCTGTACGCGCTTTATTCAAATGGATAAAAGCAGCGTGGAATTCTTCTGTCATTTGGTGCAATTTAGCAGTCGCCGACGTATCCGAAACCGATTTGTCTGACCATGCCATTGCATCCTTGAAGGTATCGAAAATGCTGAACTCTGCCCGCTTTTCGATCTCAATGCTGTCACCAGGCGTAATTTGGCCTTTTACGTGCACTTTCAGGCCTTTGTATTCAATCCCTTTCTCTGGAGAAAACTCATCGGCATCCACTACTTTGCCGTTACGCTCTAATTGGTAACCAAATTTGCCGTTATTCATATCGACAAATGTCACGCGATACGCCGCATCATCCTTCGTATCAACGTTAGTGGCTCTGTTTAATAGCAACTCAGAACCGTTTTGTAGATCGTAATTCGGCTGATAATCGCCAAATGGGTTTGGTATCTCCATAAACAGCTTGCTGCCAGGATCGTTCATTGGCATCTCAAGCATGCTAGAAACTTTCATTTTGCGCTGATAATCGTCCCCAGCGTATTGCACGCTACCATCTTTATCGCGATAAAATGGTTGGCTTTTTGGCTTAGTGCCAGCAAACACGTAGTTACCAGATTCATCTTGCGAGTTCACCAAGTTAAGGAAGTTGTTCGCAATCTCTTCTAGCTCACGCTTCTTTGCTTGTCGGTCTTCAGCAGAAAAGGCACCGTTAATCATCTCCATCGTTAAGCGCTTCGACTCGTCGGCAAAATTCTCCGCATTGGCGATATTAACTTCGTGGTTTTCTAGACGATTACGCACCAACACTATCGAGCTAAGATATTGTTGTAGCTGTTCTTGTTGCTGACTAATGTTTTGGATGTAATGCGCAGCGAGGGGGTCGTCACTAGGTTTCAGTAACTTTTTCCCTGAAGCAAGCTGCTCTTGGTTGTGGTGAACCTTATTCTCTTGACGACGCAGATCATTTTGTACGGACTGATAGTTATGGAAACTAGAAATTCGGGTTAGCACTTATCTCTTCTCCTTACCTCAGTTGTAAAATGGTATTGAAGGTATCGTTCGCCGCTTGCATCACACGTGATGAAGCCATGTACGCTTGTTGAAACTTCATCATGTTGGCCGCTTCTTCATCGAGGTTAACACCAGAAATAGAAGCAACGCGCTCTTGCGCCGCTTCATGCTCTAAACGAGCGACGGAGGCTAAACGGTTTGCTGTAGAAGACTTCAGTCCAACTTCAGTATTGAGGTTATGATAAACATCGATCAAGGTACTGGATTTTCCATCCATCATCTTGTCTGTTTGGATCTTCTGCATTTTTCTCAAGTTGCCGTTACCACCTTCAGAAGGCACCAAGTTTGCGGTGAATTTATCATTCATCAGTGCGCCTTCGCTCAACTCAAACACGGTTGCATCGCCGTTTTTATACAGCGGATGGCTTTTCGGCACTGATATTTCAATCTTCGGGTTATCTTTATCTAACGGGTATGAGTATTTGTCCGATAGTAAATTACCCTTGTTATCCGTGATCTTTAACCACGGCTTATCATGCTTCTCGTCGGCTGGTTGTACGGTAACCTCAAACTCTTTAACATCCCCCGCCTCACGAATTTTAAACTTGGCGTTACCTTGGGCAAAAGTGGTTGAGGCTTCATAACTTTGTGCGGCAATAGCTTTTGCGTCATTGGTTTCCATCTTTATGATGGCTGCACCACTTCTCGTTGGGCGTAGCAATACGCGCTCACCGGCGGCAAGGCCTTCACCAATTTGCACTTTCATACCATCCAGAACAAACGACGAATCCGAACGGTCGATGTTCAACGACATTTGCTCACCTTTCGGTGTTGTCACGCTGTATTGGTCGCCATCATAACGCAGCGAATATTCACCACCTTTGATCGCGGAAATATCCTCGATGTAAACCGCAACATCAGCTTGAGAGTCAGGCGCAGCAAAAACTCGAGATTTTGCCACCAGCTCAGAGTTCACATCGGTAAATACGTCTTTACCTATCTTACCGTTGAGATCCAGACCTTGAGATTGCAGCTGATTAATTTTGTAGGAGAAACCCGTCGCTAAACGGCCCATTTCATCTTGCAGTTGTGGGATGTGTTTGTCGCGCATTTCAAGTAAAGCGCCGATTTTGCCATCCATATCATCAGACTTGATCGCTTTAATGCCATTCCCTTCCACCATTGCTAATCGTCTTTGATGAACATCCGGATAGCCATCGATCATTTTGAGCTGGCTTGCTTCCGTACCAGAAACAAGTGTGTGTCCATTGCCGATATGAACATTAAACCCTTCCGCATTTTTGCGTGGGGTTACAGTAACTTTGGTGTACTCTGACAGCTCAGTAACCAGCTTTTCATGCTGATCCATTAGGTCATTATGTGGGGCGGGGGTGCGCATCATCAGTCGATGAATATCGCGAATTTCCAACGCAAGTTGGTTAACGCGCTCAATGCCCATATCCAATTTTTTATTGGTGACATCAGATTGCAGTCGAACGGTTTCGTGGAAATCATTTAATGTATCAGAGAAGATTTTCGCCTTTTCCAATACCACTTTTCGTGCCCCTAAATCGTTCGGGGTATCTGCCATGGTTTTTACCGCATCGAACCACTCATTCAGGTTCTCGGGAATTTTCTTCGATGCTACGGAGCTCAACATGCTAGAGAGCATATCAAGATTGTCTTGGGTATCCGTTTTGTTGGCATTGTTGGTCGACGACAGGTTCAGTTCATTCACGGCAAACTGATCCCACGAGCGGCGAACATTTTCCACATGCACACCCATGCCGTAGGTAGAACCACCAAACATGCGCGGATCATTCGTGCCTTGGATAACAGACTGACGGCTATAACCCTCTGTATTAACATTAGAAATGTTATGACCAGTGGTGTTTAATTGTCTCTGAGCAGTAAGCACACTTTGAGTACCTACATTCAGAAGATCTGACGCCATACATGCCCCCGAAAACGAAATATAAATCGGCAAAACCGATCACCTAGACACATTAAAAGCAAAAGATGTGCCAAGTGATAGAAAGGCGTAGATGTTCAGATAAAGTGAAGGCTTGCACTATGGCAAGCCTTCGAGAACGTCATAAATTGTCGCAGAAACATTACATACTTTCGATTTTATCCTTCACCTGCAGGACTTTATCTGCGTAATTCGGATCGGTCGCGTAACCCGCACTGTGGATACCGCGAATAAACGACTCTGAATTCCCGCGTTGCTGTAATGCTGTCTCGTAACGTGGGTTGTCATTCAAAAATCGTACAAAGTCATTAAAGCTGTCTTCGTAACTTGAGTAGGAGCGAAACGCTGCCGTCTCTTTCACTGGCGTGTTATCGTGGAACTCTAAAGTTTGAGTCGTCACTTTGTCACCCTGCCAGCTTCGATCTGCTTTGATATTAAATAAGTTGTTGCTGCTG
The DNA here is from genome assembly GCF_033340375.1 of Vibrio sp. 1167. Taxonomy (NCBI): domain Bacteria; kingdom Pseudomonadati; phylum Pseudomonadota; class Gammaproteobacteria; order Vibrionales; family Vibrionaceae; genus Vibrio; species Vibrio sp. 1167. The sequence continues at coordinate 44,577 of NZ_JAWOWK010000007.1, read as the reverse complement.
CCACGCGCGTTCTTCACGACCTTTTGTCCCCACCCCGTTTCCAAAGCGGCTTGCGCAAGTAGCAGAGATGGCTCGACACCTAAGGCTTTCGCAGCTTTCTCCGCGTATGGCTTCATCGAGTTAACAAAGGATTCTGGTGAATCGAATCGAGTGGGTTCATTGCTTGGTCGAGATAATTGACCAGATTCAATCAAGCGCTGTTCAATCTCGCGCGCTTTTTTCGGGTCAACACGACGATATTCCGCAGCATTGTTTGCCGCATCACGCATAGCCGTTTCTTTTTTGTCGTTCCCTTGCCCAGCCGTTAATTGCTTAACAATCATATCGGCCAGTCCCATTGAACCAGACGAACTCAATTCACTCGCCATCTGTTCATCCAACATTTGTCGGTAGAACTTCTCGTTTTGGCTGTTCATCATGTTGGACTCAAAGCCCTCATTGGCTTCACGCATGGATTTCAACATCATGGAGGTGAAGATCGATTCGAACTGACGAGCAGCCGCATGCAATGCTTCTTGCTCGCCATCTTTTCCCTCTTTCACTGCTTTTTGACGCAGAGTATCCAGAGAACTGATGTCATGGATAAAACCAATGTCGTTAGGATTGTTCATTATACCTACCTCCTAACCATTAAATGATGATCAACTGGCCTTCAATGGCACCAGCTTGCTTCAATGCTTGTAAAATTGCCATCAAGTCCGAAGGCGCAGCCCCGACTTGGTTCACGGCACGGACCAAATCATCCAACGTTAAGCCTGGTTCGAACTTAAACATTTTGCCTTGCTCTTCGCTGACTTCGATATCCGAGTCTGGTACGACAACGGTTTGCCCACCAGAAAAGCCGTTAGGTTGGCTAACATTCAGGTTTTCTTTGATCGCAACCGTCATGCCGCCATGCGTTACTGCTGCAGGTTTAAGACGCACATGCTTACCAACTACGATGGTGCCCGTTCGTGAGTTAACGATGATTTTGGCTGCACCATCTGCTGGGTCGAACTCTAGGTTTTCGATTGCCGATAAGAACGCAACACGCTGGCTGACGTCACGAGGAGCACGCACGCGCACTGATGTCGCGTCAACAGCGCTCGCCATTTGTGGGCCAAGGAAGTTGTTTACAGCATCCGCCATACGTTGAGCCGTTGTGAAGTCTGACTCAAGCAAGTTGAACGTGATGTAATCACCACGACCAAATGGGTTTGGAATTTCTCGCTCTACTGTCGCACCACTAGAGATAAGACCAACGGTTGGATTGTTACCTACGATTTTAGAACCGTCAGCGCCTTCAGCACTGAAGCCGCTCACTACTAAGTTACCTTGAGCAACCGCGTAAACTTGACCGTCGAGACCTTTGAGGAACGTTTGCAGTAGCGTACCACCACGCAAACTTTTAGCACTTCCGATGGAAGAGACAGTCACGTCTACTTGCTGACCTGGTTTAGAGAATGGCGGCAACTCTGCCGTTACCATAACTGCGGCAACGTTTTTTATTTTCGGCTTTGTGCCCGGCGGCATCTGAATGCCGAAGTTTTGCAGCATGGCGGCGAAACTTTGCTCCGTAAACGGGTTCGCTTCGCCTGTGCCAGGTAAGCCTGAAACCAAACCATAACCCACGAGTTGGTTGCTTCGTACACCTGCCACTTGCGCGACGTCTTTGATACGTGCAGCTTGGGCAGCGGTAGAAAACAGAGCAACGCTCATCAGTATTAAAAGGAGTTTTTTCATGCTTACTTATCTCTTGCAGTCAAATTGCCGTCAGCACGGCGTGTTATAGCGCTACATTAAAGAATCGTGCCAAGAAGCCCGGCTCTTGCATATCTTGTTGTACACCGGTGCCAGAATACTGAATTCTTGCGTTAGAAACGCGGTTTGATGCAATAGTATTGTCGAAACTAATGTCATCAGGACGAATAGTGCCGCTTAAACGTATGTACTCATCACCCGTATTAAGCGTCATCCATTTTTCTCCACGGATAACGAGGTTGCCATTTGCCAAAACTTCAATCACCTCAACAGTAATGTAACCACTGATGCTGTTACTCTGCTTAGCAGAAGAGTCACCCGCAAATGAGTTTGAGTTATTTAAGTCATAAGAGAAATTGTATTTGCCACCAATTTGCAGCTCTTCGCCACCCACTTGAAGCGGGTCCATTTGCGCTTCATTGGTTTTCGATAAATCGGCATTGGCGCTTTTCGTGGCGCTGGTAGTCTCATCCAGTGTCACGGTAATAATGTCGCCAATACCACGTGGCTTGGAATCGTCGTATAGATCGGTAATGTGCTCGGCGCTAAACAGTGAACCTGTTGCAGCAGCATAATGCTCAGGTTTCTTTTTCGGATGAATAGGAGCCCATGCAGGATCACCCGCAACCGGATCGCTTCTGCCACGCAGTGTATCCACGATACCGCTGCTCTCTTCTTTCGATTTATCGCCTTCTACTGCGTCGACCACAGTGGTTGCTTGTGTCACTTCATCCGTTTCAATCGGTTCCAACATGGCACAGCCCGACATCGTAGCAATCAAAGCGAGTAGGCAAATACGTTTCATCGTGAGCTCCTCAAATCTTGCTCTTAATCGTTACAATTGCTGGTTAACGAAGCTCATCATTTTATCGACTGACGAGATCACTTTTGAGTTCATTTCGTAAACGCGCTGGGCTTCGATCATGTTGACCAACTCTTCCGTTACATTCACGTTGGACGCTTCCAGCATGGATTGACGAATTTCCCCCAAACCGTCCAAACCAGGAACACCCTCTTGTGGATCGCCACTGGCACCCGTTGGTAAGTAAAGGTTCTGACCAATTGGCTCTAGGCCACCCGGGTTAACAAAATCTGTAATGGTTAGCTGACCAACGACTTGGTTGTCTTGCTGACCTCGGACGCGAACCGACACTTCACCATCCGTACCAACAGTAATAGAGATCGCATCTTCTGGAATCACAATTTCAGGCTCTACAGGGTAGCCAGAACCCGACGTGACTAACGTGCCTTCACCATTTAGCGTGAACTGACCGTTACGGGTATAACCGATGTTGCCGTCCGGCAATGTCACTTGGAAAAAACCGTCGCCTTCCACCATCATGTCCAGTGCGTTGGTCGTTGTCTGTGCATTGCCGTGCGTGTGCACTTTTTGCGTCGCAACCACTTTAGAACCCGCACCTAGCATCAAGCCACTTGGCAGTTCCGTGTTCTGAGATGACTGGCCGCCAGGCTGGTTGATGTTCTGATAGAACAGATCTTCGAATACTGCACGGCTCTTTTTGTAGCCGACAGTAGAGGCGTTCGCCAAGTTGTTCGAAATCGTGGCAATGTTGGTTTGTTGGGCGTCTAGACCTGTTTTACTTACCCATAGTGCTGGATGCATAGTGAACCTCTAACTCTGTTAACTCATACGAAGCAGTGAATCTGAAGATTTATCCATTTCTTCAGCTGTGCTCATCATCTTGACTTGCATTTCAAACTGACGTTGTAAGTCAATCAATGCGGTCATTTCACCTACGGCATTCACGTTACTGCCTTCTATCGCTCCCGTCTGGAGGCTAACAGTCGCGTCTGCTTCGTAAGGTTGGTTTGGAGTTTTATGGCGAAATAAGCCATTGGTGTCTTTAAACAAGCTTTGATCATTAGGCTTAACAAGCTTAATGCGATCAACCGCTTGGAATTCTTCTGCCGGGGCACCTTGAGGAAGTACAGAGATGGTGCCATCCCGACCGATTTCAATTTTGGAGAGAGGAATAGGCAAAGTAATCGGCGCGTCGTTTTCACCCAGCACCAAATGACCACTTGCGTTGGTAAGCATGCCATTTTGATCGACTTTTAGGTTGCCGTTACGGGTCAACCCTTCTTTCCCTGTGTGATCGAGTACCGATATCCAACCGCTGCCTTCAATCGTCACATCCAGATCACGCCCTGTTGTAATCACGCTACCTTGAGCAAAGTTATGCCCTGGACGCTCTGTCATGCTGAACACACGTGAAGGATGGCCTTCACCATAAGCCTGCATTGAGCGAGCCTGTGCTAAATCAGCCCGAAATCCGGTCGTGCTTACGTTAGCCAAGTTATTAGCGCGCAATTGTAGTGCCTGCATATTTTGCTTGGCGCCACTCATTGCGAGAAACAGTGCGCGATCCATAAATTACTCCAAAAAATCTCTCTGTACACGGAGTAAAAGCAATAGTTATGCCAAAACAAAAATAGGCTTATCAATCAATACTTTGAATTAACAATCAACAATTAAAAGAGGTCAATAGGGGCAGAAAACTGTAACGAGAGGCAAGGTTTTGATCCATACGGCGGCAACAGCGGCAAATCGTAGATCAAAGCATGCTTAGCCTGAGTGAGGTGTATTCAGGCTAAGCATCAGATGAATGTCATGATGAAAGTGAACAAAGCGGTAATTACTAAGAAGCAATCACACGCCATTGCTTACTCAAGCAGAGTATCGAATGACCCAGCTAGTGCTCTAGCGGATCTGTAAGATATTCTGTTGTAGTTGGTTGTGTACTTCGAGCGAACGTGAGTTTGCTTGGAAGTTACGCTGAGCAGAGATCAGGTCCACCAACTCCTGCGTCATATCAATGTTTGACTGTTCCAGCATACCGTTATTGATGGTGCCGAAAGAGCCTTTATTTGATTCACCCCAGATCTTGTCACCAGAGAACTGCGTTGAATCCCATTGAGTGCCGCCTTTCTTATCCAGACCTTGCTCGTTTGGAACACGTACGAGAGCAACACGACCCAATGTAACGTTTTCACCGTTTGAGTAAGTTCCCAATACGCTGCCGTTTTCATCGAAGTCAACTTTGGTTAGGAAGCCCGTCGTTGCACCGTCTTCGTCAAACTTAGTCAGTTCGAACGGAGCCGCAAACTGTGTTGCTGAGCCTAAGCCGAAGTTAAGCGTCTGCGCAGGATCGGCACCATTCATATCGACTGGTGTCGTGTTCGTCGCCGGATCGCCCAGAGCCACAGAAGTGATTGGCTGACCATTGTTCAAGCTCGCCAACGTACCATCGTTGTTGAACTTCATGGTATGCCCCACATGACCTGTTGGCGTTTGCGCATCACCAGCCGCAACATTTAAAGGCTTTTCACCTTCTTTATCTGTCACGGTGTAGTAAGTGTTCCATGTATTTGGCTGAGTCTGATCTTTCAAGTAATACGTCGTTAGCTTGTAAGACTGACCCATCGAGTCATAAATTGTCGAAGAGGTTGAACGGTTGTATGTATCTGGGTCTGAAAAATCAAACTGCGTTGGATCTTTCAAATCGCCGTTCGCTGGCAAGTTCACACCCACTTCAATGTTTGCTGTTTGTTTTGGCTTACCAAATTCAGCAGGAATATTGATGGGTTGTGGCTCGTATGAAGAAACCTCACCAGAGCTTGGGTCCACTTGGTAACCTAATAAGAACTCGTCGTTCGCGGTCACCATGTAGTTTTCTTTATTTAAGTGAAATGCACCATTACGTGTCAGTTCATTCTGTTGTGGAGTTAGACGCTCTTTCGCTACAGCGAAAAAACCTGTCCCCGAAACACGCAAATCCATTGGGTTGTTGGTGTAAATGCTAGAGCCTTCATGGAACTGCTGTGCCACTTGGCTTGCTTGTGCACCACCACCCGGTGTGGTTTTTGCGTTAGTAAATAAAGAGTTAGAGTAGACATCAGCAAACTCAGCACGGGACTCTTTAAAGCCGTAAGTGTTGGCGTTCGCAATGTTGTTACTGGTGGTGTTCAAATCCAGTTGGGCGGCGGACAAACCGCTTAAAGATACATATGACATTCCAAAATCTCCTAATCTAGCGAGCTATGACTACGCTTTGCCGACTTCCAATACTTCTGCAAGTCGAACTGGCGATTCAAAACCAGCCAGATTGAGTAATACGTTTCCGTCACCTTTGCCAAGCAATACGCTGTTTACGTTGGCATACGTCGATACTGGGAACTCTTGCGACTCCCCCTCAACTAAGCCAGACGCTTTCACTTTGTATTTGCCAGCTGGCAGTGGATTTCCGCTTTCATCTTTACCGTCCCAAAGCACACGCGTGTCGCCGGCTGGTTTCGCCCCTACCTCAAAGGTACGAACCAGTTGGCCAGCTTCATCCTCTACACGAACAAACAGATTATCGATAGATTGTGAAAGCTTAACCATTGCCGCCATTGGTGCGTCGTCCTGCTTCACACCTGCTGCTCCTGGGACCAATACGTCACGCCCTACCAAAGAGGAAGCTTGTAACGCTTGATTTGATGTCATTGACGAATTCAAACTCTCAAACTGAGTGTTCATCTTGCCAATGCCATCAACGGTCGCAAATGAAGCCATTTGCGCAATCATCTGGTCATTACTTACCGGCTTAAAAGGGTCTTGCTGAGACAGTTGCTTCGTGAGCAATGATAAGAAGTCTTCCTGTTTTAGGTCCTGCTTACCCGTGCTCTCTTCCGCTTTCTTGTTACTCTCTTGTAGACTTTTAAGCTGGTCGATATAGGACAAGCCGCTTTGACCAACGTTGTTAATTCCGGCCATACGCTACCCCCTTATCCTTATTGACCCATCTGCAGCGTACGCAGCAGCATTTGTTTACTAGAATCAGCGACCTGTACATTAGTTTGGTATGCACGAGAAGCTGAGATCATGTTTGCCATTTCTTCCATTACATTGACGTTAGGCTTGTAAATGTAGCCTTCTTCGTTTGCAAGGGGATGGTCTGGGTTGTACTCCGCACTCAGCGGTTTATCACTTTCTACAATACCCATCACTTTCACTGGCACCGTATCACCGCCACGCATGGCGTTACTTAACTCTGCACCAAACACGGCATGACGCGCTTTGTAAGTGTCTTTCGCAGAGCTGCTGACACTGTCGGCGTTCGCCAAGTTGCTTGAGGTAGTATTCAGACGAACGGATTCAGCGCTCATTGCAGAACCTGTCACATTGAAAACGTTAAATAAGCTCATCTAAATTATTCCCCTTTGATTGCTTTGGTTAAGTTCTTGAATTTGCTGCCTAGAAAGTCGAGTGATGCTTGGTGTCTGATTTGGTTTTGCATAAACAAGTTACGCTCTAAATCCAAGTCTACCGTGTTGCCATCTCCCGTATCTGGTTGCGTAGGAAGACGATATAACTTGTCCCCAACCAACGTTGTAGTGGCAGGAATATGCCGACCATCTGTGCGACTAAGACCAATGCTTGCCCCAGATGTTGCCGCTTGCAATTCCTTCGCAAAGTCTAAACCTCTTGCTTTGTAACCAGGCGTGTTTGCTTGTGCGATGTTGGTGGAAATCACCTCTGCATTGCGCTCACGTACGCCCACCGTGTGCTGGTGGATGCCTAGTGCATTGTCAAAAGATATAGCCATGTTTGCCTCTACAATTAAGAACTGACCGTGATTGATAACCAAAAAGCAATTAGCATGCCAAAACCTAAAGCATTACACCAACCTAGTGGTTACCGTGAATTGAAATAGCAATAAGTGAGCCAAAGTAACTGGAATGTCATGTCGTATCACTTTGCTCACTTAATAAAGATACACCGTGTTGAGGGCACAAGGCAAAAACGCGCTTCAACTAATTGAGTGATACATGAAGCGCTCGGCGCAGAAAGGTAACAAACAAAAAAGCCTGACACGAAGTCAGGCTTTTCTATCAATGAAGAGATACCGCTATTTAAGCTTGTAAATGATGCCCGGATTACAGCGCACCATTTCAAATTTATCAGTCAGACCAGTTAGCGACTCTGATGCCCCTAACAGCAAGTAACCACCAGGGTTTAAACTGCTCGCCATTTGGTTAAGCACTTTAGATTTCATTTCTGGAGAAAAGTAAATCAATACGTTACGACAGAAAATGATGTCGAACTTACCCATCAGTGCGTAACTGTCCATCAAGTTTTGTGGACGAAAGTTCACCAAACGCTTGACGTTATCTTTGACTTTCATGCGACCACCGTCCGCATTTTCAAAGAAGGTGCGACGACGTTCTGGTGAAAGCCCGCGACCCAAAGCCAAGTTGTCGTACACCCCTGCACGACACATCTCGAGCATACTTGCCGAAATATCTGTGGCTGTAATGGACACGTTTGGTAACAAGCCCGGCTTGCGCTGTTGCGTTTCCAGGATCGTCATTGCAATAGAATACGGTTCTTGGCCCGATGAACTGGCAGCAGACCAGATCTTAATTGGGCGCTTGCTTGCCGCTACTTCTGGCAATAATTTGTCAGCTAAAACCGTGAACGGATAAGTATCTCGAAACCACAAGGTTTCGTTAGTCGTCATCGCATCCACAGCGGCGACTCGTAATTCTCGATTACGCCCTGTAACAACATCACGTAGCAAATCTGATAACGATGCGAGCTTAAACTTCGTCACTAAAGGACTCAGTCGGCTACGCACGAGGTATTGCTTGCTATCACCTAACACGATGCCACATTGCGATTCTAGAAAACGGCTAAAGTCACGATACTCTTGATCACTGATTGTAATAGCAGTCATTAATGTCTCTTTTATTGTGTTAATGCAGATTTAACCGCGTTACCCAACTCATCTGGGTTAAATTTCGCAATGAAGGTGTTGGCACCTACACGCTCAACCATAGCTTGGTTGAATACACCACTTAATGAAGAATGGAGGATAACATAAAGGTCTTTCAAATCGGCATGTCTGCGAATTTCAGCCGTTAAGGTATAGCCGTCCATTTCTGGCATTTCAATATCGGAAATAACCAACGAAATTTGATCGTAGATATTGCCTTCTTGAGCCATTTCAATCAACTTATTGTACGCTTCTTTGCCGTCTTTGACAGATACGACCTCAAAACCGATGGATGTAATCGCACGCTCTACCTGTTTACGCGCGACCGTCGAGTCATCAGCAATCAGTATGCGGCGTACAATAGGCTTTTCTTGTTCTGCTTGTGCGATTTCTTCGCCAATAGCGGAATCCATCGTTTCATCAACTGGCGCAATTTCTGCCAGGATTTTTTCAACGTCAAGGATTTCAACCAGCTCATTGTCAATGTTTGTCACGGCAGTCAAGTAGTGCGCTTTACCTGCGCCGTCTGGCGGTGGCAAAATCGCTTCCCAATGCATATTGATAATACGCTCAACCGATGATACCAAAAATGCTTGGATCGTACGGTTAAATTCTGCAATAACAACAAAACATTTATCTAAATCAGTGGTTGGGCGGCCACCAATTGCCAGGCTCAAATCAATAACGGACACGGTATGGCCGCGGATATGAGCGATACCTTTAACCAGAGGGTGTAGATTTGGCATTGAAGTCAGCTTAGGGCACTGTAGTACTTCTTTCACTTTGAATACGTTAATGCCGTAGCGCTGTCGGCCCATCAGTCGAAAGGTCAATAATTCCAATCGGTTCTGACCGACGAGTTGCGTACGCTGATTCACCGAGTCAAGAATCCCCGTCATATGCTCATCTCCATCTCAAACTTTTTGTTTTTAAATGATACTCTACCACTGGCAAGCACGATACCAGGGAGACAGTATGGCGTATTTCACTTTCACTTCGACACCATTGACTATGACAATATGTAGAGCGCTAATTACAAAGTACGCTAAGTCTATCGGCATTTTGCTCAGTATGTTTAGCTTTTTTGTTCATTCAGCTTCAGATAATCAGATCGAGCAAATAAAAACAGCAGCAGAACAACATATTCTTGCTACGGTTGATCAGCCTGATGGTGGCGAGCTATCTGTTAATGCGGCAGAGATCGACTCGAGAATAAAAGCAACGGATTGCCCTGTTCCGTTAGATACATCTGCCTCTTCCACCAGCAGCACGAGAAGTAACATCAATGTGTTAGTGGAATGCCAACCGGATGACTGGAAAGTCTATGTCCCTGTGAGGATCTCGGTATCAGTACCAATGATCGTCGCGACACGAACACTAGGGAGAGGAGAAATCGTCAGCGCATCGGATGTTACCACTTCCATGATCGAGCTACAGCGCTTTCGTAAAGATGGATTTTCTAGCTACGATCAAGTGGTTGGGGCAAAGCTAAAGCGTAATGTTCGTTTAGGCGATGTCGTAGAGAGAAATGATGTTTGTGTGGTATGCCGAAATGAAAAGGTCATTATCAAAGCGGTGAATTCTGGAATGACGATCACAACGCAAGGCACAGCATTGCAGGATGGTTCAGCTGGCGATCAAGTAAGAGTGAAAAATGATAAGTCACAACGTATAATAGAAGGCATAGTGACTGACATTGCGGAAATCACTGTTAATTTTTAATACCCACTGGTAGCGTGTTTAAACTGATCAATAAAAATGCAAAAAATGACTAAAGTTATTTTTGCGCTGGTCGATAGTCTGGATACCAGTATTACGATACAAGGCAAAGGTTAAACATGGCAGGTATAGATAATATACGTTCAGGGCAAATGATGACGACAACAAGTCGCGCACCTGCACGTAACGATTCCAATGCTACCAGCACGACAGAATCAAAAAAGGCGCCAGCGCAACAAGACGCAGTATCACTCAGCCAGCAAAGTAAAGCCGTCAGTAAACTCCAGAAGGATATGGCAGCTTCTCCGGCATATGACAGCGCCAAAGTTGCAGCAATCAAAGAAGCTATCACAAACGGTTCATACAAAGTCGATCCTGAAAAATTGGCTGACAACATGATTAAGTTTGAAAACGAATTGCAAGGCAAAAGCTAACTGACTTAGGCCGAAGGTAAGTATTTTATGGCAGCATTAGTCGATCTCGTTAATTTCCAGCTAGAAAATGCTAAGGCACTTTCCGCTGTTTTACGCCAAGAAACACAAGCAATCACGGCGCGTGTCTCTACCGAGATTGAGAACATTGCCAAACAGAAGATGACGCTCATTGATCAGCTCAGAACGACTGATCAGCGAATCGCCTCTCACCCGCACGTCAATCAACTTACTGAAGATGAGCACCTAAGTCAGGTTGTTGCTCAAATCCAATCAATCGTCCTAGACTGTCAACAAGTTAACCAAGTAAATGGCGAATCGCTTAGTCGCGCACAGCTGAGCTTCAATAAACTCAACAACATGCTTCAGCGAACTCATGGCAAAGTTGGCATGACCTACAATGCGGGCGGAAAAACCCACACCATCTCGACGCTTGGCACCAATATAAAAGCTTAAACGTCACTCCTACCCTCAATTCCCGCGCTCACGTAGATATAAAAAAAGCGACTCATTGTTACCAATCAGCCGCTCAAAAAGATTATCTGTCTAGTGAAATGGTTTAAAACAAGGTTTGCTGACGCTTCTCAGGTACCTGCTGAACTTCTCCATAATCACGTAGCTTATCCATCTTACGGATATCCAGACGCAGCTCAGTCACATAACTGTCTTCAACAAGATAACTACGCACAACTTCTGCACCACGAATTACACCATCGACGGCACCAGTGGTGCTTTCAATACCCAAACGCTGGTCTTGCAGCTCTGCACGTCCGCTAACACGCATGCCATAAACTTGCTCTGCTAGCTCACGATAAGCATCAATTTTTGATGCGCGCATTGCTCGTACACGCTTTTCTTCTACTGTGCGGCCTGTTTGCTCACTGACGCTGGCGTAGCCCACCGCCACTAAGATTTCATCTTGACGCATCTGTTGTAATGGCTGACACCCAACCAATATCAGTGTGGCAACAATAAATAATAACTTCTTCATGCTTCTATCCTATGGACGGAGAATCACAGTGTACGGCTGACGAATGGTAGGGTCAGAACGAATCAACACACCATCTTGTGTGCGGATGCTATTTAACGTATCTAAGTCACGCCCAATACGGTCAGCCGGAAGGAAACCTTGCGCTGTCGCTACAACTACACGGCTTTGCATGCCAACCACGCGTGCATTGACAAGCACTCCGCCCTCTTGGCGCAACATTGTTCCGGTCAGTACATACTGAATTTGCTGCTCTTGAGCTAAATCTTGCCAATCACGACTTAAAGCAAAATCGCCCTGCTGCGTCACTTGAATAGAGCCCGTAGTTTTGAAATCAACCACTTTAAACCCTCGGCGCTGAAACTGATGGATAAAACCTTCAGAGACCGAGTTACCTAACCAGTTTGTTGCATCCATATTTTGTAGATCAACAAACGAGGTAATCGCAATCGGTGTCCGCGCTGATACTGCCACATTAGAAACCATCAGGTCTTCTGTCATGCTCTCAATGAAAAAGTCCATCGTATGACGCGGACTATCCATCAGCATGAACTGGCTTCCCGAGTAAGGTTCTTTACCATTGTAAATCGGTGAGTACGCGCACGATGTCAGAAGCGTCATCATCGATGCAGCGACAAGCCACTTTTTCATGGTTTGATTCTCCAGATAATCTTAGGTGATACCGTTCTTTATTAATTCCTTTCCAAGAAAGTGAATATTGGAACAGTCTTTGCTTTTCTTTGTTTGCCTAACGAAGAAAAACCCACCAAACTTCACTGAATTTGTTAAAGCAATATTTATACCCGAACGGTTGTAACCAATGAAAAAAATATTAAACAGTCTGTTTTCAATCACTTTAGTGATGCTTGTGCCTTTTAAGGTAATGGCATCTTGGTATGAAGTCACAGGCGTTGCCACCATCGTTTCTTCAGAAGAGACGGCAAGGCTCCATGCGTTGGAAGACGCGCTGTTCAAAGCCGTCAATTTTTCGGGCGCAGATATTGGCAGTATTAGCAACTTGATGCCGCTATTAGAAGAAAGTCGCAACGAATACCAGTTTACCAATCATGAAGTCCGTTACATTTTGGTGGAGTCTGAACGCAAACGTCGCGGTAAAGTCGAGGTAAAAATCCGCGTTGATATTTATCCATCGGCAACGGGTTGCCACACCGATCAATACAAAAAGACAATGCTGGTCGGCAATATTGAGGTCGCATCACCACAACAAGCAGTGATGGGACAAATTTATCAAGTTGGTGACGATTTTAGCCACGTAGTGAACCGTCAACTTGATCAAACCTCACGCAGCTTTGTGTCTGTTGGTACAACGGACTACTCAATAAGCAGCAACTATCCTGCTCGCACTCAAATGATCGCGCAAGACAATGGCGCACAATACATCATTGGAGGGGTCATTACCGATCTCACTGCAACGGTCGAATCTCAACTATTGCAAGATGACATCATCAATCGTCAGTTTGCGTTAGAAATGAAAGTATTTGATGGTAAAACTGGCCATGAAATCTTCAACAAAGCCTACCGTGAGGTCGCGCGTTGGCCATTTGCTAAGACGAGTCAAGTGGACACTCGTAGTGCACGTTTTTGGGCATCGACCTATGGCGAGATGATGCTTCGCGTTAGTCGCAATATTATGTTGGATCTGGAGTCGGAGCTATCTTGCAAAATTACACTGCCAGAGGTTGTGGCAGTCTTCGGTAATACCGTAACGATGGATCTCGGCCGTATGCACGGCGTAAAAGAGGGAGACAAATTACAGCTTTGGCACACCGCGTCGTTTATCGACCAAAATGGATTGCCAAGAAACAAAGTCTCGCAAAGCGAAATTACATTAACGGTATCACGCATATACGAACACGAAGCGGAACTGACGATTGATCAGCCAAATTTAGCGTCTAGCGTTCAAATTGGCGACGTAATGAACAAGATCCTATAAAAGCAAACATTAAGTCTTGAGATATGCTCACTTTTGAATATCATAGGCAGCGCATCTTATTTGATTATACCAATGACCGTAGCGAATCGTTCAACGTGATGCTGATACAGATCTAGGTAGATTGCTAGATTTGAACTCAGTAAAACAGTGCAATGAACTGCAACTATTGGTATTACGCCCCCATGGCACAGCTGGATAGCGCAGTCCCCTCCTAAGGGACAGGTCGTAGGTTCGAATCCTACTGGGGGCGCCATATCATGGCCTTAGCTCCCACTTGAGCTAAGGCTTTTTTGTATCTTCAATTTCAAGCCTCGCACTGCTCCCCCTAGTACATCGTGTTAGATAATCTTCCCAGTAATCAATATGATCGGATCAGGTGTTTCGGTTACGGGATAAAGTCTTCTACTGATCTGACTTCTTCCACTTGAAATCATTTCAACAAGCCCTATTTACAGTTTTGTATTTTATTACTTTAATTATCTATGAGTTTTGCTTACCCTTTTAGCTATTAATAAAATTATTAGTTAGCACTATGTCTAAGAGCAATTTAATAACTAACACTGGACACCGCTTTATTTCTAAAGGCAAGACAGCCTTTAAGATACATATCCATACCCCCGAGGATACGGTACTACACCGCTCGGTAGGATTTGTTCGTATTGGAGAAAAGAAAGGCTTACAAAAAGCCATTAAGCTGAGAAACGAGTTAGGCCGGCAAATGTGGGGCAAATTCTGGCGACGTCTTTTGAAAGACCCTTACCTAATGACCAGGCTTCCACATAGCGTTGAGCCTAAAATCGTTCACAAGCCTAACCCTACTCTTGAAAACCCTGACAACCGAGATACGTGTTACATCGCCAAGTGGCGAGAGTTCAATGATGACGGTGAGTATAAATATAAAACGGTGGTTCGCTCCATTAGTAAGTACGGCAAACTTGCCGCCTACATGCAAACCAAAAAAGCGTTGTTAGAAGCACATAAAGATAACTTGGAGATCCTGACATTTATGGGGCGTTTAAACAGCATTGATCTTAAGTAATACCTAGCCACTTTGAACATTTCAGTCAGTTTTTAAAGAGAAATAAAAAGCCCCAAAGAGCGAACTCTTTGGGGCTTTCAGCTTCAGTCTTCTATACTACGGTCGAATAGGAGCTTATTGCTGAACTTGGTATTCAAATTCTGGAACAACGACTTCTACGCGACGGTTTTGTTGACGACCTTCACGAGTGTCGTTTGAAGCGATTGGGTTGTTTTCACCTTCGCCACGAGCTTGGATACGTGATGAATCAATACCTTTTTCAACGAGTGCGTTAGCAACAGACTCAGCACGCTTTTCAGAAACTTTTAGGTTGTAAGCTGCTGGACCAGACGTATCTGTGTAACCTACAACTTCAACGTTCGCTTGTGGGTGCTCGTTTAGGAAAGCAACTAGGTTATCAAGTTTTGCAGCGCTCTCTGGTTTTAGAGTTGTGCTGTTTAGATCGAAGCTACCTGTACCAATTGTTTGAGTTTCGAATGTTTTCGTAACTACAACTGGCTCTTCTACCACTTCCTCTACAACCACTTCTTCAACAACAACTGGCTCTTCTACGATTACTGGCTCATCGTTGCCGCCGAATTTGAAAGAAACACCTAGTGTTGCAGTGTTACCTGTCGCACGAGTTACATCGTTGCTGATGTCAGTCAGTGTTTGGTATTCCGCACGAGCTGTTACGTTTTGGCTTAGGTTGAATTCAAGACCAGCCGCGCCTAGGTAAGAGTAATCATCTTTGCCATCAAACATTACGTAAGCGCCACCCACTTTACCGTAAAGTGCGATGTCTTCAGTGATTGGTAGGCTAAATTTAGGAGCAAGAGTGATCGCTTCTACGTGGCCACCGAAAGAAGTTTGGTTAAAATCACCGATGTTGTCGAAACCCGCTTCTACTGCGAAGTATTTATTCATTTCGTAACCAACAAAAGCGCCAAGAGTAGAATCGTCTTTGTCACAAGCCTGGCCCGCTACACACGCGTCTTCCATCCATGACTTACCCATCTTACCACCAACGTATACTTCTGCTTGTGCTGCTGAAGCCATAAGTAGAGACGCTGAAATTACCGCTGCTAATTTTTTCATTATTGATTCCTCTAAAGAAGTTCTTTTGTTAGATGCCGAAATGCGCCGTCTGACTGACGTTGTATTTCAATTCTTTTTATTCATTCCTTGAGTGAGATACTTAGTCAGCTTCTTTTTATGCACATGCATTTTTTTTATGGAAGCAACTTACGTACATTTCCTGTTCAGTGATACATATCGCCATCTCGGTATCGCTGACGGGATGAACTATAACGCTAAGAAATCGCGAGAAAAATCCCAATTCTGTCAATTTATTGTCATCAAAAATCTCGACAACATGTGATCTTAAGCAAAAAAATCCCCACGCAACCACGACGCAAACGTTTGCTTTAATTTTTGGAACAACATAGCTAAAGCAAAGATTTTTCTTAAAAATGAGACAAATAAAATGGAACTTTAAGGAACATGGATAAAAATCAATCAGATATTTGATATATAATCGCTCGTTTTTTATTCATGCCAACGATATTTGGATTAAAAAATCTTATCCATATTGAGGTAAATTACAGGTGAAACCATCTCTTCATTCACCAATATGAGAGAAAGTTTCTCGTTATCTAAATTGAAGATACAAAAAAGCCGCGGTTGCTCACCGCGGCTTTGTGACTATTTATTCAAAAGAACGTTCAGTTCAAAGCAATTATGCGTTTGCTTCACGCTCAGCAATGAACTCAAGCGCCATCTTAATGCGAGCAATACAGCGCTCTTTTCCAACCAGCTCCATTACTGCATCGACAGAAGGAGACTGACCGCCGCCTGTTACAGCAACACGTAATGGCATACCGATTTTGCCCATGCCGATTTCCAACTCTTCACATACTGCTGCGATAACGCCATCTTTGATGTTCGCTGTCGTCCATTCAGTTAGTGCTTCCACTTTCGCTAATGCAAGTTCTAGAGGCTCTTTAGCCACGCCACGCAGGTGTTTCTTCGCTGCGCCCGCTTCAAACTCAGAGAAATCTTCATAGAAGTAACGGATTTGCTCAGCTAGCTCAACTAGTGTGTTGCAACGCTCACCCACCAGCTTGATCACGTCAGTAATAGCAGGACCATTCGTTACGTCTAGTTTTTGTTGGTCTAGATGCCATTGTAGATGCTCAGCAACGTACGCAGGATCTGAGTTCTTGATGTAGTGGTTGTTCAACCATTGCAGTTTGTCAGTGTTAAAAGCAGACGCTGACTTAGATACTGCGTTTAGGCTAAATAGATTGATCATCTCTTCTTGAGAGAAGATTTCTTGGTCCCCATGAGACCAACCAAGGCGCACTAGGTAGTTGTTTAGTGCCGCAGGCAGGTAGCCCATATCGCGGTATTGCATGACTGATACAGCGCCGTGACGTTTAGACAGTTTCGCGCCGTCATCACCCAGGATCATTGCACAGTGTGCAAATGTTGGTACTGGCGCACCTAGTGCTTCGTAGATGTTGATTTGACGAGGCGTGTTGTTGATGTGGTCTTCGCCACGAACAACGTGAGTGATACCCATGTCCCAGTCATCCACTACTACACAGAAGTTGTAAGTAGGTGAACCGTCAGTACGACGAATGATTAGGTCATCCATTTGATCGTTGCGGATTTCAATGCGACCACGGATTTGATCATCAAATACTACGCTGCCTTCTTTCGGGTTACGGAAACGGATAACACATGGATCGCCATCTTTTGCCGCTTCGTTTGCTGCTTTGATTTTTGGATGGTTAGCATCGTAGCGAGGCATTTCTTTATTTGCTTCTTGCTCTGCACGGATTTCATCTAGCAGCTCTTTAGACGCGTAACATTTGTAAGCTTTGTCTTCAGCAAGAAGCTTATCAACCATTTCGTTGTAACGGTCAAAACGTTGAGTTTGGTAGTAAGGACCTTCATCCCACTCCAAGCCTAGCCATTCCATGCCTTCAAGAATTGCATCAACCGCTTCCTGAGAGTTACGCTCAAGGTCTGTATCTTCGATACGTAGAACGAATTCACCACCTTGGTTTTTAGCGTATAGCCAAGAGTAAAGTGCAGTACGCGCACCACCAACGTGTAGATAGCCAGTTGGGCTAGGAGCAAAACGAGTTTTAACCGTCATTTGAGTTCCTTAGGGGTAATGAGCAACGAGAGATCTCTCGTTGTAATGTCAAGGATAAAAGTGGCGACATTTTACCACCGTAAGTCAATTCTACAATCGGTTTGACAACAGAAATAAAAACAGGGCAGAACCAAAAAGGCACAGCCCTGCTATTTACTGTTAAAGCACGAGACGAAATTACTTCAGGTTACGCATTGCCCATTGCATAAATTCTTGCTGCTCTTCACGGCTCAATTCATTAAACGATGCTTTGATTGTTTTGGTTTCCGCTGGAGAAGACACAATGCTTGCCTTAGTCGATTCTTTATTCATTGCGTTATTATAGTCGGCAACTTCTCGTTCGTAATCACGAAAACCTTGCAAACCACCTTTACGAAGTTGAACCATAGAGAATGCCACTTCTTTTCCTTTTTTGTCTTTCAATACCACTTTAGGATCGAGTTCGAAGGCTCTCGCCTCTTCAATAGTACGGAATGTTTGATAAGTCAGAGAAAGCTCGGTGTCTTTTTCTGCATCAAACTCTAATACCAGCGGCTGCGAATCGAATTTACGGCGCTTTCCATCTTCAAATACGATTTGTCCAACCGTTACCGCTAATTGGTTTTCCCCATCCTTTAACTCGATGCTGTTGTTCTTGGATATCCACTCAGGGTAGACGAACTCGCCGTTGAGAACGCGAGGAACTAATTCAGATTGCAGAGTGAGTTGAGCAGCAAAAGCTGGCGCCGAAAGCATTGCGCAAAGTCCGAGAAGTGTCGTTGTTTTTTTCATCATGGTTTCTCACTTTATACCAATTTAGATAAGCCTCTAAAATTTACAGGCCAGTCATTTCAAAGGCTTATTTGAATAAGTATCAAGATAAAAAGGGCGTTTCCGCCCTTTTAGCTGCTTCTTTAGTTAGAAGTAGTATTCAACACCTACAGAGAACTCGTCGTAGTCAGCAGACTTCCAACGTGCTTCTGTTGGTTTATCTAATTGAGACGCACCGTCGCCAAAGTCTAGAGTACGAGCACGTACGTACAGCACTGCCGATGGGTCTACGAAATACATAACTTGTGCTGATAACACATCGTCCGCTGTATCGTTAATTTTCTTACCATCACGCTCGAGATCAAAGTTAGCGGCGTAAGCCAGTTTGTATTGCCAATCACCCGTCGTGTACATGATAGCGGCAGACATTGCATCTTGCTTTTCACTCACACCATTGCTTGCGTCCGCTTCCATGTATTTGTATTGCGCAAAGAAAGAGATCCCGTTATCAAACCAGCCTTGTGCCCCTACCAAGTACGTGTTGTTTTCCCACGTTTGGCTTTCCATCTTGATATTACGGTTACCTTCATATGCCGCATCTAACTGGATAGGACCAATTTTGTAGTGTGCTGCAATACCACCCCAGTAGTCATCCCCTTCACCTAGACCTGCTTTATCACCTGCACCAGCTGCGATATCTAGGGAGAATTTGTCAGCAAACATTGGAGAGTCCCAGCGGATAGTGTTTGATTGACGGTCTTGGTACTTGGCGCCACCAATAGCACCACCCCAGTCGTATACATCGCCGAGACCAGGGTTAGATGCTGGCCAGTCAACCAATTCGTACATAGGTGTCAAAACGCGACCCAGACGAATTTGACCCCAAGATGCACTTTCAAAACCGACGAATGTGTCACGTTCACCAAGACCTGCGCCCTCGCCACCAAAGCTAGGGTCTACATAACCGCCTTCGATTTGCCAAATAAAAGTAGGGTCGAAGTTAGCAAATTGTTTTTTACCACGGAAACCGATACGAGATTCGTTGTTTAGCTGCATGCCACCCAAATCATCGTCCGTTGCTTTGCTGCCAGAATCGTAATCGCGGTACGCGGCCTGCATCGCGATGATTCCGTAAACTTCATAAGAAAATGAATCTTTGGTTAGAAACTCTTTTGCTGCGTCACTGTTTGCACCATCAGCAAATGCAGCACCACTGAACATCATGCCGGTAATTGCCGTGGCAAGTAGGCTTTTCTTTAGGTAAGACATTATAAACCCCTATATTTTTAGTTTTTCCATTTTCAAATTCACTAACTAGGACATGGCAGGAACTTGAAACAGTGTTTGGACGGGGCAAATATGACAAACTTTTTTCGCACTAAAAAACTTTCCCTACAGCAATCTGAGCGACTTCAAAATGAGAAGATCAAAAATAAAATAAATCAACAAAAAACAATTAGTTAACATTAAACATAAAAAATAAAAAACGTTAAAAGTACGTTTTGACACTGAACTGACATTGAGAGCATCTAAAAAACGTGAGCGACTTCATTCATCTTTTAGGTGTTTTAACGGAACTTTATATTCAAAGAGAAAAAACCTTGAGATCACTCGCAAGTAAAATGACCGTGCACTTGTGGGATTCAAGAGATTTTGACGAAATTGTTGTGAGTAGCAAATGGGTATTGACCTTACCCTTGCAGGAAGGTTTAAGCTCATAGCATCACTACTATTGAGGTGCAGATTATGTATCAGTTAGTTATACCTTTATCAGGGCTCAACTGCATGGGCTGTGCGAGAAAAGTTGAGAATGCTTTACATGCGAATCACGATGTAGAGATCCTCAATTTGTCCCCGACGCAAGTAGAGGTCAAAACCGAGTCTTCTCTTAAAGAGCTCGTCTCGTCGATTGAATCTCTTGGTTACCAAGCAGGAAATCACTACGAGCTAAACCTTTCAGGCTTAAGCTGTGGCGGTTGCGTCAAAAAACTTTCATCTTTATTAGAATCTAATCAAGACGTTATTTCTTTTGAGGCTTCAACAACGCACTTAGAGATTCGTACCCTCCTCTCCGAGCGACAAGTGATCGACTTAATAGCAACACTTGGCTATACCGCCAACCTTGATTCTGTTGAGGTAGAGAACGAAAGCTCACCAGAGACCGAACAGGTAGAAAAGCAAAGCAATATTAAAGATACGCAGGTGCCACCAGCGAGTATTCAATTGCAAATGCTGATTCAAGGCATGACGTGTGCGAGTTGCGTCTCTTCAGTAGAGAAAGCACTTACTAACGTAGAAGGCGTTGAGAAAGCACAGGTCAACCTTGCAGAACAAAGCGCACTAGTATTCGCAAGCCAAGACTCTGATGACCTCCTTAACGCAATTGTTGAATCGGTAAAACAAGCCGGTTACCAAGCAGAGATCCTACAAGACGCCGCAACCCAGCAAGAAAAGCAAGCGCAGCAACAACGTCAGCAACAAAAACGCTTTAAACTGGATGCTATTGCTGGCCTTGTCGTCGGTGCCCCCTTAATGATTTGGGGCGTTGCTGGCGGCAATATGATGATTCGCAGCACCAACGACCAATTAGCTTGGGGCGCGATCGGTATCGTATGTTTACTCCTTCTTGCCACAGCAGGGAAACACTTCTTCAGTAACGCTTGGTTAGCGGCTACTCACAAGCGAGCCACCATGGACACGTTAGTCGCGCTCGGTACTGGCGCAGCGTGGTTCTATTCGATGCTTGTGGTGATTTTCCCAGACTGGTTCCCTCTTGCTTCACGCCACGTGTACTTTGAAGCGAGTGCAATGATCATCGGCTTAATTTCTCTTGGTCACTATATAGAAGCAAAAGCCAAAGCAAACACAACACGCTCATTGCAAGCTCTGATTAACCTGCAACCTCAGCAAGCTACGGTAATCACGGAACAAGGCGATCAACAAATAACGGTTGAGCAAATCACGCTAGGCATGAAGCTGCGTATCAAACCAGGCGAGAAAGTGCCTGTTGATGGTGTTGTGATTCAAGGTGAATCATACATTGATGAGTCGATGCTCACTGGTGAACCAGTACCAGTGTTAAAAGCACAAGAGGCTCAAGTGTCTGCCGGGACATTAAATACCGATGGTGGATTAGTCATTGAGGCAACGGGCATTGGCGCAAATACCATGCTGGCTCGTATCATCCGCATGGTGCGCACAGCGCAAAGCAGTAAGCCAGCCATCGCGAAACTGGCAGACCAGATTTCATCGGTGTTTGTCCCTGTCGTTGTTGGCATAGCAATACTGGCCGCGCTCGTTTGGTTTGCCGTTGGCCCAGAGCCAAAAGCGAGTTATATGCTGGTGGTCACCACAACCGTCCTGATCATCGCCTGCCCTTGCGCTCTAGGCTTAGCAACCCCACTTTCTGTCACGGTGGGAGTGGGTAAAGCCGCAGAGCTCGGCATTCTGATCAAAGACGCCGACGCCCTGCAATTGGCAAGCAAAGTCGACACGGTTGTATTCGACAAAACTGGCACGCTTACCCAAGGTAAACCTAGCGTTCAGCAAGTGTTTACTCACGCCACCAGCCAAGAAGATCTATTGGCTTTAGCGTATGCGGCAGAGCGTCAGTCTGAGCACCCACTGGCAAAAGCGGTATGTGATTACGCCAAACGACACGACGCAAAGGATGTCTCATTAGACAAGTTTGAGAACGTTCGCGGGCGCGGCATTTTGGCGACGTATCAAGATAAACCGCTGCTCATTGGTTCGCTTCAATTTATGCAAGCAGAGAACGTCGAGACTAGCGCACTAAAATCTGCCATCGATGAATGCGCAAAAAATGCGTGGACTCCGGTAGCTGTGGCATTGAACGGCGAACTGATCGGTCTGCTCGCCATTGCCGACCCGATCAAATCAGATGCGAAACAAGCGCTCTCTGCATTAAAATCGCAAGGCATCAAAACGGTAATGCTGACAGGCGATAACCAACACGTTGCCAATGCTATCGGCCAAGAACTTGGTATTGATGAAGTGATTGCCCAAGTAATGCCAGATGAGAAAGCTCAGCACATTGAGCAACTTCAATCTCAAGGACATGTCGTGGCAATGGTGGGGGATGGCATTAACGACGCCCCTGCTCTCGCGTTATCCAACCTAGGTATTGCCATGGGTAGCGGCAGTGATGTCGCCATTGAAAGTTCGCAAATGACCATCCTGAACACGTCACCAATGGCGGTAGTACATGCGATTGAACTCTCTCGCGCTACACTTAAAAACATGAAGCAAAACCTATTTGGTGCCTTTGTTTACAACTCGTTGGGTATTCCAGTTGCCGCTGGCGTGCTTTACCCAGCGTTTGGATTTTTGCTCAGTCCTGTTGTCGCAGGAGCGGCAATGGCACTGTCTTCAATTACTGTCGTTAGTAATGCAAATCGACTACGACTGTTTTCAGTAAAGTAACCACTTCTTTTTGAGGGTATTATGAAGTTGAAACTATTGACCTTTGCAATGCTTGCGACCGTGTCCGCCAACGTATTGGCAGCCGGTGTTATAAACCACAAATCGCCATACTGTGGCTGTTGTGGAGAATGGACAAAACACATGGAAGAGAACGGCTTTACGGTCGAAGAAAAATTGCACGATGACATGAACGCCATCAAACGCGATCTAGGCATCAAGAATGAACAGCTTTACTCTTGCCACACGGCAGAGATCAACGGCTATCTGTTTGAAGGTCACATTCCAGCCGAAGACATTAAAGCGTTTTTGAAAAATCCACCACGTAACGCAAAAGGCCTATCAGTACCGGGCATGCCAATGGGCTCCCCTGGTATGGAATATGGCGACAAAAAAGACAGCTACACCGTTTACGCCTTTAACGAAAAAGGACAAGTGTTCGAATATAGCCACCACGAAGGCAACGGCAAATAAAAACAAAGCCCAGCGAGACAAACCGCTGGGCTTTTTCTTAATGGACAGTTAAGACAAATATAAAATTAGAAGCCGTAAGAAGCACCAAATACAAAAGCGTTATTCACTAGGCTGTCACCACTCGCGTTTTCTGCACCGTGTGCTTGACTACGGAACTCAAAGTAAGGTTGAACACCTTTACGAGTCCACGTTGCACGAAGCTCGTGGTCCATGGTTTCCGCTTCAATCATGTAGACGTTGTTGTAGCTTAGCGTCACATCCTCATTCATCACGTAACCGATGCGGTTGTCCATGCGGTAATCTGTATCCGCATCTGCGTCTGTCGCATCAATGTGCGCACGAGTACGGTTACTTAAGGAGATGCCGTTATCGAAGTTGTAACCGATCTTAACCAATGGACGGTACTGTACATTCTCGCCAGCAGAGAACAGGTGTTGGTAACCCGCGGCAACCCATAAATGATCGGTAATATTAAATGACTGCTCACCACCCACAGTGATTGCTGGTGTTGTGTTACCTGCGCCACCGTTTTCTGTTTCCAGTTTACCCAACTGAATACCATCAAATTCGGTATAAACCGTAAAGCCGCCGAATTGGTTATCAAAAGTATGACCAGCTTCCAGTGTAGACGTAACGTCCGAACCATGAATTCGACCATCATCGTGGAATTGAACATTACCTGTTACGTAAGAAGAACCAGCAAAAGCGCTAGAAGCGAAAGCGAGAGAAAGAGCACTCAGTGCAAAAATGTTTTTCATAATTACTGCCTTTATTTATTCACGTTATGCGATAGTTTTAGAGGGCATCTCTTCCCTTTTATCGCAAACTTTGGAATGTGCCTCCTTGGCGTTCGCAATATTGTTTCAATTAATTCGCGATGGAAAATAAAACATTTTAAAAAGTGATCTTGTTCAAACCGAAGCTCAAAAACCCTGATAAAAACATGGGAAATACAGGCACTTACCGTATTTTTATAAAATTATTAAAAAAATAGAAGTGTGATCGTAAACAGATAATTTATTGATATTTATCAGATTAAGTCGATCCGGTTCACAATAACCTTGACCATTACAACCCAAAACTTATTTATCAATGAAAAATAATTAGACATCGATCACGCTTAATTTCCTAAAAAAATAAAGAAAGCCCCAACATGATGTTGAGGCTTTGCCAAAAAATTAACTTACAAGAATCGAGTTATTTCACGCTGGTCACTCGACTTGCTTTCTCACCGGTTGCTGACACAGAACGGATAAACACTTCACCTTTCACATTTGGACGAGCATTATCTGCGTAAGTTAGCCAGTTCTTGCCGTCTAGAGAGTATTGAAGCTTCACACCCGGGAACTGAACGTTCATTGCCAGTTTACCCTCTTCAACTTTCGCACCTGGTACAGGCAGGCGGTAGTCGATACCCGCTTTTTCTAGCTTAGCCAGTTCGCGTTGGCCAAGTACGTTCGCAAAGCGGTTGTAGTCTTGGTTTAGCGCAGCTTTGTTTACTAGGTTAGAGTTTTGCGAGTATTCAACACCCACTTTGTAGTCGTTTTCCCAATCAGCACGGTGCCATGCACGTTCAGCGGCTGCCAGTACGCGAGGGAATACCATGTACTCGTATTGCTCGTCGTTACGTACTGTCTCAGACCACAGCTGTGCTGATAGACCATAGAAAGGTTTCGCTTTGATTTCACCTTTACCAGTGAAGCCGTTACCATCGCGGTCTACAGAGGTTTCTGCGTTCTGAGGCATGTTCTCTGGTGCAAAACCAAACATCTTACGCGTATCGGTTGCACGCGTCGCCCAGTAATAACCACGCTCTTTAGGGTCCACTTCGTATGGCATGTCCATGTACACGTAGTCTGGGTTAGAAACGATAACGTCGTAACCTTTCTTAGACCATTCGTACACTGATGATGTGCCACCCCAGTAAAGAACGTCCCAGAAGTTAACACGTGTGTTTTCTGTTGCGAACGCTTTCTCACCTTCACTGTACTTAAGGCCATCTTGCCAAGCTTGGAAGTTTGGAATGCCTTTCTCTGCCACCATCTTCGACACTTCTTCTGCAAAGTGGCTTGGTAGATGAGCAAAATCGCTTACCGTACCGTCTGCAATTAGCGTCTGACATTGTGGTGACTGTGCGAATGGCTTGTCTTGCTTAGACAAATCAATGTTACCCTTCCAGCTTACTTTGTCTTCTGCGTTGATGTCTTGCAGACCAGCGCCTAGCTTGATGTTCTTCGCTTCGTCACCACCAAAGTGCCATGTTGTTAGCGGCGTGCCCGCTTCTTGGTGCATTGCTGCTACTTCTGAAATCACTTTATCAACAAAGCGAGTTGAAGATTCCATACATGGGTTGATGAAGCTTTGCTTGTTGTAGAACTGAACCGTCGTTACGTTCGATGTATCTTGAGGATCCATCAGGCGGTACTCGTTCGCTTCGGCTTCTTTGCCTTCTTCCATCAGACGGTCGTAACGTGCTTCCATTGATATCACTGCTGCACGTGCGTGCGCTGGCATATCGATTTCAGGAATCACTTCGATGTTACGCGCTTTCGCGTACTTCAAGATGTCCACGTAGTCTGCTTTGCTGAAGAAGCCAGAGCCAAAGTTGTCTGTCGTTGCGCCTGAGCCAAGCTGAGGCAGTAAACAGCTTTTCTCTTCCAAATCGAAACAACGGTTAGCACCCACTTCAGTCAGCTCAGGCAGACCCGGGATTTCTAAACGCCAGCCTTCATCATCCGTTAGGTGAAGGTGTAGTTTGTTCATCTTGTACGCGGCCATTTGGTCAAGCGTTGCAAGAATTGCGTCTTTAGAGTGGAAGTTACGAGCCACGTCCACCATCACACCACGGTAATCAAAACGCGGCGCATCTTTAATAGACAGTTGTGGTAGAGAATCAGCATTTTGGCTATCTACCAGGCCAAAGATAGATTGTACTGCGTAGAAAGCACCTGCTTGGTCAAACGCTTTAATCGCAATACCGTCGCCTTTGATGCTCATTTCGTAAGCACCAGATTTTGCCAATTCACCGGTGAAGTCTGCAGGAACAACAGTGATGCTTACAGGAAGATCACCACGAACATCCACACCTACCACTTCTGCACGACCTTGAATTGCTGCGTATTGAGCCGCATCGAATGCGTCTTTAGGCAGCGCAATACCCGCCGCGATATCTACCGTACCTTTACCTGCTTCAACAGACATTGGCGTTGGTAGTAACGTGGTTGATACGTCTTGTTTTGCTAGATCTTCGTTCTTCTCGAAACGAGACACAGCGCTCGCAAATACGTTGTTGTCATCTGGCGTACGTTTTAGGTTGTTACCCTCAAGGCCAGTCACGAAAGATGCAACGTCTTCTGTGTTAAGAGAAGCGATCATCTTAGGCTCTGCATTTGGTGCAGCAACGAAAGCGCCTGGCATGAAGTCAGTTTCAAATAGCTGCCAGTATTCAGCAACAAGAGGAAGCACAACCTCTTCACCCGCAGCAAAACCATCAAACTTATCTGTTGGTTCTAGTTTGTGTAGATCACCCGTTACGCGAGAGATTTTAAACTGTTCGTTTTCAACATCCAGAATCAGACGAATGCTATGGAAGTAAATAGCCCAATCTCTTGAGTCAACCGCTTCACCTTGGTTAACCAGCGTCATGTTTACCTTGTTACAAGACGCCCACTCAGCCCCTAAGTCCTGACAAGCAAGACCTTCGTTTGCACCGTGGTTAGTCAACACTTGGTATTGAATATCAAGATTATTAGCCAACGAATTTACAACTTGTTGTTCAGAGCTTTGCAGCGCAGAGCAACCTGCTAATGTAGTGATAACAGAAACAGCAATCAGACTAGGTTTAAACATCTTACTTCCCCAAAAAAGTCAGTGGTTCAAAACGACAATGATAAAAATCTCGGCCCCTCAAATGCGAGGTACCTAACCGTTACATTCAACATACAACCTGTTATTTCTAAGCGTAAAATAAATAGAAATAGGAAGTGATCCAGCTCAAAAAATGACACTCAGCAAAAACAATAAAAACCTAATTTTCATGGAGTTACAATACACGTCAAAATCGAACAACTTGTTTTGACGAGTTTGCTGCGATCTAGGTCACTTATATTCATGAATTACGACTGATTTTGTAAGATTTGGATCACGCCTAATTATTTTGTGAACCATTAGTAAGCGAATTACCTATTTACCTTTCGTGAAGTGACTCTCATTTATTCGTCGTCAAAACTCGTCAATATTTTTAGAAATGACGATTTTGTCGAATACCCCACTGGAGAAATTGCACTTAACCTCACGCTATTTTGCGTATAAAGTTTAAAGGTATCTTATCTGAGGACCATTCTATGTTTCGTCTCTTGACGCTCATATCATCTCTACTTGTTACTTTGACTCCTTTTTCATCTTATGCAGAGCCACAGCATTGGTTAGCAAAAAAAGGGGAAACCGAACTTATGATTATTGGCTCGGTACATGTGGGGGATAAAACGATGTACCCACTCCCTAGAACGGTCATCCAGCATTTAAGCCAAAGCACAGGGTTGATTATTGAAGCAGACGTCAGGAATTCTGAAGGCTTGGTTTACCCACAAACAACCATTCTTTCTAAAGATGTTTTAGACAGAGCTCAACGTCGCCACTTAATTGAAATTGCCCAAGATTTAGGTTTGCCAGAAACTCAACTCCTAAATTCCCCACCTTGGATGGCCGCATTCACCATCCAACTCGCTTTAGTCAACAAACTGGGGTATGTCTCTGATAAAGGGGTCGACATGCACTTAATAGGACTCGCTGATAAAAAGCAAATCCCGGTCATTCCACTAGAGTCCGTGCAATTCCAAATCGATTTAATCGCAGGTCAATCAGAAGGCGGTAAAGAGATACTTCTCTCATCAATTGAAGAATATGATGGCGGAGAAGAGTTGGTTCAATGCTTGATAGAGAGTTGGAAGAGTGGTGATGGTAGCATGTTGGTCGAAGCCTCTTTGACCGATCATACAACAGAAGAGTTTAACCAAGCCTTTTTATACGAGCGTAATCGAGATTGGGCTAAAAAACTCGACACTGGCAGTGTTCTACCTCAGCAATCGGGTCGTTACACCGTTGTTGTTGGTGGCTTGCATTTAGTAGGTAAAGATAACCTGATTGAACTGCTTAAAAATCGGGGATTTAACATCAAACCACTGGGTAAGACGCGCCAAGCAAATTGTGATATCTAGTGATTGTTTGAAAAATGCCATTTAAATACAATTATTTAAATACAACCATTTAAAATTCATTCAAACTTTCTTATAAAACGCCGTTAAGCTAAGTGGATACAAAACAACTCATATGAAATTTAAATATTTATTCCTATACACGATTGGAATTATGCTCACTTCTTCGCTGTCTTATGCTAAACCGCCATGCAACGTAGAAGCTTTTCAAGCTATTGATATAACTCCGGAAGTAAAAGGCGGTGTTTTAGATAAAGAGAGTGGTCAATTTCTTATTACCGAAAAACCAATGATGCGTTGCGCGAACATCACGTTTTCAACAGCCCACACTCGAAATCGCGTTGCACATATGATGAACCAAGGCTTTGAAGCGGTTTACTATGATGGAAATACAAGCAAATCTCACTCAGTAACGTTTGATGAAGACGATTTAAAAGCGGGTTACGTCAAGATTGGGCCAAATCACCCAAAGACCGCTTATGTCTGTTTCACTACTTCTGAAACTCCTATCAATACTATCTCGTGTGACATCAAGTAATAAATTTACTCGCTCTTAAAAAATGAAAAGGCCCTACATTTCTGTAGAGCCTTCCTCTCAATACGTGTCGGTGAAGAGCCATATTCTAACTTCAAGCGAACCCCATTTGGTTCGATACTATTGAAGTCTAAAATTACTAGCACTAAAAACGACGAAAGCCTGCTCATTGAGCAGGCTTTCTGAAAGTGGTCGGTGAAGAGGGATTCGAACCCCCGACCCTCTGGTCCCAAACCAGATGCGCTACCAAGCTGCGCTATTCACCGAGATGTTTAACTGAGGAATTTTCCCCGTCAACGAATGCGTATATTACGGATTCTGAACTGTGGCGCAAGTGCTTTTTACAAAAAAACCTTAGGTCTTAATTCGTTTGATGAATAACTGAACACTAGCACGTAAAATGTGACTGATAACTCACAACAAAATACAGTTTATTAACCTTAGCAACATAATTGATCCAGATCAGTGTGCAACAAGACACCGCCATTTAGTTTATTCCTGTCGGGAACATCTTGGAGGAAACGTATGGACTTTTGGCTTGATCTCCTATTTGGTAATGCAGTGGGTCTATCGTCAATGATAGTAATTTTTGGGGCAATTGGTCTGATGTTATTTTACGGCGGTTTCTTCATATACAAGATCATGAACGACAAATCTCCTCACTAGATCTCGCTTAGCTCTAGAAACGCTTTGCACCGGAGTCGGTTACTTGCCTACTCCGGTTTTTTATTTGATCTCAATGCACCACTCATTGATATAATCCTATTATTCTTCCCTGTTCTTAATGAGATTACTGCTATGTCTCACGACGACGATTTTGATCTATTTCAACAGATGATGGGCGATGTAAAGCCAATCACTCAAGACACCACCGAACACAAAAAAGTACACCAAGTAACAGAAGCACAGCTCGCAAAACGCGAAGCAGCAATCTGGTTAACGGAAGATGACCCAGAATACCTATCACTTGATCACGCTGAAATGCTCAAGCCAGAGGACTTTGTTGAGTTCAAACGTGATGGTGTACAGGACGGGGTTTACCGCAAACTTCGCCTTGGTAAGTATCCAATCCAAGCTCGCTTGGATTTGCACCGTAAAACATTGAAAGAAGCACG
Source organism: Vibrio sp. 1167 (assembly GCF_033340375.1). Lineage (NCBI taxonomy): Bacteria > Pseudomonadati > Pseudomonadota > Gammaproteobacteria > Vibrionales > Vibrionaceae > Vibrio > Vibrio sp. 1167. Next base: position 14,255 of record NZ_JAWOWK010000007.1, on the reverse strand, counting down.
TGATGAAGTCGTGACGTTTTTAAAGCAATGCCTATCAATGGACATTAGAACGGTCGTTATCGTCCATGGTCGAGGAGAACGCTCAAATCCACCTGCAATGATGAAAAGCTTTGTTAGCAGTTGGCTACGACAAATAAAGGAAGTCCAATGCGTCCATAGTGCGCAACGCTTTCACGGTGGAACTGGAGCCGTTTACGTCCTACTTAGAAAAAGTGCGGAAAAGAAATTAGAAACCCGCGAACGTCACCAAAAACGGTTAGGCTAAATTTCACCCTAATGCTAGAATGCCCGCCCTTATTCTTCCTTCCCCTTAAAGGAAGGGAGCTTCATTCGCCGTTGTGAAACGTTAGGAGACAAAAATGTCACAAGACAACGCTAAACGATTAAATAAATTCATCAGTGAAACGGGGTTTTGCTCACGCCGTGAAGCAGACAGACTGATTGAGCAAGGCCGTGTCACCATTAATGGCAACAAACCTGAAATGGGGACAAAAGTGCTACCTGGTGATGATGTTTGTGTGGATGGTAAGCCAGTGGCAGCAAAAGAGAAGCCGATTTATATCGCTCTCAATAAACCAACAGGCATCACCTGTACAACTGAGAGAGACGTCCCTGGAAACATCGTTGATTTCATCGGCCACCAAAAACGTATCTTTCCGATCGGCCGCTTAGACAAACCCTCTGATGGTCTGATCTTTTTGACCAACGATGGCGACATCGTGAACAAAATCCTTCGCGCCGGCAACAGCCACGAAAAAGAGTACGTCGTACGCGTGGACAAGCCAATTACAGGCGAGTTTCTCAAACAGATGTCGAGTGGCGTTAAGATTCTCGACACAGTCACCCTACCTTGTAAGGTAACGAAAGAAACTAAATTCTCTTTCCGTATTGTGCTCACTCAAGGACTTAACCGTCAGATCCGTCGCATGTGTGAAGCGCTGGGCTATGAAGTATTCAAGCTGCGTCGCGTACGCATCATGAATATCTCTCTTGATGGTATTCCGAATGGAAAATGGCGTTATCTAAGTGACGAAGAAGTGGCAGAGATCCTAGCAATGTGTGAAGGCTCGGTAGGTACAGAAGAAGCATCAAAAACAGACTCTAGAGGTCGCAACATTCGTAAAGCGACCGACGCGAAGCTGTTTGATAGCCGTGAAGAAAACCAAGATTCTACTGCTCGTCGTAACCAGAAGACACGAACTTTCCGTGGTAACAATGCTGATGAATTCCGTCATGCACCAAACTCGAAAAAAGGTCAACAAAAGCGTCGTCAGCGTGATGATGAAGGCGGACGTCCAGCTAAAGAACATTACAAAGCGAAACCACAAGGTGAACGCAGCAGACCGCAAGGCGAGCATGGTAAATCACACCGTAAACCAGATGCATCGAGCAATACGCATTCAGCAAACAAGCCTCAATCACCGAGTAAGCCCAAGCAGCATTACATGAACCCAAATGCCGCGAAACCAAGTAAACCAGCTAAACGCACTGGTGGTACATTGAGTCTGAAGAAGTAACGCTTCACTGACAGGCAAGATCAAAAAAGGACGCTCATGAGCGTCCTTTTTATTTGTCATGAGTTTACAAACAAAGAGGTGCAAACTGACCGCGAGTTAAGCTCAGCAAATCTCTCGGGGCTAACTCAATTTCTAAACCACGTTTACCAGCACTCACACAGATTGTGTCTTGCTCTGCTGCGCTTTCGTGCAAAAAAGTAGGTAATGCTTTCTTCTGCCCTAGTGGGCTAATTCCACCAACGACATAACCTGTGGTCTTTTGCGCGATTTCCGGATCAGCCATATCGGCCTTTTTGCCCTTCGCTGCTTTCGCTGCCAGTTTTAGGTTCAGCTTTTGATCAACAGGGATAATCGCAACCGCAAGATTCTTTGGCTCCCCGTTCAAGCAGAACAACAAGGTTTTAAATACTGTTTTCGGATCCTGTCCTAGCACTTCAGCAGCTTCTAAACCATAACTATCGGCTCTAGGATCGTGCTCATATTGATGGATGGTGTGTGGAATTTTTTTCTTTTTCGCAAGATTAATGGCCGGAGTCATCAAGATTCTCCTCATAAAAACAAAAAGCGCAGACTGAATTGGATCTGCGCTTTTAGTTAATGATATCAGCGAGTTTGAGTCAATCGCTTTTTCTCTGTTGGGTTACTGATCAATCGCCGTATCAACTAAATACGTGATTTCACCTGAAGGGGCATACTCATTAACATCAATAGGGCTGTGTGTTTCTAAATAATCCTTCAAAACTTCAGCATCGGTAAAACCTGTATTTACATACCCTGGATGATCGTCGATTTTAGGGTAACCATCACCACCAGCAGCATTGTAGCTTGGTACGGTAAAGCGGTAATTACCATCTAAGCGAAGTTGCTTATTACCAATAAACACATTGGTTACCTCACCATTATTGATACTCATCGCAATGCCGGCAAACTGTGCATAAGCACCAGAGTCAACAGGCTTAGTTGCAACGACATTTAGATAATCTAATACCTCTTTACCCGTCATATCAACGTAAGAAACCATATTGCCAAATGGCTGAACAGTGAGCACGTCTTTATAAGTAATATCACCCGCAGCAATCGAATCTCGAACACCACCAGAATTCATTACGGCGAAATCTGCTTTCGCACGTTCCATGTGAGCCGTTGCAATTAATCGACCTAAGTTTGTTTGCTGGTAACGAACCACATTGCGGTCACCCTCAAGCTTACCGTTAGATTCTGCAATCTTCACGTTTAGCTTGCCCTGACCTTTTTCTTGATAAGGACGAAGAAACTCAAGCATCATTTCGTCTTGTTTAATCTCTTCTTGGATAAAGACTCGTTGCGACTGACCATCAACTTTAACTTTCTTTTTCAAGTTTACAGGGATCAGATCGTAGCTCACCATCGAGAGTTCGCCATTACGAAACTCGTAATCGGCGCGTCCCACGTATTTCCCCCACTCATGTGCCTGAACAATAAAGGTGCCATTTTGTTTATCGGGCTGACATTCATCACCTGGTTTAAAGTTCTTTTTGATAACGTTTGGACCTTCCATGCATACAGGTTCTTGTGAGTGTCCTCCAACGATCATGTCGAGATCGCCGTCATTCAAATAACGAGCTAACGCCACATCGCCAGGAGCATTGATGCCTCTATTACCATTTTCATAGTGTCCCATATGCGTGACAGCAAAAATCAGATCTGGATACTCTGTTTCTTTCAGTTCTGCAATCAGCTTCTTGGCTTCTTCTTTTGGGTCACGGAAGTCAATTTGTTCAATGAATTCAGGGTTGCCAAGTTTCGCAGTGTCTTCGGTTGTAAGACCAATGACCGCAATTTTAATGCCCTGCTTTTTAAACATCGCGTATGGTTGGAATAAACGCTTGCCAGTATTTTTATCGTAAATATTGGCAGACAACATCGGAAAGTTTGCCCACTCTTGCTGCTTGAATAGCACGTCCAATGGATTATCAAACTCATGATTACCTAGAGCCATCGCATCGTAACCAATTTTGCTCATGCCTTTAAAATCCGGCTCGGCATCTTGTAAATCAGACTCAGGTACTCCTGTGTTGATGTCACCACCAGAAAGCAGTAACACGCTGCCCCCCTCATCCTGTATTTCTTCGCGCAAATCATCGATTAACGTTTTACGCGCCGCCATGCCATATTCACCGTATCGATTTTGCCAAAAGCGACCATGATGATCGTTAGTGTGCAACACGGTCAATTTATAGGTTGTATCGGCATTCCATTCTGGTGCAGGTTGCGTAGCACACCCAGCTAACGAGGCCAAGATAGCGGCACTCAAAACAGTTTTGATCATCAGACGCTGATTCATTTATTTACCTTTTTCTTATTGGGATTACTGACGCACATTTTAAGCATTCGATCTATTTGAAAACCACGTGCACCCTAACACATTGATTTAATAATTATGATGCATTGTTTAGCAATAACAAATTCATCAGTAACAAGTTTGAGAATTTACAGTTTTTCAGATAAAAAAATAGCCAACACTCGGTTGGCTATAGTATTTGTTACCACCAGTCATCTGGCGTTTACTTGATATCGATATCTGCAAAGCTCTTGATCAGATCATCAAGCGATTTCATTTGTGCTAAGAATGGCTCTAACTTGTCTAGAGGCAGTGCAGATGGGCCATCACAACGCGCTTGGTCTGGGTTTGGGTGCGCTTCGATAAATAGACCTGCGATGCCTGTCGCTAGACCCGCTTTTGCAAGCTCAACTGTCTGCTCACGACGGCCGCCAGATGCTGCGCCTGATGGGTCACGCATTTGTAGTGAGTGCGTTACGTCAAAGATGATTGGGCTACCTTTCGAAGCATTTTTCATCACACCAAAACCAAGCATGTCTACAACTAGGTTATCGTAACCGTGGCAAGAACCGCGCTCACATAGGATGATCTTGTCGTTACCGCACTCTGCGAACTTCTCAACGATGTTACCCACTTGACCAGGGCTCATAAATTGAGGTTTCTTCACGTTGATAACCGCACCTGTTTTGGCCATAGCTTCAACAAGGTCAGTTTGACGAGCTAGGAATGCAGGAAGCTGAATAACGTCTACCACGTCAGCGACAGGTTGAGCTTGTGCTTCAGTGTGAACGTCCGTGATGATCTTTACACCAAAAGTGTCTTTCAGCTCCTGAAAGATTTTCATACCTTCTTCCAGACCTGGACCACGGTATGAATGAACAGAACTGCGGTTTGCTTTGTCAAACGACGCCTTAAATACGTAAGGAATACCAAGTTTTTCCGTTACTTTTACGTAGTGCTCACAGATCTGCATCGCAAGATCACGAGACTCAAGAACGTTCATACCTGCAAATAGGGTGAATGGCTTGTCGTTAGCAACCTGAATGTCGCCGATATTAACGATTTTCTGTTCCATTTTGATTCTCTTTTTCTGTCCACGATACGCCACAGTTCGGCACATCGATAAAATTAGTGAAGTGTGACGTGCGTTTCACTCATCACATTAACTTGTGATTTTAGTAGCTCGGAAGCCGGATCGTCAGGGCATTGGTCAATAAAGTACTGAAAATCTGATACCGCTACTTGAGGGCACTCTAGCTGTTGGAAAATAAAACCACGGTCACGAATTTCGTATGGATCATCTGGCACAAACGTTAGAGCAAGATTCGTACAACGTAATGCCAGCGTATAATGCTCTTCGCGCAACATCGCACTTTTAATCAACGCCAACCAGCGACCAATAATTGTTGGGTTGTCAGCTTCCTCAAAATGTTCAGGCTTTAGCTGAGCTAGCGGTCCTTCCTGGCCAATAAGCCAAGCTTGAAGAATCCTTTCACCTACATACTCACCATTAAATGGGTTGATGTAGTCTGGCTTCTTATGCATCCAGTCGACTTTTAACAGGAACTGAGTAGGGAAAGTAACTCCCTTCAACGGGAACCCCAGCTTTTTGCCTAGGTATAACAAAATCGAACCTAAGCTCACAGGAATACCTTTTCTGCGCTCCAACACTTTATCGATGAAGCTGTTGTCCGAAATAAAGTATTCCTGCTCGTCGCCTTTGAACCCCCACTCGTGGAAAAACAGTCGTAGGAATGCATCAAATCGTTGCTCTTCATCGGTTTCATGAACAAGCGTGGCTTCTGCATCTTTGTAAAGACGCTCTAACTCTTGTTTCGCCCAATGTACTTTGGTTTCTGGGTTAATCGCTTTGTTGAGCTCAAGCGCACCTTCCACCAACGGTATATTGTCAAAATCTTCGTCAAAAAACTCTAACATGACGTCTATCCAAATAACGTAGGGCTCTTAGACACAGCAATGTTTGCAGCCATGACCAACCAACCCAATGCGCCGAAAAAGCCAAATATCTTCAGTAGGTTGTTTTTCGCAAGTTTCAATGAGAAGAATCCAAGCGCAATGTACGCCAGTACGCAGGTGATTTTGTTTGTTAACCACGGTGCGGCATCGGTAAACGGGATGAAACCAGTAATGAAAATAAGCGCGATACCTGACACTAGCAATGCAGTATCAACGATGTGGGGAAACACTTTCAAAAAGCGATTATTTCGCTTCGGTGAGTTCATCATCATTAACACGAATCGGATCGATAATAGTGTCGCGCTGAGCGCAATCGTCACTAAGTGTATGTGTTTTAGAGCTACGTACATTTTTCTTCTCTTTTTAGTTAGTGTTTGCTGACTTCCGTGATTAACAGGCAAAACAACCGAGCGTTACTCGATCGTTACCACCGTAATCTTTTTCCGTAACGACCTGTTGGTAACCAAAGCCACGCATTATCTCACGCACCGCCTCACCTTGATCATAACCATGTTCAAATGCCAGCCAACCGCCCACTTCAAGATACTGACGAGCAAGATCCGAGATATAACGAATATCAGCTAAGCCATTCTCTTTAGCAACTAATGCAGATTTTGGCTCAAAGCGCACATCACCTTGGGATAAATGTGGATCTTTTTCATCAATATATGGCGGGTTGGAGACAATTAAAGCAAACTTCGTACCTTCTGTAATAGGCTCAAACCAACTGCCTTGAGCAAAGGTCACATTTTTGATGTTTAGCTGCTCAGCATTGTACTCTGCAAGTGCTTTCGCTTCTTGTTTGAGATCTACGCCCATCACTTGACGTTTTGGCATTTCAGATGCGAGTGCGATAGCAATTGCCCCCGTCCCCGTTCCAAGATCTAAAATAGGCCCAGTTTGCTCGTAGGTCTTATCGAGTGCAACCTCGACCAAACGTTCTGTATCCGGTCTTGGGATCAAGGTAGAGGGAGAAACTTTGAACGGTAAAGACCAAAACTCTCGCTCACCAATAATATAAGCGACGGGTTCACCAGTTAAACGTCGTTCAAGTAGAGCGTCAAACTGAGATTTTTGCTCTGCTTCTAACGCTTTTTCTGGCCAGGTCAGCAGGTAAGTTCGTGGTTTGCCAAGGACATGGCAAAGGAGTACAGCTGCATCGAGAGAAGGCGACTCTTTGCCGCCTTCTGCCAGTTTCGCCGTCGCACTTTTCAGTGCTTGCTCAATCGATTGAACTTGGCTCATCGATTAGCCGTTCTCTGCGAGCGCCGCAAGTTGGTCTGCTTGGTGCTCTTGAATCACAGGATCAATCAAGCTTTGCAGGTCACCTTCCATCACTTCGTTCAAACGATAGATGGTTAGGTTGATACGGTGATCAGACACACGACCTTGTGGGTAGTTGTAGGTACGAATACGGTCACTACGGTCACCAGAACCTAGAAGGTTACGACGTGTATCAGACACTTCTGCGGCACGACGCTCTTCTTCCGCTTGAACGATACGAGCAGCAAGAACCGCCATTGCTTTCGCTTTGTTCTTGTGCTGTGAACGCTCATCCTGACACTCTACTACCGTACCCGTTGGTAAGTGGGTAATACGGATTGCAGAATCCGTGGTGTTAACGTGCTGACCACCCGCGCCAGATGCACGGAACGTATCGATTTTCAGGTCTGCTGCTTTGATTTCAGGCAGATCCGCTTCAGGGATTTCCGCCATTACTGCTACTGTACAAGCAGAAGTATGCACACGGCCTTGAGATTCAGTTGCAGGAACACGCTGTACACGGTGACCGCCTGACTCAAACTTCAGTACGCCGTACGCACCGTCGCCGCTCACTTTTGCGATCATCTCTTTGTAACCACCGTGCTCTGCCTCGTTTGAAGACATGACTTCGATGCGCCAGCCACGCTTTTCTGCGTACTTGCTGTACATACGGAATAGATCACCCGCGAAGATACCCGCTTCGTCGCCACCCGCACCTGCACGAATTTCTAGGAAACAGTTACGATCATCGTTCGGATCTTTTGGCAGAAGAAGAATCTGTAACTCATCAGTAAGACGCTCAATCGTCGCTTTCGCTTCTTTGATTTCTTCTTGCGCCATTTCACGCATTTCTTCGTCGTCTTCGTTTGCCATCTCTTCAGCGGCGACAAGATCTTCTTGTGCTTGTTGATAAGCTTGGAAGCACTTGGTTACTTCTTCTAGCTGAGAGTACTCTCTTGATAGAGCACGGAATTTGTCCTGATTTCCAATTACATCAGGATCACCAAGAAGATGTTGAACTTCTTCGTAACGTTCTACTAGCGTTTCTAGCTTAGTCAGAATAGAGGCTTTCATAGTGTCGTTTTCTTAATAAAAAGCGTGAGTTATAGATCATCCAAGCCAAGTGTTTGGCGGATAATCGTTAATTTTGCTGGTTCGCCTTGCTCTGCTGCACTTTGCAATGCGCGAGTTGGAGCGTGAATCAGTTTGTTGGTGAGTTTATTACTCAGCTCGCGCAGCACTTTCTCCGGATCTGCGCCTGCCGCTAAAGATTGCAAACTTTTGCTCAGTAACTCTTCACGAATTTCGTTGGCTGATTTGCGATAGTCGCGAATACTATCGACGGCTTGCAGTGAACGCAACCATGTCATAAACGCAGCGCTTTCTTCACTAACAATCGCTTCAGCTTGAATCGCTTCGACTTTACGCTGCTCAATGTTGCTGTCGATGATAGATTGCAAGTCATCAACAGAATACAGATATGCGTCGTTCAGTTCACCGACTTCCGACTCTACATCTCGCGGCACCGCAATATCGACTAACAAGATAGGTTGATGTCGGCGCTGCTTTAGAGCCGTTTCGACCATACCTTTGCCAATAATAGGCAATGGGCTCGCCGTTGAGCTAATCACAATATCCGCTTTCGCCAAATGTTCAGGAATTTCGTTCAAACTGATCACTTCTGCGCCAAATTGGTCCGCTAAGCCTTGCGCGCGCTCTTTAGTGCGGTTCGCGACAATCATTTTTGTGCAACCGTTGGACGCTAAATGCTTCGCGACCAATTCAATCGTCTCGCCCGCACCAACTAAAAGCACGGTTGAATCTGATAACGACTCAAAAATATGTTTTGCCAATGTACATGCCGCATAAGCCACGGACACGGCATTACCACCAATATCTGTCTCTGTTCTCACCCGTTTGGCGACTGAGAACGTCTTTTGAAACAATTTATCAATCGAGGCATCGACGGCTTGATGATCTCGCGAGTCAGAAAATGCTTGCTTTACCTGCCCCAAAATTTGAGGCTCACCCAACACCAGAGAGTCAAGACCGCACGATACGCGCATCAAATGCTTTATTGCAGCTTGTTCTTCATGAACATACAAACTCGGCATTAAATCTTCGCGGCTCACTTGATGAAATTGAGCAAGCCAATCGATCAGCTTGTTTCGCGCTCCTTGCTTAACATCGCAGTACAACTCAGTTCGGTTACAGGTTGAAACAATCACACTGCCGTTAACTGCTTCGTGCTCTCTAAGTTGCTCGAGTGCAGGGCCGAGTTTATCCGGACCAAACGCCACCTTCTCTCGCAAGTCGACAGACGCTGTATTGTGATTAATTCCAATAGCAAGCAAGGACATCTAACGTGGTATCTCTGGGATAGGTTATAAAATAGGTCCAGAATTTTACTGTAAGCACGCATTTATTGAAAGGGTAAGCCGGATTTGTTTTCCTAAGTGCGACTTTTCAATGCTATAGTTGTGAGCGATTCCCGATGAAACTGATTAATAAGCCATCAAACATGACGTTACGCTCCTTTATTCTTTTTTTCTTGTCGAGCTTACTGCTCGCTGGTTGTTCGTCCGTTCCTGAAAGTGTTACCAGCGTTGAATGGCAAGCTCATGAGCAGCGACTAGAAACCATCCAAGACTTTCAAGCAACGGGGAAACTTGGTTATATTGGCCCAGACCAAAGACAAAATTTAAACTTCTACTGGAAACATTCTTCAGCACTAAGCCAGTTGCGTTTAACAACGATTCTCGGACAAACGGCATTAAAGCTCACCATCACCCCACAAGGCGCCACAGTAGAAACTTACGACGATCAGGTCCTTTCTTCTCGCAGTGCTAACCAGCTGATTTACCGTCTTACAGGGTTAATGATGCCCGTCGAGCACATGCCTGACTGGCTATTAGGTCTACCTACCGATGCCGACAAATTCCAACTGTCTCCAACCAATACACTGCAAGCGTTAAACAAACAAATTGGTTTAAATGATTGGAGTATCGCTTATCAACGATATGGCGACGTTCAATGGCATGAACAGTCTCTCCCTCTGCCAAATAAGCTGAAACTCACCACAGCTGATGTCAAAATAAATCTAGTGATCACAAAATGGAACATCACCCAATGATTGAACTTTCAACACGCTGGCCATCACCAGCGAAATTGAATCTCTTTCTATATATCAACGGCCGTACAGAGAATGGCTACCACGAGTTACAAACCTTATTCCAATTCGTCGATCACGGCGATGAGCTCACCATTCAAGCGAACCATTCTGGTGATATTACGATTTCTCCAGAGATAGAAGGTGTGCCTCTTCAAGACAATTTAATTTGGAAAGCAGCAACCGCGCTTCAAGCTTACTCAAACTGCCCTTTTGGCGCGCATATTGAGCTACAGAAAGTGCTGCCTATGGGTGGAGGCATTGGTGGGGGCTCATCGAATGCAGCTACAGCATTAGTGGCACTGAATTACTTATGGCAACTGAATCTAACTGACGACGAACTGGCTGAAATAGGTTTAAAACTAGGCGCAGACGTGCCCGTATTTGTGCGCGGATTTGCAGCTTTTGCTGAAGGTGTTGGTGAAAAACTCTCTCCTGCTTATCCCGAAGAAAAGTGGTATTTAGTCGTCAGACCGAATGTATCTATCGCAACCGTCGACGTTTTTTGTCATCCAGATCTGACGCGAAACACCCCAAAACGAGATCTAGAAACACTTTTAAATACGCCAAGCGTAAACGATTGCGAAAAAATTGTACGAATGCTCTACCCAGAGGTTGATAAGCAACTTTCTTGGCTGCTACAATACGCGCCGTCAAGATTGACGGGGACAGGATCTTGCGTTTTTGCTGAATTTTCGAGCAAATCTGAAGCAGAAACTATCCTTGCACAACTCTCTGATAAAGTCTCGGCATTTATCGCTCAAGGGCGCAATATTTCGCCATTAAAAGAGACTTTGGCTGAATACCAATCAGCCTCACACCGACCTATTTAAACTGGACGCAAACCCGAGGTTTCCACCGTGCCTGATATGAAGCTATTTGCTGGTAACGCAACACCTGAACTAGCCCAACGTATTGCTGATCGTCTTTACATCTCTCTTGGTGATGCATCTGTTTCTCGCTTTTCTGATGGCGAAGTTGCAGTTCAAATCAATGAGAATGTTCGTGGTAGCGATGTTTTCATCATTCAATCCACTTGTGCACCGACTAACGACAACCTAATGGAATTGGTTGTTATGATTGATGCAATGCGCCGTGCTTCAGCAGGCCGTATCACTGCAGTTATCCCTTACTTCGGCTACGCTCGCCAAGACCGTCGTGTACGTTCTGCGCGTGTGCCAATTACTGCAAAAGTTGTTGCTGATTTCCTATCTAACGTTGGTGTTGACCGCGTTCTAACTATCGACCTACACGCAGAGCAAATTCAAGGCTTCTTCGATGTACCTGTAGACAACATCTTCGGCACGCCAGTGCTACTTGAAGATATGCAGGCTCGCGGTCTAGATAACCCTGTAGTGGTATCTCCTGACCTAGGTGGCGTTGTTCGTGCTCGTGCAACAGCAAAAGCACTAGGCGACATCGACATCGCAATCGTAGATAAGCGTCGTCCACGTGCAAACGTTTCTGAAGTAATGAACCTAATCGGTGATGTTGAAGGTCGTGACTGTGTGATCGTTGATGACATGATCGACACAGGTGGCACACTATGTAAAGCAGCTGAAGCACTAAAAGAGCGCGGTGCTAAGCGTGTATTCGCTTACGCTACTCACGCAGTATTCTCAGGCAACGCTGCGGATAACATCAAGAACTCAGTTCTTGACCAAGTTATCGTAACTGACTCTATCTCTCTGTCTAAAGAGATGGCTGCAACAGGTAAAGTGACAACACTAAGCCTATCTCGCATGCTGGCTGAAGCGATTCGTCGTATCAGCAACGAAGAGTCAATCTCTGCAATGTTCAACTAATACGAACATTTCAGTTACACTGATTTCAAAAGCACCCCTCTTTGGGGTGTTTTTTTATTTGTACTGATAACTAGAAAATCCCTTGGTCGCCCACCGCGAGTTTTCTGTGCTATCATACTGCGCTTTTTGAGATTCCAGAGAGATCCTAACCTTGAGTCAACAAATCAAACTTCTTGTTGGTCTTGCTAATCCAGGACCAGAATACGCCAGAACTCGTCACAATGCGGGCGCTTGGGTTGTAGAAGAATTAGCACGCGTTCACAACGTTACACTGAAGAACGAACCAAAGTTTTTTGGTCTAACAGGACGCATTATGGTCAATGGCCAGGATCTCCGTTTGCTTATCCCAACCACCTTCATGAATCTATCAGGTAAATCGATCGCAGCGCTTGCGAAATTTTATCAAATTAAACCTGAAGAGATCATGGTTGCTCATGACGAGCTAGACTTACCGCCAGGTGTCGCTAAGTTTAAAAAAGGTGGGGGTCACGGTGGACACAACGGTCTGCGTGACACCATTAGCAAACTGGGCAATAACAAAGATTTTTATCGTCTTCGTATTGGCATTGGTCATCCGGGACACAAAGATAAAGTGGCGGGTTTTGTATTAGGTAAAGCGCCAGCTAAAGAGCAAGAGCTTTTAGATGCAGCAGCTGATGAGGCTGTTCGTTGTCTAGATATCCTGATTAAGGATGGCCTATCTAAAGCACAAAATCGCCTCCACACGTTCAAAGCTGAATAAGGTTACTATCATGGGTTTTAAATGTGGCATCGTTGGTCTACCTAACGTAGGTAAATCAACTCTGTTCAACGCACTAACTAAAGCGGGTATCGAAGCAGCAAACTTCCCGTTCTGTACCATTGAACCAAACACTGGTGTGGTTCCTGTGCCAGATCTACGTCTAGACGCACTAGCTAAGATCGTTAACCCACAGAGAGTTCTTCCAACGACGATGGAGTTCGTGGACATCGCTGGTCTTGTTGCTGGTGCATCACGTGGTGAAGGTTTAGGTAACAAATTCCTAGCTAACATCCGTGAAACAGACGCGATTGGCCACGTTGTACGCTGTTTTGAAAACGAAAACATTGTTCACGTTTCAGGTAAAGTTTCACCTATCGAAGATATCGAAGTGATCAACCTTGAACTTGCAATGGCTGACCTTGATTCTTGTGAGCGAGCGATTCAACGTAACGCGAAGAAGGCAAAAGGCGGCGATAAAGACGCAAAATTTGAACTAACCGTACTAGAAAAACTGTTACCAGTACTAACTGAAGGCGGCATGGCACGCACAGTTGAGCTATCTAAAGAAGAGTTAGCAGCAATCGGCTACCTAAACTTCCTAACACTGAAGCCAACTATGTACATTGCAAACGTAAACGAAGATGGCTTCGAAAATAACCCATATCTAGATGCGGTTCGTGAGTTCGCAGAAAAAGAAAACAATGTCGTTGTACCTGTATGTGCAGCTATCGAATCTGAACTATCTGAACTAGAAGATGAAGATCGCGAAGAATTCCTAGCAGATATGGGGATCGAAGAGCCGGGCCTGAACCGTGTAATTCGCTCTGGTTACGAACTACTGACTCTACACACCTACTTCACAGCAGGTGTTAAAGAAGTACGTGCTTGGACAATCCCTGTTGGTGCAACTGCGCCTCAGGCGGCAGGTAAGATCCACACTGACTTCGAGAAAGGCTTTATTCGTGCAGAAGTAGTCGGTTACGACGATTTCATCCAATTCAATGGTGAAAATGGCGCAAAAGACGCAGGTAAATGGCGTCTAGAAGGTAAAGACTACATCGTAAAAGATGGCGATGTTGTACACTTCCGCTTCAATGTTTAATTAAATGAATGAATTCTAAACACTTCATTTACACTAAAAGCCAGCTGTTAAGCTGGCTTTTTTAATACCTTAAGTAAATGAACAAAAATAAATTACGCAACTGCAAGCTAATTTATTTCCAGTTTTAGATCATAAACACGCCTCTTTGTTTAAAAAGGAAGCGAACGAGGTTTTTTCCGAAATTTATTAAAAAAAACTGTTGACGGATCTCACTCAACTTCGCATAATGCGCGCCGTTCCCAACGACAAGGCAACAAAGCGTTGAGAACAAAAAATATGGTTTTGGCTACGTAGCTCAGCTGGTTAGAGCACATCACTCATAATGATGGGGTCACAGGTTCGAATCCCGTCGTAGCCACC